>JAQCAD010000001.1 GCA_027621915.1 Pseudomonadota bacterium
AAACGCACATGCCCTGTGGGGCGAGTCCCTAATAAACTCGTTCCTCGAGCCCCTCGATGGGTGGATTCCCAATTCGCCCGCGTTGGTACCCGGACGCATTTTGGCCGGTGCGAATTGATCTTTAGCGCAAATATTTAACGTGGCACGCTGGCAACCGGAACCCGGTGGCCCCCAATCCGCCTGCAACGTCTTTAATCATTTAGAGTCCGGTGCGGATTGATCTTTAGCTAATGCGCTCAAAAAAACGCACATGCCCTGTGGGGCGAGTCCCTAATAAACTCGTTCCTCGAGCCCCTCGATGGGTGGATTCCATGTCCTCGATCCCGGAACCCGGTGGCCCCACACTCTCCCCCGATACTCCGGATTCAGATGCCGCGTCACAAGGCGTTGCACAATATTGAGTCGTGGTAACAAGCCGTGGAATCCGCCTACCTCGACCAACAACTTGTCGCGCAATTCGAGCGCTCCCAGATCATTTTTCGTCATACAAACGAGGCGGCTATCAGGCAAGAACGGTGGCAACGCTGCAGCGAGCGGAACTGTCCCGTCTCCTGTACGGCGTGACGTCGGCTCGTCCGATGTCAATTCATTGACGAACTGTTCTTCATCAATAAGGAACCAGGGCCCACGCCGGTTTTTCTGAACCGTCAGCTGGACTCGCGTTTTCTCGCCGACGCCGACAACGGCGAGCCAGTCCGATTGCCGCACACCGGTTTCCGGTAGTTTGAGTTTTTCGACGTTGCGCCGATGACGCCTGGCTCCTCCCAGCATGTCTTGCAGAATTTCGACTGCCCTGGCCTGGCGATCATCACTGCGGGTTGACACTGAATAAAGGCGTACAAATTCGGTGAGGCTATCGACAATGCTCGACTGCATATTGGCATAGTTGAGCACATCAATTTCGTTACCCGCCGCGTCCGTGGTCGCCCCTTTGTAACTCGGAAACAACTGATAAAGTGCGGGCGTCACCCGCGCAGCTTCACGCTCTCGTTCTTTTGGCTCGGGACCGGTGAGTAAACTCATACCGGTCGCTATTTTGACTATCGCCTCGATTGAGCCGAGAAAAGGCGTACCTATCGTCACGACTTTCCCAACCCTGGATCGCCGACCGAATTGCGACAGGAATTCACAAATGACGAGGCCACCCATCGAGTGCCCGACAAGGTCAACTTTCAGATCGTCCGCATCCGCGTAATGTCGCAGCAGCTTAGTTCTGGCAATCACTTCGTCAACAAACGCGCCGAGTTTTGTTGCACTGGTCTGGACGTCCATGCGCCAGTCATAAGGAAACGCGAATACCGGTGTCGGCTTATCAGCTCGTGGAGAAAGTTCATGCCGTAGTGCCCGAATCAGATCGTCATACAGCGGGAAGAGCTGACCCGCGCGAACTCGCGCGGGCTCAACGGCCTCGTAGCGCAGGTCGTCAGGGTGCAATGCGATGCGTTCATACTCTTTGTTGAACACCATCGTCCAGATTTCGTCGGCCTTGAGCGGATAGTCATCCACTAGGCTTGATCCTGTGATGCCGGGAATAACAATGACGGGATTCTGGATTCGCATACATACCCTCCAATGGCGGGACATTCTGCCCGAAATCACTCCCGCCGACCAAAGCGCCGGCTCCAATGTGCTTTGTTTCCGGTGAATGTGTTTTCCTGCTTCAGGGCCTGAGGTATCCTCCCGAACCTGCATGTTCAGGGGGAAAAAAATGAAAATAGTAGCCGCCTTACTGGCGATTTGTGCCTTCGCGGGCACCCAGGCGATGGCCCAGTCACCGGGGACCGAGCACAACGAATGGCGTTTTATCGGCGGCGATTCCGCCCATACAAGGTACTCGCCGGCAGACCAGATCGACGCGGAAAACTTCGAGGATCTGGAAGAAGCCTGGGTCTGGGATGGCGCCAGCTTTAACGCTGCAAGCGGCAGATCAACACCAACTTATATCGACGGCATCCTGTACACCGTCGCCGGACCGCGTCGCCATGTTGTTGCGATTGATCCGAGCACGGGTGAGACGATCTGGTCATACCGCGAACCGAATACGCGTCGTTACGAGTACTCAATGCGCAAAGATTACGGCAAGGGCATCGCCTATGCCGAGGTCGATGGTCGAGGCGTCATTTACATCATTTCGCCGGCATTCTTTCTCACGGCGCTGGATGCCAAGACCGGCAAACCGCTTGAGGGCTTCGGCAAGCCCGTACCGGTTGATGGCTTCCCGAAGACCGGCGTCGTCGATCTGCTGGCCGACCTTGGCCATGAATACGATCCGTACGAAGGCATCGATCTTGAAACCGGCTATATCACATCGTCTTCACCACCAATCGTGGTCAATGGCGTAGTCGTCGTCGGCAACTCTGCCGAGCAAGGTTACAACCAGTCACGCGTCGAGAATATTCCGGGCGACATCCTGGGCTACGACGCCAAGACCGGAAAGTTCCTGTGGAAGTTCAACGTATTGCCGGGACCCGGCGAGTTTGGCCATGAGACCTGGGAAAACGACGCGTGGAAATGGACCGGTGATATTTCATCCTGGGCGCCCCTTTCTGCGGACCAGGAACGAGGTATTGTCTACGTTCCAACCAACGGTGCGACTGTCGATTTCTACGGCGGCTTCCGTCCGGGAGACAACCTGTTCAGTACCAGCCTGATTGCCCTGGATGTCAAAACCGGTGAGCGGAAGTGGCATTTCCAGATGGTTCATCACGACATCTGGAACTACGACACGCCGACCGCGCCTGTCCTGCTCGATGTGCAGATGGACGGCAAGACTGTGCCTATCGTTGCGCAGGTCACCAAGCAGGCGTTCACCTACACGTTCAATCGGGAAACCGGGGAACCCATCTGGCCGATCGAAGAACGACCGGTACCGGCGTCAAAAATCCCGGGTGAAAAACTATCGGAAACTCAACCCTTCCCGACGAAACCTGCGCCGTTTGACCAGCAGGGCATGACGGAAGACGACCTGATGGATTTCACGCCGGGCCTTCGCAAACGAACGATTGAAGCGTTGGCCGAATACGAAATCGGGCCGCTATTCCAGCCGCCGCTGCATCGCGACAACGATCTCGGAAAAGTCGGGTCGCTCTGGTGCCCGGGCGACATTGGTGGTGTAAATATCGACGGTCCTGCTGCTGCGGATCCAACTACAGGTATCCTCTACGTAACATCGCGAAAACACTGCAACACCCGCATCATTGCGCCCGGCGCTGAACGCGACGCAATACTCGATGAACCGACCGGCACGACGATCGCGGATTATGCTGTATTGAGCGGATTTGGCGTTCGTGGTCCGGACGGCCTGAACATCTTCAAGCCACCCTACTCTCGCATCACGGCTATCGACATGAACACGGGTGAGCACCTGTGGTGGATTCCGGTTGGTGAGACACCCGACGCGGTCCTGGATCATCCTGACCTCAAGGGCATGGACATTCCGAACACCGGGTATGGTCTTCGCGTTGCCCAGATGACAGTCACGCCTAATTTGCTGATATATGCCGGCAACGTGAGCGACGGCACGCCAACCATTTTCGCAGTCGACAAGGCGACCGGCGAAACGCTGGCCCAGGTGGAAGCACCCGCTGAAAGCAGCTACGGCATGATGACCTACGTCCACAAAGGCAGGCAGTACATTATGTTGCAGACGGGCCCGAAGCTGACCGCGATGGCACTGCCCGGCGAAGATTCTTCTGCTGGTGATGCCCATTAAGCAGCCATTAAGGTCACGAAAGCCATAATTCAGGCAACAATCGAGCCCAGGGCCCGGCCGCATTTGTGGCCGGGTCTGACTTGTTGCGACAGGCATTACTAATATGGAACAGAGAATGAAATCTTTCTTTTCAAACGCATTCGCAATTGCAGTGCTCCTTTGTTCGGCCGGTTTACTCGCGGATCCGAGAAGCGTCAATGACGGCGTCTATACGAAAGAACAGGCAAAGATTGGTGAGGCGCTCTATACACAACATTGCCTGCTTTGCCATGACAAGAAATACTTTCGTCCTGTTCTCGAACGATGGCAGGGCCAGCCAATCGGCGTTATGTTTACCGTGATGAGCGCGTCGATGCCGGAAAGCAACCCCGGTTTTCTCAGTGAGAAAGAGTACGCGGACATACTGGCTTACATACTTTCCCTCAGCCGCTACGCTGCAGGCGATAGTGAGCTGGATTACAGGGACGGGGTGCTCGACGAGATCATGGTTGAGGCCAGAAAAAAGTAAATAGGCGTCCGTTTTTGGGCCAATGTCATTAAATCTGCTATCCTCCACCGGAACCCGCATCGACGGGGCCACGGCAAATACGGGGGATACGCTATGCCGCAACATGCAGGACTTAATCGCAGAAACTTTCTGAAGAGCGCCGGTTTGACCGCGCTGGCAGGTGCCGTCGGCACCAGCGTCGCCGGCACCGCAGCGGCCGCCGACATTAAACCGTACCTGATCAACGGCAGGTACGACTTCGACACGGTCTACAGCCGAGTTGGCTCCGACAGCGTCAAGTTTGACAGCCAGATTGCAAAATTCGGCAACAAACTGAAAGTCGGCATGGGCATCGCAGATACTGATTTCAGGACGGCACCCTGCATCGGTGAGGCTATGGCTGAACGACTGCAGCATGAGAATTGGGGCTACCTGAGCGGGGAAGCCATGGCTACGTATCGCGAAGTAATCGCTGAATGGAACCACAGGCGATACGGCCTCGACGTTGACCCGACCTCACTCCAGATTGCAACCGGTGTACATCCCGGCCTGATCGCCGCAATCCAGACCTACTCGCCGCCGGGAAGCAAAGTGCTGCTGATGACCCCGACCTATAACGGTTTTTATTCGGACCTCAGAAACACACGGACACTTGAGAACGAAAGCGAGATGGTATTTGAGAATGGCCAATACTCGGTCGACTGGGATGACCTTGAAGCCCGAATGACGCCTGACACCCATACGATGTTGCTGTGCAACCCTCAGAATCCGACCGGCAACGTCTGGTCTGAAGAGGAACTGCTGCGCATCGGCGAATTGTGTCTGAAACACCAGGTCGTTGTTCTGTCTGACGAGATTCACATGGATTTAGTGCGTCCCGGACACAAAATTACACCGTTTGCTGCGCTGCCGGACAAGGATATCGTCAATAACAGTCTTTCGTTCCGCGCAATTACCAAGACATTCAGCATACCGGCGTCGAAGAATGCTTACTGGTACTCGACTAACAGCGTCATGCTGGAGCGGGTAAAAAAGAACCACTCGGCTGGCATCAATACATTGGGTGTCGTCGCCAACACCGCCGCCTACCAACAAGGCGCGGATTGGCTGGATCAGTTGCTGGTCTATCTCGACGGGAACCACCAATTCGTTGAGGACTATATTAAAGACAACATGCCGGAAGTGGGCCATACGAAATCACAGGGCACGTTTTTGAACTGGCTACACTTCGACGGCATTATGGAAGCTGCAGGCGTTGTAGCGAAGTCCAAGGCCAGCAAGATGAGTGACAAGCCAATGAGCGAAGCACAGGCCTTTGAGGCATGGCTGGTCGATAACTCCGGTATTCAGCTGAACGCTGGTGATAGTTACGGCAAAGGCGGCGAACGCTGTATGCGTATGAATATCGGCTGCTCTCGGCAAGTGCTTAATACAGCGCTAAGTGGCATAAAAGAGGCCATCAGAAGTATCTAGAAACGACTAATTTGCCTTGATCGCAAGACGCACTGCTGCCTGTGCCGGTTCTATTACCGGCACAGGCAGTTTTGTTTCTGCCGTCCGTTTGATTGCCGCCATTCCGGCGCAACCGAGAATTAGCGACCTCGCACCGAATTCGTCAATCAGGCGTTTGCCGGTCGCGATGACTTTGAGCACAGTTCCTTCATCATTGGCGGCTTCGTCCACCGAAATATTCAACGGCAGTTCGCCGGCAAGAAAAGCCGCGAAACCCAGTTTCTGAATGTAAGACCTGTGGCGCCGGATCGACTCGTCCGACAGGGCAAGCACGCCAAACTTGCCTCCCAGTGATACTGCTGTTTCGACGGCGCTTTGCTGTATACCGAATACTGGTTTATCAGTCATCGCACGACACTCGCGTAGCCCGGGGTCTGAATAACAGGCGATGACGAACGCGTCGTATTGCGGAGAATCTGAAACTTTTCGGCAGACCAGTGGAACGACATTCAATATGTCGTCATCAGATTCGATGCCAAATGGACCTTCTTCCAGTGTGCAGCATTCAATACGGGCTTCCGGCGAGAATTGACTCAGTGATTCACGCAGACCAGCTGTCACCGTTTCGTTGGAGTTCGGGTTGATGACGAGAATTCTTTTCCTGGCCATCAGAGTCCAAAATCGACGCCGAAATTAAGGGAAGGATTCAGCTCTGGTGCCAGCCTGCCTGGCATTCCGGTGCAGTCGATGGTTTTGCGCGGTACAAACGCCCCATCTCCCCGGCCAGCTTTCAATTCGTTGTTTTCTACGACGACGGTACCTCTTTGAATAACAATCGTCGGCCAGCCAGTGACTTCCATCCCTTCATAGGGTGTGTATTCCATGTTGTCGTGCATGTCTGCAGCGGTGACCACACGGGTTACTTGCGGATCCCAGATCGCGATATCAGCATCCTTACCTTCCGTTATCGATCCTTTGCAGTGATCCATGCCGTATATTTTCGATACGTTGGTTGCTGCAAGTGCAACGAAATGATTCAGAGAGATGCGTCCTTTGACGAAGCCTTCGGAAAACAGCAACGGCAGGCGCATTTCGATGCCCGGCAGGCCATTGGCAATTTTCGGAAAATCCGGTTCCGGGCCGGCATGCAGCTTGCCAGTTCCGTCGAAGCGATAAGGGGCGTGATCCGACGAGTACACCTGGAACGTGCCGTTTTGCAGGCAACGCCAGATCTCTTCCTGTGACGCCCGATCACGCAGCGGTGGGCTGCAGCAAAGCTTGGCGCCATGCATGCCCGGCAAATCCATTTGCTCCATGTTAAGGAACATGTATTGCGGGCAGGTTTCGCCGAACACCTTGCGGCCATCGTAGCGCGCTTTCGCGATGATCCTGGCACCCGCCTCTGACGAGACATGCACGATCAGGATGGGCGCGTCGAGAAAACCGGCGAGTGATATTGCGCGATTGATTGCTTCGGACTCAGCTGTCCGCGGATGGCTCAGCGCGTGATATTTCGGCGCGCCATGACCACCGTCCACAAGCTTGTCACTCATCCACTTGATCATCGCGTGATTTTCGGCGTGGATCATCGTTAGTGCGCCGTTTTTTTTCGCAACAGCAAGGATGTCGAGCATCTGGCCATCGTCAACAATCAATCGGTCATAGGTCATGTAGATCTTGAACGATGTAATTCCGTCCGCAATCGCCTTCGGCAATTCCCGGTGCAAAACATCGTCAGTCGGATCGGAGATTATCAGGTGAAACGAATAATCGATGACGGATTTCGGGGCGGCACGACCGTGGTATGTTTCGAGCACCTCGGCGAGTGACTGACCACGGTGCTGCGCGGCAAAAGGCACAATACAGGTGTTGCCACCGAAAGCGGCCGAAACGCTACCCGAGTAATAGTCGTCAGAGGTCATCAGACCACTGGATGACTCCTGCTCAATGTGGCAATGCGCCTCGATTCCACCCGGCAAAACGTATTTGCCGCCGGCGTCGATGACGCGATCTGCACTGCCAAGACTCTTGGCAATGGCGATAATTTTCCCGTCTTTGACGCCAATGTCGGCGTTAAAGGTTTCAGCAGAATTGGCAACTGTACCGCCGGAAATCTTGAGATCGAAATCAGACACCTCGTATCGACCCCCCGTCGCAACGAATCAGTCCACCGGTCATATAGCTCGCCGCTTCGCTGCAAAGAAATGCACCGACATTGCCAAAATCTTCAACCGTGCCGTATCGCCCGGCCGGAATCAGTGCCTGTTCGGATGCGGAGACCTCTTCGACGCTCATCCCGGTTCTTTTCGCCTGCGCGGCATCCAGTTGCTTGAGACGGTCAGTCCGAATCCTGCCGGGCAACAACATATTGACCGTAATGCCGAGCGGCGCGACTTCATTGGATAAAGACTTACTCCAACCAACCAGTGACGAGCGAATCGTATTCGACATCGCGAGGTTAGAAATGGGTTGCACTACGCCGGAAGATGCAACCGTAAGTATGCGCCCCCAACCCGCAACCCTCATGTCCTCCAAACAAAGGTTGGTAATCTCGATTACCCGGATCAGCATCGTATCGATTTGTGCACGCCAGAGATCAGAGTCGGGCGTATCCACCGTACCTGGCGGAGGTCCGCCTGTGTTGTTGACCAATATGTCGACCCCGCCCAGTTTTTTCTTTGCTGCCGCGTACAACCTTGTCGCAGCATCCCTGTCAGACAAATCAACCACTGCATAGCCTGCGCTTCCCGGACCGGCATCAGTTAGTAATTTCGCGGCCATCGCCAGTCCATTCTGGTCCCTGCCGCAAATCAGCACATTGGCGCCTTCCAGGCACAGTCTGGTTGCAATTCCCAGCCCCAGGCCTTTACTGGATGCGAGAACCAGTGCGCGTTTTCCTTTGATTCCAAGATCCATATTTACAATGCCTCGATGTTTCGTTCGACACGACTGATCAGCCGCGTTAATTCGTCTTTGTCTGTTGCGCTCAGCAACGGCCCGGGCGCACGCACCGTGGGAGAGGCAATTATGCCTCGCCGGTAAAGTGTTTCTTTGCGCAACGCGAGGCCGAATCCCGGTTGTTGTTCGTGCCGCACCAATGGCAAATAAGCGTCGAACACGTCTTCTGCCCTGTCCTGCTCACCGGCCAGATGCAGCGCGACGACTGCGACGAGCATCTCAGGATAGGCAAATCCGGTCATTGCACCGTCCGCGCCGCGCGCGAGTTCCTGCGGCAGATACAAGCCACCGTTGCCAACAAGAATCGACACACGCCTCAGCCCTTCATCCGAGGCCTGGCGAACTCGCGACACTTTGGTCAGCCCCGGGCACTCTTCGTGTTTCAGCATCACGAGCTGTTCGAAGTCAGCGACCATCCGGTTGAACAGGGGCACCGAAATTTCCGTGCGAGTTGCCTGAGGATAATCCTGGTAACACACCGGGATATCGTCGCCAAGCGCGGTGAATACCTGGCTGAGATAACTGTAGATCTTCTCCTCGGTCGCGAGACCCTGCAATGGTGCGACCATGACTCCGGCTGCTCCCTTGTCCATGCTGATCTTCGACAGCCGTACCAGGTTATCAAGTCCGGGATCTGATACGCCCACCACTACGGGAACGGCTCCGCCGACCCGCTTCATAATTCGATCGAGAAAAGCCACGGATTCCTCAGGTGCCATTTTCTGCGCCTCTCCCATGATACCGAGGATAGTAATGCCCGAGACGCCCTTCTCGATGTAAAAGTCGACCAGTCGATCGGTGCTTTCGAAGTCGATCTCGCCATTGTCGGCGAATGGTGTCGCCGAGATAATGAACACACCCCGCGCATTCTCGTCCAGTTTCGTGTGAATCATTGGTGCTTAGACCTCCTTGGTGCTGCGCGCCATTCGAACGTATTGCTTATTGCTATCTGTAACGGCCGTCGCGTAACGGTTTTGCCCGGAAAGAAAATCTTTCATGAGGGTAACAAACACACCGCTTAGAAGTAACAATGCCACGAGATTTGGCAGTGCACTCGCCGCTACGGAAATGTTCGCCAGCGCCCACAACTGATCGACATTTGTGACACCCGCGAATACAACGCCTGGCAGGAAATAAATCCACCGTACAACGCGAAATGTCTTTTCACCAAACAAACTGACAACAGCCGTCTCAAAGTAGACGTAAAATCCAATCTGCGTAGATAAGCAGAATGTCAGAATCGCGATCGAAATGATGGCGTTTGCAACATCGGGCGAGTAGTACGTCGCGAATGCCTGAAGCAACATTTCAATTCCGGTACTACCATTGGCCAGGACACCAGTTGACAAAATAATAAACGCGGTAATCGTGCACACAACCGTCGTGTCGACGAATACTTCTGCCGCACCCCATAAGCCCTGCTTGAACGGATGCGGAGTATCGGCATTTGCATGCACCATTGGTGCGGTTCCTAACCCTGCCTCATTCGACAACATTCCGCGCGCCATGCCCATCTTGATAGCGGCCATTACAGCAGCTCCGGCAAAACCACCAACAGCGGGAGCCGGGGCAAGCGCGTAGGCGAATATCTCGCGAATCACTCCCGGTAGTTGCAGCGCGTTTGCTGCAAGAATTACAAGACCACTGAACAGATAGATGACCGTCATTAGCGGGACGAGCATTTCGCATACGCGACCAATCCGTCGAATTCCGCCAATGGCGACCAGCGCCGTGATGATCCCCATGGCTCCGGTCACCAGGTAGGGACTCCAGCCATAGCCGGCATTGAATGCGCGGCCCACCGTATGTGCCTGAAGCAGGGACGAGCTGAACAAACTGTTGATCGTGACGCCAATGCTGAAAAGAACCGCTAACGACTTCCACCCAAGCGCCTTGTTGATGTAGTACATCGGGCCGCCGCGGACATGTCCGTTCTCATCGACTTCGCGATAGTGAACACCGATCGTTACTTCGGCTGCCTTGGTCATCATGCCAAACAGAGCCAGCAGCCACATCCAGAATATCGCGCCGGGTCCGCCGAGCGACAACGCAGTCGCGACGCCGGCCATGTTGCCCATGCCCACCGTGCCGGCAAGCGAAGTCGCGGTGGCCTGAAATGGTGTCATGCGATCGATTTTCTGGTCTGCGTTGCGATCGAACATCCGACCAAAAGTGTTTCGCATGATGTAGGCGAAGCCGGTGATCTGGAAGAAGCGGGTTCGAACGGTCAGATACACATAAACGAAGGCGATAAACGCAGTCGTCCACGGCCCCCACATCAGGTCGCTGATCCGAGCGACGATAGTCAGAAAAACGTCGAACATGCTAATTCCCCCGAAATGGCGCGCACTATTTGCTGTTTTCTTATTGTGCCGGTCGAGGATCATTGACCGTCCAGCTATCAAAAAGCAATTTCAGTTGAAACACGGCCTGATGCCGGCTAGGCGACTGTAACAAAGTGGTTTTTATTCTCCAATGCCGTGGCCATTTGTCGTAAAATTCCCGGTCAACATGATCAAACGTCCGGCCTGGCAACGCCTGTCCATAGAAACGGCGTCGGGATGGAAAAACAATGTGGGGGAGCAAGAATGAAGACTGCTATTTCGGCGTCGAAATATATCCGTTCCGGTGTAACTACTGTTTTTATGGTGCTGGCACTTTCCATCGCTGGGTGCTCGCAAGATCCCGCGTCTTCCGGCGCCGGGATGGCTGGCAGCATCCTGCCGGCACCCGGAACCGATGGCGGCACCTGGGGATACCTTGGCGGCGACGCCGCGCACACCCGTTATTCTCCAGCTGACCAGGTCACGCTGGAAAATTTCGAAGATCTGGAGGAATCGTGGGTCTGGGACGGCGCGAGCTTCAATGCCCAAAGCGGTCGCTCCACGCCCAGCTACATTAACGGCAAGTTGTACACGGTCGCAGGGCCACGTCGCTATGTCGTCGCGCTTGATCCGGCTACCGGTGAGCTGATCTGGTCGTATGGCGAACCAAGAACACCTCGCTTCGAATACTCAATGCGTGCCGATTACGGCAAGGGCGTCGCTTACGCCGAGGTCGACGGACGTGGCGTCATTTACATTTCGTCACCCGGTTTTTTCCTGACCGCGCTCGATGCAGATACCGGTGAGCCGCTGGAAAACTGGGGACGCCCTGTCGGAGTCGCTGGTTTCCCGGAAACCGGCGTTGTCGACATGCTGACCGACTTACTTTCTGACCTGCCGTACGAACACGATCCGTACAAAGGCATGGATCTCAAGGACGGCTACATCACGACATCGTCGCCACCCATCGTCGTCAATGGCGTGGTTATTGTCGGCAATTCGCACGAGCAGGGTTACTACCAGTCTCGTGTCGAAAACGTGCCGGGCGACATCCTGGGCTACGACGCTCGCACCGGCGAGTTCCTCTGGAAATTTCACGTCATTCCACGGCCCGGTGAAGTGGGTCACGAGACCTGGGAGAACGACGCCTGGAAGTGGACTGGCGACGTATCGTCTTGGGCGCCGATGGCTGCTGACCAGGAACGCGGCATCGTCTACATTCCGACGAATGGCGCGACCATCGATTACTACGGCGGCTTCCGCCCTGGCGACAACCTTTATGGCACCAGCCTGATCGCACTCGATGCAAAAACCGGTGAACGCGTCTGGCATTACCAGCTCGTCAAACATGACATCTGGAATTACGATACGTCGACCGCACCGATACTTCTGGATGTGAATATTGACGGTAAGAAAACGCCAATCGTCGTGCAGACGACCAAGCAGAATTTTGCTTACACGTTCAATCGCGAAACCGGCGAGCCCATCTGGCCGATCGTCGATACGCCGGTTCCCGCTTCCGACATCCCGGGTGAAAAACTTGCGACAACGCAGCCGTTCCCAACCAGACCTGCAGCATATGGCATGCAGGGCCTGACCTATGATGACCTCGTCGATTACACGCCGGCGATGCGCGAAGCAGCTATTGAAGCGCTGAAGGATCACAAGATCGGACCGCTGTTTAACCCGCCGCTGCACCGGGACAATGACCAGGGTTACCGCGCTGCCTACTGGTGCCCGGGAGATGGTGGCGGTACGAACATCGATGGCCCCAGCGTTGCCGATCCTGAAACCGGCATTCTGTACGTTTCGACCCGCGCCGCATGCTCATCCAGAATCATCGTCTCCGGCGAAGAGCGCGATAAGGATATCGCAGCCCCGACCGGTTCGACTTTCGCTGACTTCGCGTCATTGCGTTCAGACCAGGTTCGACACCCGGACGGCATTCCCATGTTCAAACCACCGTATAGCCACATCACGGCGATCGACATGAACACCGGAGAGCACTTGTGGCAGTTGCCGATTGGTGAAACACCGGAACGCGTTACGAA
Organism: Pseudomonadota bacterium; assembly: GCA_027621915.1. Lineage (GTDB taxonomy): Bacteria > Pseudomonadota > Gammaproteobacteria > Steroidobacterales > Woeseiaceae > SZUA-117. Next base: position 12,985 of record JAQCAD010000001.1, read on the forward strand.
CCTGCCGGCATTGCAGGGGATAAATATTCCAACGACGGGCACCGGGCGCAATGCTGCGATGTCAGTCACCAAATCGGTATTCATGTACGCAAGCCATGCCAGCGACGAAACGCCGATGTTGTATTTCGTCGATAAGATCACGGGCGAACCAATAGGCGGTGTAGAGATCCCCGGCGAGGTCAATTACGGTATGTCAACTTACGTCCATGAGGGCAAGCAGTACGTCATGCTGCAGACCGGAGCAAAACTGACTGCCATGGCTTTGCCGGACTGACGCCCAGACCTTGAGGCCGGGCCCGGCGACACACCGGGCCCGGCTTATTTTGTGACGCAATCCCACGATGTGGCATACCCTCATTCTGGCCACAAATTACCTTTGATATAGTCCGCGACTGCCCATCATCGTTGGTATCCCAATGTCCCAGACAGCAAGCCATCTCAGTAGCGAAATTCTCATCTCAAAACTCAATGAGATGAGAACCTTCGGCGGGCCTGCAATTACCAGCGGCCTCTCGGACAACGTGATCGAGGACTTTCTTGACGACTACGATGCGCTGGCAACAGCTATCGATCGTGCCTATGACCACTTCAATGACGTAAGGGACGTGTACCCGGAGTTCCTGGCACTTGGCGAAGTCGACCAGATTCGAGAGGCGCAGGATGGCTACACCAATTTTTACTCCGAAGATGCCGTTAACCCTTATATCGCGGCCAGCGCTGCGGGCCCGTGGATCGTCAGCCTGAAAGGTGCAGTGATATACGATTGCGGCGGCTACGGCATGCTGGGTTTCGGCCATGCGCCCGAGGTTGTACTGGATGCGATGAACCAGCCACACGTGATGGCGAACATAATGACGGCCAGTATCAGCCAGATGGAATTCGTCCGCTGTCTGAGAAACGAAATAGGGCATTCGCGAGATACCGGAACACCGTTTGTCAAATTCCTTTGTCTCAATAGTGGCTCAGAAGCCACAACGATGGCGTCCAGAATATCCGACATCAATACCAAGAATCTGACCGACCCCGGCGCACGCCATGCCGGGCGCAAAGTTCATGGAATTACGCTCAAGGGCAGCTTTCACGGACGAACAGACCGACCCGCCCGCTATTCGGATTCCACGCTTCGTAATTACCGTAAACACCTCGCTTCTTACCGTGACAGCGATTACCTGTTAACCGTTGAACCGAACAACATCGAATCTATGGAAGTGGCATTTGCCAAAGCAGAGCGCGATAGCGTTTTTATCGAGGCTTTCTTCATGGAACCGGTCATGGGTGAGGGTAATCCTGGACTGGCAATTACAGCCGATTTTTATCAGCGGGCAAGAGAGTTGACCAAGCAGCATGGCTCGATGCTGGTGATCGATTCCATTCAGTCCGGACTTCGAGCCCATGGCGTACTCTCCATCGTCGATTTTCCGGGTTTCCAGCATCTGGAGGGCCCGGACATGGAGGCCTACTCAAAGGCGATCAATGGAGGCCAGTTTCCACTGTCAGTTCTCGCGCTGTCCGAGAAAGCTGCGTCGATTTACCGGACCGGCCTTTATGGAAATACAATGACCAGCAACCCTCGCGCGCTGGACGTCGGGATGGCCGTATTGCAAAACTTCACGCCAGCGCTGCGCGAGAACGTTCGCGCACAGGGCGCAGCACTACTGAGCGGACTCCAGAAACTTGGGCAGGAGCTGGGCGATGCGATCACCGCGACCGAAGGAACCGGGCTTCTTCTGAGTTGCGAATTGAATCAACGTTACAAGTGTCATGGCGCCAACAGTACGGAAGATTACTTGCGTCGGCAGGGGCTTGGTGTCATCCATGGCGGCACGCGATCTTTACGCTACACGCCGCATTTCGCGATTAGCGACAAGGAGATTGAATTGATTATTCAGCTTACCCGGGATGCGCTCGTTCGTGGGCCGAAACTGCAGTAGTTGCGCTTCTTTCTGCGTCGTCTGTCTTTATCTTTCAGCCATGCTGATTTCATAAATTAAATGGCTGCGCGCCGATAACGTGCGACGACCGACTGTCGCGACCAAGAGCAGCAGTTGCAACACCAGGGTCCAGGGCGTCATGACTCCGCCACCACCACCGCCAACTCCCTGGTTGACGCCAACATTGACAACTCTTGTCGCAGACCCAACATTGCCCGCTCTGTTGGAAACCGAATAATTCAACGTGTATGTACCGACGACAGATGTAGTAAAACTGCCGCTCGTTACTACTGACGTTGTGAGATCACCGTCGATATCGTCCGTAGCCGTGGCACCGGGATCCTCATAAAATCCACCGGCGGGAATTGCCACTGTTGCCTCGCCAGTCAGTAAGACGACCGGCGCCACGCGATCACCGCGTCCCAGTCGGCCGATGCCGTTATTGGCATGGATCTCAACAACACTCGAATCGCGTCCGGCCATGATCAGATCCAGGGACTGGTCATTATTGAAGTCAAGCACTACACCCCTGCGCATTCCGGAACTGACAATTTGCTCCTCGCTAAGAGCAAAGCCGCCGCCTGCGAGACCAAGATATACCTGGTGAACACCCGCTTCGTTCAACGCGACAATGTCCGGCAGCGAATCGCCGTCCACGTCACCCGCCAGCATTTTACCGAGCGGTGATGCTCCAATTTTCGCGCCGGCGGGGAACGATCCATCCGGATTCTGATAAAGGATCTTGCTTTCAGGAGCGGTCAGGTTGCCACCGTCTATGGCCAGCAAGAGGTCGGTTCTCCCGTCTCCGTTGAGATCGGCGCCTGAAACTCCCGCGACACTCCCTCGCTGCAGGCGTTGCGACGCAAAATTTCTGCCGTCACCGGAGTTTCTGAGCACCCTGACCGATCGATCACCAGACTCGACAACCAGGATATCGGCGAAACTGTCGCTGTTAGTGTCCGCAATCGACACGTCTATCCCGGGACCGGCGGATAGCGTGGTCACCGAGAATCCGGACTGGCCGGTATTGCGAAGCAAATGCGATCCGCCGGTTCCCGTCAGGGCGAGATCGGTGAAGCCATCCCAGTCAAAATCGGCCACGCCGGCGGCCGTAATCGTGCCTGAATCAGAGTATGTGAGATCAATTGACTGCGAAAAAGTGCCATTTCCCTCATTGATGTAGATACGACCCGCCTTGCCGGACATTCCGGCAACCGCCACATCCGGATTGTTGTCACCGTTCCAGTCGAGCACGACCACGGCCAGACCGCCGCTGTCGGCGCCCAGACTGGTGCCGGGGGAGATCACGGTTCTGTTTCCACTATTGAAATAAACGACGGTTTGAGTTGATGCCACAACGAGGTCCTGATATCCGTCACCATTTAGATCGCCACTCGCGATATCGTGGCCGGTCGTGCTCAGGAATTGCGTAGGGCCCTCACTGAACCGCGACACAACCTGCGCACCGATCAAGGACAAGTTGCTGCCAACATTCGCGTCTTGGGACACCGCGACCGCAATCAGAGAATTGTCGCCATCCGAGTCTTGCGTACCTTGTACAGCGATGGTTTTACTGGCGCCAGCACCTAGACTATTGAGCGAACAACGGGCCGACGGGTCTTTCGAATTATTCGCGAAAATCGTACAGTCCGGTGGCGCACCGAGCGACAGTGCCGGACCACTTGTGCTCCATTGTGCGACGAGTTCGCCTTCATCAAGATCAGATGGCCCCAGATTGTGGACAACGATATTCCACTGCGCACTTTCACCGACCGTAACAGGATTGACTGATAGGCCGGTTGCGACTGTGAGATTAGCTCGTCCATCAGAATATATGAACAGCTGAAAGCTTAGTGACGCGGTAAGACCGCCTGAATCTGTCGCAATGACTGCCAAATCGTATGCGCTGTCCCTGGCATCAACAGCCGTGGGTGTTCCTGACAATATTCCGCTGACCAGATCTATTGACAGGCCTCCGCTAGCGGGTAGTCCAGCTGCCGAGAACTGAAGCGTGTCGCCTTCATCAATGTCGCCGAAATAATCGGCCAGCGCCAACTGAAAGAAAATGCCTTCGACTGCTCCCTGGTCGGGTGGACTGCCCACGGCAAATGGCGAAGTATTTTCAGTATCCGATATCTCGATTTTCACTTTGGCGTCTGATGAATACTCCGAACCGTCGAAAACCCGATACTTAAAATCGTCGTCTTTCGAATTCTTTCCATCATGCAGATAAGTAAACGTTCCATCTTCGTTCAGCGTCAATTCACCATGCTTGGCGTCTTTGACGAGTTCAACGGTCAGAGGGTCATTTTCAATATCGATATCGTTATCGAGCACGCTGTCAGATCCGTTGCTTAGAGCCGTCGCCGTACCACCTTTTGCGACCAGCAAAGTGTCGTCTGCAGCTGTTGGCGGAACGCCGGAGGCGCTTGCCAGGTTGGTAGCGATCACACCAAGCATGAGCGCGCCCAACGCAATCCGGGTTCGGCGCAAATTCTGGCGGAGTTTTTTCGGACTGATAGACAAATCGCTGCCCCTGTTCTTATTATTCGACGGGTACTGTCGCAGACAGTGTAACTAAGAAGGCAGTCTGAAAACAGGTTCTTCAGAAGCGACTTTATTATAGCAAATCAGGTAGGTACTACTATTTTCTCAAGGCTTTTCTAGCCCATTTACCGAACGATAAATAGCGGATTGTCGAGGATTCTCGCGGCGACCTGCTGACCGGTCACCGAGTAACCAATGTATTCATATTCGACACCCGACTTTTCAACGAATTCCTGAAATGCCTTGTATTCGTGCTGCTGCCAGCGCGGAAAATTGTAGTACTCATCGAACAGCACGATCGCGCCAGGCTGCAGACGAGATCCAAGCTTGTCGAAAATAGTAACGGTCGATGAGTACAAATCGCAGTCGACGTGCAGAAGCGCAATCGGGTCACTGTGCTTTTTCAGGAATTCAGATATGGTTTTGTCAAACATGCCGATTTCGAACTGTACGTTGTCGGGAACTTTCGGCAGTTTCTTTTGAGCGAAGGCACCCACCGGATTGCCATTCCAGTACTCGGGAATACCTTCGAACGAATCAAACCCGTAAACCACCCGATCCGCATACTCTCCAATCCAGCGAATCGACTTGCCGCGACCGACGCCGAACTCCATGTACAAACCTGGCAGGCTTGCCTCATGAACAACGTGTTTGACGAGCTGCTGGTGCTTCTCGAAATATGGCGCATCGGCCATGTTCGCCTTTACGTAGTCAATCGTGTCTTTCTTCGCGTCGAGCTGCAAATCGACAAGCAGGTTCGATCCGTAGTGCTTGAGAACGAAACGCCGAAAAAGAAACTCACTCAATGTACGTTTGAATAAAGGCATGGTTCTCCCGGCGTCACAGCCAGTGATTTCATCTTTGATTGAACGCCGGCACAAGGGTCCCGATGGTGCAAAAGTTTAGCACACCATGTGACGCCGCAGATGTCCGTCGCCGAGAGACCGGCAGGTCAATATCCTGTCATGCTGTTCGGTCGCGCACGCAGCAATTTGAAATGATGAAATCCCATGTCAATGTAAGGCTCGAGCGGAAAGTCGACCATGCCCAGCAGATCTCGGTCCTTGATGGATTGAGAACATTGAAACTCGCCGCCCTGGTATTTGTTCAGTTTCGATATCGACAGGTAGCAGAGCTTCGACGGGCAGGTCAGCGCACATCCCGCATTCGCAAAGAGAATGATTCTGTCCTTTTGCTCTACTTCACTCAGGAATTTGAAGTCCTCGTTGAGCCGCATTGGCAAAACCACTGAATCGTAAAGTCGCAGTGCTTCATCGATTTTGCGGTGAGATTTAAGGTTCTTTATGACGCTTCCGTCCAGCTTGTAACGCGGAAAATCAAGTCGAATCCAGCGGGCAAGATCGTCGTTCGTGACAATTATTGAATTGATGACATTATGATACCGCTTGAGTATCGGCAGACTTTTTTCATACTCGTGCCGCTCCACAAAATGATTCGACATGGGGATCCGAACACCGATGTCTGCGTTGTTAAGCTGTGCAACATCGCGTTCTGACAGTTCGCAGTTACTGAACATTCTTCCACCGTAAAGCGTCGATCGCTGTACAAAACCGAAGAGACTGTCGATTTCCCGCAAAGATAAATTACCGTACTGGCGTCGCAGAAATGCAAAAACCGGCACATCCGGGTTCTTGCTGCGAGCAGAAACGGTGAAGGTAGCAGCCGGCGCAGTCGGCGCCACAGCCGCAGTAAACACGCTTCCTTCGGGTACCGGCTTTCGGCGGGTATCCGGCTCGCCATACGGGTTCATAGGTTGCCCGGCATTTCCTGGTCACTGGTTAAGCACACTTAAGCAAGCCAAGGCAGCACAGACCATGAGGAAATGTACTTAAGTCAGATCAGGGAGGTCCGTCCCGAGGTCGGTCGGTCTGCGGTGAATTGCGGTATATTGCCCTGCTAAAGTCGCCATCCACCATCCTCAGGGAATCCAATGAAACGATGTATCTCGCTGTTTTTACTACTATTTATCCTGGGTTGCTCACCCACTGAGCGGCCCGATTCAGGTGCCGCGACAAGTCCTGAAACCGCGGCCGACGCCACACCGCGATCCTGGGCAAAGGGTGGCATGGCCACGGCTGCTAATCCGCACGCAGTCGCAGCAGCGATTGAAATGCTGGAGAAAGGCGGCCATGCCGTGGACGCTGCCATTGCCGCCCACGCAGTGCTCGGCCTTGTTGAGCCGCAGAGCTCGGGCATTGGCGGCGGTGGCTTTATGCTGGTGTACGAGTACGACGGCAGCGAACTGACGTTCCACGAAGGACGTGAGATTGCACCTGCCGGAGCCACCATTGATATGTTCATGCGCGATGGCGTAGTCATGGAGTTCATGGAGGCGTGGCAAAGCGGCAAGGCGGTCGGCGTGCCGGGCGCTGTGGCGCTGTACAGAAGCGCCCATGATCAGCATGGCAAGTTGCCCTGGGAAGAAATTTTCGCGCCGGCCATCCGCCTGGCAACAGAAGGCTTCGTCGTATCACCGCGTCTCGCAGACTATCTCCCGAGGATGGCCCAGTTCAGTCAACTGGCGAAAAACCCCGCGACAGCAGCCTATTTCTATCCAGGCGGCGAGCCACTTAAGGCCGGCGATCTCCTGAAGAACCCCGAGTACGCCGCAACGTTGACGAGGATTGCGAAAGAAGGCATCAGCGCGTTCTATACAGGCGAGATCGCGGAAGCAATTGCTGCGGCTGCACAGGCGGAGCCAAACGGCGGCACGCTGACGGCAGCGGATATCGAGGCATACAAGCCAGTGACGCGACCCGTGATATGTGGCGAATTTCGCGACTTGAGCATTTGCACGTCCTCACCCCCATCGTCCGGCGGCGCGCAAATCATGATTGCCGGCCTGTACGACCACCTGTCAGCGGACGCCACTAACCAGTCAGACAGGATCGCGGCTTTTGTCGACGCCCAGCGACTGGCTTACGCCGATCGCGATCATTATTTCGGTGACCCGGATGAGATCGACATCCCGCTGGATGACCTCCTGGATCCCGTCTACCTTAAGCACCGGGCGACCGAGCGGTTCGCACCAGGCGCCAACCCAACGCCTGGCGACCCGGGCCTCGTATTCGATCGGGAATCAACTGCATCACTTTGGGCACCGGATACGACGGAAGAAGCTGCCGGAACTACACATCTTTCAGTCATCGATAATGAAGGCAATGCCGTCTCCATGACGGCGACCGTCGAGGCGCCTTTTGGCTCCTCCCGCTGGGCAGCAGGATTTTTGCTCAACAATGAAATGACAGACTTTGCGCGCGAAGTGCCGACGGACGGGTCGCGTCTTGCCAATGCCATTACGCCCGGGCGCAGGCCCCGCTCGTCCATGTCTCCAAGCATGGTCTTTGACGACACCGGGAACCTGGTCATGGTTACAGGATCACCGGGAGGGAATTCTATTCCCGCCTATGTCGCCAAAACGTTGGTTGGCGTTCTCGACTGGGGCTTGTCCGCACAGGATGCGGTCGATCACCCCAATATTGTTGCCCGCGGCGAGACTGTCAGAGTCGAGATCAACGTTGAACCGGGCCAGTCCATTGCAAATGACCTTAAGGAGCGCGGCTACAACGTACGGGAAAGCGACGGGGAAAACTCAGGGCTCCATATCATCGTGGTCAATCAGGAGGGCCTGGACGGCGCAGCGGACAAGCGACGCGAAGGATTAGTTGCGGTGCCTGCGTCTAACTGACTTCAAGGCAGCGACAGTCGCCCACAATAAGGGAAATCACGACTGTAGCTGGCGTTATGCGGCCGGAATAATCGACCGTCAAACCGGAGTAATTGAATGAATTTCCGTAGTGCCGCTCGAAAGTTATTGCTCTTGTTGGCCGCATGCCTGTTGCTGGCCAGCGGCACATCCTTGCGGGCGGAACATTCGCTGGATCTTGGCGAATACCGCGGGAAGGTGGTCCTGCTGGACTTCTGGGCATCGTGGTGCGTGCCCTGCCGCCGCTCCTTCCCGTGGATGAACCAGATGCAACAAAAGTATGGTGACAGCGGCCTGGTTATTATCGGCGTCAATATGGACGCAGAAGGCGGCGCCGCCCAGACCTTTCTCGATGATTACCCGGCTAATTTTAAAATCATCACCGACCCGGACGGGGCACTCGCGCGGCAGTACGACGTTATTGCGATGCCGAGTTCATACGTCATCGGTCGTGACGGCGAACTGGTAACGCGACACCTGGGATTCAAAGTCAAAAATCAGGGTGAATATGAATCGATACTGCTTGAATCATTAAGAACCGGTACGGAGTAAAAGAATGCGAAAACTGATTATGACCATTGGAGGCCTGATGCTCGCGGGCTGCTCAACGATGGGTGTCGAACCCTGGGAGCGCGATGTCCTCGCTAAAGAAGAAATGCGGCTGATCTCTGATCCGCTCGAAGTAGCGATCGATGAGCATATTTATTTCAGCAAAGAGGCCTCGAGTGGCGGCCGTGGATTTGGCGGCGGAGGCTGTGGCTGCAACTAGCCGCGTGGTCACTTATGAAAACCAATAAACCGAAAACGGTGGCCGCAACTCTGGCGACCGCGACTTGCGCGCTGCTTGGAACGGGCGCCGTCACACCAGTTCAGGCCCAGGAAGAGCCGGGCTGGGCATTCGATACCGCGCTGCTCTATTACGGAGAAAGTGACAATCGCGTGGAGGACGTCAGCCTCAATTTTCTGGCATTGCGAAATTTTGTCGACGATCAAGTCCTTACCTTGTCCCTCGGCGTGGACACGCTGACCGGCGCAACTCCGATCGGCGCGATGCCGTACAACGGCCCACAAACTTTTACGAGCCCCTCAGGCAACGCCGTTGCCACACGACCAGCCGGCGAAATTCCACTGGACGACACCTTCCTGGACACGCGCTACGCGTTGTCGGCCAGCTGGCAGCAGCCCTGGGGTCGGTTAAACACGGTCAGCGCGGGCCTGTCCGCGTCCAAGGAATATGACTACCTTCACCTCGGCGCGAACTTCAAGTTGTCGCGGGACTTCAATGAACGCAATACGACCGTCTCTTTCGGCCTCGCCTTTGCTGCCGATGAGGTGCAGCCTGTCGGTGGCACGCCGACTCCGCTGACGCCCATGGCCGAAGTTGGCAATCTTTCCAATCGGCTGGGCGACAAGTCGAAAGACGTTATCGACGTGGTGCTCGGAGTCACGCAGGTGATTAACCGCAACCTGCTGGTGCAGCTGAACTATTCTCTGAGCAATGCAGACGGCTACCTGAATGATCCATTCAAGATCGTCAGCCTTGTGGATCCTATAACCGGTGATCCGATTGCTCGCGCTCCCACGCCGGGAGCTGATAGCCCATCCCATCAGTATCTGTTCGAAAGCCGGCCGGACACACGCACAAAACACAGCTTGTTTGGTCAGGCCAAGTACTACATGGGCGGCAAAGTGCTGGACGCATCCTATCGCTACATGACTGACGACTGGAATATCGACTCTCATACACTCGACGTTCGCTACCGCTGGCCGATTGGCGACAACAGTTACATCGAACCGCACGTTCGGTATTACACGCAGACCCATGCGGATTTCTATCGCACGAGCCTGGCAGGCGGCAGTCCGCTGCCGGTCAATGCGTCAGCCGATTATCGCCTTGGCGAATTCGATGCAATTACGTTCGGTGTCAAGTACGGCTGGAAAGCAGAATCGGGCAACGAGTGGAATGCGCGACTGGAAATGTATACAGCCGATGGATCCGTACCCGGCGATCTGTTGATCGGCACAAATCAGGTGGGCCGCGATATCTATCCTGACCTGGACGCGATCATTTTTCAGCTCGGATATCGCTTCGGCAGGTGACGTGACGAAATCCGGGCGTTTAATTCGGATTTCGACAAGGCCTGGTCACGTCTCGGGCGCATTCGTTGCGATGGGCAGCCCGTGCGAATTGCTGGTTGAGTCAGGCAGCGAGTCTACTGCCAGGCAATTGACTCAAATAATTGCTGACGAGGCATGGCGAATTGAGGACAAGTTCAGCCGCTACCTGCCGGGCAACATTGTCGATCGTATCAATCGCGGCAACGGCGAGCCGGTTGAGGTGGATGAAGAAACGGCGAACCTGATCGATTTCGCAGCGACGCTTACTGAGATGAGCGAGGGGCTTTTTGACATCACGTCAGGGGTGCTTCGCGAAGCATGGAAATTCGACGGCAGCGATAAATTACCGGACACGGCAACCGTTACTTCGATTCTCGAGAGAGTCGGCTGGCACAAACTTGACTGGTCGCGACCTCTGCTAACTCTGCAGTCGGGCATGCAAATCGATCTGGGGGGTATCGGCAAGGAATATGCGGTCGACAAGGCTGCAGCATTGCTGCGCGAGCTAACCACTGATTCCTGCCTGATAAACTTTGGCGGCGATATTTTCGCGACCGGCGTTTCGACCGATCGCAGGGGCTGGCAGGTTGGAATCGAGGCACCCGACTCCGACGGCCGGATCGCCAGCAAGATCATTCACCTGAAAAACGGTGGTCTTGCGACCAGCGGTGACGCGCGCCGTTTCCTTTTGAAAGACGGGATTCGTTATGGCCATATCCTGAATCCGAAGACGGGCTGGCCGGTTACCAACGCACCGCGGTCAATCACTGTCGCAGCAGATACCTGCACGCAGGCTGGAATGCTCGCAACGCTGGCGATGCTTCGAGGGGCGGATGCCGAGTCATTCCTCAATGCTCAGGACGTAAAACACTGGTGTTATTTCTAGTGACTGTCCAGTTCTTCGAGATCTTTTTGCAACTGGCTCAACAGACCTGCCGACGGCGCCGCGTAGGCGGAAATCCAGCGCTCATGAATGCGCTGAATCGGGCTTACGTCGAGATAATTCCACCTGCAGCGGCCTTCCTTCCTGCTGATGATCAACCGGGCCTTTTCCAGCACCCCCAGGTGTTGCATGACGGTGGTTCGATCAAGGTGCGGCAGGTTCTTGCCAATGTCTCCGGTGGTCAGCGGTGCATCCCTTAAAAGATCCAGAATTCCCCGGCGATCGACGCTCGCCAGAGCCTTGAATACCAGGTCATCCTGAGCCAGGGCGCCTTTTCCCTTGTTTTTTTGCTTTGCCATTTGACAACCATGTTATATTTTTATAACGTATTTAGCAAGACCAGCAAAGGAGACGAAAAGATGGCCCGGAACTATACAATTCAGACGAAAATCATGCGTCCTGTGGCTGACGTGTTTGACGCCGTTTTCTCGAAAGAGAAGATGTTGAACTATTTCGTCGATGCCGCAAGCGGCGACTTGGTCGAAGGTTCGACCGTCAGGTGGCGTTGGGATCACTACGGCGAGAATCCGGTCGTTGTGAAGAAAGTGGTAGGTGACGAGTTAATTGAGCTCACGTTGAACTCCCGCGATTGGGATAAGACGAAAGATGAGGCCTACGACGTCAGGGTCATTTTTGAATTTTCAGTACTCGAGGACGGAGCGACCATGCTGTCCATCAGTGAAGAAGGCTGGAAGACGGATGCGGACGGGTTGAAAGCATCGCATGACAACTGCGGCGGCTGGCAACACATGGCAATGTGTCTCAAAGCCTGGATCGAACACGGCATCGACCTGCGCCAGCCCTGACCAGAGGCTCAATTGTTGGACTACACTGAACCTTGGCAACCAGGGAGTCAGATCATGCTTACCCGTAGGGCCGCCCTTTTGGGCGGAACAGCCGCCGTATTCGCGCCACTCGCCTTGTCGGCGGATGAACAAGCTGCACTTGAATTCGATCCCGCCTCGGCATTTCCACACAAGGACGCATTTATCGCGATCGACGGCACCTACCTGAACTGTGCCAGCCAGCACCCGATCAGTCGCGGAGGAAGAAAGTCGATACTTCGATACCTCGATTACAAGTCGCTCGCAGGTCAAAGCGACTACTCTGTCTCCGGGACTTACCAACGAGTGCTCGACAATTACGCAACGTTGATTGGTGCAGACGTTGACGAGGTTTGTTTCGTTCAAAGCACCACAGTTGGAGAGAACCTCATTTTGAGGGCAATGGATTTTCCGCAAGGCCACGGTCGAATTGTTACTGACGACCTGCACTATGTCGGTTCACTGCCAACTTACGCAGAACTCGAAAATCTTGGCGTTGAAGTCGTGACATTGCGGGCCGACGAAGCCGGCAGAGTTTCGTTGCGTCAGTTCGAGGAAGCCATTAACAAGGAAACGCGATTAGTTTGTGTTTCTTCGGTGTCAATGGTCAACGGTTTCCGGCACGACCTCAAAGGTCTGTGCGAAATTGCCCACGAAAGGGGCGCAATGGTGTTTGCAGATATTGTGCACGAAGTCGGAAGCATGCCATTTAACGTAAGGGCTTCCGGTGTCGATTTTTGTTCCGCAGCAAGCTACAAGTGGCTGATGGGCGAGCAAGGACTGGGATTTCTGTACGCCCGAAAAGACCGGCTTGCTGGTCTCACGAGGCCGTGGTTCGGCCATTACCAGCTCAAGAGTCGAAGCAGTTTCGGATTTCCCTGCACCGGGATGGGAGACTCGATAACAGCATACGAACATTACGACGGAGCGCTGGGGTACTTCGCGATGGGCTCGCAAGCCAATATTAACGCGGCCTTACTCGATCATTCTTTGCACTACCTGCTAGCCGCAGGGCCAGATCGAATTCAGAAATACCGCCAACCGATGATGGACAGGCTGCAGCGGGCGCTACCGAAAATCGGCTATATTCCGATTACACCCGCAGATTCTAAAACTGCCCTGGTATCGTTCTTGCACAAAGGTAATGTTGACTGGTTACACGAAAAACTGAGTACTGCGAAAATTTCGATTTCGGTGGCGCAGCATCACATCCGTGTATCACCATCGGTGTTCAATGACATGGATGACATCGAGAGACTCATCCAGGCTTTAGCCTGAACCCCTACCTGTTGTCGGGCATACCGCAGACCGCCGCCGTAAAGACGACGTCGGTCGAACTATTGAGCGCGGTCTCGGCAGAATCCTGCAGGATGCTGATGACGAAACCGACGGCAACAACCTGCATCGCAATATCGTTCGATATCCCGAATAAACTGCAACTCAGCGGAATTAGCAGGAGTGACCCGCCGGCGACCCCGGATGCCCCACAAGCTGATAACGCGGCAACGACAGAAAGAAGAAGCGCGGAGGGAAGGTCAACTGGTATACCGAGCGTGTGGACCGCAGCCAGCGTCAATACAGTAATCGTGATCGCCGCGCCGCCCATATTGATCGTCGCACCCAGTGGAATTGAAACCGCATAGGTGTTTTCGTCCAGCTTGAGTTTCTCGCACAACGCCATATTGACCGGGATGTTTGCCGCTGAGCTTCGGGTGAAAAATGCGGTGATTCCACTCTCGCGGAGTGCGGTGAACACGATTCCGTAAGGATTTCGCCGTGTTTTGATAAAAACGATCAATGGATTGATTAACAGCGCCATGATCAGCATCGCGCTAAGCAACACGGTCAGAATCCGCGCGTACCCCTGCAAGGCTGAAAATCCGAATTCCGCCAGGTTTCCCGCCACCAGCCCGAAGATGCCAATCGGCGCCAGGCGAATGACAAACCGGACGATCAATGTTACTGCGTGCGACAGATCTGACAGCATCGCCCGCGATTCATCTTTCGCGTGCCGCATGGTGAGCCCGATCGCGACACCCCAGACGAGAATGCCGATAAAGTTACCGTTCATAACGGCACTAATCGGATTATCAACGATCTTGAAAAGCAGATTATTCAGTACTTCCCCGATACCCTGAGGCGGATTCATAACAACATCCGCTACGTTTAGCGTTAGCGTTGTCGGAAATAACGTACTCAGAAGCACCGCGAGAAAAGCGGCGCTCAACGTGCCGATCAGGTAAAGGATCACTATCGGCCTGAGATCTGCGTGATGACCGGCTTTTTGATTCGCGAGAGCCGATGCCACGAGGACCAGGACCAATACCGGCGCAACCGCTTTCAACGCCTGGACAAAAAGGTTACCCAGCAACATTGCCGACTTCGCAGCGTCTGGCCAGAAGCCGGCGAGGACGACGCCGGCAACGATTCCGACCGCAATGCGCAAGACGAGATTGCCGCCGAAAAACTTCTCGATGAATGTTGAACTGCTGGAGGTTTTCGACTCTTCGAGCGACATAGTTACCTTCTTGTTTTTATTTGGCTGGCGTTAACAATAAACGAACAGCGATGAGCCCGCGTTGCTACCCCACGTCGTTACATCTGCTCTCGCGCGATTGCAGCACGTATCACTGCAGCCGCCCGGGTGCCCCGGAATGCAACCATCTTTTTACCCAGATCGATAGTTTCTTCGAGTGACGATATGTCCAGGCCGTTAATGGATGCCATATCGGCATCCATTCGCTGCCGGTAACGCACTGTCTCGGGGTCCGTTACCATCATAATGGCCGTCACCCAGATATCATCATGGTGACCGTCACTGTCTCCTTCCACGACACCCAGAACTTCCTCTGTATACTTTTCAGTGTCTTCCCATCCCGGCGTATAAAACTCACCAATGTAATACGCGCGAACGCCACTATTGTTCCACTTATCGTTCAGCTCTTCGGCAACTGCGCTCATACCGCGCTGATTACCGCCGCTATCACCAATGAAAACGATGTTCTTGAATCCGTGTTGCTTAAGGCTACCGGCGATATCAACAAGCAACGCGTGATAGGTCTCATCACGAACTGAAAATGATCCTGGAAAATGCATCGCACCTGACGGTGGATCGATATTCCCCTCGGGAACGAAAGGAACGATAGGCGCACACAACGCATTGCCAAGCTCGGCAACAATTACAGGACAAATAGCCCTGAGAATGTAGTTGTGCTTGCCGGTCGCAAGGTATGGCCCGTTTTCTTCAATGCCACCGGTCGAAACGATAGCCGTAGTCGCGCCGTCCGCGATGCGATCACGCACCTCCATGTAGGTCAGCTCTTCGATCCAGACCGAATCGCTCGGCTCGAGCGGGTTTGGCGCGGCCATTAACCTGCGGGTTCTCTCCGCCCGCTCGTCCGCGGTCATGCCCTGCTGCGCCTTGCTGCACGCCGGAAACACGGACAGGAAAACGGCACAAACAATCGCCGTGTGCAGGTAGTTAGGTATTCGCAAAGCAGCCCCCTGGACGATTTTGCCAATGTCACTGATGCTGCATTCTTGATCACGACGACGGCCGACGCAATGGCAAGAACTCGTTTATCCCAGCGAGTTCGCGGATCGCCACACCAGGTAGGCACCCAGCGCAAGCACTGCAAACAGGAAGATCTTTTGAAAACTCTCCTCGTCTATCCGGTTTCTGGTCCAGCGACCGAGGTACACGCCGGCAAACGCTGGAGCCAGCGCAAGTACAGATAGCCGGACCTCTTGTGCGTCAATCAGGTCGTTGCTTCCCAACGAGATGGTGAGCATTAAAGTCGACAGGGCAAAAAAGAAGCCCATTGCCTGAACGAGCATGTCTTTCGGAAATCCCAGGGCCTGCATATAAAGGACTGAAGGCACCATGAAAGAACCGGTCAGCCCTGTAAGCGCTCCATTGCAGGCACCAAGAAGAACGGAAAGTATCGGTTCACTCTCCCGCGGCACCGTAATATGAAAATCGAGGAGTCGGGATACCGCAAAGAAGAACAGTACGGCGCCGAGCAATGCCGTGAGCCAGTTGACGTTTACGACGGTCAGGTACTGCGACGTCGTCAGCACCCCGACAGCCGCAACCAGAAAATAGAGCCACATTCGTCTCAGCACTGCGCGAAGGTGCGGCCCGGAAACGGCCTGCCAGATGTTTGTGGCAAGTGTGGGTACGATAATGATCGCCAACGCATCGATCAGCCCGATGGTCAGCGTGAGCACGACCAGGGCGATTATCGGGAAACCGAAACCGAGTACACCTTTGACGAAGCCGGCCAGCAAAAAAGCGATGGTCCCTGTGGTCAGTATTTCCACTTCGTTAGGCAATCCGGTCATGACCCGAAAACGAGGTCGAACGGAAGTAATAGTTCAATAAGAATAATAAACTCCCCCTTTCAAAAGGTGCGAATCGGGTCAAAAACGCCATCGAAACGCCTCGTCCTGCCCCACCCATTTTGGAGACACTTTATGAGCCAGATAACCGCAGAACTCAATTCAGGTCTTTCGGTACACTTGAGCAATGGACGACACTCCTGGAGTGCTGACGAACCGGTGAATGCCGGAGGAACCGATACTGGCCCGAATCCGTACGAGCTGTTACTTGGCGCACTGGCCGCGTGCACCTGCCTGACCATTGCGATGTATTGCCGGCACAAAGGCATGACGCTGGATTCGATTCACGCCTCATACGAATTTGCCAATATCCACGCCGACGATTGCGAGAACTGCGGGGAAGACACGAAAGGCTTCATACAGCACATTACCAGCAACGTAAGAATTTCCGGAGACTTTGACGCCGCACAGGAGAAGCGTCTCGCACAAATCGTTACCCGATGCCCGGTACACAAAACGTTGGCAAATGGCGTTGCAATCAAAGACAACACAACCTTTACTTAGACCGGATTCTCGCTCAATTTGACCTTCCCAACGCGCATCTCGTTGCCTGGTGCTGGTCTGTCAGGAATATTCTGGCCCAGGCTGAGGGAACAAAACGCGAAGCCTGCGCCGATCAGGAACACCGCCGCATTCGATGATATCCAGACCACTCCCAGTAGCGCTGGTATCACAACTGCAGCGATATGATTGATCGTAAATGACACACCCGCACTGCTGGCAAAATCCGCCGGGTCTGCGATTTTCTGGAAGTAGGTCGACATCGCGATGTACAACGCGAAGAACATGTGATCGATAACGTAGAGTCCTGCGGCAATATAGGCGTTCTCGACGAAAGCATATGAAGTGAAGACGACAATGAGTCCCGTATACTCGATCGTCAGGGACTTTCTTTCGCCGATCCTGCGAATCAGAAGCCCGATCTTTTCGGCAAATAACCAATTGAATGAATAATTGATCAGGAACAATGCTGTTACCTGCGCTGCTGAGTAGCCGAATTTCTCCACCATTAAAAACGCTGCGAATACCATGAAAATCTGGCGCCGTGCGCCGGAGAAAAACGTCAGTGCGTAGTACAGCCAGTAGCGCTTTCGCAAGATCAGATTGCTATGTTGCTTTATCTCGCTCTCGTAATGCGGGAACCCAAGCCATATGACAACCGCCAGCACGACGCAAATGACGCCGGAGATGAGAAGATTCCAGACATAATCAAGCTCGACCAGCTCGAGTAACACCCACAAAGCACCATAGACAATCAATGAGGTGATGGCGGCGACGGAGAGTAGCTTGCCGAGCACCTGTGGCGCTTCTTCTTTTGTCAGCCACTGGAGTGCAAGTGACTGTTTCACAGCCTCGAAATAGTGAAATCCGAGGGACATCACTACAGTCGTAAAATACAAACCGTAGACGCTTGGAAAAAATCCGGTCGCAGCGACACCTATACCGAGCAACGCAAGCGACAAGACTGCGAACGTCTGCTCCTTCAGGACCAGCAGTACGAATACCGTCGTGAACGCGATGAATCCAGGAATTTCACGCAAGCTTTGAAGAATGCCTATTTCAACGCCAGTGAAGGCCGCGCGCTCCACGACAAAATTATTGAGTAATGCAGTCCAGGTGTTGAATGCGATTGGCATCGCAACACTCATAAGAGTCAACAGGAAGATTGGCGATTGCCACCTGTGCGCCTTCACTGCGTTTCAAATTCCGGCATTGGAATGCCCCGGCCCTGGTAGTAGTTGCGCCACTCAGCAACGGGATCTCTCGCACCGGACATAACGATATCCGTGAACATGGAATAGGCATTCGCGGCCTCCTTCGCCACGTCCTTGTCGAAAGCCGGTGGCAGTTCGAGGTCCCAACGGTAGGCGTGCTCGGCATTCACGCTGGCCGCGTGCAGAAAAGCGTCGTCCCAGTCGCCGTCATCGACTGAATCGCCAAGCGCAATTCGGGCGGCGTTCAGCGTCTCGAGCAACCAGTAACTCTCCCAGTAGAGTCGCTGCACGACCCGAGAATAGTCCGCGTGGTTTTTCACGCCTTCCTCGCCGTATATAACCGTTCGCAAATGGTCGTTTCTCTTGAACAGATCAACCAGGTGGGCGTTTAGCTCGCCGGTTATGCCTGGCAGCCCGCGCAATGACGAAGAGTCATCTTCGGGGGCCGGCCGGATAACCAATACCTGGTACGAGGCCGTCTCCAGCATGGCTGCAGCGTATTTCTCGCGACACGCGCTGGCAGGCTCAGTCGAGTTACAGATCCTGTTGACCTCAAGATACAGCTCACGCGCCACTTCGGCTCGGCGCTCCTCCCCGATGAAATCGCACAACGGAATCCGGCTGTAGACTTCGGCCGATGTCTGTACAACCGATCCCACAATCGGATTCTCGCGCTGCTTCTCTACCGCAGTACGCGCACCAAACAATCTGCCAATCCAGCTAAACACGTGATGTTTTCAACTTCTTTGAGATCAACCGGGCGATTCCCCGGTCAGGTAGGTAATAAAACAGAAAACAGCCCCTTCTTCTACGTTGATCTCACCTGGGCGAACGCAATCAGCTCGGCTGAGAAACATTCGGTCGACGTAACGCCAAGCTCAGGACAGGTTCGGCCAGGTATCGCTAAGCCTGTATCCCAGCGGGAACGGATCAGTCGGGTCCAATACGAGCTCCTGTCTTCCGGTTATCCAGGCGCTCCCGGTAATTGAGGCTCGAATACCGGTTTTGGGACCAATCGTCACTTCCTCTTCGATTCGACCAGCAAATTGTGACTCGATGATGGATTGCGCAATCAACGTGTCACCAACCGCCGCCTGTCCTTTCGCATGCATCACTGCGAGCCGGGCCGAAAGCCCGGTCCCCGTCGGAGACCGATCCACTTTACCCGGCCGGATAACCACGGCATTTTTTCCAATACGCTGACTCGCTTCCTGCCGGATCGGCAATGCGAACTGGCAGAACGATATTCGGTTAATATCCCGATTCAAAGGGTGCGTGAAACCCAGCTGTTCGTTGGCCGCTGCCGTTATCCTGATACCCGCAACACACAAATCTCGCGCTTCCGTCGGCTTCAACGAAAAACCGACCTCCTGTGCGTCGACGATAACGAAAGTATCGCCGCCGTATGCGGTATCGACACAGAGCGTCCCGATGCCCTCGACTTCGATTTGCACGTCGAGGGCGTCCGCAAACGACGGGACGTTTCGTATCCTGATGCTTTCTGCTTTGCCGTTACGACATGTGGCAACCACATCAACCAATCCGCCGGGAGCCTCCAGTACAAACCTCGTTTCGGGCTCTTCCATAGGCACAATCCCGGTTTCCAGCAATACTGTGGATACACAGATTGAATTTGAACCTGACATCGGCGGCGTATCCTCCGGCTCCATAATGATCCAGGCAGCGACAGCCTTCGGGTTCTTTGGCGGAACCAGCAGGTTGGCGTGTCGAAAAACGCCACCGCGCGGTTCATTCAGAATATAGCTTCGAAGCGACTGGTCCGTGGCGATCCAGGCTGCCTGCTCCCACACAGTCTCCCCGGGCGGCGGCGAGACGCCGCTTACGATGACGTCGCCAACCTCGCCCCCGGCATGGCAGCAGATTATTTCGATTTTTCCCTCTACACCGCTAATCACCGAAAACACTCCGATGTGAAAGTGCGAGCGGCTCAACCAGGAACAGACCGATTTCAGAAACGGGCATCCGAAAACCTCTAAAGAGGACTACGTAGGGAATGATGACTCAAAAGGATACCATTGCATTGAGTTAGAATTTCCGATTGCGTAGCGTGGTACCACAATGCATGACCGACTCAATATGATGCCAACCGAAATCCTGTCCCCGTCGACGGCAGATACTGAACTGTCCGCTTTCTCCGGCGTTGCCGTCGGCCATTTCGCGAATCCGGCTCGTATTCCCCGCGGCGAAGATTCTGACGATGCAGAGCCATTGTTTTCAGAAAAAGAACTGAACAAAGCACTCGGCAGCATCATGGCCTGGCCCAACTATGAACCGACGCCATTGCGACCCCTGGCGTGCATGGCAAAAAAACTCGGCATCGCACACATCAGTTACAAGGACGAAGCCGGTCGATTTGGACTGGGAAGCTTCAAGGCGCTGGGGGGCGCATACGCAGTGAGCTGTTTGTTGGGGGCGAACAGCACCGATGTTTCATCAATTACGGTTGCAAGCGCGACCGATGGAAATCACGGGCTCTCTGTTGCCTGGGGCGCGAGAACGCATGGCTGTCGATGCGTTATATTTATTCATGCCAATGTCAGCGCCGGTCGGGAACAGGCGCTGAAATCGCAGGGCGCAGAAGTCGTTCGTATTGACGGCAACTATGACGAATCGGTAAGGCAATGTTTTGCGGAGGCGGCGCACAACGGTTGGATTGTCATTTCCGACACGACAAAAGACGATTCGGGAAGTGATGTCGCACGGACAGTCATGGCGGGTTACTCGGTTATGGTTGCAGAAATCGTCGAACAGCTCGGCGAAGACGTTCCAACCCATGTTTTCATACAGGGTGGTGTTGGGGGACTTGCTGCCACCGTATGTGAATACCTTAGACTTAACTGGACATTGAATACCCCGCGGTTTGTCATCGTCGAGCCGGTACTTGCACCCTGCCTGTTCGAAAGCGCCAGATCGGGCAGACGCGTGTCTGTCGACGTACGCGAGGAAACTGTTATGGCGGGCTTGTCCTGCGGCGAGGTATCCGCGATAGCGTGGCCGACTCTCTACCAGTATGCGGATGACTTCCTGACAATTCCCGACTCAACCGTCGCACCCACAATGAGACTACTTGCTGATGCGCCGTACGGTGACGTGCCAATCGTTGCCGGGGAGTCGGCAGTAGCAGGGTTGGCAGGACTCATCAGCGTCACACGACAGGAAGCGCTCTCCTCATCACTGCAATTGAACAAGAACAGCCGTGTACTTGTTATTGGAACCGAAGGTGCTACTGACCCGGTGCTCTACGAATCTGTAACCGGGCGCCCCGTCGCATCAGTACTGCGTGCTAGAATTTGACGCTGCCTCGCGCGGACCAGATGCATAAGGAGCCGACCGTCATGGTCGTTAAGGGAACGCTGATTCACACGCCTGTTTTTGGCGAAGTGGAATCCATCGAGAATGCACTGGTCGTGGTCGATGGCGACGGGAAAATTTCGTCCGTCCGGGTTCCCGGTTCTGAAAATTACGCAAACGATGTTGCGGCGGCGAAAGCAAACAACCATTTGATTGAGTTGACTGACCGTCAGTATTTGCTGCCTGGACTGGTCGATCTGCATATTCACGCACCACAATGGCCGCACCTCGGGATTGCACTGCATTTGCCACTATATGACTGGCTCCAGCAGTACACTTTTCCGCTGGAAGCCAAGTACGAGAACCTGGCATTTGCCCGACGAAATTACGAATCGCTGGTGAACAACCTGCTCGCAAATGGCACGACGACGGCAATGTATTACGGCACGGTTCATCTCGAAGCCACGAAGTTGCTTGCCGAAATATGCCTGGATAAGGGCCAACGCGCGGTTATCGGCAAAGTCGCAATGGACAATACTGAGGAGTGCCCTGAATTCTATCGTGACAAATCCGTGACTTCTGGGCTTGACGATACACGGGCGCTCATTGAATACATTCGCAATCTCCCCGGTAATGATTCAGGCAGAGTATCGCCAGCGGTTACACCCCGTTTCATCCCGGGCTGCACAGATGAAATGCTGCACGGACTCGGCGCAATCGCCAATGAATATGACTGCCATGTTCAAACGCACTGTTCAGAAAGCGATTGGGAACATGATTACGTGATTCGCCGACATGGCGTCCATGACACTCAAAGCCTCGACCGATTCGGTCTGCTTAATCGTAAAACAGTGCTCGCACACTCAAACTTCATCGACGAAGCGGACATGTCGACCATCAGGAAAAAGGGAAGTGGCATCGCACACTGCCCCTTATCCAACGTGTACTTCTCCAACGCGGTGTTCCCGTCTCGGCGCGCCCTGGATTACGGATTAAATGTCGGGCTGGGTACCGACATCTCCGGAGGCCCGAATCCGAGCATCTTGCACAACTGTCGTGCGGCTGTTTATTCTTCGCGACTTCTGGAAGAAGGGGTTGATTCAACAATTCCAGCGAACAGGCGTGGCACACCGAATTCGAGAATTAACTGCCTCGAGTCTTTCTGGATGGCAACGGTCGGGGGTGCGAATGCACTCGGACTCAAAGTCGGGCAGCTCGCAAAAGGATTTTACTTCGATGCCATCGTCGTCGACACCGATGTCACTGATACGAATTTACGTGCCGGAGAAGAATCAAAATCTGGTGAGGAAATGCTGCAGAAAATAATTTACGGCGCAGAGCGCCAAAACATCACCAATGTCTGGGTGCAGGGCAGGATGGTCAAGAGTACCCGATAAATTCACTCTTCCTTTTGATGTCGAGCACGCTGCGTCGAATCGAATTCCTGTTGCAACTGCGCTCGCTCGTAGATCGCTTCGGCTAATTTCGGGTTATCCGCCGCTAACCTGATCATAATTTGCTTATAGTTTTCCCTGTTCTTGCGAAGTTCACCTTCCGGCAATTTGTAGTCAAACGAAACCCCGCCCTCGCCCATGCGCCGCATCGACTTGTCATCTTCCCAGGCTTCAGACATAAGTTCGCGCTCGTATCCCGGGACACAAATGCGTCGCTTGACGTTCGTACCGGCCGAAGTCTCGAGTCGGCAGTAGGTTTTGTACAAGGGATCGTCGATCAGGGCGTTCGCGATGTCATACATCGCCAAATCCGCTCGTTCAATCTGGCGTTCGATGGCGACCAATGAACGGGGACCCACAACCGTGATCTCGTCAATTTCTTCCCGGGTATCGACCGGAACGTCCTGGCCTGCCGGGTAGATCGACTGCCGGCGTTGTTCGCCGCCGCTCTGGCCGTCGTCCTCCGACTGCCCTGACGCCCCATGCATTGGCATGAGACAGAGAAGCCACACGCCGGCACCGAGCAGACGCCCATTTAACGGTTCGGCCCGGTATACTTTGGACATATCGTAAATCCCCTGAAATCCCAGCATTTCACTACTCGAGACCATTAGCTTGATCTTTTCCGACTTTTGGCGCGATCGTGTCATAATTGCGAAAAACCGAGCAGATTGTCCACCCAATTCCACGCTTCGAATAATTCAGGGTAGCATCGCCTGTCACACGCCGCGATTCGTGCGACCGTAACAGATTGCGTCATTCGCAATAACCGATCCACAGGAGATTTTTCGCCAGATGTTTGTCAGATCAGTAATTTTCGCCGCCCTTGCAACCCTGTCGGGATGCGTCGCTCAGGGGCCAATACCCGATGTGCCGGAACCTCAGGAAGTCATCGAGGAAGTGCCTGTCGAAGTTGTTTTGGAACCCGCAGTGATTGAGGACCCTGTGCCGGACGCTTGTGAGATCCTGCTGACCCGTCTCGAAGAAACCCAGCCCATGCTCGCCAGTCTCGATGAGGCCCTGGCGGGACAGTCGGAACGAATTGAGAAAGCCGTTGCAAGGCTGAACAGGCCACCGCCGACGCCACAAATTCAGGAATGTCCCACAAACAGCGCGGGCGTTCTTGGCAGCAAGGGCATAATCGGTTCCCTCGAATGGATTTTTATGAACCCACCGGCTCGCCACTACCGCGCGAGAATAGACAGCGGTGCGGATACATCGTCACTGAGCGCCCGCGATGTCGTCGAATTTGAGCGAGACGGAGATGATTGGGTACGGTTCGTGTTCCAGCACGACAGTGAAGGTGACGCCGTGAATCTCGAGCTGCCCATAAAAAGGGTGGTCCTTATACGCCAACCATCAACCACAGATCTCGAGCGTCGGGTTGCTGTCGAGCTGGATATCAGGCTGGGAGACGAGTTGCAGACTACAGAATTTACGCTTACCGACCGCAGCCGCATGACGTATCCCGTTTTGCTTGGCCGGGCGTTCCTGATGGATCTCTATGTCGTCGATGTGGCGAGATCATATACGCGCAAGCGATACGAAGCTCCATAACCCGATGAACAAGACCGCGCGAAACCGACGCTTCTCACTGTTTGCAATTGTCGGGTTGCTATTGGCGATCGGGATTGGGCAGTCAATTCACAGGCACGTCGTTTATGACGTGCCGTGGGTGCCGGGAACGGAAAAAACCGTATGGTCGATCGAGGCCAGTGTCGAATTCTTTGGCAGGGGCGATCCGATATCGGTCAATCTGCGTCGACCGAGCGACCAGGCCGGGTTTGCAGTCCTGGATGAAAGCGGCGCATCGCCGGGATATGGCTTGAGCTTCGTCGATCACGTCGGTCTGCCAACCGCACAGTGGTCGATCCGCGAAGCGCGAGGCAGGCAGACAATCTATTATCGTGCTGAAATTCTGGAGAGAGATGCTGAGGATCTGGATTCGGAACCACCACCTCGCCTGCAATCAAGAACCTGGCAGGAGCCCTATTCAACCGCCGTCAGAACAGTCCTGGACCAGGCTTATGGTTTGTCGGCAGATCCTTTCACTTTGACACGACAGTTAATCAAGCAATTCAGTGCCACCGACCGCGCCCAGAGTGAGCAGTTACTTCTCGACGACGTGGGCGAACAAAACCTGACCAACTTGCTGGCCGACATGTTACAGAGCCGGAATATCCCTGCCACGACTGTTTACGGCCTGGTGCTGCAAGACGGCCGGCGACGGCAACGGCTAAAACCCCTGTTGCGCGTATGGTCCGGCGATCGTAGCGAAATTTTCCCATTGGGCCTGAGTCCGATTGAGTCTCAAATGCCATTGTTGTTGTGGCAACCGACACGCGGATTCGTCCTGGAGGTCATTGGCGGAACAGGCTCGGACCTCACGTTCTCGATGATTCGCTCTGAATCCACGAACTATGGCGGGGTCGCTGCCGAGCTGGGTGAGTTGAATGACTTTCTTGGTTTCTCCATTTATACGTTGCCGATCCAGGAACAGGTCATGTTCAAGACGATCCTGCTTATTCCGATCGGCGCATTGGTCGTATGTTTACTCCGGATCCTGATCGGCATTCGCACGTCCGGAACGTTCATGCCCGTGCTCATCGCGCTGGCATTTATCGAAACATCGCTACTCACCGGACTCATCGGTTTTCTCCTCGTAGTTTCCGTCGGCCTGATGATACGAACGTACCTGTCTCACCTGAACCTTTTACTGGTCGCACGAATTTCTGCCGTGATCATTACAGTCATTGCGATCATTGCGCTGTTCAGCGTTTTCAGCTACCGAATCGGTTTGACGGAGGGCCTGAAAATAACGTTCTTCCCGATGATCATCCTGTCGTGGACTGTTGAGCGCATGTCCATCCTGTGGGAAGAAGAAGGGTGGCGCGAAGTCGCGATCCAGGGAGGGGGCAGCCTGATGACGGCTGTTCTTGCATACCTCGCGATGACCAGTCCATGGGCCCGCCACCTGACTTTCAATTTTCTTGGCCTGCAGTTCGTCCTGCTTGCGCTGATCATGCTGGTCGGCAGCTATAGTGGTTATCGCCTGCTTGAACTACGACGATTCAAACCGATCGTCGACGCGGCCGACTAGCCATGTTCGCCTCGCCGCGCCGACTGCGGGAATTGGGCGTCGTTGGCATGAACGAGCGCAACACCAGGATAATTGGGGCGGTAAATCCGCGACGCCTGTACCCGCTCGTCGACAACAAGCTTAAAACCAAGTTGTTGTTAGCGGATAAAGGTGTGGCAACCCCAAAACTCATCGGGGCGCTATATACGCAACATGAACTGCAGGATCTTGAGCAATTCCTGGCACCGCACAACGGTTTCGCGGTCAAACCAGCCAAGGGCAGCGGCGGCAAGGGCATTCTGGTAATCGCGTCGCAACGCAAGGGCCTGTTTATAAAAACCAATGGTCAGGAACTGGTGGTTGACGATATTCGGCGACACATCACCAACATCCTGTCAGGCCTTTTCAGCCTGGGTGGTGCGCCGGATATCGCCATTGTTGAAGACCTGGTTCGCCCGGATCCGGTCTACGAAAACCTCTCCGTAGAAGGCGTACCCGATATACGCATCATTGTTTATCGTGGTCTCCCGATTATGGCGATGATGCGCCTGTCCACTCGCGCATCTGACGGCAAAGCGAATCTTCACCAGGGTGCCGTGGGTGTCGGACTGCGCATCTCAGATGGACAGCCGATAAACGCTGTTCAGTTCAATCGACCTGTGTATGAGCACCCGGATTCCGGCGCGGACCTGATGTCGATTAGCCTTCCGGGCTGGCAGAATCTGCTGGAACTCGCCGCACGGTCGGCGGATGCGACCGGGCTTGGCTACATCGGGGCCGATATCGTGATCGATCGCGATCGTGGCCCGTTGCTTCTCGAGTTGAATGCGCGCCCCGGCCTGTCCATTCAGATCGCGAACCGAAAGGGCCTTGCGTTCAGAATTCGTGAAGTGAATGAAATACGCCCGAACTTCTTCCGTGAAAACGCCCATGAACGGGTAAAACGAGCAATGTCGATGTTTAATTGACGGAGCAAACTGATGATCCAGCTTCTGGTCATCTCGATAATTCGAATCATAACCAGCACGTTTTTCCGACGAATTGATGTCGTCGGGCTGGATAACGTGCCCGCCGATGGCGCGATAATCTTTGCCGGCAATCATCCGAACGCGCTGATGGATGGATGGCTTCTGACCGCGAAATGCGGCCGTTGGCCACTCTATTTCGTTGCGAACGCAAAACTCTGGAAATACCGGCTGTTGGCGCCAATTCTGAATGCAACCGGCGCCGTACCGGTATACCGGCGGGAAGAGCACGACGGCGACAGCGATAACCAACAGGCGTTCGAAACGCTCTATGGAGTAATAGAGTCCGGAAATTGCATGGGGATTTTTCCGGAAGGCGTGAGTCACGCCGAATCAAAAATTCTCAAGCTCAAGACGGGGGCGGCGAGAATTGCGCTGACCGTCTCGGCCCGCGGCAATACATCGGTCAGGATCATTCCGTGCGGGCTGAATTACATTCATCGCCACCGATTCAGAAGCCAGGTTCTCATCGAATTCGGGCCGCCCATTAATATTGATGCCGATTGGGTGGCGGCGTATCGGGAAGACAATCAGGCTACCGTCAGAAAGCTGACAGACCACCTTGCGCAAGCATTGGCAGCTGTAACGCTGAATGCTCCCGATTGGCGTACGTTGCGTTTCACCCAGACCGCCAGGAGACTTTATAAGCCATCGTCGGTGATTCTCAGCCCAGGCGACTACGTCAAACTGACGCGCCGCTTTGTCGAACGATACGACGAATTTGCCAGCGATCCCGAAATGCAGGTATTGCAGCGCGCTGTTGAGGACTACCAGGCACGACTGGATATGCTGGGTCTGAAGGACTATCAGCTCCGAAAGCCCATCACGCTGGGCGACGCTTTTCGAAAAATCGTGATTCGCGCACTAACGATGCTTGCGTTGCTGCCACTCGCGATTCCGGGCGCTCTGTTACACCTTCCTGTCGGCTGGATCGCTGCAGCGGTTGGGGAACGGTTCAGTTATGAAATGGACGATATCGCAACATTGAAAGTATTCGCAACCATCTTACTCTTGCCGATTCTCTACCTGATCATCGCAATTCTGATTGGCGTTAATTTTGGTTTCTGGTGGTCACTCGCAGCAATGGTCGGACTGACGTTCAGTTTCTTCGCGTCGGTACGGCTGATCGAAGCAGAGGCCGGTTTGTTCGTCTCGATTCTGTCAGTGCTAAGGCTTGCGCGCCTCGGTAGTGAAGTTGACGACTTGCGTGCAACGAGAACAGCGCTCGTCACTGAAGTCAGAGCGTTGGTGGACCGCATGGTCGATCCCGGGACGGTCAGGATGTTTACAGGCAAGGATTTCCGTCAGTAAGTTAAGTGATGGACGAAGATCTGTTGCAACGCTATTCGGAACCCCACTTCGTTTCTACTTTGATACCGATCTTTTGCAAGAAAGTCGTGGGGAGAATTCCACCCGCGGAAACGATAACTGCGTCATTCGGGATTTCAATGATTTCGTCGCCAAGCGAAATGACGACGGAATTCGGCCGGATTTCTTTGACGTCTGATTTGAGCAGCACAGTCAACCGGCCATCTTTGCTCATCGCTTCGACCTTCCCGCGATTTTTCTGTTTCGCTGCAAGGGTTGCGGCGAATCCGGCTGATCCGACGCATACCAACCCCATACCGCCCAGTTCTCCGTCGATGCCTATTATCGGGTCACGGCAGACCAGATCCGATTGATGGCCGAAGCGCACGAAATAAGGTTGCGCACAGCCGGCGCGCGCTCCCGGGAGTTCGCACCGTGGGACGACCAGATCGATGCGCGGAGTGAGTTACTTGAATTTCTGAATCGGACATTCTTCTGACAGTCCAAAGTGCGCTACGATGCCCGCCTGAGGATTGTTGAGAGCGCCGAAGAATGAACGATGAAAAGAAAAACTTTCGACCGATGGAAGAGTCGATTGAGACGGACCTGAAAGGGAAAATGCGTTACGGCGATTACCTTCACCTTGGGGAGATACTGTCTGCACAGAAGCCGCTGTCATCGGAACACGATGAGATGTTATTCATTGTTATCCACCAGGCAGGCGAGTTGTGGTTAAAGCTTGCCGGCTACGAAATATCTGCTGCAATCGTCAACGTCAGAAACTCCGACTTCAGCCATGCGTTTAAGGTCATTTCCCGCGTCAAACAGATCCTTAATCAGTTGGTGCATTCGTGGAACATCCTCGCGACACTGACGCCAGTCGATTACCACAAGTTTCGTGACAAGCTCGGCAGTGCCTCTGGTTTTCAGTCCTACGGTTATAGAAAACTTGAGTTTCTGCTCGGTAACAAGAACGCCGATATTCTGAAAGTGCACGAAGGCACGCCGATTGCCTATAAGGAGTTGAGTGCCATCCTGAATCAGCCCGGTTTGTACGACGAAGTCATCAAGAAACTGAGCGAGTCGGGTTTCGATATCGATGCCAGTGTTTTGAATAGGGACGTATCACTTCCATACGAGCGCAACGAGTCTGTCATGCAGGCGTGGTTGTCAATCTACAGAAATTCGGAGAAATATTTCGAACTCTACGAGCTTGCCGAGAAACTGGTCGATATCGAAGATGCGTTCCAGCAATGGCGGTTCAAACACATGTATACAGTACAGAGGATCATAGGCCAGCAGAGAGGAACCGGTGGCTCGTCCGGCGTGTCATTTTTGAAGAGAGCGCTGGAGACCAGCTTCTTCCCGGAACTTTTCGAGCTGCGGACGGAACTTCCCTGATTGCGAAGGTTCAACCGTGATCGCTGAGTACGTCGATGTTGTCATTGTGGGCGCCGGACTCTCGGGTATCGGCGCCGCCTGCCATCTCAGCGAAAAGTGCCCTGAAAAGAGTTACCTGATCATGGAGTCTCGGGATGCGATGGGCGGCACCTGGGAACTCTTTCGCTATCCCGGCATTCGCTCCGACAGCGACATGCATACGCTTGGCTATAACTTCAAACCCTGGCTTGCCGACAAAGCGATCGCCGATGGACCGTCGATCCTGAAGTACATCAATGACGCCGCCAGCGAGCACAGCGTTAATAAGCACATTCGATATGGCCATAAGGTGACGAAAGCTTCATGGTCAGGCAAAGACGCAACCTGGACAATAGAGGCCGAGACTGGTCGACCTGGTGATTTCGCAGTTATTCGCTGCGGATTCATCCAGATGTGTTCGGGATACTATAACTATGAGTCGGGCTACCTGCCTGAATTCAAAGGTCGCGAACGATTCCACGGCGACATTATTCATCCGCAGCACTGGCCCGCCAATCTCGACTACACCGGCAAGCGCGTCGTCGTTATTGGCTCTGGCGCGACCGCGATGACATTGATTCCGGCGATGGCTGAAAAAGCCGGGCACATAACGATGATTCAGCGCTCGCCGACATACGTGGTTTCACTGCCCGACACAGACTGGATCGCCAACTTCCTGAGGAAGATCCTGCCGGAAAAAACGGCCTATGCGATCACACGCTGGAAGAACATAAAGTACCAGGAGTTTGTGTATCGACGCAGTCGCACCGCGCCGGAGAAAGTCAAAAAACACCTTCTCAAGATGGCACGAAAGGAGCTCGGCCCGGACTATGACATCGACAGGCATTTCACGCCGAATTACGGCCCATGGGATCAACGGCTTTGCCTGGTACCCAACAGCGACCTGTTTCTCGCAATTCGATCTGGCAAGGCTACAGTCGTAACCGGTGAGATCGAGGCGTTTACCGAGAATGGCGTCCTGATGAAGTCTGGCGACGAGCACGTCGCCGACATCGTTATCTCGGCAACCGGTCTTAACTTGCTCGTGCTCGGTGGCACGGAGTTCATTGTCGATGGAAAAACCATCGATTTCCCCCAAACGTTTTCATACAAGGCCATGATGTACTCTGATGTTCCGAACATGATCTCGACTTTTGGCTATATCAATGCGTCGTGGACACTGAAGGCTGACCTGACTGCCGAGTACGCCTGTCGACTGCTCAGCCACATGGACGAAACAGGGATGCGTCAATGTACGCCGCGTCTGCGTGGAAAGGACCGGCACATGGTGGCGCGACCATGGATTGAGAATTTTTCGTCCGGTTATATCCAGCGGCAAATGCATGTGTTGCCAAAACAGGGTGACCACGAGCCATGGATCAATACGCAGGACTATCGGCGGGATAAGAAAATAATCCGCGATGGCGAAATTGATGACGGCGTTCTGGAGTTCAGCAATCCCGTTATGCAACCGGGATCGGCAAACGTAGAAAGCGATGCGGCCTAGCTAAAGAATCGCCCGGCAGCGAGCCGCCGGGCGATTCGATATCAGCAGAATATCAGCATTCAACTCAATGGCCGGCTTCATGGGACCCGCCGGGCCCGATAGCGTCTGCAATGCTCGGGTTTTGGTGTCCGCCGCTTGCCTGTCCCGCGTCGCTCGCGGCTTTCTCCAGCCCCATGACAGACGGCGCACGCCTCGGAATCCATTGCAGCGACTGCTCATAGGCCACAAGAGCTTCCACAGGTCGATTCGTTGCCAGCAGAATATCTGCGTACAACTCGATGGCTGGTTTCATGGGATCCGGCGGGCCTGATGGTGCCTGCATTTCCCGAATTTCGATATCCGCCGCCAGGCGTGCCGCATCAATAGCCCGTTGCTCGTCACCATTCATGAGGCTCATTACGGCAACAACTTCATTTTCGAGAACGGAAATCTTCTTCGCGTCGTAAGCCCGGCCCGCGGTTTCCATACGCTCCTTGAGCATGCCGAGTCTGGCAGTTGCCAATTGCGCTTTCTCAGAATTTCCAAGGTAGGCCGCGCTCATGCCGACGACCGAAACCCAGTTCGCGTGGCTGCCTTCCGGCGTATCTGCCGCTGCGAGCTCAAAGTCCTCCCACTGACCGGTTTCCAGTACATGACGACCGCGCATATTCAGATAGCCGTTACGTACCATTGCAGAATCAGCATTTCGATCAAGTGTCGCACGTGCCTGAGCCAGGTTTTCGCTCGCGTCATCGAAGTTTCCAAGCATCAGATTCGCATACGCCAGCCACGACAGAGTGTGGAAGTCTTCCCGACCTTCCGCGAGGCCGAATTTCTTGTTAACGGTAACGGCAGCATCGTAAGCATCTATGTTCGAGTTGACGACGTCCTGCCACATGCCAAGTTGCAGGAAGATGTGCGAAGGCATGTGCAGCGCATGTGCGGCTGCAGGTGCGATTTCTGCATACACTGTCGCGGCAGGCAGGGCCAGGATCGCATGATCAGGATCGTCAAAAGAATGAATGATGAAATGTGCAGCACCGGGATGTTGCTCGTTTCGCGCGAAAACAGACTGGCTTATTGATGCAGCCAGCGCCTGGCGACGATAACCCTGATCTCCTGGTCGCACTGTGCCCAAGAGCGATAACGCGTAAAAAATCGAGATCTCATCGTCGTCCGGCCAGCGATCGTGCATGCGAGCCATATGTTCGGAATAAGCGAAGTCCCTTTGCAACTTATCACCGGGTGAGAAGTAAAGTGTTTCCACTGCCGCAATGAACTCCTTTTCTTTCTCTGTTTTCGCAGCTTTAAGTCGTGCGTCGTAATTCGGCGCCAGTCGGTTCAGTGCAACAGATGCCGCGTCAATGTCCTGTTGCGCCCACAACGGATGATTATCGCTCATCGCCTGACCCCAGTAGGCCAGTGCGAATGACGGATCAGTCTTCTGCGCCCGTTCGAATGCGAACCTGGCTTCGTCAAACTGGAAACTGTGCAATGCTTTAACGCCTGTCAGAAAGTCCGTCTGAGCAGCCTCGGACCCCGAGTTTGGGAATGCTATGTTTCCCAGTTCCTGCGCACCGGTAACGGCGCTGGCTTGGACAAGAAACAGCGCCAGGAATAGACGCAGTGTGGTAGTAACTTTCATGAAGAACTCCTTGGAAAATTTCCGCTTGCGGCTTTTGTTGTAGTCGGCGCTTCGGGGCTTTTACAGCCATGTCTGGCCGGAATCTTATCACGAATGCGTCGATCCGCTGTCTAACCGGCTGGTCGCTATGTCACACTCGGACTGACCGGGAACCCTGGCAGCTGGAGATGTAATGAACATGCGAGGCCTGCTTTTCCTCATGTTGCTGATGCCCTTTTTAGCTACGGCCGACGACGCCGATGCAATTGGCGTGGTCATTGATGATTTCCATGATGCTGCAGCGCACGGCGACAAGGACCGTTACCTTGGGCATATGACTGACGACGGCGTCTTTATGGGAACGGACGAATGGGAGCGCTGGCCAAAACAGGCTGAATTCGCCGAATACGTCAGCGGTCGCTTCAAAAATGGTGCCGGCTGGAAATACCGATCGGTGGAGCGGCAAATCCGCATAGCCGATTCAGGCGAAACTGCCTGGTTTGATGAGGTGCTTTATTCCGAACAGAATGGCCGATTTCGGGGGACCGGGGTACTGTCGAAAATAGACGGAAACTGGAAGATTGCGCACTATGCGATGTCGTTCCTCGTGCTGAACGAAAACTGGACAGACGTGATTGAATTGACAAAAAAGACCAGGGCGTTAGAAGTAAAATCTGACGTCACGGAATAATCGGGGCGTCCGGGAATCTGATTATGGCAGGTGGGTTTGCAAAAGATGGCGCCGTACAGGACCAGATCGATGCGACCATCGAGGATGCGATAAAGCGTGCCCGCGACCAGTTGCCACGCGGACAAAGCCTGTCGCATTGTGCAGAATGCGAAAAGGAGATTCCGTCTGCACGGCGTGAGGCGGTTCCGGGAGTACGCCTTTGCGTGGGTTGCCAGGCGGAGCGCGATAAGGAGACCGCAAATTTCAGCGGATACAATCGGCGCGGCAGCAAAGACAGCCAGTTACGCTGACAGCAACACACGATATCGGCTGCTCTAAATGGCCATTAGGTAAAGAAATTTTTCGAGGAAATCCGAAAATCAGCAACCGAGATGCTTGGAAACCTGCCCTAGACCAGCCGCAGACGGTGTGGGCAAAGAAAACCTCGGAATCATCGCTGCTGTTGTAGAATGCCCGTGTCCTCCGATATCAGCGCCCGGTTCACCAGAACCGAGGCATCGACACAGGCGTAATTTGCCCGCATGAAAAATTTACAACCGTCGCGGTTAATCGCACTGCTGTTTACACTACTGTTCGCTGCCGCCAGCCCGGCGCAGGAAACGAGCGGTGCTGCCACGCCAGTCGCGCCGGATTTCAACTCCCTGCAAACCAACTGGTGGTCGTATTTCGAAGGTCCGCGGGAAGAAGCAGAACCTCGGGTCGCGGAATTTTTGAGGTCCGTGCAGGCCGGGATCGCAAACCTGGAGGTGCAGAACCAGGCGATTGCCGAGTCTGTCCTGGTGGCAGCGCGCGACAACATCGCCGCTTACCTGGTGCTTCTCGACGACACCGAGCTGGCGCCACAGGAACTGCCGCCGCTCGCCATAAACTATTCAATTGATGAGTTGCTTAACCTGGCAGCCTTGGCCCGGGCCGCGCGTGCGGAGGCTGCAGAGGAACAACTTGAAGTTGAGCGTGAACAGCGCGTACGCGATGGCGCCAGCCGGCGACGTGATGCGGCCTTCAGGGACTATGTCGGCGCAGCGCCAGGTGACGAGCGATGGTTAGCCGCCCTGAGGTTGCTGCGCGTACGATCTGCGCTGGCAACCTCGACAAGACGACTCGACCTGCTGACGCAAAGGCAGGAACGGGCCACGCGCTACGCAACAGCCGTCACCGACCGGGTGGTACTGGCCAGGGGATTACTGGCGGCCACAACCGAAAGCACGGAATTAAGCCGACGAGTCCAGTCGAACCAAAATGCGGTCGAGAGCGCCCGGGATGAACTTCGTGCGGCCCAGATCGCAGCAAGCGGGCTCGACGTCAATACGGTGCAGGGCCGTTCGCAGCAACGCCTGCAACAACAACGTTTGTGGGAGGCAGAAGTTCACCTGGCACTGGCTGAAGTGGCGCTGGCCAATTCGGATGCGCAATACTGGTGGACACTCATTCAACTGAATGCAGCGCCTGACATCGCGCTGATTGAAGGCCACGAGCTTTCCTGGTCAGAACTCATCAGAAATGTTGGTCTGCAGGCCCCGGGTTGGAAGCGGGACACAGAGGACGAATTGCTTGCCGTGCAAACGGTTCCCCGGGACGAACTTGACCGCGAGTCACGCCGGTTGCTGGATCAAAGGTTGGGTACCGCTCAGGAAACGATTGCGGATATTACCGCATTGGACGCTGCGGTAGCTGATCTTGAATTGTTGACGGAGGTTATCGATACCGCCACCGCCGAATATTCGGGTGCACTGAGATCCTGGTGGACCAGAATCAGTCGAAATTTCAAGACGGCTTCCAGTCGGCTTTCAAATCTGGCCGACGTCACGCTTTTTTCTGTGGGTGAGACGCCTGTCGCGGGCGGCGACATTTTACGGTTCATCATCATCATGGTCGTCGCGATACTCTTGTCACGTGGCGTTCAGCACGCAATCGGCCGCGTTGCTGCGGGCCAGAACAGTGGAACACAGGCTTCACTTTACACCGTGGGTCGGCTGACCCATTACGCAGTGATCATAATTGCCCTGTTCATCGGGCTGTCGTCGATAGGCCTCGATTTCGGAAATCTTGCGTTGGTCGCTGGTGCGCTCAGTGTCGGCATCGGTTTCGGTCTGCAGTCCATCGTCAATAATTTCGTGTCCGGCCTGATAATCCTGTTCGAGCACACACTACGAGTCGGAGACTACATCGAACTCGAGGCCGGCCTCACCGGAACCGTCAAAGCTATCAACGTACGCAGCACGCTCATAAACACAAACGACAATATTGACATTGTCGTGCCAAATTCCGAATTTGTTTCATCCCGCCTTACCAACTGGACACTCGGGGAACGGACGTTACGCGTTCGAGTTCCGTTCGGTGTAGCGTATGGAACCGACAAGGAACTGGTTAAGAAGGCCGCACTGGAGGCGGCAGCAGAAGTCTCCTACACGTTAACCAACATGAAGGAACGCGAGACGGACGTCTGGCTGGTTGAGTTCGGCGACAATAGCCTGAACTTTCTCCTGCTTGTCTGGGTCAATCGCCAGGGTGCGAAACGACCGACCCGAACCCGGGCGGCCTACCTTTGGGCGCTCGACACGAAACTGCATGAATACGGTATCGAAATTCCTTTCCCACAACGTGACCTGCACCTTCGATCCGGCTGGCCACCGCCATCACCGGCATCGAGTACAGGCCGACAATCAAAAAACAAAGGCAAAGGTTTGGAGACTCCGGCGGGCGACGAGTGATTTCAAGCTAAACGGATCTTCGTCAAGTCGCGCGTCAATCATCGCTTGCCCTTTTTTGTCCGGTCACCATGGCCTTAACCAGGTTTTCTCGGTGAATCCAGGTGGCGAACAACACGCCAGCAATATGTATCGCAACCAGGAGCAGCGTCAGGTTGGCAAAGACCTCGTGAATTTCCTCCCACAGTTCCTCGCGTTCAGCATTCTCGCTCACCCAGGCCGCCATCGGCCCCGCCCCTTCCTCCAACCCGTACAACATCACGCCGGAAAATACCGTGCCTGCCAGAAATATGAGCAAAGCAAGGATCATCGCGCCGCCGGCCGGATTATGCCCAAGGTAGCGTCGACCGCGATTTCGGGCGAGATCAGCAAGATATCTGAAAGTGGTCGATGGCGACCGAACGAAATCCGCGAAGCGGGCGTGCCGGGAGCCGATGAAACCCCAGATCACACGAAAGCACACGACAGCGCCGATTACGTAGCCTGCCCAGACGTGTAATGTCAGGAAATCATCCTCGGTGAAATAAGCCGTAAAAAATGAAATTACGACGATCCAGTGGCCGATTCTTACAACTGGATCCCAGACTTTGATGGTGCTATCGGAGATATTCATATTGGCATCTCAAGTAACTTTGACTGGTCTGCAGTTTCGGGATCGACTCTTCCTGATACAATCCGCCATCCGACCTACCTCGCTCATTTCAAAAGGAATACTCCGTCTATGTCGGATGACGTACGTAACAACCACTCCACCCTGGCGGCTATCGCGCTTTTCGGCATCGTCGTTGTCCTGATCGGCTGGGATTTGTACGTCGACTACGGCGAAGGCGCGAGCGTCTGGCATCTTTCGGTCGAATCTTTAATTTTCTTTGTCGCCGTATGCGGCGTAGTACTCATGTGGAGACAGCTCGACAGGACCCGCACAGACCTGGTGGAGGCGCTTGTCGAGGCTGAGCAATGGAAGAATGAAAGCAGGGAACTAATCCAGGGTCTGGGCGCAGCAATCGAGCGGCAATTCGAGCGTTGGAACCTTTCGGCCGCCGAATCCGAGGTGGGCCTGCTTCTTCTGAAAGGTCTCAGTCTTAAGGAAATCGCAAACATGAGACGGACAAGTGAACGTACCGTTCGGGAGCAGGCGCGGGCGTTGTATAGAAAATCCGGACTCTCAGGACGGCCGTCATTGTCCGCTTTCTTCCTGGAAGACCTGCTGCTGCCGCGTACAGACAGTGCCGGTTAGCCTTCCGACTCCCACCGAAAATGGCCGGGCGAGCGCGCAGCAAACATTCGCTGCATAGTTCAACCGCGTACAGCAACGACAACAGAGGATCTGCTGGTGCAATTGAAATTGACTGCTAATGAAGCGCGCGTGATTGGCTGCCTGATCGAAAAATCTGTCGTTACGCCGGATCAGTACCCACTAACGCTCAACGCGCTGACCAATGCCTGCAACCAGAAATCCAGCCGTGATCCTGTCATGTCCCTGAAACAGGGCGAGGTGCAGCACGTTGTCCGCGAGCTTGAGGAAAAAAGCCTGGCGCGTACCGATGAAAACTTCAAGAGCCGGACAGAAAAATACATCCAGCGCTTCTGCAATACACGTTTTAGCGGCTACCAGTTTGACCCGGCACAACTTGCAATCATTTGCCTGCTTCTGTTGCGGGGGCCCCAGACGCCAGGCGAGCTGCGTGCCCGCAGTGGGCGCTTGCACACATTTGCCGACAATGACGCAGTCGTCGCTGCGCTGAACGCGCTGGTGCAATGGGAAAACGGCCCGCTGGTCGTCAGGTTGCCACGAAGTCCCGGACGTAAAGATGCGGAATACATGCATCTTTTTTCCGGGCCCGTCGATCTCGAAGCCTATGCGCTCGCAAGAACCGCAAGCGACGGCGGAACGTCTTCCGGGCGCGCCAGCGTATCTGACCTCGAACAAAGGGTAAGTAACCTTGAAGCCGAAGTCGCAGCGCTCAAAGAGCAACTCGGCGATCGATGACTGACGAGAGTGATCAGAACGCCGGATTTGTAAAGCGGGCCACAGGCGTATTCGGCTACAGTCGCCGCGCGCTGGACCTTGTCTGGACAACCAGTCCTGCCCTGACACTGACGATCGGATTTCTTACGATTGTGGCCGGCGTACTTCCAGCGGCGATCGCCTACGTTGGTCAGCTAATCGTCGACAGCGTCGTTGCCGCGATGTCCTCAGATTCACCCGACACTCGCGGCGTGATACTGCTGATCGGGCTGGAAGCAGTAATCGTCATTCTAGTCGCGGGCAGTCAGCGTGGTCTCTCGGCGTGCCAATCGGTATTGCGGGCGTTACTTGGACAACGAGTCAACGTCATGATCCTGGAAAAAGCGTTGACGCTTCAGCTGTCTCACTTCGAGGACTCGGAGTTTTATGACAAGCTGACGCAGGCAAGAAGGGAAGCCTCAAGTCGACCGCTTAGTCTCGTAAACCGAACGTTCGGCCTGGTGCAAAATGCGATTTCTCTTTCCAGCTATGCCGCATTGCTTTTCGTATTTTCACCATGGGCCGTGATCATATTGGTCGTCGCGGGCCTGCCATCATTTTTGGCAGAAGCGAAATTCTCTGGTGATGCGTTCAAACTGTTTCGTTGGCGCTCCCCTGACACGCGCATGCAGATCTATCTTGAATCCGTGATCGCGAGAGAGGATGGCGTCAAAGAGGTCAAGTTGTTTCAGCTCGGACCACGACTGTTACAGCGCTATCGAGACATATTCGACAAGCTGTTTGTTGAGGATCGCCGCCTGACATTGCGCCGTGACGCCTGGGGTTTCACGCTCGGCCTTATTTCGACTGCGGCCTTTTACGGTGCTTACGCCTGGATTGTTATCAGCACGATCAACGGGCAAATCACGCTCGGCGCGATGACGATGTACCTGGTGCTCTTCAGGCAGGGGCAGTCCGCCGTCGCGGCGATCTTGTCGTCCGTCAGCGGCATGTATGAGGACAACCTGTACCTGTCCAACCTGTACGAGTATCTCGAGCAACCCGTACCCGGACGCGTGGGCGATGTGACAATGGGCTTGGACCCCGCACGTGGCCTGGAGTTTGAAAATGTGTCTTTCGCATACCCTGGCTCGGAGACTAAAGCGCTTAGCAATGTCAGTTTGCAGCTTCGGCCCGGGGAGAGCCTTGCCCTGGTCGGTGAAAATGGTTCAGGAAAGACAACACTTATCAAGTTACTGACGCGGCTCTACGAACCGACAGAAGGACGCATCGTTCTCGACGGTACTCCGTTGCCGAATTGGGATGTCGATGCATTGCGACAGCGCATTGGCGTAATTTTCCAGGATTTCGGACGCTACCAGTTCTCAGTCGGCGAAAATATCGGCGCGGGTGATGTGCGATATATCGATGACGCCGCACGCTGGGAGTCCGCGGCGAAAACAGGCATGGCGGCGCCGTTTATCGACGACATGCCTGATGGCTATGAGACCCAGCTGGGCCGCTGGTTCAAAGGTGGTCGCGAACTGTCAGGTGGGCAATGGCAAAAGATCGCGCTGTCGCGAGCGTTCATGCGCAGCGACGCGGACATTCTGGTGCTCGATGAGCCGACTGCAGCGATGGACGCAGCGTCGGAGGCGGCGATATTTGATCACTTTCGGTCACAGAGTCACAACAAAATGACGATTCTGATCTCACACCGTTTTTCAACGGTGCGTGCCGCCGATCAGATCGTCGTCATTCACAATGGCAAAATCGTGGAACACGGCAATCATGAGAGCCTGCTTGCAGCGAATGGCCGGTACGCGGGCCTGTTTAAATTGCAGGCACGCTGCTACCAATAGGATCACCTGACATTCTGACCATCGGCGAACGCATTATCCGAACCTGGTGGGGACCAATGGTTATAATCGCCGCCCATCAGGTTCGGGGAAAAACTCGCAAGTCGTGCTAAACCTCAGGCAAATCAGCATTCGTCGTGGGCGAAAACTGCTCGTCCGGAATGTGACGTTCCAGGCCCATGCCGGTCAGCGCGTGGGCGTGATCGGCGCCAACGGCAGCGGCAAGACGTCGCTGTTCGCGTTGCTATTGGGGGAGCTCGAAGCGGACGACGGTGAGCTTGGGATCGACCCTAATGACGTCTTCGCCCACGTCGCACAGGAAAGTCCGAACTCGTCCAGCCCGGCAGTGGACTACGTAATCGATGGTGACATCGAACTGCGCAAGACAGAGGCCGCCATCGAAAAGGGCGAAGCCAGCGCGAC
Source organism: Pseudomonadota bacterium (assembly GCA_027621915.1). GTDB lineage: Bacteria > Pseudomonadota > Gammaproteobacteria > Steroidobacterales > Woeseiaceae > SZUA-117. Next base: position 53,527 of record JAQCAD010000001.1, read on the forward strand.
AAGGAACGACAAGAAACTGCATGAGCTCTATGAAAAGATGGAGGCCATAGACGGGTTTACCGCCGAATCCCGCGCAGCAAAGCTGATTAACGGCCTGGGATTCTCTACCGATGATCTTCGAAAGCCGGTTAGGGAATTTTCCGGCGGTTGGCGCATGCGCCTCAACCTCGCCAGGGCGTTGATGTGCAGATCGGACATCCTGCTGCTGGACGAGCCGACCAACCACCTCGATCTGCCGGCCATCCTGTGGCTGGAGCGCTGGCTCAAGCGCTACGAGGGCATTCTGTTGGTCATTTCGCACGACCGCGACTTCCTTGACGAAGTGTGTACGCGCATCGGCCATATCGAAAACAACGAGATGAATTTCTATAGCGGAAACTACAGCCAGTTCGAAGCCCAACGCGCCGAGCATCTGGCGCAGCAACAGGCAATGTTCACGCGCCAGCAGAAAGACATCAAACATATCCAGGGGTTCGTGGATCGCTTCCGATACAAGGCATCAAAGGCCCGCCAGGCCCAAAGCCGGCTGAAGATGCTGGAACGCATGACATTGATCGCACCGGCACATGCGGATTCACCGTTCCACTTTCACTTCGCGAAGCCGAAGAAGCAACCACAACACTTGCTGGGGCTGACGGATGCCGCGCTTGGTTACGCGGACAATGGCGAAGAGATCGTGCTCGATAATGTCACGGTAAATCTTATGGCTGGAGATCGGGTTGGCCTGCTCGGCGTGAATGGCGCCGGTAAGTCCACGTTAGTCAAGGCACTGGCAAGTGGCAGTACGTTGCTATCGGGGGAACGCCTGCTCAGCAAGGACACGAAGATAGGCTATTTTGCGCAGCACCAACTCGACCTGCTTACACCGGACCAGAGCCCGCTCGATCATCTTCGACTTTATGCGCCTGACGATCGGGAATCGGATATGCGTAACTACCTCGGTCGTTTTGATTTCAGTGGCGAACGAATATTCGAACCCGTCGCGCCGTTTTCCGGCGGTGAAAAGGCGCGCCTCGTGCTGGCGCTGATGATTCGCCAGGCACCAAACCTGCTATTGCTGGACGAACCGACCAATCACCTTGACCTTGAGATGCGCCAGGCACTGAGTATCGCACTGATCGAATACACCGGCGCGCTCGTGGTTATTTCCCATGATCGTCACCTTTTGCGAAGTGTCTGCGATGAGCTGTTGATCGTGCATGACGGCATCGTCGATCGGTTTTCCCGCAGCCTTGACGATTATCCGGCATGGCTGAAAGAGCAGCAGGACCTGCAGTCCGCAGCGGCGGCGGAAACGGTGGATCACGAAAAACAAAAGCCGCTGGTAAACAAAAAGCAGTTGCGCCAGGAAGAGGCGCAGCGGCGACAACGTTTGAAACCACTTACGGACAAGGTTCGCGAAATCGACCGACAGCTGGAAACGAGGCGCCACGCACTGCAAACCACGGAAAACAGCCTGTCTGACGAGACTATCTATACGGACCCGGAACGCAGGGATGAACTGACAGACCTTATAAAGGAGCAGTCTTCGTTGAAAACCGCGATAGATGCGCTCGAGTGGGACTGGATTGAAGCCAGCGAAGCACTGGAAAACGCGAACTAAATGAAAAAGGGGTCGGACCCAATTTACGCCGGGGACTGAAATTAGCGAAACCACCAAAAATTGAGCGTAAATTGGGTCCGACCCCTTTTTCTAAGAATTGGATCCGACCCCTTTTTTCCTGAACTCCTTCTTCTTGTCCGGGTGGCCGCGTATCTCCCTTGATCTGAACGATCGCCCTTTGAGCTTGCCTTCCGTCAGTTTTTTGAGAGCCTCTCTGGCCGTATCGATTTTCACTGCAACATAAGACCGGTTCTCGAAAATATTAATCTTGCCGACGGCAGCGCCATCGATACCATTTTCACCGGTAAGTGCGCCAAGAATGTCACCGGGACGAATTTTTTGTTTCTTGCCTCCATCGATGAGTATTGTCGCCATCGTTGGCGGCCTCGCCGGCTCTTTGAGCAGGCTGGATGGTGGCAATGGTTCAGCGACAATTATTTGCTGCAGAAAGTCCTGCAACAGAGCAACCTTGTAGCTCTCTTTGTCACTTATCAGTGAATACGCCACCCCTTTGCTGCCGGCCCGCCCGGTTCTGCCTATTCGATGCAGGTGAATCTCCGGGTCACGGGCGATGTGATAATTAATCACAGCTTCCAGTGAAGCAATATCGAGACCGCGGGCTGCCACATCGGTAGCTACCAACACGGCAGTGCTGTGATTCGCGAAGCGCACCAGTGTTTCATCGCGATCGCGTTGCTCGAGATCGCCGTGTAACGCCAGCGCGGAAAAACCGTGGTCGCGAAGATCGCCAGCAATATCCTGCGCTTCACGCTTCGTATTGCAAAAGACGACCGCAGATTCAGGTCGAAACTTCAACAGCAGCAATCGCAGTGCAGTCAGGCGATCGCCATCGTTGTCAACTTCAAAGAAGCGCTGGCTGATCGTTTCGCCATCGTGTGTGGACTCGACCTTCGCCATCACCGGCTTGATCATGACCCGTTTTGCAACGGACTGAATTTCATCCGGATAGGTCGCACTGAAGAGCAACGTCTGACGTACCTTCGGCAATTGCTCGATTATGATGTCGATGGTGTCCTGAAAACCCATGTCGAGCATACGATCTGCCTCGTCCAATACCAGCGTGGTCAGACCGTCGAAATTCAATGTGCCCTTTCGCAGATGGTCTTCGACCCGCCCTGGAGTGCCTACAACAATATGCGCGCCGTGTGCGAGCGAATCTGCCTGCGCACGAAAGGGAGTGCCACCGCAGAGGATTGAGATTTTCACATTCCTGGTAGTGCGCGCCAGACGACGGATTTCCTTGGCGACCTGGTCTGCAAGTTCCCGTGTCGGACAAAGCACCAGTGACTGCGCCTTGAGGTTCGACGAGTCGAGTTTGGACAGCAAGCCGAGGCCAAATGCGGCGGTTTTACCGGATCCCGTCTTGCCCTGTGCGATGACATCCTGACCCGCCAGAATAGGCGGCAAACTCTGCGCCTGAATTGGTGTCATCGCCTCGAAACCGAGGGAATCGAGATTACTCAACAAGTCGGCACTCAGTTCAAGCGAAGAAAAGGCGGTCTGGCTCAATGTATTGCCCTGGATTATTTTTACGAAACGTGGTGTGACTGGTGCGCAGCTTACACCGGGCAGCAGGTCAGTGTTCCCTTTTGGCATCGTCGAAGCAGGACTGCATCAGCGCAACGAGCTTATCCTTACCCAGGCGATTCATCGTCGCAATGTTCCTCTCCGGGACCTGGTCAACTTCCGGATAGCCTGCAATAGCCTGTTCGAGACTTTCCTCCCGAATGAGATGCAACATTGGATAGGGCGAACGGTTCGTGAAATTTCCTACGTCGTCCGGCCTTGTTCCGGCAAACTGATAGTCCGGATGAAAGCTGGCAATCTGGTAGACGCCTTCCAGGCCCATTTGTACGAGCAGTTCATCAGCCAGGCTCAAGAACTGATTGTAGTGATAAAAGTCCTGTAACACGCCAGGGTGAATCAACAAGGTCGTTTCAACTGCGGAGTCCTTGCCAAGCAGCGTCAATTCCGTTTCCAGCGCTATCAGCAACTGCTCTTCGGTTGTCGCACCAGATGCCACAAAACGCACGCGATCTGTTGTCAACTCACGACTCGCGAACGGGCAAAGATTCAAACCTATTACAATGGTTTTCACCCACTGCCGCACTACATCAGTTACGTTTTCGTTACTCAAGAATCAGCCAGCCTTGTGCTGCGAGCGCCATCTGTCGATCAGCACGGCGACAACGATGACGGCGCCGGTTATCAATCGCTTGCTGGGCTCGGTGACACCAATCTGTGCGAGGCCGTTCTGGAGAATCGCGATGATGAGCACGCCAGCAAATGCGCCGACGACAGATCCCCGGCCTCCCATCAAACTCGTCCCACCGATTACGGCCGCCGCAATTGCGGACAATTCGAGGCCAATGCCGGCGTTTGGATCCGCCGAACCCAGGTACGCGGCATTAAAAATCCCGCCAAGACCCGCCAGTGCGCCGGACACTGCCAACACCAGGAAGCGATAAGGGCGACTATCAATGCCGGACATTCGCGCCGCCCTTTCGTTTGTGCCGATCGCCACGATGTAACGGCCGAGTACCGTTCTCGTCAGTAGAAACTGGCCTGCGATGACCAGCACCAATGAAAAAATCAGGGCACCGGAAACGCCTGCGACCGGCAATGGCAAAGCAATTTTTTGAATCGCAGCTCCTATATAGACCGTCTGCGAATCAGTGGTGAGATACGCCAGGCCCCGAGCCATCTCGAGCATTCCCAATGTAACAATAAACGATGGAAGCGAAAGGTATGACACCAGGAGTCCATTGACCGACCCGCAAACCAGGCCGGCAACCAGGCCCATTAAGCATGCCAACGGAATCGGCATTCCCAAACTGACAACTGCAACGCCAACCACGCTAGCACTAAAGCCAAGAACCGCTCCGACTGACAGATCGATTCCCGCCACAATCAGGACCAGGGTCATTCCAACAGTGACGGTGGTTAACGCCGGCAACTGATTGAGAATCGTTTTAAGTGTCGCCAAAGTAAAAAAGTTCTCTGCGACAATTCCGAAAAAGATGATTAACAGAATCAGCGACGCGAGAATGAAATTCTCTTCAACGTGCCTTTTGAGTAAATTGATAACCGTCATCATCAGTTGTGATTGATTGACATATCGGCCACGGATCGCTCGGACCTGGTACGTGGCAGTCCTGAAGCGAATTCCTGAAATGCGGTGGCCAGAATTTCCGTCTCAGACCAGTTGCCACGTTCAAATTCCTTGACCAGTTTCCGATCAGACAGCACGAGTATGCGGCCGCATACCGTCATCAGTTCGTCGATCTCACTGGATACAATAAGTAAAGATTTTCCCATGCGTTGCATTTCAAACAAGAGCCTGTAAATCGCAACTTTCGTGCCGACATCCACGCCGCGGGTTGGTTCGTCGAACAAGAAAATCGTCGAGTCGCAATGAAGCCACCTGGCGATCAGTGCCTTCTGCTGATTACCGCCACTCAGTTGATCGATGTCCTGACGCACGCTGGCACACTTGATATCGAGCTTCGTTGCAAGGTCGGATCCGGCGACTGATTCCCTTTTGGCATCGACCAATCCAAGTGTCGAAGCCAATCGACGAAGGCCCGGCAGCGTGATGTTGGTGAGAACTGACTTGCCGGCAAAAAGCCCCATGGACTGTCGGTCCTCGGGCAGAAATCCGATACCGACTTTTACGGCGTGACTGGCGCTCCTGATCGATATCTTTCCGGATTCCGTACAGCGTCGGACACTCCCCCCTTTCAACGGCTCCAATCCAAACAACGCCTCAAGCAGTTCGCTCCTCCCTGACCCCGCCAATCCTGCAATGCCCACAATCTCCCCTTCGTGAAGAGTCAGACTGATGGGGTTGGGCAGGTCGGTCGTCGTGATGCCAACTGCCTCGAGTACAGGCGTTTTCCTGTGCCACGCAGGTGGCAAGTCTCCGGTGTCGCGGTTTTTTTTGCCAATCATTCTGTCAACCAGGTCGGGTACGGACGTAGTGCTCGTCGGCAAAGAGGCAACAACCTGTCCGTCCCTTAAGACTGTAATCGTATCCGATACGTCGAGAACGTCATCCAAACGGTGACTGATGTAAATAACAGATGTGCCCGCCGCTGCAATCCCTTTGATGATCTCGTGCAAGCGATCGACCTGATGACCGGCGAGCGCTGAGGTAGGCTCATCAAGGATCAATAGTCGACAGTCCGAGGCCAGTGCCTTCGCCAGTTCCAGAAGCTGCTGGTCCGCGAGGCTGAGTTGCTCGGCCAGCGTATCGGGAGATTCTTGTTGCAGCCCAACCAGTTTCATCAACTGTTTTGCTGTTTGATTCAATTCGCCGTTCAGAACAAAGAAGTTTTTCTGTGGCAATTTTCTGAGAAAAAGATTTTCGGCCAGGGTGAGCGTGCCGATTATGCTCAGTTCCTGCGCGGCGCAGGATATGCCGGCCGCAAAGGCCTCCTTCGGGCCGGACGGGTTATAGCGAAGCCCATCCAGATAAATTTCACCATTATCAGGCTGCACGAAACCCGCCAGTATATTGACCAACGTCGATTTTCCTGCGCCGTTCTCGCCAACGATGGCATGAATCTCACCGCGCACCACCGATAAGTTCACGTCGATGAGAACGGGAGTCGAATACGACTTGCCAAGGTTCCTGATCGAAAGTCGCGCGTTGTTCATGTCCACACGGCTCAGTTGATAGTGTCGGCAGTAATCAAATCGACGGCGGTAATTTTGTCAGCCAGTACGGCGCCTGATTTCAGCGCATCAAGTGCGTACTCAATACCATTAACGGCCAGAAGCCCTGCGTATTGGTCGAGCGTCGCCAAAATGACTTTGCGCTTTATCAGGTCGCGAACGGCCGAAATATTATCGATGCCAATTATCTTTATCTGGCCGCTCTTGCCGGCCTGGGTCACGGCAGCGGCCGCACCCAGTGCCATATTGTCATTGGCGCACAGAATGGCTGCCAGATCCGGATGCTGAACTAGAATGCCGGAAGTCACTGTGACGGCCTGAGTCTGATCCCACTGCGCGCTCTGTTGCGCAACGACATCAAGCCCCCTGTCGACCATGGCTTTCAGAAAGCCGGCAGTACGTCGTTGCGAGTTATGGGCCGTTGGCACGCCCTCGAGGATGGCCACTTTCTGGCCAGCGGTCAGCTGTGCGCCCAAATACTGGCCAACCATTTCCGCACCGACGAAATTGTCGGGCCCGACAAACGGGACAGTCAGATCGTATTCCTTGAGGATATCTTCATCCAATCGGTTGTCGATGTTGATGATGACGATTCCCGCTGCGCTCGCGCGGGCCAGCGCAGGTATCAGGGCTTTTGAGTCCGCCGGTGCTATCACAATGGCATCGGCGCCGGCGGAAATCATCTGGTCAACCAGCGCCACTTGCTGTGCCAGATCGATTTCGTTTTTTATTCCATTAACAATTAGCCGATACCGATCCTCATGCGACGCCTGATGCTCCCGGGCACCCGCCGCCATGGTGACAAAATACTCGTTCGCCAAAGACTTCATTATCAGGGCAACCGTCGGGCGCTCGCTTTTGTCGCCGCTTGAGGCAACATCACGATTGGACTCAACCGAATCGCCGCAGGCAACGACGAGCAAACAAAGAACTACTGACAAAAACTTTTTTGAATGCCTCACAGGCCGCTCCATTGGCAATCGCCAGTCCGTTCCGAAAGTCGATATACTCTACCCGATCACCGCTGGCAAAATCGAATCAAAGCTACGGCGATTGCAATCAATTTCCATCTGTACGAGACGTCGCGCGTCAGCGGCGACTTCAGGGACGAATGGACATGTGGCTGGATTTGAGAAAGCTGAAGGTCGACCGATGACACGACTGTTTCCCATGTTGATAGGCATTTTGAGTCTGGCCGACATTCGTGTCGCTGTAGCGCAGGTCGATTACCCGGTTCCCATCATCTTTGACACTGATTTTGTCATGCCACCGTCGGACGACAGCATGGCCCTGATGCTGGCGTTACAATCACCCGAGATTGAGATTCTTGGTATTACGACTGTTGCCGGCAACGACAGTCTCGAGCGAGCCACGTCAGACGTATTACGAATGCTGGAAATTGCCAACCAAGCCGGGATCGCCGTTTATCAGGGCGCGGACATGCCACTGGTTCACGAGAAGAGTGACTATGCCGTCCGAAAATATGGCAATTGGTACTCGAATGAAGCGCCGCCAATTCCGCCTGGCGGGTTTGCAACCAAAAAAGCCGAAGACGAAACTGCGGTTTCTTTTATTGTTCGAACCGTCATGTCCCGGCCGCAACAGGTCACACTGGTTGCGATCGGACCACTTACCAACATTGCTCAGGCGATTCGGGCGGAGCCCGGATTTGCGAAAAACGTAAAGCAGCTGGTGATCATGGGCGGGGCAGTAGCATTGTTACCGGATGGCGCCGGGAACATGACGCCCAATGCCGAATTCAATTTCTGGGTCGATCCGGAAGCGGCGTACGTGACGCTTCGATCTGGAATACCGATAGAGTTGTCCCCGCTGAATGTCTCGCGAAAATCGGCGTTAACGAAAGCGTGGTACGAAAAAATCGTTGCTGTCGAGACGCCGCTGACACAACTATTGAGAGAAACCCTGGGACACCAATTCGAGAGCGAGCCCGACAGGGCCTGGTTAATGTATGACCAGATCGCGATGGCGAGCGTCATTGATCCAACGCTGGTGACTTCAGAACGCCTTTACGTCGACGTAGATATCGACCATGGCATCAACTACGGTGTGTCAGTTGCTGGGCGTGAAATCTGGCCCGGCGCCGAAGGAGCGCAGCAGATCAATGTTCAGTACGAGCTTGACTGGCCCCGGTTCATCGAGATGTTTGTTGAAAGGGTCCAGAAACCTGTGCATTAAAAAAGGGGCCGGACGGCCCCTTTTCAGCGCTTTCGGCGAGAACTTCCGATCGTTAATTCGGCTTTTGATACTTGTGAACGAAAGTCGTCGTCTTTCCTTCAAGCCCGGTTTCAAACCAGACATTCATCCGGTCATCATCCGGGTTCATGTAGAGTCCGGGCGCTTCGTCAGCAAATTCAAACCCAACGCCAGTAATGTCCGCTTTAGCCGTATTCGGTGGTGTTCGATGCCAGCCGGCACTTTGGGTGCGGGTAGCGCTTTCAACGGCCGCATGCTCGATAACAATGAAAGTGCCACCAGGTTTCAGTACTCGTAAGAACTCCGAAACCAGCGCCGCTGATTTTGCCGGAAACGTTTCTCCGGAGTCCTCGGCATAGTGCATGTGATGGTAGATATAGGACAGGAAAACGGTGTCGACAGAATCATCTTCGAGCGGCAAAGGCGTGCCGGACTCGGTCGGCAATAACTCGATGTTTCCGAAGGGCGCGAGCTGTTCTGTCAGCGCCGCCTTGCGCGAATCAAATCTTTCCCCTGCTGTTTGTTGCGCATAAATCTTTCCGTCGCCTCCTGCGATGGGGCTAAACAATTCCGACCAGTAACCACCGCCTGATCCGTAGTCGAGTACAACGTCGCCCGCTCCGACCGATACAAAAGCAAGCATACCCGCCGGTTTTCGCGCTCCATCACGTTCCCGGTTCGCCTCAGCCCGATTAGAGTTTTCAATTGATTCCGAAATTGTCGCGCCCTGAACGGCGCCCGCGCAGGCCGTGATAATAAAAACGGCTGCTGTAAGTCTTATTAATGCTTTCATTTGCTCCCCCTGAGAATGATAGGCCCGTCACCGGTATTGCGAATTGCGGCTTCGGAGTTGAACGTCCTCTTGCGTCCGCATAAACGTGATTCTACCCGGATCGGAGTGATTTGGCTCGATCGATGCCGGGAATGAATCTGGCCGCGGCAGAGTTTTGACCACGAATTTCGCATTTAATTCCCGCGCCGCTGGCACGAAATCCCGTTTATCTTCCCCGTGACGCGATCATCGAAAGCCCGTAGCGTGATAGAAATATGTCGACGAGTAATTGAATAACATCATGGCGGCCAAGACTACTGGTCCAGCAAAAGAATTAATCTATCGGGCTTCTGTCCACTGTGTTTTATTATAGGCAAAAGCTTCGGGGATATATCTGGTAAATTCGGGTGGATATCCAACTGCCAAGCGACTTAATAACAACGAGTATTCAATTCTGGAACAGATCTTATGAACGATTTTGTTGTGGTAATTCCGGCACGTTATGCGAGCACTCGCCTGCCCGGTAAGCCACTCCGATTGATTGCCGGCGAACCCATGATCTGGCATGTCCATCAACTTGCGCTAAGGAGCAGTGCGAAGGAGGTATGGATCGCTACTGATGACGAGCGAATAGAGGAAACGGCTTTGGGTTTTGGCGCTAAGGTCTGCATGACACGATCAGATCATCGGTCCGGGACCGATCGCCTGGCTGAAGTAAGCGACTTGCAAAAGTGGCCTGACGACCTGGTGGTTGTCAATCTTCAGGGAGACGAGCCACTGATGCCGCCTGAATTGATTGATCAATGTGCCGCTTTGCTCAATCCTGGCACAGCGGACATGGCAACCCTGGCAAGCTCGCTAGACGCGATCACGGATTTCCACAATCCGAGTGTCGTAAAAGTCATTGTCGACAGAAACGATGATGCGCTTTATTTCAGTCGCGCGGCGATACCACATTGTCGGGAAGAACAATCGATTGAGCGTCTCGAATCAGTAGCGCTTCGTCATCATGGTATTTACACCTATCGTCGGCATGTACTGCGACAACTCGTCGAGGCTGGTCCCTGTGCCCTGGAGCAGTGCGAGATGCTCGAGCAGTTACGGGCGCTGTGGCTCGGCATCACGTTGCGTGTCGGGCGCGCTACGACCCGGCCCGGGCCCGGGGTGGATACCGAAGAAGATTTGAGCGTTGTGGAAGCAATGCTCAAGGCAATTTCTGAATAACACCAACCTCTTCCATCAGTCGTTCAATGTCGTCCATTTCCACTGCCAGATTATCAGAGAGGTTTTCGACGCCAGTGTCGGTCACCACAACGACATCCTCCATCCTTACGTACAGCGTTTCCTCCGGCACCCATATCATCGGGTCGATCGAGAACACCATTCCGGGTTCCAGAATTCGATTACGGTAGTTGCCAACATCATGCACGGTCATCCCGACAGGATGGGAAAGGTGACCTTTGAAATCGAAGGCCGCTTCACAGGCGGTGCGATAGATTTCTTTAGAGAATTTGATTTTACTGAAAACGATTCGCATATCGCTCGCCGCTTCCGCCATCACCTGATCGGGCGTTACGCCGGGTCGAATGTAGCGTAACAACGCCTTCTGGTACTCCACGATAAATCCGTAGAGATCCCTTTGATCGGGTGTGTAGCGGCCGTTGACCGGCCACATTCGGGTTACGTCGGATGTGTAGTAGTGATAGTCAGGCGCGACGTCCATCAATATGAGATCACCATCCGCGACCGGATCCGAATTGGCAGAGTAGTGACCCATCCAGGCGTTCGTTCCGCCACCTACAATTGCGCTGTAACTGAATCCACGCGCGTCATTCATCTTGAAAATAAACTGTGCCACGGCCTCGAGTTGATACTCCATCACGCCAGCGCGAGTCGAACGAATAGCCTCTGCAATGCCAAGACCGGCAAGTTCGCTGGCCCTGCGGATCAGGTCTATTTCCTTGCCGGACTTGATCAGGCGCATGTTGTCGAGAATCAGGGACAGGTCCCGAATTTCGAATTGCGGATATCGGAGTCTCAGCAACTGAATAAACTGGCCTGGTCTGGATGCCCTCCCATCCCAGGGATCCGCAATGCGGCGCCCCTGTCCACTCAAAACTTCGTCGCGACTCTGGCGCTCCTTCTCGTCGGGACTAAAAGGCGTATAAAGTGCCGGCGTCGGCGGGCGCCACAGGTAGGCGTGCGTGAAGTCAGTCCCCATTTTCTCGATCGGACGAACGCGTTCGACGCCGGTGATCTTCATGATCAGCGCGTGGTCCTCTGCAGAAAATCGTTTTCCTTCCACGCGCTCTCGCTCCGGATCGCGATGCGGCAGATAAATAGTCGTCTCTTTTTTAACACCATCCAGCACCATGTAGGCTGAGGGCGTTTCGAGTCCGCTCAGGTAGAAAAATGTATTGCTCTGCCGAAAAACGACGAAGCCATCGACATCCTCGGCGCCCTGGATGATGGCGATATTCTCGCCGATTGCAGCGTATACAGCTGAGCGTCGTTCTTGAAATTCCTCCACCGTAAAGTCATTCTGAAAGTGAAAATCCGGGGCCGCAGTGGATGCGAATGGAATCAGTGCGAAGATCAGGGCCGATACATTAAGTTTCATGGCAGAACCTCGTTGAACGTCCATCGGGCAAGAAGGACAGTGCGTGGGTCGATGACCACCGTGTCAGGCTTTTCGGCAACCGGGATCGAAAGTCGGCCGCCACCGGCCTCGAGCATCAGTTGATGAACGGAAGGGATTGCCTCCCCGCTCGCATATACACCGATTTCGACAACTGTCGAATATTTTGAGTCACCACCCTGTGCTTGCGCCAGGGAGATATCTACACTGCCGGACTGTTCATTGTACTGCCATGTTCCATCAAGCACGATATTACCGCCCTGATAAAGCCACTGATCAAAGAATTCCGTCAGATCGCAGCGACAAGCCGATTCCATCTCAAAGCGAAAGTCCGCAGTGCTTGCATGTGAGTTCATATATTTTCGATAATAGTTTTGAATTCCATTCCACCAGTTTTCGTCACCCATCAAATTTCTCAGCATATGCAATGTCCATGCACCTTTGTTGTAGATCTGACGTGTAGTCACTTTTGTCATGTCGTCAAGATTATCGTGGACGATTCGATAATCAGGCTGCTCGTCATGGAACTCGAAAACCTTGTCGCGTACGTCAGCCATGCTTTCAATGAAGAGGTCGTAGCCGTCGGCGTACTCGAAAAACAAGTATGAAAAATACGTCGCGAAACCCTCGCTAAGCCATACATCGTCCCAACTCGCCTCGGTGACGGAGTTTCCGAACCATTGATGTGCGATTTCATGGACGATCACATAACGCCATCGGGCAGTGCGCTCACCGGTAACCGCAGCATCCGAATACAAAATGGCGGACGCTGCCTCCATCCCTCCGCCAACACTATTGCCCTGAATATTGGCGAGCTTCTCGTACACGAACGGCCCAACGTAACTCGACATGAATTCCAGTACCTGCCGCGTCGGCACGGCAAAATCGTAGAATCCCGCATCGCGGTCCTGGCGATAAACCCACGTCTGAATGGACTTGTGATCGAACTCATCAACGTATTGAACAGCAAAATCGGCCGCTGCCAGGACGTAGAGCCAGGGCGCGATTGGAACGGATTGGCGCCAGTGAGTCCGGCGCATACCATTGCCGAGCCCGGACTGCTCCACGAGTAAACCGTTGGATACGACCTGCCATTGTTCCGGCGCGGTAATCAACATCTCACTCGTCGCCTTGTCGGAAATGTGGTCAACGGTCGGCAACCAGTTGCGCGCTTTGTCCGGCCAGTTATCGCTGAATGCGGTGAGTTCGCCGTACTTGTTCTCTTTGATCAGAAGGCCTGTAACGGGGATTCCAGAATATCCGATGAAGACTTCCAGCACGTCATTGGCAGTGGAGAGTTCAGGCAGATCGATCAAAAGGACATCGCGCTCATGCCGGAACTTCAGCGGATTTCCTTCTGCGGTTACGACACTAACAGTCATTCCACGCCCGGCTCGTTCTCTCGTTTGATTGACGAGGTCAAGGCGCAATTGACGAATGCCGCTGGTCAGAAACTTTGCCTGGACTCCTGCGGTAGCCACGATGCGCCCCGATTTATCGCCCAGGTCAATTTCGAATCGATAGTGAACAATGTCGATGCCAGGGTTTACCGGGTAGGTATCCGCAATCGACACAAAAGGCACTATCATCAGGATGAAAAGAGAGGCGATGCGGTGGCGCAATTTCATTTGTGCTCCCTGGATCGACGGCCGAGACAGACACTAAAATGATTGAAAACGCGATCGCACGCAAGTTTGCCGTATGAAATTTTCGTGTGACGAAAAATCAAACTATAGACCGAAGGATTTGCGGAGAATCGGCGTCCTGCCTGTAGAAGCGTTCTTTTTACAGGCAACCCCGGATGCTACCTTCGATCAACGCTGCTCCATGGTGACTATCTCTTGCGGCCTCAATCTTCATCGAAAGCGCGAACAATTCACAGCTATTCGCAGCCTTATTCGACTTGCTTGATATCTCGTCGCAATCCGACCCTGGATTTCTCCTTACAATCCTCCTGTTGATGGTGATGGTCCTGGTTCACCGGGCTCATCTTCGTATCGCTTTTCAAGGCGCGACTGATCTGCGTTCAGTTCGAGATTCAGATTAACAATATGTAGCGCCGAGCCTGCGAAATATGTCCATAAACTCATGAATCGCTGAAGTTGACCCATTCCCGATGTCGCAATGCGGTGACACTGTGACGGTCAAGACAAAGCGACTATGCTGACGACGAACCCAATTCGAAAGGGGCGACCCGTGGGCAGTCAAATCATCAATTCTCGATCGATTATTTCGTTTCTCTCGATTCTGTTCGTCGCGTCATGCGGTAGTGGTGGCGGCAGTGCGAGCGCTCCTCCTCCGCCCTCGCCCCCACCCCCGCCTCCGCCCCCGGCGGCCCTGTCGGTCGCGATAACCGAAGTGTTTGACCAGGTCACGATGCAGGCCCCGGTAGCCTTGATCCAGGCACCTGGCGACGCGAGCCGGTGGTTTGTCGTCGAGCAACAAGGCATCGTCCGCGTTTTTCCGAACGTCGCCAATGTCACCAACAACGACGTCAGTGTCTTCATCGACATCAGTGCGCGTGTGCTGAGCGGCGGCGAGCGCGGATTGCTCGGAATGGCGTTTCATCCGGATTTTGGCAACGGCAATTATGAGGTTTTCTTTTCTTACACACGCAACAACGGCGGCACCGAGTCTGCGATCACACGGTTTCGCAGCAACGACTTCGGCCTGTCACTGGATACTTCAGTGGAGGACATCATTCTCACTATTCCGCAGGATTTTGATAACCACAATGGCGGGCAAATTGAGTTCGGACCTGACGGGTACCTGTACGGGGGATTGGGCGACGGCGGCGACAGGATAGAAAACGGCAATAACTATGGCTGGAAGATAATGGAAGGTGCGCACTGCCGCCCGCCGACAACGGGCTGCAGCATGACCGGCCTGGTCAATCCTGTTACTGAATATGATCGGAGCCAGGGGCAGTCCGTGACCGGGGGATACGTCTATCGTGGAGCTTCAATTCCTGAACTACAGGGAATGTATGTGTATGGTGATTTCGGGTCGGGCCGAATCTGGACGATACCGGCAACGAGTCAGCAGGGTACGGTAGGCCAGTTGCTGCTTTCGACGGGGTTTGGGATTTCCTCGTTCGCCGAGGACATCGACGGTGAACTCTACGTCATCGATTATGGCGGGGCCGTGCATCAGCTCGTCGATGTACCCTAGTGTTCGACTTCGCTCACTATGTCATGACAAAAAGAATCCCTTCGAGCCCTATGCGTCGAATTCGATCCAAGTGGTTTTCAGCTCGGTGTAGTCGTCAAATGCGTGCATCGACTTGTCACGTCCATTTCCGCTTTGTTTGAACCCGCCGAAAGGCACTGTCATGTCGCCACCGAAGTAGTTGTTGATGCCCATCGTTCCGACCCTAACCGCAGCCGCGACCCGGTGCGCAGTATTGATGTTATTGCTCCACACGGCTCCGGCAAGCCCATAGATTGAATCATTGGCAATCGCAACCGCCTCCTCTGCGTCCTTGAAGCCAATGACAGACATGACCGGGCCGAAGATCTCTTCCTGCGCCACTCGCATATTGTTGTTCACGTCATCAAGTATGGTCGGCTCGTAATAGCTGCCGCCTGACTCCTCCATGACCTGCTTTCCGCCAGCCATCAGGGACGCGCCTTCCTGCTGTCCGATTTCGACGTAATCGGCTACTGTTTTGAGCTGCGCTGCGTCTATCATCGGGCCCATCGCCGTCGAAGGGTCCAGTGGATCACCCGGCATCCATTTCCTGCTTTGTGCAACGACCATTTCGACGAACTTTTCCCGGATGCTCTCTTCGACGATTAACCGCGTGCCGGCTGTACAGGTCTGGCCACCGTTGTAGAACACCGCAATCGCCGCGAACATAGCCGCTTTCTCGAGATTTGAATCTGCGAAAACGATATTCGGACTTTTGCCGCCGAGTTCCAGGAAGGTGCGTTTCAAGTTCGACGCCCCCGAATACTGCATCAATTGCTTGCCGACCTCTGTCGAGCCGGTGAAAGTTAATCCATCGATGTCGTCATGCAATGCAAGATGCCGCCCCAGGCTGCCACCCGATCCCGGCAACACCTGCAGTACGCCATCAGGTAAGCCTGCGTCGCTCGCGAGACCTGCGATACGTAGCGCTGACAGCGGCGTATTCGACGCGGGCTTGAGAATGACAGAGTTTCCTGTTGCCAATGACGGCGCGAGCTTCCATGCAGTGGTTGAAAGCGGGAAGTTCCATGGGACGATCGCCGCTACCACGCCCAGGGGGAGCCTTTGAATCAGCGCAAGGCAATCCCGTGGTGTCGGCGCGATCTGGTCATACGCTTTGTCAATCGCTTCGCCGCTCCAGCGAATAGTGCGAATCGCGGATGGAACGTCAACACCCGCTGTATCCGCTATCGGCTTGCCGACATCAAGACACTCGAGCAGTGCGATTTCGTCGGCATTGTCCTCGATCAGTTCGGCCCATCGAATCAGTACCGTTTTCCGGTCGGCGGGCGACATCGACGCCCATATGCCACTTGCAAATGTCGCCCTCGCGACCTGCACCGCACGGTCCGCGTCTTCGACTCCGCAATTCGCGACGTCGGTGAGCTGCTGGCCATTGGCCGGATTCACTGTTGCGCGTGTTCCCCCGGCCAGGGCGCCCTGGTATCGGCCATTGATAAACGCCCGACCCTCGATCTTCAACCCCGCAGCCAGCGATTTCCAATCATTTTTGGTTTTGTCCAACATAAACGAATCCTCAATTGCGCCTTGATGAGTACAGTCCATCGATCGCGCGCGATGTGGCCGGTACCGATAAGGTAGCACCTCCTCGACCGCTCCGGAAACCGAGCGCCTTCCGGTTGTTGGTGGGCGCTGCGATTATTCGTCATACTGCCGCTACAGCCGGGGGATAATCCGATTGGACATATACACAACAACTATCGCGATTAGCATCGTCATCTACATTGCGATCGGCAACTACGCCGGGCGCGGAGTAAAGAAGCTTGATGACTACTACGTAGCAGGACGGCGGGCGCCGACACTGGTCATCGTTGGAACGCTCGTTGCGAGCGTGATGAGCTCAACGATGTTTCTGGGCGAGGCGGGGTTCGCCTACGCCGGCCAGGCCGGACCCTATGTTTTATTTCCCCAGGCCGCGACCGTTGGCTACGTTTTTGGCGCCATTTTTTTCGGCCGCTACCTGCGACGAAGCCGCGCGACGACCCTCGCGGCTTTCTTCGGCGCGCGATTCAACAGCGTCCGCGTTCAGATATTGGCAGGGATAACGATCATCCTGGCACTAGGCGGCTATCTCCTGGCGGTCACACAGGGTGCCGCCATTCTATTGTCGCAGCTGACCGAGCTGGGCTATGTGCAAAGCCTCATCGTTGCATGGTTGAGCTACACGACGTTCACGATGTATTCCGGCTCGCGCGGCGTCATCCTGACCGACACGCTGATGTTCCTCCTTTTTACCGTTGCCAGTATCGCTGCAGCTATCTACCTGATCAGCGACCTTGGTGGTATGACAAACATAATCGAAAAACTCGCGACTATCGAAGCGAAAGCAGACCTGATGTCCTGGCATGGAATCATTGGTCCCGGCACCGAGTGGCCGACGGCGACCGACTTTCTGATCTGGATGCTCGTCATCGATGCCAGCTGGGCTCTCGTATATGTCGTGAGCCCATGGCAATCGAGCCGGCATTTGATGGCGAAAAACGAACACGTGGTACTTCGTTCGGCCTGTATCGCTTGCCTCGCGGTCGGCCTGTTACAGGTTATCGTCTATGGAATGGGCGGCGTGATTAATCTCGGTAAACTAGATATCGATCCGCCTGAAAGCGCGACGATCTGGGCTTCGTTGACGATGATGCCCGGTATTCTCGGCGCGCTGATGTTAGCGGGCATCATGGCCGCCGTGTTGTCATCCGCCTCGACATTCCTCTCGCTTGTAGGCTTCAGCGCGAGTAACGATATTGGCATTCACAAAAACGTGGACGAATTGAAAACGCTTCGTTTCAGTCGCCTGATGATGCTTGTGATTGGAACCATTGCGCTCGTCTCAGCACTGATTTTCCCTCCGAACATTTTCTGGCTGACCACATTTATCGCGACGGTGTTTGCTTCCTCCTGGGGCCCGGTCGGACTGATGAGTATATGGAGCAAGCGCATCACAGAGGCGGCCGCGTTCTGGGGAATGCTGTCGGGACTTGTATTTAACGTCGTGCCAAAGTTTTTTGAATATAACGGCATGATTGAACTGCCGTCCTATCTCAATCCGGTCATTATTGGTGCGATCGCAAGTCTCATCGTCACATTGGCTGTATCGCGCCGCACGATTGTGAGCAAGGAGGAGAGTTCCTATTTATCTAAACTGCACGAAACGCCAGCGGATGAAATCAACGCCGGCAAAACACGGACAACACTTTGGGCACCAGTGATCTTAGTTGCCAATGGACTGATCATGCCCTTTCTGCTCATCTCCTATTACGTTCGTCCTTATCAATCAGCGACCGGCACGCTGTCGGCGGATGGATCGCTGGACTGGTTTTCAGGTGAAAGCATTCTCGTGATGAGCTGGTTCGTCGTGTATGTCACGCTCGGCATATTCGCGTTCAGGATCATTCGAAACGCGTACTCGCCTTTGCGATAATTCGGGAGAAATAGGTTTACGGCGCTCTAGCGAATATCCTCGATTCTCGCCGCAACACTGTCCCAGTTAATATTGTCGAAGAACGCATCAATATAGCGGGCTGTCGCTGCACCAAAATCCATGTGGTATGAATGTTCGTACATATCCATCACCAGTAACGGCACCGTTGTTGCCGGTGAATGCATGTGGTCTGCCATCCAGTAGTTTTCCAGTGCGTCAAAATGTCGGTTGTAACCAAGGACTACCCATCCGGAGCCACCGCCAAGGCCGGCCGCAATGCGACGGAACTCGGTTTCCCAGCGATCGAAATCGCCGAAAGCAGAGCCGAGCAGTTGTCGTGTACCAGATGCGGCCTGACCGTCACCTCCCAGGTTGTCAAAGTACAGTTCATGCAGGATCACTGACCCCGTTCGCATTAGATGTTCACGCTTCAAATCGTTGTATACGAACGCCGGAACGTCGGCATCGGACAGTGCCGCTGCCAGGCGCTTGTTGGTCTCGTTCAGCGCCCTGACCGAGCCACCATAATTATTCGACCAATGCGACTCGATAAGGCGAGCAGAGAGCCCATTCAACTTCGCAGCGTCAAATGACAGTGGTTTCGGCTGATGCGCCTGGTCAAACGCTTTTGTTTCAAGGCCGGAAATACCGGCTGATCCTTCTGCCTGCGCCTGCGCGCCAGACGAGGTAGGCAGTAGCCCGGCGGCCATTCCGGCAGCTGCGGCCCTGATGAGATTCCGCCGGTCCAGTGTGTGCGGTCCCGCCGGGTTATCACCAGGCGCTCGAATTATCGGTTTCATAAACTATCCCCAGGCTGTTTTACGTCATCAGGATTGCGACAGCATTTTGCCGGATACCGGGCTCTCCGATTGCTGGCAACTATATTCCTATTTTAAAACCAACAAATACACCGTGCCGAGCAGCGTACTGACCGCAAGCGTGGTCAGCATACCCACCTTGTAGCGCAACATGGCTGTCAGTGCTGCAACAGTCAGTACCAGCGCTCCTGGCTCAAGGGTTGCAAACTCAGGCACCTGCAACGTCGCTCCAAAAGCAGGAACTTCATTCACGGTCCCAAACATTACATGCAGTGCAAACCAGATCGATAGATTCAGAATGACGCCGACGACCGCTGCGGTGATTGCTGACAGCGCCGCACTCAGCGCCTGGTTTCCACGCAGCGACTCGACATATGGCGCTCCCAGAAAAATCCAGAGGAAACAGGGTACAAAAGTCACCCAGGTGGCGAGCAGCCCGCCCAGCGTACCCGCGAGCATCGGATCGAGCAGGCCCGGGTTGCGATAGGCACCCAGGAAACCCACGAACTGAACCACCATGATCAGAGGACCCGGCGTTGTTTCCGCCAAACCTAATCCATCCAGCATTTCGCCGGGTTCAAGCCAGCCATAGGTGTCTACCGCCTGTTGCGCCATGTATGCCAGGACCGCATAGGCTCCGCCGAAGGTCACCACGGCCATCTTGCTGAAGAACACACCTTCCTGGACATAGACGTTACCCGCGCCGAGCCAAATCGCCATTGCAACTATGGGCAATAGCCACAACGCCATACACACTACGGTCACTTTCAGCGCTCGTGATAAGGATGGCCGTGAATGTAACGATGTCTCGGTTTCGACAATCGTTGTCACCGCACCAGTGGACATCTTCTGCGTTCCGTGCGGCTGACTCGGCGGTAACATTTGCGGTGTGATTTTATAAACGATAAAACCGATCAATCCTGCCGCAATGACGATAAGCGGAAAGCTAACGTCAAACAAAAAAATTCCAACAAATGAACACGCTGCAATGACGTACATCAGGGAGTTTTTCAGTGCCCGCTTGCCGATTCTGAGAATAGCCTCTACGACGACTGCCAGGACAGCGGCCTTGATGCCAAAAAATACCGCCTGCGTAATCGTAAACTGCCCAAATGCAGCGTAGAGGATACTCAATACCAACATGACCGCGGCGCCGGGCAACACGAACAGGATTCCCGCTGCAAGCCCGCCTTTGACCCGGTGCAGCAGCCATCCGATATAGATCGCCAGTTGCTGCGCTTCCGGCCCAGGGAGCAACATGCAGTAATTCAGTGCGTGAAGAAAACGATCTTCATCAACCCACTTTTTCTCTTCGACGAGGATCTTGTGCATCAACGCGATCTGGCCGGCGGGACCGCCGAAACTAAGCAGGCCAATTTTTGTCCAGACGCGAAACGCATCGGCAAATGTCACCGGCATGGCGACTTAATCCGTCGTCGTGAATATCTTCGCGTCATCGTCAAGCCATGGCCATCATCGCGGCGTCGATACCGATAACGCGTCCGGTGCTTTTCGATAATTAGCAATCTGCCTCTGGCTACTCGACTGCCATCAATGCGGTTCCAACCCGTTTGGGCACCTGCCCCACAGAAATCGTGGCGACTTTCTGCATGGTTGCGACGTCGATAGCATGCGTTTCATTATCGCCCGCCGCTCCGATGTACACGAACCTGCCATCGGGCGTGAACGTTACCCATTCAGGATGCTGACCGACGAACACGCGGCCGATTTCCCTAAGAGCAGGCAGAGAATACACATAGGCATGACTGTAGACTTTGCTGGTTGACCATAAAGTCTTGCCATCCGGTGAAACGCCAATTCCGTGTGCCGGTGCGCCCTGCAATCCGTCTGTATGCGCCTGTTCTCCAGGCACGGGCGGATGCTCCACGCGAGCAATTTCCTGACGCTTGTTGAAATCGACAACGGCGAAACCGTGAAATTCGGAAAGCTGTACGTAAATATTCCTGGTTGAGCCGTCAGGATGGGAATCAAAAGTCATCGGCCTGATCCCGGCACTCATTTTCAATTTCCACACCAACTCATCTGTCGTTGTGTCAATGACGTTTATCGTGCTCGTCTGAATTGAACCGGCAACTGCATATTTTCCGTCCGGCGTGACATAAACATTATGAATCGCGCCATCCACCGGTACAGTTTTGACGTTCGTCAGCGCCCTGGTATCAATGACGTCCACTGAGCCTGGCATTTCCATAATACCGACATAGACTTTTCGTCCATCTTTGCTTACCGAAACGTTATTTGGCCGTCCACTCAGTGGTATCCGCCGCTTCACCCTCAGGGTTCGGGAATCTATTACATCAAGACTGTGGAGAGATTCATTGGACAGGTACAACTGCGTACCATCCGGGGCCGAAGCGATGCCATGCGGAATTTCGACATCGTCAATAACCCCAACCACTTCGTTTGTTGCCGGATCGATGACATAGGAGTCGTCGCCAGCGGCGTTAGT
Source organism: Pseudomonadota bacterium (assembly GCA_027621915.1). Classification (GTDB taxonomy): domain Bacteria; phylum Pseudomonadota; class Gammaproteobacteria; order Steroidobacterales; family Woeseiaceae; genus SZUA-117. The sequence goes on from JAQCAD010000001.1 coordinate 75,365, forward strand.
CTGAATAATTCGCACGACCAGTTCCGATGGCTTCCTGCGACTGGTGGCGCCGGAAACCCAGTCGGCAATGATGCGCCACTCCGGATCATCTTTGCTGGCAAAATGCTTGCCACCACCGTGAAAGGGATCACCCCCTGCGTCTTTTGCCAGCGGATGCGTCAGCAGTCGACTCCGGAGCGGTCCCGTTCCGGGCACTACGAATGCGCGCGCCGAGGCGTAGTTGAGACGAGTCTGGGTATCGGTCCAGAACAAGGCCCCGTCATCCAACGGTTGCAAAAGAAACCCACTGCTGCGCGTATGACACTGAATGCAGCGAACATTATTGTTGCGCTTGGCCAGGAATATCGGCTGCACTTCGTTTTTGAAGTAGTCGAAATCCAGATCCCGGGGTGTCTGTTGGGCGCTCGCTGTCGGAGTCAATATCAGCACAACACAAAACGCGATCAGAGCTCTTGCGGCAATATATTCCACGGGTGACCCCTTCTGGTGCGATGTCGTGACCTGATTATAGTAGACGTTTACCATGCCGCCGACACCCATCATCGGACCACCCGCCTGGAGAAATGAACTAGACTCGCAGCAAGTGACTGGAATTAGCGGTAATAAAATGCAGGCACTGCGGTCTGTTTATAATGACAATCGGATTTTCTGGGGAAAACCATAATGCTTAAACCTATCGCGCTGTTCATTGCACTCATCGGTCTCGCCGGACCCGTCATGGCGGTCGAGGTCGGCGAGGTCGCGCCAGCCTTTACCGGGATGGACGAATTTGGCAATGAAGTAAACTTCCCTGCCGTAATCGATGGCAAACCGACAATTTTACTTTTCTGGGCAACCTGGTGCCCGTATTGCAAAGCATTCATGCCTTATCTCGAGCAGATAAAGAAAGACTATGGTGATGACATCAATGTCCTGATGATCAATCACAAGGAACGCGGTGCGGGAGATCCCGCTGCCTATATCAAGGCGCTGGATTTCAAAGTGATCGCGGTGCTGGATGGCGATTCGATCGGCGATGCTTATGTCGTTAATTTCATTCCGGGCCTTATGATCGCCGGCGCGGACGGTCGTATGGCATGGAAGCGCCAATCGACCGATTTGCCCGCAGGACAGGCGGTTGGCGAATTCTGGAATATGGTCGTGAGGGAACAGCTCGACAAAATGCTCTGACTGACCTCGTCGTGGATCGTTGGGTGAAGTAGAATCGGGTTTGAAGCATACCTGGTGTCGCTAACGCGATATGATGTTTTCTCTTTGGACACCGTCAGGGGCGTCAGCATTGTTATGTTTACAAAAGCCACATCTCTGATGCTGCTTGGTATGAGCATTCTTATAGCGAGTGCCAATATTGTTTTGGCTCAGGATGCCCCGCTTTTTACTCTGGATTTTCCACCGGAAGAGTTCGCCGCCCGACGGGCAAAAGTGTACGACGCCATAGGGCCGAACGCCGTAGCTGTACTTCAGGGCGAAGCAACCGTTCGTGGATTTGTTTGATTCAGACAGTCCAACGAGTTTTATTACCTGTCCGGCATCGAAGTGCCACACGCGTATCTCGTGTTGAACGGTGCGGATCGACAGGCCACGGTATATCGTGAGCATCGCAGAGAAGTCCGGGAAGCGAACGAGGGCAAGGTACTGTCTGCGGAAGATGCCGATCTCGTTCGCAGCCTGTCGGGACTCGATCGTGTCGCGCCGGTGGAAGACCTGGCGGCAGACCTGGGCGGCATGCTACGCAAGAATGCTGGCAGTCATATCTATACCCTGTTCCAGCCAGCAGAGGGGTTTGCTGAAAGTCGCGATCTGGGCGTTCGGCGGGTGACGGATCGCCTCTCGGATCCGTGGGATGGGCGTCCTTCGCGCGAAGCACAGTTTATCGGACTCCTTCAGGACCGGTTTCCAGGATTTAAACTAAGCGACTTGAACCCGATTCTGGACGAACTACGCATGATCAAGAGTCCGCTTGAGATGAAAATCATTCGTCAGGCGACACGCCTTTCCAGTTTGGCCATTTTGGAAGCGATGCGTTCGGTGGAACCGGGTGTCGTTGAACGGGAACTGGACGCATTAGCGAAATTTGTTCATTACCGGCATGGCGCACAAGGCGACGCATACTATTCGTTGATTGCGAGTGGACCAAACGCTCCTTATCCACACTATCACCAGGGTTCGCGGACGATGCGCGATGGTGAATTACTGCTGATGGACTATGCGCCAGATGTCGGATACTACATGTCCGATGTAACCCGCATGATGCCGGTCAATGGTCGTTTTTCGGCCGTCCAACGTGAGCTCTACGGATTTTATCTTCGCGCCTACCGGGCCATCCTGGACCATATTCGACCCGGCGTGACGGCCAACGAAATTAAGAAAGAGGCTGTCGTGTCAATGCGGGAAACGCTTAAGAACTGGACGTTTACACAAGAGAACCACCGCGCGGCTGCCGCAAGTTTTGTAGACTCGTACGAAACCTCCAGCAATAGTCCCGGCAGTGGTCGATTGGGTCATGGAGTTGGCATGGCCACTCATGATGTAGGCCTGTTTGAAGGTCCGTTGCGCGAAGGCATGGTATTTACGATAGAGCCGGCTCTTCGGGTTCCGGAAGAAGCGATTTACATTCGCATGGAGGATCTTATTATCATCCACAAAGACCATGCTGAAATCGTTTCTGACTTTTTGCCAATGGAAATTGAAGATATTGAAACATTGATGCTAGAGGAGGGGATTCTGCAACGCTACCCAAACTTGCTGGAGCACAGCGAGTTGTTCTAGCCGTAGTCATTTCGATCAGAATTCTATCGATCGGCGCGCCATGTGCAGCATGCACGAGCGGCGTGGCTTCGCCGCCTGTCGTCGCGCTTTTCGGACTGAGCTAATCTGTGACCCTATGAGTAGGGGCAGATATGACAGCCAGCCTTCTGAGATCCGTTTCCAGATCGCCCGCCACAGTGAATTCCCTGGCTTGTCGTCCCGAAATCGGGCGTAACGCCGACACACCGGATACAGCAAGCTGACAACCAGCATCCACCCGCCGTAGGTAACCCAGTAACTTGCACCGGCACGAAAAAACAGACCGAGGAGCGAAAGCAACCAAAGGTGTGCAAGATAGAAAACCAGGGGCGTTCGGCCGAAAACCTTGAGAACATCGATAACTCTCCCAGTCGATCCTGCCCATTCGCGAAGTAAATACAACAAGATATTGAACGACTCCTGCACTTCATCAATCTTCGGGATCATGTAATGTGACACGACGATTACGACTGCGCTGACGACAAGTACAGTGGCGGTCTTTAGCCGGAGACAGAACGCCCAGAACAGCATCGATATTGATAGCGAATCAAGAACACCGAATGCAGTCAGTGGGTCAGCGCCGCCACCCGGCATGACGCCTGGTGAATACGTATCAATCGGAACCTGAGCAGTGAGCATGGCTAGTACCCAACCTGCGAGTTATGGACTATTAATGACAACTGGCATCGAGTACGACGGTCTTGTCGTGCGTGCGCAGGCGGGTGATACCGAGGCTTTCTGCAAACTGATCGACCCGGTGAAGTCCTGAGTCAGAAAAATGGCCGGTCAGCCGGAGGACGGTGACGACATGCGCCAACAAGCCAAAGATTTCAAACAGTTATAGAAATAGTTCCCGATACGATTCGCTGCAACATCGGTCGAACGATTGAGCACCTGACGGTTGCTTGAGAACAAGCCTGACGCGGCGGAAGCGCGATATACTTCGTCGTCCCCTGCGTGGATGCCGAAGGGCAGCACCAACCCGCACATGAAGAAAAGAATCAGCGACATTCTGTCACAGATGCCACATAGCCGGGCTCGAGGCCGAACTGACGAGTTGATGAGAATGTGCCAGTGCCTGCGGGACGAAGGACCTATTGTCGTTTGGCTGCACGGACCGATCGGCGCCGGAAAATCAAGGCTACTGTCCGAATTCGAAAAGAGAGTCAAGGGTGACGGTGCGGCGATTCTCAAGATCGACTGTCGCACGGTGGAACCAACCCAATCAGGTTTTCTTGACGCGCTGCGAGATTTAGTCGGCGTCACACTGAATGATCTTGATCATGCCGCGTCCACTGTGTCGACGTCGAGTGACCGGACGGTTATCGCGTTTGATAACTACGAAGTGTTCAGACTTGCCGATTCGTGGTTACGTCGTGAATTTATTCCAGCACTCGCCGAAACGGCACGTGTCGTTTTCGTTAGCCGCGAACCGCCAGCAGCCGGGTGGATGATCGCAAAAGAGTGGCGCGACTATTTCCTTTCCGTATCGCTTGATGTTCAGGCTGAAATGAACCCGGAGGACCTGGCACGGCGTTACCTTGAGGAAGTGCCCGAGCCTGAAATTCGCGCTGTACTAAATGCTGCTTCTGTCGTCAGGCGAGTGACCCGACCGATGCTGACCGCGCTATGCCCGGATATTCAGACAGACGAGCTGTTTGAGAAAATAGCGACGCTGTCATTTGTGGAAAGACGTCGTGACGGCCTGGTAATTGAGGATTCAGTTCGCAAAGTGATTGGCAGCCGACTGCAATCCGCTGATGTCGAACAATACAGACGCTATCAGCAAGCGGCGTGGAAACTTCTTCGCCGTCAGCTCAAGGACTCTGCGCGTGCTGATCTCTGGCGATGCACAGCAGACATCATCTACCTCATTGAGAACCCGGTGATTCGCGAGGCGTTTTTTCCCAGCGAGTCAGCACAGTTTTCGGTAGAGCCTGCGGCGCTCGGCAACAAAGACGATGTGATGGATATTGCTGCCAGTCACGAGGGACCGGCAGCAATCGAGGCGCTGGAGCTCTGGTGGAAACACCTGCCGTCGGCATTCCACGTGGTCAAGGATGCGTCGGGAAGGACTGTTGGCTTTTACTGTATGGCGAAACCGGATGAGTTGTTTGGCAACTGGATGAATGCCGACGCGGTTGCACGAAACTGGCTACATCACCTCACTCTGACCGGCAGGTCGGCGAGACCGCCATCGCTGTTTCTCAGACGTTGGCTGAGTCGCGAGGATGGGGAGGCGCCGTCCACCGTACAGGCCGCGGCGTGGATCGATATCAAGCGGACGTACCTGGAACTCCGTCCGGGATTAAGGCGTGTTTACCTGGCGCTTGCGGATATCGGTCCCTATGGCCCGGTCGCCACAGAACTTGGTTTCACAGTGCAGGAAAATCTGGCGGCGAGCCTGAGCGGAAAACTATTTCACACGGCGATGCTGGACTTTGGACCGGGCTCGGTTGACGGCTGGATATGCGGCTTGTTGGCAACGGAACTACGCATTTCTGAGAATAGATTACTCGACGCTGCAACCCGCGAACTCGTCGTTAATGGCAGCCGTGTCCCTTTGACACCACTGGAATTCGATTTGGTCACAATGCTTGAAAGCCGCGCCGGAGATGCGGTTAGCCGAAGTGAATTGCTGGAACAGATATGGGGTCACAGTTATGAGGGCGGCAGCAATGTCGTCGATGCCGTAATTCGGGGACTTCGCAAAAAATGCGGTAAGCAAGCCGAAATCCTTGAGACTGTCCGGGGAATTGGCTATCGGTTACGCGCCTGATTTAGCCATCGACATCAAGGATTCTCATCAATTTTTCATGAATCGAGCGGCACTTCGCCTTACAGTCGTGCCTGACAATCAATCGGGGAGATCGAAAAATGCACAAGAACTTAAGCAAAACCGTGGCCTTGTTCTATCTGACTTTCGTTTCAGGCCTGCTAACCGTCGGCCTGACCGCTCAGGCGGACGAGTCCACGACCGCGACACTCTACGAACGCCTTGGCGGCTGGGACGGTATCGATCGGGTTGCCCGGGACACTATCGCGCGGCACCACAAGAATCCGGCGATCTCGCATTATTTCGACAAGGTCGACGACGACCAGCTCGCTGCGCATGTGACAGCGTTCTTCTCTGCGGGAACGGGCGGCCCTTCCAAATACGAAGGCCGCGATATGACGACGACCCACGCGAATATGAAACTGTCCGATGCCGACTTTGACAGCGCCGTCGCCGACGTTCTTAGCGCCGTTACGGCGAACGGAATTGGCGCAGCCGAGAAAGCCGAGGTTGCCGCCATACTGGAGTCACTCAGACCGGCCGTGATGGGAACCGCAGGTACCTGAACTGTCAGGAACACTTCGATCGGCACGAAACAAAAGGGTCCCATTGGGACCCTTTTTATCTAGTGGCAGGTCATTATTGCTGCGCGCGAAGCGCAGGTAACGCGGCTTCGATGAACGGACGCAGGGCAATCGAGAATGCGAGCGTCGCATCGGTGGGAGAGCCACCATCAACCTGGTTTTCCTGCATCGCGATGATGCCATAGTCGCCATTGTCAAAATCAATCCACGGGTTCCAGCCAAACGCCCCGGGACTCGACGACAGACGGCGACTATCGCAGCTGCTATCCCAGGTCGGTTGAGCACACTCGCGCCAATGCCCCAGCGCATATCGAAAATCAACATTGTTATTGTCGATTGCTGGAGGGCGTGAGCCGATCACCACCGGAGGTCCCGTACGATCTCGTTCCATTTCGTCCACGACACCGCTGAGATAGCTGCCACTCAGAATTGACTGCATGAGCACGCCATAGTCTGCAGCGCTGGACACCGCGCCGCCCCCTATTCGTGGGTTGGCGCCGACCGGCACCAGGAACAACGTCGATTGCAGGCCGAAGCGAATCGTCTGTTGCAATATGGCCAGATCGGCAAAGTCCAACTGCGTCGCAACCTCTGCCATGCGACCGGCGATCTGCAGATGCGCCGGACCATAATAGAATGTACTGCCTGGCTGGTAGGCAAGACCACCGTCGTAGAACGCTCGGGCACAATCGTCCAGCGTAATGGAGCCATCCGTCACGCAACTTGCATCATCGGGTCCGGTGTTGAAGCCTGCGGTGAAACTCAGCAAATGCTCGAGCGTAATTTCGCTACGCGGATCGGCGGGATCTGCTGTCCACCAGGCGAGGTAGTCCTGCGGCCGGTCATCGAGTGACATCACGCCCTGCTCGACGAGGTCCATGATCACCATCGCCGCAAGCCACTTGGTCGCGGAGGCAATAAAGTGGGATTCCGTCACGGAGAAATTGCCGAATTCTCGCGACAACAGTACGCCATTCGCGTCACCAATTACGACGGCGTAGTTGGCAACATTCAGGTCGTCCAGATGTGTTTCAAGTACGGCGACATGATCGACGCCGGGCGGCATGATCGGCGGCGCGGTGCGATTGCCGCCACCACCTCCACCGCAGCCAACGAGCGAAATCGCCGCCAGCAAGAGGCCAACGTACCAACGGGCCTGGTTCATTTCTGTCTCACCGTGTCCCTGAGTTTGTAACAACGCGCTGCAATGGCTTTCGTTGACCGTGAAGGGAAACAACGGTTTATCTGGAATCGCGAACATGCGTCAAAAATACACTACTCAAGCCCATCTTCCATGGCGGAGTACACAAAAAAGAAGAAATTGTGGAACCTGACGATCCGGTCATTGCCCCGTCAAATGACGAGTTGCGGCGTCAGGATCGCAATCGTAGTCCGTCATAACCATGTTGTTACGCAATACAAACCTGCCATGTTGCTCGACCGGGACTCCGGTCAGGTACTCAGGATCTGCAACTGTGTAAGTTACACTCAAGACCTTGCCATCGTCAGTCAGTGAATAGCGTTCCTGCACTTCCTTCTGTTCGCCGGAGGGCACACCACGGCCATTGCCCCAGCGATCATAGGTGAAATATTTCGAATCGATGACGAGTTCGTTCTCTTCCATCCGACCGATTGAATAGCCCATGGGACCTGGAGAAACGTTTGCCGGAAACGATGACTTACCCATGTGAACTTCACGAACAACATTGTGGGATTGGTACCGGATGGTCAGCAGGTCATCGCTTACCCATGTAAATTGAATCGGCAAAACTGGAACAATTGTCCGCGGCAGGGTCGCCGACAAGCATTCAAACGACGGATCGTCGTTCGGATCAAATTCTGCTACAGCTGCTTTGCCCTTTTCTGTCAACGGCAAATCAGCCGGAGCGAAAGGGTCCCGGCGCGGGCGATCTTCGCCTCTGACTCGTGCACGGTTCCAGATGCCGGAAAAATCGGTTGATCCGACCGCCGCTGGCATGTGCAGAGGATTCGGATTTCCCTTTTCCTGGCGTGCCCTTTCTTCCGGCGGGCGTCCAAAGGACCACATTCTTTCGCCGCTACGACCAATGACATAGGCGACAAACAGTTGTTTTCGATCTGCACGTTTGTCTGGGTTACCACTTACATGAATCGTATCGCCAACCGCAAGCGTGTCACCGCTCCAGCCCATGCTGCTTAGAATGATCTTTGAATTCATCTCAAGTAACAGACGCGTCGGCTGACCTGTCTCGTCCACGACTTCGATGACTGCAAACGCGTGGGGGTTGCTCCACTTGAATTCAACGACGGTGCCGTCGTATTCCAGAACTTCGTCCATGTTGTAGTTCGAGCGAGAATGATGAGCGTCAGCATTTCCGGCCGCGAATGCGCTAACAAGCACAACGAGGATTGATATTTTTGAATTCATTGACAGCATTAGGAGTTTTCCATTCGTCACCGAATCAGGTCAGCACCGACATAGTGCAATAAGTAATAGACCATCGACAACCATGGATTATTACAGGAATCACAGACTCTCTTCGCGATTGGTTCGATAGAGCGAGATGAGGCTATTGAACATCTTCCGTCATCCGCGCCTCGTACCACGGCTTGGTCCGGTTGACGATCCACACAACCGACAACATGACGGGTACCTCGACCAATACGCCAACGACAGTGGCAAGTGCGGCACCCGACTGTAGGCCGAACAGGCTAATTGCGGCTGCAACCGCCAGCTCAAAGAAATTGCTCGCCCCAATCAGTGCGGACGGTGCTGCTACGCAATGCGCGACACCAAAGGTCCGATTCAGCCAGTAGGCAAGACCGGAGTTGAAGTAGACCTGGATCAGGATCGGAATGGCCAGCAACAGGATGATGACCGGCTGCTCGATGATCTGCTTGCCCTGGAAGCCGAACAACAGAACCAGTGTGATCAGAAGGGCTGAAAGGGATACCGGGTGCATGCGATCCAATACGCGCTTCAATCGTGCTTCGCCGTCAGCCGAACTCATCAAATAGCGGCGCCAAAGACTTGCCGCGATGACCGGCAGCACGATGTAGAGAACCACGGACAGGAACAGCGTCTCCCACGGCACGTGGATAGACGAGATGCCGAGCAACAGGGCAACAATCGGTGCAAAGGCAAACACCATGATGATGTCGTTCAATGCGACCTGCGAGAGCGTAAAACCGGGATGCCCGTTGCTGAGATTGCTCCACACAAAAACCATTGCCGTGCACGGTGCCGCCGCCAGAATAATGAGGCCGGCGATATAACTGTCCAATTGATCCATGGGCAACCAGCCGGCGAACACATTGCGGATAAATATCCAGGCCAGCAATGCCATCGAGAACGGCTTGACGCCCCAATTGATGAAAAGGGTGACACCAACACCGCGCCAATGGTCTTTCACCTCCACCAAGGAGTGAAAGTCGATCTTCAGGAGCATGGGCAGGATCATCAGCCAAATCAGGACAGCCACCGGTAAATTGACGCGCGCGATCTCCATCGCGCCAAGCGAGTCGAAGGCCGGCGGGAACAGCCGCCCGAGTGCGATGCCGACCACGATGCACAGCGCGACCCAGACGCTCAGATATTTCTCGAAGAAGGGCATCTCCGTTCCGGCCGCACGGCGGCCTGTCGTTTCACATTGTGCGCTCAACGGATTTCTCCCGTTTTGATCGATTCGAGCAATTTATTGACCCGGCCTTCGATCTCTTCACGGGTCGCCCGGAACTCGGCCATGATTTCCTCTTCGGTGCCGATGGCCTTCGCCGGGTCTGTCAGTGGCCAGTGCAACTTGGTGATTCCCGGTGGCAATACTGGGCATTGTTCGTCCGCATGACCGCAGACGGTTACGACAACATCGGCATCTTGCAGCATGCCGTCATTGACGCTGGTCGACTCCTGTCCCGAGATATCGATACCAATCTCTCGCATCACCTCAATCGCACGGGGATTCTTGCCGTGTGCCTCGATACCGGCGGACTGCACGACGACAGCATCGCCACCGATATGCCTCGCCCAGCCTTCGGCGATTTGAGAGCGACAGGAATTGCCGGTGCAAAGAAATAGAATATTTACAGAGTCAGGCACAGATCCTCTCCGGTCGGTTGTTCATTTTTGTCAGCCGTTGCGCGTCTCGGCGAAAAGTCGCGAGATCTGTCAGCCGAGCATGGCTACATTCGATAATGTCGCGCGCCCAATCGGGTAACGACGAACTCAAACGGTAGTGCATCCACGTTCCTTCCCGGCGAGACTCTACAATTCCCGAGTCCCGCATCAGAGCGAGATGCCGTGAGACCTTCGGTTGCGATTCCTGCAAAGCGTGGGTTAATTCACACACGCAAACCTCCCCTTCAGACTGGATAAGCATGATTGCCCTGACGCGAGTCGGATCAGAAAGAATGTTGAACAGTATTTCTGGCTTCATGGCACCAATTATATATGTCTCTACATATATATGTACAGACATATATACTGACCACCAACGCGTTGTCGAGAGTCGGGCATCGCTTACATCCAGTTCGACGTACGCGAAAACCGATACGCAGCTCTGAACAAAGATCTGCAGTCACCGGGAACAAGGCATTCGACCGGCAGGTTTCCGGAATAGTCACCGCTCAGGCGGAGTGCGAAGAAAGGGTCAATACTTGCCAATAGCGATTTGGAAGCGCGACAGGGCCTCACGGGACTGGTTTTCGAGTTCCTCCTCTTCTCAATCCGAGCAGTATTGACAGCCCCTATATTTTCCGTCCATATGATAGAAGAACCAATCGCAGTGTCCGAAGGAGCTCATAATTGAAAGTTTTTTCGTGCCCTTCTTTGTCTGCGCATTGAATGGATTGGTTTGCAGCATGTATGGACAGAATCGATCACCCGACTGTGGACTTCGATCAAGCAGGGTATTTGCCCAAGGCGCCCAATCGACGAAATCCAGCTCCGCTCTGAACCCTCCTGGTTCACGCTCGGTAAGGTCAGAACAGCTGTATTCACCCAGACTCTCTGGTGACCATTGGCCGTTGCAAACAACGACAAATCCGATCGGTCCCTTATCCAGGTGCGGGTCGAACGTCGCCCCCTGCTCGATAAGAACCGCTGCAAAATCGCGCACCCCATTCGCATCGAAATCGCCGAAAAGAATATCGTCAGAAAAGTTGTTCGGTGAATACCTGTTTCCCCGCAGGTTCTCATCGCCCTTTGGCCCATATACCGGACCCGTCACCACAAAGCCTGGAAAACGATCCTGCAAAATCCTTAAGTAGCTATCCGTACTTCTTGGCCATTCGCCGAGCTCCGTGGCACAGAGATTCTTTGCCTTGTCACCATGTAGCAGGCATGCGAACTTCCGCCAACCAAATGTCGGCTGCGGATGTTCCAGCGCACCTGCCAATTCCTCCGGCCACTGGGGTTGGTAGGACATGTGGTTGCCAAACATTGCATAGTGATAAAGCGGTTCTGCGCCGGGCAACTTCACACCATTCTTGCTAGCCTCAGAAAGTGTGCGATAGCTTGATGGTCCCAGCCAGTCTGCGAGGACCGCCAGCGGGTTGTTCTCAACGCACGTTTGTGAAGCCGCGACTCGAACCACAGGCCGCTGGCCATCATAATCAAATTCACGATACGCAGAGTAACGTGCTAGTACGGCAGTATCATTCGCTACCCGGAACAGTTGTGAATGTGTGACTACCCAAACATTCGATGACCAAGGGTCGACCACAAGCTTATTGACGATGTCACGAGCGATATCCAAGTGGACAACAGGATCGCCGTTTTTGGGTACTACCAGTACTCCTTCTGAACCGTAGTTACCATGGTCGCCCGGGGTATAAGTACCAATCCAAATGGAACCATCGATCGACACTGCGCTCGAAACACCGGATCGACACAGCATTTCAACGTCAATCGCCGTGGATGGCAGTTGCAGTATCCTCCGACCGGTTATGTCGTGATCGCCGCCGTCGTACCGGTACCCTTTGTTATTGCAATCATCGGTGGGTGACAGGTCGATGCCCAATTCAGTGGTTTCGCGAGTTGACTCGTGAACATGCTCTTCCAATGTCAACGAGTGGAATTTCTGTTCGCTGATTTCTTGGAAGGAATAGCTCTCCCGATCGGCAAGAAAGTAACTAGTCCGATTTGCCCCGAGATATCCCGATGAGTCTCGAACGACTGTCAGTGCAATGCTGCCCTCGGTGAACACCAAGGATGTCACCGCGGGAATGTCATCAGCTTCGCTGTACTCGGCGGCATCACCGCTAATCGCTGTCAATAATAGTGCAATACACAGGGTCGCCTGAAAGAGCCAAGGTCGGGAAGCCGTCGATTTGGATGCTCTGTTCATCCGTCAAGTATCGCTCAGGAATGTGGCAAAACAGTGCGTCGAAGTACGCAGTTTTTCCAAGACTGTTGATTTGTACGCTGGATTGACCCTACTTTTGCAACCTGGGAATGACCCGTCCTACTCATGGTGCAAAGCAATCTTTTCAATGAACTAGCAAACAGCAGACGGGTCAGCTTTCAATGCAAAAAATGGCTGTTTTTGGACCACATTTCGGTGCAAATCAACACCAAGGATGAGCTTCGTACCCGATATTGGCAGCTGTCTTTGGCTTTTTCATTGCACGCTTCTTCTTCGCCATGATTCTTTTCTTAGCCCGTTTCCCAGAGACGCCGAATGGGTACGGCGTAGAGCGAGTCCCCGAAACTCGCGCTGATTTCACCGTCGTACAATATCACTCCGACCGCGAACCGGTTTCCGGCAGCCGAGGCCAGTTTCCGCAGACCGCGAAAGTCGGAGCTGCTGACGCTGGCTGCGGCTTTCACTTCAACACCGGCGACCTGGCGTGTGCCTTTTTCCAGGACGAGGTCCACTTCGTACCCATCCTTGTCACGGAAGTGATGGAAACGGATGTCATCTTCGTGTCCACTGCTTTGCCGCCGCAATTCCTGATAGACGAACGTTTCGAGGAATTGTCCCAACAGTTCTCGATCTGCCGCCAGATCCTGGGCATTGACGCCAAGCAGCGCTGCTGCCAACCCGGTATCACCAATATGCAGCTTGGGCGTCTTCACCAGACGGCTTAATCGATTGGTATGCCACGGGGGCAATTCATCAACCAGAAACACTTTTTCAAGCAGCGTGACATAGTCACGGATCGTCGGACGGCTGATCTGGAACGGTCCCGCCAATTCTGAAATATTGAGCAACCGCGAAGTTTGTCCGCCAACTAGTGTCAGCAGCCTGGACAATACATCCAGCGAGGCAATCCGGGCAAGGTCCCTGACGTCACGTTGCACGATGGCCTCAACGTAATCGCGGTACCAGGCGGCTCTTCGGCGAGGTGTGTTTCGTGCCAACGCCGCCGGGTAACCTCCGGCGACAATTCGCTGCGGTAGTTGTTGTTGAAGTCGCTCGTACTTTCTAATCTTGAAATTGCCGCTAAACAGGGCATCGAGAAACGCCGATTTTTTCTTCTCAATCTCGCGTTGAGCGAATGGAAACAGGCGAATGATCTCCATGCGCCCCGCGAGCGAATCCGCAAGTTTCGGCACGAGCAATACGTTCGCCGAACCAGTCAGCAGAAAGCGCCCCGGTGAACGATCACTATCGATCACGGACTTGAGCGCCGTGAAAAGGGCCGGGACCCGTTGAACTTCGTCGAGGATCGCCCGGTCCGGCAGGTCTCCGACAAACCCCATCGGGTCATCCTCGGCGGCCCCACGGAGCACGTCATCGTCGAGGTTGAAATAGCGGTAGCCACGCTTTTTGCCGACGATTTGGGCCAACGTCGTCTTGCCGGACTGACGCGGGCCGTGTATCAGCACGGCGGGACTGTCGTCGAGTGCTTCGACGAGCCGCGGTTCGACTAAGCGGGGGATGATTTTGCCGGATGCCATTGCGGCTGATTGTAACCTTTGCTATCGGCTAATTGAAAGGTTATAAATCGGCCGATTGAAACTTTGCGGTTAGAATCGGCAGGACTTGTTAGGACACCGGTCAGGGCGTATTACGAGCCACTACTCGGCAGCCGAATTAGGCAACCTCATTGAGGCTGCAAACCAGGTTGTCGGAGAGGGGTCCCGCAAAAGTCCCGCACTGGTGGTGCTAAAGAAAAAAGCAGCTAGCGCATGAGGCAATAACTGCTTGATTTAACTTTGAAAACGTGGCGCGCCCGGAGAGATTGGTCAGAATCGCTCCTAAGCGATTCTGAGGTCTGCGACCCGTCGTCGCTTCGCTCCTCCGCCCAAATCGCATGCGATTTGTCGAACTGGAGTTCTCATCTTCATCCAGGACACTTCTAAATAAAAAGGGGCCCCGATGGGACCCTTTTTATTTAGTGGCGCGCCCGGAGAGATTCGAACTCCCGACCACCTGGTTCGAAGCCAGGTACTCTATCCAACTGAGCTACGGGCGCTTTATTCGTATATTCGTGAGATAGCCCGTGCTATCTCAATTTACCATCGCTTCGCCACCAGCCATTCCTCTGCCACACAAGATCTGGCTGTGGCACTAAAGGTCAGCCCGCGCCGGACAAAATCTCTTTAGCCAACATTTCCTGCGGACTGGAGCGACGGGCGCATTGTTTGGTGCCGTTTGCGGGCGAGTATCATACCTGATCGATTGCAACTGTCATCCGTTTCCTTTCTGCATCGTCCGGCAGTCGCCCGAAGGCGGCCCTCGCGTTTTCCTCCATGTGCCGGGCACTACTGGTCTCAGTTAGCACGCAGGTGACGGCAGGGTGCGGCAGAATGTATTTGAGAGAGAACTGTGCCCATGACTCGCAACCGAACTCGGCCGCCCACCCGGGCACCGGTCTAGCCCCAAGTCGCTCGAAATACGCCCCGTTCATGAAAGGTCGGTTGACGATCACGGCGATTCCAAGGTCTGCAAACAGGGGAAGCATACGGTCCTCCGCGCCTCTCTCGGTGATGGAGTAGTTGATTTGCACGAAGTCCGGTTTTTCCCGTTTCAGAAATCTCTCAAGTGGAACATAGAGTTCCTCGTTAGCCACCGTAACTCCAATGTAGCGGGCTGCACCTGTTGATTTCCAATCCTTAAGATTGCGCCATTGTGTGCCGAGGTCAGTGAGGCTGAAAACCTGCACCAGGTCCAGCGTCTCTCTTTGATATAAACGCTGTGTCTGACGGAACTGCTCGATTCCGGCTTCCTTGCCGATCTGATCGATCTTGGTCGTCACAAACAACGCGTCTCGCAAATCCGCTTCGGCAATTACCTCGCCGAACGCCGCGTCATTGCCAGGGTTTCGCGGCCACGTATCCACCACACTGCCGCCATTGGCGACGAGTGCCCGCAACACATCAGTAATCGGTCCGGTTCCTTTCTCTGCAATCTGCGACACCGGCTTGCTCGAGCCGAGACCAATTACAGGGAGATACTCGCTGGTTCCCGGAATCTGTCGTGTTGGCATCCGCTCCTGGCCGACTACTCTGTCAGTTGCCAGTCCGGATACTCCAACGGCAGACATCAGGGCAAGAAACGCTCGTCGGCTCGTCGTCTCAGCTTTCATTGAAGAATCCTCGTAGCGGTTTGGAGCGAATCATTCGAATCACTCCCACCGTCATAGTGCCATTGTATCCTCAAACAGGATTGGGCAGCGAATCTGCAATTCCTGCCCCTTATGTTTACCCAATCGACACGTAAAAAGAATGTGCTTACGCAATCGACAAATAGTTTTTTCTGAGTAAATAATTCTCGAAAATTATGTCCAACCAGACAGCGTTGTTTTTGTGGAGGTTTTTTTTCGAAGTGTGGCGAGTTCAAACAAATTCACTTTGTTTGTTGACACCGCATTTTCGCCTGTGAAAGTCTCCGAGAACCATAGACAAAGGCACTCCTTTCGCGAGGAAGGTTCGCAAAGCCACCGGTCTACAATCTAGACAGCGGAGTTACCAAAATGACTTTTCTACTCGGCATTACGCCATCACCGATTCTTTCTGCGCTCCTTTGGATCGTGCTCGTTGTCACGGCACTCTATTTCGCACGACCAACGGCACATCAATTCATTCTTGCCATTGGCGTGGCTTCGCAACGGATGTTTCGCACCGGATCTCAATCAGTCGCAAACGCCGAGCGGGGTCTTGCGGCGCGAAACCGCGAGGTATTGCTCGCGGCTGGTCGCGAAGCGAAAGAACGAATTGTAGAACGCGAGTTTGACCGCATTAATGAGACGGTCCGTAAGGACCTGGGAAATTTCTCTGTATTGCATCGAAACCTGAGTGAGTCGATCAATCGCATCGAGAATGACCACAGTGCCGCCGTTGACGTTCCACCCGATCCGCCAGGTTGGGTCGCTGCAGTGCAGGCAGTTGCGGCGATGGACTCGAAAGACAGCCGCGTCGGCGTGGGCAATGTGCTTGCCGACATTCACAAGTCGCTGGTCAAAGCACACAAAGAGGCGATGGTTGCGTACCACGAGGCCAGCGGCAAGCGTCACACACTTCTGAGAAAAATGCGGCCGGACTGGCGCGAGATCCAGCAGACTCTCGGCAAAGTCGGAAAGAACGTGGATAGCTTGCTTGGCCGCTCAGTCACCATCGATCGCCACATGGCAGAGTACGAGGACATCGTCAAAGGCGAAGACCGGGCCGTGTCGATCCTGTCATCGTCATCGCTCGTATTCTTCTTTGTATCCGCACTGGTCATGGTGGTCGCAATAGGCGGTGCGACGATCAACTTCTCACTGATTGCACGACCGATGGCCGAAATGGTTGGTGGCACCAGTATGGTTGGCAACTTTCAGACGGCAGATATCGCCGCTCTCGTCATCATCCTGGTCGAGATATCGATGGGTCTGTTTCTCATGGAGTCGTTGCGAATAACTCGCTTGTTTCCAGTTATCGGTGCATTGCCGGACAAGATGCGCGTTCGCATGATCTGGATCACGTTCACCATCCTATTCCTGCTGGCCAGCGTAGAGGCTGGGCTCGCCTACATGCGTGAAGTGTTGTTGCATGATGAACTTGCGACCAGTGCGCTTCTGCGAGGTGATATCGGCGCGGTCTCGACCAGCGAGTACATGTGGATTACGACCGCCGCCCAAATGGGTATGGGCTTTATCCTGCCTTTCGCGCTGACATTCGTCGCGATACCACTGGAGACGTTCGTTCACTCATTAAGAACAGTGGTTGGATTGATCGCTATCGGCATCCTGCGATTTGTATCGCTTGTCTTTCGTCTGACCGGCAGCGGGCTTCGCAATTTCAGTGTCCTGTTAACCCATCTTTATGACTTGCCGCTGTTCATACCCCTGTGGTGGGCGGCGCGAGATCGTAACGACGCAAGTTCTGATCTAACGGAGGTGCGATCATGAAATCACTGACACTCGCATTTTTTAGCCTGATCCTTACCAGTTGCGCGCCGCCGCAATCGAGCAGTGCTGGCGTGTACATGCTGGTGGATACGTCGGGTACTTACCGTGAAGAGATTCAGAAGGCACAGCAGATCATTCGCTATACCTTGTCGCGACTGGATGCGGCGGACACTTTCGCGGTGGCTCGTGTCGATACGGGCAGTTTCAGTGAAAAGGACATCGTAGCGAAAATGACCTTTGAAGATCGCCCAAGCACGGTCAACCGACAGAAGCGGCTTTTTGCCGAGCAGGTGGAGGCCTTTGTGAATGAAGCGCAGTCATCAGCGTACACCGACATTACGGGAGGGTTGCTGCAGGCCGTTGAGTACCTGAATGAGAAAGAACCTGGTGTCAAAACGGTATTGATTTTTTCAGACCTGAAAGAAGACCTGCAGGACGGCTACATCCGGGACATCGAATTTGATCTGGAAGGCTTCGACGTCATCGCACTGAACGTTACCAAACTTCGTTCGGACAATGTCGATCCACGCGAGTACCTGACGCGACTGGCGGAATGGCAGACGAAGGTCGAAAAATCGGGTGGTCGCTGGCGTGTGATCAACGATCTGGATGGTCTGGAAGGCTTGCTTTGAGAAAAGAAAGTACGCGGCTTTGCGAATATCAGAAAATTGCGTCGCCGCCTATTTTTCTCTCGCGTAAAAATAGAGCAGGACATCGTCAAGAAGGGGTCGCCAGTTATCCCAGTTGTGATCTTGAGTGACCTCGATGTATTTCATGTCATAACCTTTTTCCTGCAATACGGTCCTGAACTTGCGATTAGCCTGTGTATTGTCGTCCGGTCTGCCCGTACTCAGGAAAATCTTCAGCGGCAACAGGGGCATCTCCGCATAGGCTGACAGGAGTGCCGGCACCGGATGATTGGCCGGGGATAACATGCCGAGTCCTGAAAATGTGTCAACGCCGAAGAGCCCGAAGCAGGCCGCGTTCAGTCCACCAAATGAGAGCCCCATGATGGCTCGTCCTTCCCGACTGCTGTTGACCGGGTAATTCTCCTCGATTTCCGGGATCAGTTCGTCAACATAAAACTTCAGGTATTCCTTGTTGCAGAGAAATTGTGCGTTGCGACGATTGTCTCTCAGGTTATCGGGATTTCGCGCATCCACGAAAACAGCAACGATCGGTCCAATATTTTGATCGGCGATTAACTTGTCGAGAACGTGCGGCATGCGCCCCTCGCTTATAAAGCCCGGCCCATCAGTCAGGTAAAGAACGGGGAGGTCGCTGAGCGAATCGTAGCCTGCCGGCGCGTAAACCCGGTATTGCAGATCGTAACCCAGTACCGTGCTTGAAATTCTCGTGTCATTGGTCACGGTGCCAGCTGCGAATACAACGCCGGTAAATAGCAGCAGTCCGATTGATCTCAGCATGAACATATCGAGTAACTAATCTTTCAGAAGTTCAACCGGACAGGATGAAATATTGACTCTGAAACGATACGGCAGAAGCGCGTCTTCTTGAGCATAGCCAACTCCGACCCTGGGACCCGCCTGAATGTCATTTGCAAGAACATCGATACCGTGGTCCTCGATCCAGACTTCGTCACTTTGAAGACTATGACCGGTCAGGCCCGTCGTAATGCCCAGGGCCTTTGCAAGTGACCCGGGTCCGGCAAGCAGTTTCGAATCGACGATACGTTTGTCGCGTCGTGCCAGCATCACGTCCGCGCCCTCAAGCGGATGGCCGGCGCGTATTAATACGGCGTCTGGCGTGCCTTCTACGTTGGTGACCACATTAAACAAGTGATGAATGCCGTAGCAAAGGTATACGTAAGCCGCTCCACCCCGTCCGAACATCGGTTCAGTGCGCCTGGTTCGCCTGCCACCGAAGGCGTGACTCGCTTTGTCCGTAACGCCTGCATAAGCTTCCGTTTCCGTGATGACGATTTTCGTCAATTCGCCGTGAATCTCGGTGCTTAGCACCTTACCCAGCAAATCCCTGCCTACTGCAACAACGTCGTCCCGTAAATAGAAATTGTTGCGCAGTTTCATCGCAGAACCGATATCGATCAGTTTTAGACTAACGTGATCGCAGAATCTTGCCAGGCCGTGCGCCGGTCATCTCGCCGTTTAACAGTACGGCCTCTCCTGAAACAAAGACGTGATGTGCACCTTTCGCATACTGATGCGGGTTCTCGAAGGTTGCCGTGTCAATCACTGTCGCCGGATCGATTACAGCAATATCAGCAATCGCGCCCTCGGCAATCCGGCCACGATCACGGAGGCCAATTCTGTCGGCCGGTAACATTGTCATTTTATGAACCGCCGCATGCAGCGGCAGTACGCCTAACTCCCTGACGTAACGACCAAGCACTCTCGCGAACGTACCGTAGTTTCTCGGATGCGGCACACGCTCAGAAGGCCCTTCAATGCCTCCATCCGACGCCGGCATGGTTACCCGGTGACGCATGATATTGATCATGTCGTCTTCATTGATAGCATGAAACACTGCGCTGCAATTACCGGCTGCGACAAGCTCCATCAGAAGCTCCGCTGCATTGTCGTTGTTGACCTCTCTCTCCTGCTGGCGAAGGAGTTCTGACAAATTGCGTCCGTTGATCGTGTTGTCGTGAGGACAGTTTGACAACACCACATTGGCGGGGTCGTTACCGCCGCGATCGACTTCAATGCGATAAACGATTTCCTGCCGCATTCGCAAACGCTGCTCCGGGTCCGCCATCCGTGCCAGCAAACTTTCCCGGCCGCCATCGAGACTCCATCCTGGAAATAGAATCGTCAGGCTGGTCGACGATGCGGTATAGGGATACTGGTCGATCGAAACATCGACGCCGCGCGCAAGCGCCTCGTCAACAAGCCGCAAGGTCTCGGTCGACTTTCCCCACATTGGAGCACCGACGATCTTGTGATGCGTTAACTGCGTCGGCAATCCACCTTCCTCGCCGATGCGGATGGTCTCGGCAACGCTCTTAAGGACATCAAGGCCCTCTTCGCGCATATGACTGATATAAATGCCGTCGTATTCTGCAGCGACTTTGGCCAGTTCAATCACTTCTTCCGTGGTTGCGAACCTTCCCGGCGCGTAAATCAGTCCGGATGACAACCCGAACGCACCCTGCTGCATCGCTTTGCGGACTTCATCGCGCATCGACTGCAATTCGTCCTCCGTCGGCGGGCGATCATCGTCCCCGATTATCAAACCACGAATTGAGCCATGACCTACAAACGTGCCGAAATTGACAGAGGCCGTACTTTTCTCGATCGCCGCCAGCGTTTCGGAGATCGGCAACGGCGAACCTCCGTCGGGGCCACCGATGACGGTAGTCACTCCCTGGCGAATCTGATTCTCCGCATCGGGCCAGCGAAAAATTCCGTCGCCGGGTTCGGAACGAACAGCATGACTGTGAATATCGATGAATCCCGGCATGACTGCGAGACCGGTGACGTCCAGGCGAGTCCCGGCATCACTGTCACCGAGGTCACCGAGCGCAACAATACGATCGCCGACGATCCCAACGTCCGAGACGACGGGAGCGACATCCACGCCTGAATAGACGTCGCCACCTTCGAGAACGATATCGAAACTTTGCCTCGTGTCACCCGTGTCTCCACCAGGAGCACAACCAGCGAATACCAGCGTGACTAAAATCAGACCTAGTATGCGCATTGTGATTCTCCTGCTCATGTAAGCAGCACGGGCGCGAGGAAAAGTGCTGCTGCTGAAACGATAATAATGCCGATGATATTCAGAAATACGCCAGCCTTGACCATTTGTGGAATGCTGATGGCACCGGTTGAAAACACAATCGCATTTGGCGGCGTGGCCACTGGCAACATGAACGCGCAGCTTGCTGCAATGGTGATCGGCACGGTCAGCACGATAGGAGGCACGCCGGCCTGAATCGCGATTGCGCCCATAACAGGCAGCAGAGTTGCGGTGGTCGCGAGATTACTGGTGAGCTCGGTGAGAAATATCACCAGCGTAACGGCTGCCACGACCAGCACTGCTGTGCCCCAAACGCTGAGCGGGGCAAGTTGTTCGCCGAGCCAAAGCGCCAAACCGCTGTCGGATACCGCCGTGGCCAGACTCAATCCCCCACCGAACAATACGAGTACTCCCCAGGGAAGCCTGGCCATGTCTTCCCAGACAGCAAGCCTCGGGTTACTTGAATCGCCGCTCGGCAACAGAAACAGCAAGAGCGCTATTGTGAGTACGATCCCGGTGTCCGATACGCCGGAGATTCCAAGTGCCTCGGTAACGGGCTGCCTGAACATCCACGCAGCAACGAGACAACCGAAAGCAATGGCGACGCGTTTCTCTGCAATCGACATCGGCCCAAGTTCCGCCTTCAGCTCGCGCAAGTGAGCACGGACCGCGGCGCTCGACGGTATATCACACGGAAACAGAAAGCGTGTCAGTCCGATCCACGCGATGGGAAGCATGATGAAACTGACGGGAATGCCTACCAGCATCCAGCGCGCGAAGCTGATCTCGATACCATAATTATCTGCCATGAAACCCATTAACAACGCATTTGGCGGAGTGCCGATGAGTGTCGCCAGTCCGCCAATGCTCGCTGAGTACGCGAGACCGAGCAGCATCGCAATCTGAAAGTTATTTCGTGTTTTCTCCGAGAGATCGGGAATGTTGTCACGGATAACCACCGTCACTGACAAAACGATCGGCAGCAACATCATCGTTGTCGATGTGTTCGTCATCCACATGCTTAAAGTAGCGCAAACAAGCATGAACCCACCGATCAGGCGCCGGCCGTCCGTGCCGGTTCTTGATACGATCGCAAGGGCTATGCGCCGATGCAGGCTCCATCGCTCCAGCGTCAGAGCCATAATGAAACCACCCAGGTACAGGTAGATCGTCGGATTGGCATAAGGGGCCGCCGCGTCACGAATACTGAGGATGCCCAACGGATCAAAAATCACCAGTGGCAGAAGGGCGGTCACCGGAACCGGGATGGCTTCGGTTGCCCACCACACGGCCATCCACAGGCCCACGGCGGCAACACGCCAGGCGTCAGCCGACATGAAGGCCTGCGATTGATCAACGGCAAACATTACGGCGAAAATAGCTGGCCCAAGGATGCGGCCCACTATCTGGTAGGTTTCGAGCGGCTGGTTAGCTGTCTGTTCTGTGGAAGTAGTCAATTCGTCGATCCATCGGCATAAGCGGAAAAAGAACTCAGCGATTGTCGCAACCTGCCAGAGAATTCGAAGTCGTCAATCGCACGTCAGAGTCTCGCGCTACCAATTATGGCCGAAGCTGCCGCGATGTGCTTGTCATAGTAGTGTGGTTCAGCACCGAGGAAAAACATCAGGTAAAGATTGTCTGTACCAACAAACGCACCGACTGTACCGCGATAGGCCGGGCTGTCTGTCACAGTGACTTCGAGATCGAATCGAATGCCTGTGATCTCACCGTAGCGGTGCGGACGCAGGTTGGACGTGCTGACAACGGCACTGCCTTCACCGAACAGCTTTACGATCGATGATTCAACCAACTCTTCGAGTTCGTTCGGCAGCATGTCTTTCCGGAATACGGGCAGCGCAGCTGACTTGTTTCGGCTCACCATGATGGGCTGACCATCCGGGATGGCCGGTGCAATAACCAGTCGATCCAGCAACATGCCGTCCTTCGTCCATGTTTCCGCGCCCTTGCGAGCGGACGGTGTGTGCATGGCAGGCGCCCGGTTCCAGCCGGCGTCAGCCTGCACGCCGAGATCCTGGACCGCGACAGGACCTGCCGCCACCAGCGAATAGCCGGTCGCGCAACCGGAGAGGCTGGCGATTATCGCCAGCATAGCAATTCTCTTGCACTTCATTGTCCATCCTCCGCAAGGTAAAACTCGATCATCGCCCGATCCGAAGCTTCCGGATTGATCTCAAGGTACTTGCGAAAACTATCCTTCGCTTGCTGATTGTTTTTCGCTTTCAGATAAAGATAGCCAAGATTCTTGTGTGCTTCCGGCGGCGCCAGGTTACTTTCAACAGACTTTGTATAGGCGGCCACTGCGAGCTCCTGGTCGCCCTCGTCACCGCGTTGACGATACATCTCACCAAAGAAATAATTCACCAGGCCAGGTTCCACGCCAATCTTGGTATGTCGCTCCAGTATTTCCCGCGTCCTTCCGAAGCGATTGGTATCGAGTTGATCTTCCATCAAGAGCAGATAGTAATTATTCAGGATGTCGAGAAGCCCCTGATCCGCAACTTGCTCGACGTCGGGTCGTCCATATCTGTTCTCGACGTAGCTCTTCAGGTAACCGGCACGATCTTCCGAATTTGGATGCGTTTGAGAAAAAACCCCGACGTTTTCCCGTTTGACTTCTGCGGCGGCCTCCTCCGCAAGCAAGCCGTACCAAACCCTGTAGGACGCGTGCGGATCGTAGGCAGCTTCCGCGAGGAGGCGCGTTCCAAGAAGATCTGCTTCGGTTTCCTGTTCGCGGTTAAAAGATAAATAGTTCAGGAGTGCCGTCGCCTGACCCAGCGGCACGGAAACGCCGGTCAAAACGGCGAGGCCGAAATCGAATACGCTGCCTTTTGTCATTTGCGATTTGAGTTTGCGGAACCCCTGTAGCGAATGGAGTCGCGTGTAGTGCGCGATTTCATGACCAATTACCGCGGCGATTTCGTCGGTCGACGACGCCCGGACGATCAGACCCGTCCAGACCTGCATCATGCCGGTAGCCGTCATCGACGCGTTGAAGCCCGGGTTTCGGACAAGGTATACGCGAAAATCGTTGCAATATTCTCCGGCTACGCGGCAGACAATTCCGTCAACGTAGTTTCTGAGCTCTGCATCCCGCACGAGGAGTGCAGACTTGTTCAGTTCGCGCTCCATCTCTTTGAATTCCATCCACAGGCCTTGCTCATCCCGTGCTTCTTCCGGCTGATAGCCAGGTTCGATCAGGTGGTCAAGCTCATCGTCGGCGAAAAGCAGCACAGGCAAAAGAAGGAGGTGTAGTCCCAACCTGGATTTGCGGCGGCGCAACATCACTCGGTGTCGCCGGTCTCTCGGGCTGCCGGAATATCTTTGAAAAGCGTCCGGACAGCCGCTGCGGCTCCCGACTCCTCACGCATCTCACCACTGCCCGCACCAACAACGTTGAACCAGACGACATCGCCGGTACGAAGATCCACCAACGAGGCGAATCCGTGCTCAGATCCGGTTTGCATGTAACCCCCGGCGGCGGCGGCAAGAATAGCGAACGCCACGCGTCCGCCTGTTGCCTGGTAATCCCTGTAGTGCACGAAGAGCGCATAGTCGGCATCGTGTTCATCCGCGAGCCTGCTGACGCCAGGGCCAAGTGACCAATCGAAAATCTGGCCGTTTCCTTTGCTGGGCAATTTCGTCAGGCCGAAATGATGATTCAGAATTGTCGCACCGACAGCAGAATGTAGTTTCTCGTATTCAAACTCGACTTCGCCAATGTCGTCCGGATCAAGAGTCTTGAGGTCGGTTCCAATCGATTGCGCATAATCCTGTGTCGCGTTCGTGAAATTATCTTGCGCAAGCCTGGTCCACTCGGCATGGGGCTCAGGTAGGCCACCAGCTGACAACAGGTAATATCGGATATCCGGCGGCATCAGGATGACTCGCGGATTGTCAGCAATCGATTCAAGTTTTTCGATTTGCTGAACATTCTGTGTGGCCACGCAACCGGCAACTAAAACGCCTGACCCGCACAACATAGTCACTCGCAACCACCGCATACACGATACTGACCTCATCAAGTCCTGCGTCATTCGCAAACCCTCAACCGGAAACAGGTCGCTATTCTAGTATGAATCGCGAAATGGTGTAGCGCCGCCTGAAGGTCAGATCAATTTGTGTTTGCACGACGCCGCTCCCCGAACGTCCAGTCCTTCGCGGCATAAGCGCGTCCATGCGCAAAAAAAAGGCGGTGAGCTTGGCTCACCGCCCTGACTTAAACTTGACAGCGTCAGGCAACATTAGCGCGAGGCACGATATCGCTAAGCACATTCAACACATGCTCAATTTCAGATTTGCTGTTGTAATGTACGGGCCCCACCCGCACGGCGCCACCCGTGTCGTAGATATCCAGCGCTCTTGCCGCTTCGACGGCGTAAAAATGACCGCTCCAGACAAATATGTTTTTCGCGGCGAGTTCTCTTGCAATTTCGTCCGGGTTCATGCCATCGACTGTGAAAGATACCGTTGGGACACGACGATTCATTGCGTCGGGAGACGTTATGCCCTTCACGCGAACACCCGGCAGCTGTTGTAATCCGGAAACCAGCTTTAGCGCCAGGCCCGCCTCATAGTCAAAAAGGCAATCCATTGCGGAATGCACGAATTTTCTGCGACCGGAGAACTGAGGGTATTTGTCATGGTAGTGCCGGGACATCGATTCGCCGATCCAGGAAAAATACTCGACGGCCGCTAACGTGCCCGCCATGCCTTCATGACTTTGCGTTCCGGTTTCAAAGCAGCCGGGAATCTCAGTCGGCGCCGGCCGAACTTTATATGGAACCAGTTGTTCCATTAACTCACGCCGACCCCAGAGGATCCCCTGGTGCGGCCCGAAGAACTTGTAAGCAGAACAAACGAGAAAGTCGCAGCCCAAATCCTGCACATCCGTTGAGACGTGCGGGACTGACTGCACCGCATCGATATACGTCATCACGCCGGCATCCCTTGCCTTCTGGCAGATGGTTCTGACATCGTGGATCGTGCCCGTCAGATTGCTTGCGCCACCTATGCAAATTAGTCGGGTCCTCCTCGTAAACAGGTCGTCCAGTTTATCCAGCTCAAATTCGCATGATTCCGTGTTGAAGGGCAGCCATTTCACGACGAGATCAAAATCTTCCGCCATCAGCAACCACGGCGCAACGTTTGCGTCATGATCCATACGTGACAGTATGATTTCATCACCTTGCTTCAGCAGTCGACCAATGGATCGCGACAGATGCAACGTAATGGTCGTCATGTTCTGCCCAAACATAATTTCCTGGGCTGACGGGGCATTAAGTAGATCGGCCATCGCCATATGTGCGTCAGCAATCAACGCGTCTACTTTTTGCGACGTCCGAAACTCACCCTGCACATTGGCGTTCGATTCAATCAGGCATTGAGTCATCCGTTCGACGACGCCCTTTGACACCTGGGTGCCAGCGGGATTGTCGAAATAAATTCGGGCGCGATTATTGTCAGTTATCGCGAGAGCAGGGAACTGTGCGCGAACGGCATCGAGGTCAAATTGCATAAGAAGGCCTGTACAAGTGGTATTTGGAATTAATTATTCAACGACCTGGCGGTCTTGCCTTGCGGCGACGGACAGGGAGAACTTCTTCGTCTTGTCCACCCCATTTTTCGCGGTGCGCATTCTCAGCTTCCTGACGAACCCTGGAATGTCGTGCTGAAAGCAATAACGTGTTCGGATCACACACTACCGCTTTGATCAGGCCAAGGTCGCTCGCGGCATCAAAAAGACTTGGATACCAGCGTTCCCAGTTCGACAAAAGCTCTTCGACCTGACTTCGGAGATTCATGAACCGAATGTATACGACGACGTCAATCATGACAATGACGCGGCACCAGGATTTCGCGAACGATTTCCGCGGAGCGATTGTAACCGGAGAGACTCTATTCCTCGAGCATTCGGCCAATCATCAGCAGCGTGCCGAGCAGCATCACACCCATGAGGATTGTAGACATCGCTGGCAGGCTTTCGATCGGCAATCTATCCATACTCAGGCTGGAAACAGGTACGGCCCCGAACAGCTCGGGCAAAGTACGAGCCAGCTGAGTCAGTGGTTTAGCACTGATTGCTGCGCCAACAATGAACGCACATGGCAGAGCGAGGCGTCTCAGCCACATCTGACGCCGAACTCGCGAGATCACCCGAACAGAAAAACCGTCGTCGACCACCGGATCAGATCGAAACAAAGATTCGAGTCTCTGATCTTCTTTATCTTTCAGTCTGTCAACCATATTTATGATCTTCGATTCCAAAATTTTCCCTTACTTTTTCTTTGCCGCGAAAAATAATTGATTTCACAGTTCCGATCGGCATGTTCGCAGCGTCTCCGATTTCCCTGTGCGACAGCCCGCAAGCATAAGAGAGAA
Source organism: Pseudomonadota bacterium (assembly GCA_027621915.1). Classification (GTDB taxonomy): domain Bacteria; phylum Pseudomonadota; class Gammaproteobacteria; order Steroidobacterales; family Woeseiaceae; genus SZUA-117. The sequence continues at coordinate 102,944 of JAQCAD010000001.1, forward strand.
TCATCACGGCTCGCTCTTCTTCCGTCAAGACTGCCAGGAATTTATCGAGGTCCGAGATTTCGTCAGAATCCTCGGTGTGCCGGCTACCAAGGGCACCGGCGTTGTCACCCACCTCAGCGAGAATCTCGACATATCTTGTCGATTTCCGCTTCGACTGCAGGAACGTTGTATAGGCAACTTTGAGCAGCCAGCCAACGAACGACCCCTGACCGGTGAACGTATGCAACTTGTCCCATGCGTGCAAAAACGCGTCCTGAGCCAGATCATCCGCAAGGACGTAATCACGCGACAGCTTGCGCAGAAAATTCCGCACCTGGGATTGATGACGCCGCACCAGCTCGCCGAATGCTTCGGCGTCGTGCTGCGCCACCACTTGGGCAATCAGGTCGTTATCACCAACCCCGGGTGCCCCCGACTTTTCGCTGACGGTTATGATGCTTTCTTTGCCCCATAGGCATACATGATCATGTAGGCAGAGCCGATTGAGAACGGCAATGCGGCGCCCGCCAGCAATCCTCGCAGCGCTTCGGCCTCTTGCAACGCAAATCCAATCAGCACGAGCCCCAATGCCAGCGCGTACCAGATCAGTGCGCTTCGCAGGTCACGATCCCTGCCTGGCTCAGGCGTTCCCAGTTGCCTGATTAACTCCGGGGTCATTTCATTCCCTTTTTCAAGCGCGAGCCTGATGGTCTGTTGCGTCTCAACCCGTCCTTTGTGCTTGAAATATAGCCAGCCGAGGAAGGAAATTGCGAACGAGCCGAAAACGATAAACGGAACCAATATTTCTTCTGCCATAACGTACTCCGATAAAATCTGGGCCTGACTGGCCGCTTTTCACCAATCAGATGCGTGCTGGAAACCGATTGGATGCAATTTAGCGCGGGATTCGGTAAAAATATTTATTGTGATTTTTCAATAACTTATGTCACCATCAGCGTTTACACGCCACCGCCTCGTGACAAATTCAGCCCTTCGGCTCATATCGGCCACCGGCCCGGAAACAGAACCGGGGCCAGAGCAAGCGACGAGACCGGACAGGCCGATCGTGACGAGCAGGTGCTACAGATCTTCCGGCAGCAATATTCCAAGCGCTTTGCGCTGCACGCGCCACAGCGCAACCAGCTCAGTCAATTTCTCGGGTTCATCGTCTGCGAGATTCGTGGTCTCCGCCGGATCGGTTGCCAGATCGTACAGCTCGAACATCTCTTCCGAAAACGGCGGGTCCAGTGTTGAGATTTTCCAGTGCCCTTTTCTGAGATAGGCGCGACCGCCGGAGAACTGCGCGGTGACGTAGTTTTCGTCGTGAACGACATCTGTTTTGCCAGCAAGAAATCGGGTAGCGCTCTCACCCAACATCGGTCGAACCGAACCATCGTCCGGATAGCGTGCGCCTGCAATATCGAGAAACGTTGGCGCAAGATCCATGACTGTAAGGTAAGTACCGTTAATAGCACCGCTTGCTGAAACGCCGGGTCCGGCAACCATCATTGCCGCGACAATGCCACCTTCGCGAGTGAAACCCTTATATTTTTGAAACGGTACGGAACCGGCCTCCGCCCATGGTTTGTCATACGAAACGAAGGATTGAGCAGTACCCATTTTTTCGTAGGTGTTTTCATAGTGCGCCCTGAGATAACTACTGTAGGGGCCACGATCATAGAAATCGCCGCCGTCCGCACCGTTGTCTGACATGAACACGATCACCGTGTTTTCGTAGAGATCGTTCGACTTGAGATACTCAAGCAGGCGGCCAACGTGATCGTCGAGGTTATCGACCATTGCCGCGTACAGCTCCATTTTTCTGGACTCGCTGCGTTTGCTCTCCGGTGTCAAATCATCCCATAGCGGCACGTCATCATTTCGGGGTGGCAACTCCATCGACAATGGCACGATGCCAGCCTCCTTCAGAGAGTCGAAGCGACGCAGGCGCAGTGCATCGTAGCCATCGTCGTATCGCCCGGCGTAGATATCCAGGTAATCATCCGGCACCTGCAATGGCCAATGGGGGGACGTGTACGATGCGAACGCAAAGAAAGGCTTTCCATCATCTTTATTGCTGTCGATGAACTCGATCAATTTGTCCGTGTACAGTTCCGTCGAGTAACGGCCCTCCGGATACTCAACCAGTTCCCTGTCTTTTCGAAAGCTTAGCCCGCCTTCCCTTAGGCCGATTGAATTAAAGTGCGAGCCACCGCCATCAAGCATCGCAAATGACCGGTTGAATCCGGCTGCGTGCGGGCTCGTCTCCTCTGTCAATCCCAAATGCCATTTTCCGGCCATGTAGGTGTTATAGCCAACGTCCTGCAGCAGACGGGGAAACGGCATGATTCGGTCGGAGAGACTGTTTTCGTAGCCAGCAACGGGGAAACCAAGGATTCCGTTCGTGTTTTGCCTGGCCATACCGGCCACATGATTATTGTTTCCGCTCAACAACATGGCGCGCGTTACTGCGCAGGACGGTCCGGTATGAAATTGAGTGAGCAGCAAACCCTGCGAAGCGAGCGCATCAATATTCGGTGTCGCGATGTCACCGCCGTAGGCACCAAGATCTGTATAACCCAGGTCGTCTGCGACAATCAGGAGAATGTTTGGACGATTGCCAGGTCCCTCCACAATCACCGGTTCACTGGGCGGGCGCGAACATCCGGCAGCGACACTGGCCAGCATTACAAGCAGAAAGATAACCTGTCGAATACGCACGTCGCAGCCCCTGGCTATGAATTCAATTGTTTAGCGGACGCTGCCTATGCGTTTTGCTCGTGCCAGAGGGCCAGTACTTCAGCTTCTTTGTCCGCGCTCAGACCTGCGTGCAACGTTGCGGATCGCTCCGCCGGTAAAGTTTTCCACCAGGCTACGGTGTCGCGAGCTGTTTCGCGCGTCGGACGATTCTTGAGTCCGGCAGCGGCCGCGCGACTGCCGTCAACAGTCAGCAACTGCGAGTTCGTCCCTTTTGGATCTTCCCATATTGGCAATTGAACGCCGTCCTGTTGGTTGAGAAACTCTGTTGCCACCCAGGTCGGTGACATATTTGCCGCGGTTACCGCAATGCAATCTTCCAACAGGTTGCCCATCTTAAATGAGCCCTTCGGCGTCACTGTATTGTAAACGCCCATGATCTTCTGCTCGAGGCAATCGATCGTAAAATTCGCCAGGTCACGTACGTCGATAATCTGAATATCGTCATCGGGCGTTCCGGGCCACAGCATTTCACCGCCGCGCATCGTGCGAATCGGCCAGTAGCTATAGCGATCGGTTCGATCGCCAGGTCCACAGATGTAAGTGGGCCGTAAAATCGTTGCGCGTTCGGCGCCAATCTCGGAGATAACGCGTTGCTCGCAAAGCGCCTTCAGGGGACCATAAGATTCGCCGGTCACTTCCTCGGCTGTCGGGTCTTCCATCGTGCCCACTGCAGTATCTTCATTAATGGGTTTCGAAAAGTCTCCGTAAACGGAAATCGTCGAAATATACAAATAATGGGAAACTACAGGCGCAAGCAATCTCGCGGAATCTTCAACGTGCCTCGGGACATAGCCCGAATTGTCAATGACGACGTCCCAACTGCCCCCCTCCAACGCATCCAGCCCGTTATCTCTGTTGCCCTCCAGCAATTTGAGATCCGGAAACAGGTCGCTGTCAGTACGGCCCCTGTTAAACAACTCGACAATGTGCCCGCGCCGCAACGCCTCGCGCACCATGTGCGGTCCAATGAATCCAGTGCCGCCAAGAATAAGGACGCGCAATGGTCGCCAGGGAGCGGTAGAACCTCTCGCGTCTGTCGACACCTCCGTTGTGCAGCCAGCCGCAACCGCAGCGCCGCCTAAGAGACCTGCTTTCAGAAATCGCCGCCTGGTATTGTTCATATGCCGGATTATCCTTCGTTGATTTTTCTTGAGACGCTTTTTGTATCGTCGACAGATGCACAGACAAACCGCCATCACTACCAGCAGGTATTGTTGAGTCTGTTGGACTCTGTTTTTATTCAGGTGGTCGGGATATACCGCCAAACATGATTGTTAGCAGGCATTGTAGAACGCGACAAGTGAAAATGCGATGAGAACGCGGAGCCCGCGCGAACCTTAATGTTTCCGGCTGGAAATGCCCTTGCGGGCCTGGGCCCGGCTAACGATATCGATTCATCAGGTCGGCAAGCTTGTCGGCGCCAGGATTTAATTCGGCATACGGCAACCGTGACAAAGGTGTCGCAATGGTTTCTGAATCGCTATGCATGTCTCCGGCGCTGCTATCGATATAGAGCAGGCCCGTACTGATTTCACCTTTGCTGATGCTGTCTCGCAAGAATGCGAAAGCAGCGGCTCGACTGGTAGGATCATAGCCTTTGTCGATTTTTCGAAATACAATTTTGCTGCCGTCATGCAATTTGACCGGCATCGCCTCGCCCTCGTCGTACGCGGCAACAATTTCCTTGCTCGGAGCAACGAAGTCCGCGTCAATCACGTGGTGGAAATGTTTTCTCGTGTGCGCGTAACTCTTTGTCGAGCCAACATTGTCATTAAATGTGACGCAAGGGCTGATTACATCCAGCAAAGCGAAGCCTTTATGGGTCAACGCGCCTTTAATCAATGGAACGAGTTGCTGCTTGTCGCCGGAGAAGCTGCGCGCAATGTAAGTCGCGCCAAGACCAATCGCTGTGCTAACCGGATCTATTGGCATCTGCCGGTTAGGAGCTGCTTTCTTGGCAATGCTGCCGATGTCTGCGGATGCAGAGTACTGGCCTTTTGTCAGGCCGTAGACACCATTGTTTTCGATGATGTAACACATGTCCAGGTTACGGCGGATGACGTGCGCGAACTGTCCCATTCCGATTGACAGTGAATCGCCATCGCCTGACACGCCGATGTACATCAGATCCCTGTTTGCAGCATTCGCGCCTGTCGTAACTGACGCCATACGGCCGTGAACCGAATTGAAGCCGTGCGCCTGGCTGACAAAATACGCCGGGGTCTTCGATGAACAGCCGATACCGCTCATTTTCGCCAACATGTGTGGCTGAACGCCCAATTCGAATACCGCCTGAATGATTGCTGCCGTGATCGAGTCGTGTCCGCACCCGGCACAAAGGGTGGAAACGGCACCTTCGTAGTCCCGTGCCGTTAACCCAAGTTCGTTCCGCGGCAGTTTCGGATGCGAAACTTTCGGCTTTGCTATGTAACTCATGTCAGCTCTCTCGGCCGGCCGCTCAAGCGGCCTGCCCTTTCGATATTTCCTGCAATACGCGCTCGGTAACGAATTTCGCGCTCAATGGAATGCCATTGTAATGAAGCATGGAAACAAGTTTCTTCGGATCCGCATTCGCATCCAGCATCAGCAGCGATCTTAATTGCCCATCGCGATTTTGTTCAACGACGTAAATGCGATCATGTTTGTCTATAAAATCCATCACAGTGTCGGTGAATGGGAAAGCCTTAACACGGCAATAATTCAGACCGACGTTTTTCTCTTTAAGCTGCACCAGCGCCTCTTTGACCGCGCCGTCACAGCTGCCCAGGGTCAATATTGCCTGCTTGTTGAATTTTGAATATAGAATTTCCGCTTCCGGCACGAGCGTTCTTGCCGTCTCCCACTTCGTCAATAATCGATCAATGACATCCTGGTATTCCGCGGCATCTTCAGTGTACCCGCCATACTTGGTATGTCCCGAACCACGTGTGAAGTAGGCACCCTTGGGGTGAACGCCAGGTAAAGTCCGATAGGGGATTCCGTCACCATCAGAATCGAGGTAACGATAGAATTTATCCATACCTTCCAACTGTTCTGCGGTTAGAACCTTGCCACGATCCGGCACGTAGCTTTCATCCCACTTCAGGTCCGGGCACATCCAGTCGTTCATGCCGATATCGAGGTCGGAAAGAACCATCACCGGCGTCTGCAACCGTTCTGCCAGGTCGAATGCCGTCGGTGCCATATAGAAGCACTCCTCGGGATTCGCCGGGAAAAGCAGTACGTGCTTGGTATCGCCGTGAGATGCGTAAGCACAAATCATCAGATCACATTGTTGCGTGCGGGTTGGCATACCGGTCGACGGACCAGTGCGCTGCACATCAAATATTACTGCCGGGACTTCCGCGTAATAGGCAAATCCGATGAACTCGCTCATCAGTGAAATGCCGGGTCCGCTCGTCGGGGTAAATGAGCGCGCGCCATTCCAGGCGGCGCCCAGTACCATGCCAATTGCGGCAAGTTCGTCTTCCGCCTGAATGATGCAGTACTTCTTGGCACCGCTTTCGCTGTCTGTACGATACCGCTTGCAGAATGACGTAAAGGCATCCATCAGCGATGTCGATGGGGTGATCGGATACCACGCACCTACCGTTGCGCCGGCATACACGCAGCCAAGACCTGCTGCAGTATTGCCGTCGACGATAATGTGGCCTTTTGTCTTATCCATCGCCTCGACTTTTACCGGCAACGGGCAGGAAAATTGTTGTGTCGCATAGTCATAGCCAAGACGAATAGCATCCAGGTTCAAGTCAACCAGGTGCTTCTTGGACGCAAAGGTTTCGCCCAGCAGCTTCTCGATGACGTCGAGATCGATATCCAGTAGCGCAGCGATCACCCCGACGTACGCAATGTTCTTCATCAGGATGCGTTCGCGGGCACTTCCAAAGTGTTCATTACACATACGCGAGAGCGGCACACCGAAGACACTGATGTCCTCGCGTTCCAGCAATCGGCTGCGTGGCCAGGTCGAATCGTAGACCAGCCATCCGCCAGGTGACACGGCCGCCAGATCCTGCTTGTATGTCTGCGCGTTCATCGCAATCATCAGATCGATCTTGTCCGCACGGGATTGATAGCCTTCGCCGGTGACCCGAATCTCATACCAAGTCGGCAGACCCTGAATATTGGATGGAAAATAATTCTTGCCAACGACCGGAACTCCCATGCGGAAAATTGCTTTCATGAGAAGCCCATTTGCACTTGCCGAACCAGTTCCGTTAACCGTGGCAATCTTAATGACGACGTCGTTCACTTTAGACACAAATGTACTACCTCAGGGAGTGTCGTTGATTCTGGAAAAACAGGGCAGAAGGATGTCATGATCAGTCTTGTCAATTCAGCCTATTCGCCAGCTGCGCGAGCTCTGCGAACTACGGTTGGACATCCGACCTGATCACTTGCATAAGGAATCAGAATTTCAGATTTCTGCATATCCCAGGCACCGGTGGGACAGCGCTCTGCACAAAGACTGCAATGCACGCAAAGGTCCTCGTCCTTGACCATGACCCGGCCGGTCTGCGGCAGGGCCGCGGAAACATAAAGCGCCTGCTCTTCATTCTCGGCCGGTGCTGACAATCGGGTCCTGAGATCATCCTCATTACCATTTGACGTAATCGTCAGGCAGTTGACCGGGCATACGTCAATACAGGCGTCGCACTCGATGCAAAGGTCGGCGACAAACTCGGTCTGAATGTCGCAATTCAGACAGCGCTCGACTTCCTTTATGGTTTGCTCGACAGAAAAACCAAGCTCAACCTCGATGTTCAGCTTTTTAAATCGTTCCTTGAGGTCGACGTGCGGCATAAGCCGGCGTTCGGACGAGTCATAGTTGTTGGAAAAACTCCACTCGTGGATGCCCATTTTCTGACTGCTCAACGTAACGCCACGCGGCAGCCGGTCAGTTATCTTTTCGCCGCTGCAGTATTTATGTATGGAAATGGCAGCCTCGTGGCCGTGCGCGACAGCCCAGATAATATTCTTGGGACCGAAGGCAGAGTCGCCTCCGAAGAAAACTCCGTCGCGGGAACACATCATGGTGGTTTCATCGACGATCGGACAATCCCAGTCGTTAAACTCTATGCCAATATCTCGTTCGACCCATGGAAACGCGTTGTCCTGCCCGATAGCAAGGATTACGTCATCACAGGGAATCGTAACTTCACGCATCACCGTGCCGCGATCGATTCCCCCGTGCTCATCAATCTTGTATTCCATCTGATCGAATTTCATTCCAACCAGCTTGCCATTCTCGATGACGAACTCTTTCGGGGAGTGGTTGACGACGATCTCGACATTCTCTTCTTCCGCGTCTTCAAGCTCCCAGGCAGAAGCCTTGAAGAAACCGCGCGGCTTCCGGGCCATCACTTTGACATTTGCCGCGCCGATTCGAAGAGACGTCCGGCAGCAATCCATCGCAGTATTGCCAACACCGATGATCAACACCTTCTCACCGATTGCTTTTACGTGCTCAAAAGCAACGGATTCAAGCCAGTCGATGCCTATATGCACATTCTCTGTATCGTAACGTCCTGGCAGCTCCAGCTCTTTGCCACGCGGCGCGCCGGTTCCAACGAACACGGCATTAAAACCGCCGTCATCCAGCAACGCTTTCATGCTGTCAATGCGGTGATTCAGCTTCAGATCAGCGCCCATATCGACGATGTAACCGATTTCCTCGTCGAGCACTTTGGGTGGCAACCGAAACTGCGGAATATTGGTTCGCATCAAGCCACCGGTTGTCGCCAGTGCTTCAAATATGGTCACTTCATATCCGAGCGGAATCAAATCGTTTGCGACCGACAGAGAGGCACAGCCTGCGCCGATCAGTGCGATCTTCTTGCCATTTGTAATCTCGGGAGCACGCGGCAGCCGGTCGGCAATGTCGTCACGATGATCGGCCGCCACTCGCTTCAATCGGCAGATGGCGACCGGCTTTTCCTCCACACGACCACGCCGGCACGCCGGCTCACATGGCCGATCGCAGACACGACCAAGGATGCCGGGAAATATGTTGGATTGCCGGTTCAGCATGTAGGCGTCGGAAAACTGGCCTTGTGCGATCATGCGAATATAGCCTGGCACGTCTGTATGAGCCGGACAGGCCCACTGACAGTCGACTACTTTGTGAAAATAATCAGGATTGGACGTATCAGTTGGCTTCATTCGTACGACACCCGGACGGCGCTCCTGCTATCCGGCGATCCGGCGATCACCGCCGCTGCGCGATATTTCGCGTAGGATAGCGACATCGACCGGAAAGTAAACTGTTTTGGGTTGACTGCGATTCGCAGTGCGATTTGATTCATCAATATGCCGTGTCAAAGTTGCATTCAAGGTTGTCGAACGCTATCGCGCCCGATTGAATTCCATCTTCCGCCCGGCAATCTGCCCGGTAAGGAGCCCTTGCTGATAGACCACTATTCCGTTGACGATGGTCGTGTCCACGGTCGATCTGAAAGCGTGACCCTCAAACGGCGACCAGTGACACTTGGCGAGCAGGCTGCCTGAGGTCACTTTTGTAGGTTTATCCGGGTCCATTATGACAAGGTCAGCGAAATAGCCTTCCCGCACATACCCCCGATCGGGAATACCGAAGATATCCGCGACAGAATGACTCGTCTTGTCGACGATTTTTTCAAAACTCAGCTTGCCTGAATGGGCGAGATCGAAAAGGCACAGCATGACATGTTGGACCAATGGCAGGCCGGCGGGCGCTTTGAAGTAGGTCTTCCCTTTCTCGCTGACCGTGTGCGGGGCATGGTCCGTCGCAATGATATCGATGCGATCATCGTTCACAGCCTTGATCAGGGCGGCACGATCTTCAGCAGTCTTGATCGCAGGATTACACTTGATCCGCGTACCGAGATCCACGTAGCGACTTTCATCGAACCATAAATGATGCACGCACACCTCTGCTGTAATGCGTTTCTCACTTCGGTGCCCTTTGGAAAAGAGCCCCATCTCGATAGCAGTCGTCAGGTGCAACACGTGCAACAGTGCATCGTGCCGCCGCGCAAGATCGACAGCCTGGCTGGAGGACAGCAGGCAGGCATTCGCCGAGCGAATATTTGGGTGCTCTGACATCGGCACGTTCTCGCCAAACTCAACTTTGGCGCGTGCTTCGTTGTCCCGAATCGTGGGAGAGTGTTCGCAATGAGTCAGGATGATCACAGGTGCATGTTCGAACAGTTTCTCCAGCGCCTCCGGATCGTCTACCAGCATGTCGCCCGTTGAGGCGCCCATGAACGCCTTGATTCCGCAGGACTCCCCGATTTGCAACGCCTTGATCTCTTCGATATTGCGATTCGTAGCCCCAAGATAAAATCCATAGTTGGCTCGGCACCGACCTGACGCCAGTTCGTACTTCTCCGCAAGCGCAGCCCGGTTGGTCGTTTGCGGATTGACGTTCGGCATATCCATGAAACTGGTGACACCCCCGGCGACCGCCGCAGCGGATTCAGTAGCCAGGTCACCTTTATTGGTCAAACCGGGCTCACGAAAATGAACCTGGTCGTCGATCATGCCTGGCATCAGCAACTTGCCCGCCGCATCCAGGACCTCTGTGCCATCGTCGGCGGACAGCCCAGAACCAACTTTTTCGATTCGATCGCCCACAATCAACACGTCGGCGTCACGCGTGTCGCCCTCGTTGACGAGACGTGCGTTGGTAATCAGGAGTTTATTCATCGATATCGGACTCTGGAGTTATGCGAACGCATCGGTCGCCATGACAAGTTCGTGTACATTACCCGGCTCGAATGCGGCATGCCCGGCGTCCGGAACGATTCGAAGATCTGCTTCCGGCCACGCCTGCGACAGCTCCCATGCAGAGATCGCCGGACAAACGACATCATATCGACCTTGCACGATTACCGCCGGAATGTTTCGTATCGCGCCAACTTCATCGATCAGCTGATTGTCCCGCATGAATCCGTTGTTCACAAAGTAATGGCACTCGATTCTCGCCAAAGCAAGCGCCATCTCATCCGCACCAAAGACTTTCGCGATACCTTCGTTCGGAAGCAGGGTGCTGGTCGTTCCTTCCCATATTGACCAGGCTTTCGCCGCCGCCAGCCGGACTTCAGAATCATCGCTGGTAAGACGTTTGTAATAGGCGCTCAGCATGTCATGGCGCTCGCGCTTCGGGATAGGCGCCAGGTATTGCTGCCAGAGATCCGGAAAAATTTCGCTGGCACCATGTTGGTAAAACCAGTCGATTTCCTTCTTCCTCAGCATAAAAATGCCGCGCAAGACTATTTCGGTGACACGATCCGGGTGCTTTTGGCAATAGGCCAGCGCGAGCGTACTTCCCCACGAGCCTCCGAAAACCTGCCAACGATCGATCTGCAGAGCAGCGCGAAGCACTTCGATATCTTTGACAAGGTCCCAGGTCGTATTATTTTCGAGGTGCGCATGTGGCGTACTCTTGCCACTACCGCGCTGATCAAAGAGCACGATACGGTAGACATCCGGATTCCAGAACCTGCGCATTCCCTCCGAGCAGCCACCGCCCGGACCTCCGTGCAGAAAGACGACAGGTTTGCCGTGTGGATTGCCACATTCTTCGTAATACAGCTTGTGGCCACTATCGACAGTTAGAAAACCGGTGCGGTTGGGCTCGATGGGTGGATACAGCTTGCGCCGCGTCAGGTCTGATGTCATGAGGCAGATTATGAAAGGGCTGATGCGTTATTGCTATCGTTTTGAATGAATAGCCGTGGGACGGTAGTTTACATCTGACACACGAACAAAAAAAAATCCCTCATCTGGGCCGAAGGGAAATTACTTTCCCGGCGAGTGCGATTGCGTCAGGTCGATGAGCGACGCTGATAATCGTCATCTTGGTTTTCGCAATATTCCGCAGCACGCGCTTTTCGGTCTCAATATCGAGATGGCTGGTTGCTTCGTCCAGGAACAGAATGCGTGGCTGCCGGTACAGCGCACGCGCCAATGCCAGTCGCTGCACCTGTCCGCCTGACAGCCCGATTCCCGTATCGCCAATCAGCGTCTGCGTTTGCATGGGCAACCTCTGGATGTCTGCCCAGATTTCCGCTTCGATGGCCGCCGACCGAACACGCATGAGGTCGGGCGCCGTCGAAAACGCCGAAATATTTTCTGCGATCGTGCCCTGGAAAAGGCAATCGTTCTGTAGAACCACAGCGCACTGATCGCATAACAAGTGGTTGCTCCACAATGGCCGTTCGATCCCGTCGATCAGAATCTGACCGGTGTCGGGAGATATCTGCCCCGCCAGTAACTTCAGTAAGGTCGTTTTACCGCATCCTGACGGACCGGTAATGACGACGTTCGCTCCTGCCGAAATATCGCAATGGAAATTTTCTATGACAGGATTGCCGCTCTCATATCCGTACCCGAGATTGATTGCCTGCAGGGTGCCACAAAGCCTGGCGCTGACAGCACCCACGAGGTCTTCGGGAGCACGCGGTGCCAGCACGATATCGGACAGCCGGTTCGTATGAACTTTCAGCACGACGAATTTTTGCAGCAGATCAGTCAGTGCGTAGACGGCTCCGCTAAGGCGGCCCCGAAGCACCATGAACGCAAACAGGACGCCGAGAGAGATTTCCCTGTCCAGGATTCCCGCGACGCCGATCGCCAGAAAGGCGACCTGCTCAAGGGCACCGATCGTTCCAATCGCCGCGGAGCGAAAGATGCCCAGTTTTCCCTGCGCAACCCTGGCATGGGTCGCTTGCAGAAAACACCGTTGCCAGTGCAATCTCCTGGCGCGTCCAAGACCGAGGCTTCGCATCGTCTCATACGCCTTCAGCGATTCAACGAGTGAGCTGCTCTCCTCTGCATGATGAATAAGCGCCTTTTCGCTCAGTCGACGACTTCGCGGCAGAATCAAAACGACCAGGACGACGGTCAGTGAAAGTCCGACCAGTGACACTGCTGTAAGCGACGAACTGTACAAAAACATGATGAGCAGGGTGGTGACCAGCATGACGCCCTGCACGGTCGCGTTGATACTGTGTTCAGTAAGTGCTTGCCGAATCGGCGTCAGGGACTCCAGCTTGGACATCAGGTCTCCAAGGTGACGACGACGGACAAACTCAACTGGTTGGTTGAAAAGGTGATTGATAACGCTGACGGTGCTGTCTGCGGTCAGTCGTGTTCCTGCATAGAGGCTGATCCAGCCGCGAAAGGCGTCCAGCATCGTCCCGATCAACATGACAACAGCCAGCCCTCCCAGCGCCCGGTAAAGCCAGATTCGATCTTGCCCAAGCACAACTTCGTCGATGACGATCTGCGCAGCGACCGGCGGCACCAATGCCAGGACCTGGGAAACCAGCAGCAGGCAAAACATCAGCGCAACGTACCTGTACAGGTGCCTGAACGACCCGACGTAATCTGCGATAGCCACCCGCTTGCGATTCTTTCCAGGCATAAATTCCGGACTTCGCGTGACTTCCAGCGCAACTCCAGTGAATGACTCGTCAAACTCTGCACGCCCGACACTTCGTTTGCCTGTCGAGGGATCGTGAACACAGAACCGCCTTCTGCCCACGCTGACAAGTACGACGAAGTGGTTCATGCGCCAGTGCAGGACCGCAGGAAGCTGCAATTGCGGCAACTCTGCCATCGACAGGCGAACCGGCCGTGCGATCATCTGCAACTGATCGGCAGTTGCCAGCAGCTCCTGAAAAGTCGCACCTTTTCCAGACATCCCGGACTGCTGGCGTAACTGGGCAAGATCGGCATCTTTTCCGAAATACCCGGAGATCATGGCCAGGCACACCAGCCCGCATTCCGCTCGTTCGTGCTGCAAAATGACAGGCACCCGTCGACGGACAAGCCGCAGGTCGGAATCAGGCTTGAACATTACCGGCCTCGCCAAAAAGAGAATTGGCAAGCCATTCATAGAGCCGCAGGCGACGCTGAATGATGTCGGCACTAAAGGAAATCCCCGGCAACAACGGCCATTTCAGCCCGGGCGCATCCACATCGTTCGACTGAAGCTCGGCCTTGACTTCGAATACCGGCCCCGAGAGCAGTAACGGCGCACGGATGTCCCCTGGCAGTAATGCGATTCCGGAAACTGAAGCCACGACTGCGGTGTACGTGCCATAAACTTCGCGCGGATATGCATCGAGGGATATCTCGACGGCCTGCCCCGCCTTGAGGAGCCGGGCACTGGCGGTCGGCAAATAAAGCCAGGCCTGTAGCCGCGCCTTTGGCCGACTCAGCTTCGCCAGTACCTGGCCGGAGCGAACCGCATCTCCGGGCTGGGTTAGAACCTGCACGACCAGACCTTGCTCGGAGGCGCGATACTCCTGCAGCGCATCGTGCCGACCCAGTTTGATATTGCGATTCAGTCGTTCCGTACTCACGGCATGCTGGACCTCGTTCAACGCCAGTTGCTTTTCCGTTTCCTCGAGCGACCTTGAAAGCGTGCCTATGATCCGGGAGTGTTCGACGGCCCTTTGCCGAATTTCGGCATGTTCGGTACGCGCCCGCAGCAGATTGGCCTGCTCGGCCTCAAAAGCATCTCGTGATACCAGGCCGTCGCCAACGAGCTGCTGCCGTCGCAGGCTCCTACTCTCGAGGACCTCGATCTCGCTTAGGTGTGACGTGAGCCGTTCGTCGGCGATATCCTGCTGTTCGATCGCCATGACCATCTCGTCCTGCAGAGCCACCATCCGGTCGGCCGTCATTTCCTGTTGACGTTCGTGGGCGACATCCAGAAGCTCAAGCTCTTTCCTCAACGACCGGAGATTCGACTCCGGCGCTGACTCACCGTGCAGATGGGCACCATCATTGATAGTGAAGAGCAGTCGGTCTTTGTCGATCAGCTGACCCGATCTGATGAACACGGCACTGACCTGGCCGGCCCGGTTGGCAACTACATCCAACATTCCACCAACCGGCATCAGAACGCCGGCTGCCCTGATTCGCTCTGGCACTTCGACAATATAGAACACTGTTGCAAGCGAACTCAGTGTCAGCAGTGCGATTGCGAGCGCGAGCTTTGTTGACGGCGGCGATACGACAGTAACGCTTCCGAACAGACGATATCCGATCGCTTTCGTAGCCGACGAACGAAATAATTTCTGTCCCGACCGCCGCCTCGCGACATCCTTGCACATCAGCCGATCCCTGGTGTTCCGACGCAACGATTTGAGCATTTGCCAGTGATGCAATCGAATGACGAATGAGGGCAGATTGCACTATTTCTCGCCTATGGTCGGCCGATTCAATGGAAACCATCGCTCTCATAGCCGCCAATGCGCTAATCTAGCAAGGCCCGTTAGCCTCTGACTGCCCCGAATGAAAATTTCTGATTACGTGACGCTGATTGATGAGGCGTCTGTCTACGACGTTGCGAATGTATCGCCGCTCGAACTCGCCGGAAATCTCTCGCTGCGACTTGCCAACAAAATCTTGATGAAAAGGGAGGACCTTCAGCCCGTTTTCTCTTTCAAATTACGTGGCGCCTACAACAAGCTGGCATCGTTGCCTGACAGCGCTATCGCGACAGGTGTCATTTGCAGTTCGGCAGGCAATCACGCCCAGGGCGTCGCACTGGCGGCCAGGCGGCGGCAAACACGGGCGGTTATCGTCATGCCGGTCACGACACCTACCATAAAGATCGATGCCGTCGTCGCGCTGGGCGGTGAGGTCATTCTGCATGGCGACAATTACGACGCCGCCTATTCAAGGGCACTTGAAATAGCGAAGGCCGAAAACCTTGCGTTCATTCATCCATTTGATGACCCGGCCGTTATCGCCGGACAGGGAACGATCGGGCGTGAGCTCATCGATCAGATGGACGCGGACGTAGCTGCGGTTTTTGTTCCAATTGGCGGCGGAGGCCTTATCGCCGGAATCGCCAGCTATATAAAGAGTAAACGGCCTGAGATCAAGATTATCGGCGTAGAACCTGAAGATTCTGCGGCAATGAAGGAATCACTCACTGCAGGCATGCCAATAACCCTCGCACACGTTGGCCTTTTCGCCGACGGAGTTGCCGTCCGCCGGGTTGGCGATGAGACATTTCGGCTCTGCCAGGAGTTAGTCGATGAGATCGTGACCGTCGACACGGATCAAATCTGTGCCGGCATCAAGGATATTTTCGAAGACACTCGCTGCATTGTCGAGCCCGCCGGCGCGCTCGCCGTAGCCGGCGTCAAGAAGTACGTCGCCGACAATGCAATACGCGGCCAATCGTTTGTCGTGATCAACGGCGGCGCCAATGTTAATTTTGACCGTCTGCGACATATCGCCGAACGCGCCGCAGTCGGCGAACAGCAGGAAATGCTGCTTGCAGTAGAGATTCCCGAGAAGCCCGGAAGTTTTCGCAAATTTTGTGAAGCACTGGGACGTCGCGGCATTACGGAATTCAATTATCGGTTCAACGACGAGAAAAGCGCACACATATTCGTTGGCGTACAACTACGAAATGGCAGGAAGGAACACAAAGAACTGGTCGACAGCCTGACCAGGCTGGGATACCCGCTCGCCGATCTGAGCGACAATGAAATGGCAAAGCTGCATATCCGGCACATGGTCGGCGGCAGCGCGGCCAGGATCAAAAACGAACGCCTGTTCCGGTTTGAATTTCCGGAAAGACCCGGCGCCTTACTGGATTTTCTGAAGGCGATTGGAACCGACTGGAACATCAGCCTGTTCCACTACCGCAACCATGGCTCCGATCACGGACGAGTGCTCGCAGGCATCCAGGTCCCGGAAAATGAATCAGACGAACTGGAAGCGCATCTTGCCGAGCTTGGTTACGAACATTTTGAGGAAAGTGACAATCCCGCGTATCGCATGTTCCTGGCGTAACAGTTCAGGTGCGATATGATGGATCGCGCCGATCCAGTTTTCGGAGCAGCGCCGGCCACGCCAGCGCACCGCCCATACCCTTTGTCACCATTTCCACCTGCGCCTGTATGCCGGCAACGATAGCGGGGCTGACTTCCGTCAATGCGGTACCCCCTGATTGTGCCGCCAGCTGAATCTGACAGGCAGTTTCCAGCGCGTACATGAAAAGAAAAGCGTCCTCGATCGACCTGCCCACGGTCAATAGTCCGTGATTTCGCAGGATCAGAAAATTTCGCTCGCCGAGGTCAGCGACCAACCGCGGCTTTTCGTCCTCATTAAGCGCGATGCCTTCGTAGTCGTGATAGGCAAGCGATGCAAAGGGCAAGAGCGCGATCTGCGATATCGGCAGCAGCCCGCCGGCCTGGGCTGAGACGGCAACACCCGCCCTGGTATGGGTGTGCAGTACGCAACCGGCATCATGGCGCGCCGCGTGTATGGCGCTGTGAATAGTAAATCCAGCAGGATTAATCATATATGGTGAGTCAAGTACGATCTCCCCGGACAGGCCCACCTTCACCAGGCTGCTGGCTGTCATTTCCTCGAACAACAGGCCGTACGCATTGATCAGGAAATGATCATCAGGGCCGGGCACCCGAGCCGAGATATGAGTAAAGATCAAATCGTCCCAGCCGAACATCGCAACGAGCCGATAGCAGGCCGCAAGATTAACCCTTAACTGCCACTCTTCGTCGCCAATCTGCTCTCTGACTGAAACCCGGTCTACTGCAATGCTCATGAGCCGTTCCCCCTGGTGAACATTGGCAGGATTATACGACGGGACCGGTATGTCGTTACATCGGTGACGTACTTTTCAGAATATTCGGGTCGCTTATTCCAGAATCGTTGCAACTATTTGCGGCACCTGTGCATCAAATCGTCAAGTCCTGCAAAAAGCGGGCGAGAATGACTTTCTGGTGTGGGCGAACCTCATGCCAGGGTGGCATACGAAGCAATTGAATCTCCCAAAGGTTTTGTTTCGTAACTTGAAACGGTGGCTTCGGCCACCGTTTTTTTTGACTAGGGTAATGATGGGAACGCTGACCCCAATTGATCCTGTTTCGCGCTGACCAGGCAGGGATAGTTAAGGTCACTATCCCCAAAACTGCTAAACTGTCGAAACTAAAATAACAAGGAGCGCAAGATGCCTCTTGCCCAAATCCTGTCCGACGTTAATTGGTTTGCAGTTGTCACTGCTACTGCCGCCGCGTTTATGCTCGGCGGACTCTGGTATTCAAAGTCTCTGTTTGGCAAAGCCTGGATGCAGGAAGTAGGCCTGACAGAGCAAGCCATAGGCAATGCCAACATGGTGCGCACCTTTGGCGGCACGATCATATTGCAGGCATTGTCTGCAACCGCACTATCCGCCTTTCTTGGGGCGGACAGTACCTGGCAAACCGGACTTCAGGCGGGTCTTTGGGTGGGACTGTTCTGGATCGCTACTGCATACGGCGTCACCTATTTATTCGAGCAACGCTCACTTCGACTTTTCTTTATTAATGCAGGTTACTACGTCGTACTGTACGCCGTGGCTGGCACGATCATCGGCGCCTGGCGCTAACTACCACATTTCCTTCAGGCGCCCGGCAACATCCAGTTTCTTGTCTGACCTTGGCGCAAACCGGTTTGCCACCTCGGGCCTGCCGTGGAATGAGGGCTCCATTGTTGCCATCAGGGAACTCGTCATAAACCGACTGCGCGCGCCATAGACATGTTTGTCTCCATCGCGACGTTGCTGGGTAACGTGATAGCGAAGTGGTGCAACGAGCGTCAACGCCTGTTTTGCGCGAGTCATTGCTACATACAAAAGTCTCCGTTCTTCCTCGATCAGCTCGGGTTTCCCCGTGGAAAACTCTGACGGGAAATTTCCATCGGAAAAATTCAGGATGAACACGGCATCCCACTCCTGACCCTTGGCGGAATGCACGGTCGACAAAATCAAATAGTCTTCATCAAGATACGGATCGCCCGCCAGATCGCCTGCCGCCGCAGGAGGATCCAATGTCAGTTCCGTTAAAAATCTCTCTCGCGTCGGGTACTTTCCGGAGATCTGTTCAAGTTGCTCGAGATCAGCCTCGCGGGTATCGAGGCCATCGTACAAACGCTCGAGATGCGGCTGGTACCATTTACGCGTCTCGGCTAGTCCGGTCTGCCAGGCCGGCGCGTCGGCCTCGGCCGCTGAAAGTGACATCATCAGCTCACAAAACGCAGGCCAGTCAACGCGAGTCGCCGCAGGTGGAAGAAAATTTCGCAGCGCCGAAAATGAGTATCCGTTAGCCGACATGAATTCGAAACACCGAGCCGCATACGCCGGACCCATGCCCGGCAACAACTTCAATACGCGAAAAGCGGCAACCTGGTTGCGCGGATTGTCCCCCCACTTAAGTACAGAAAGCAGGTCTTTCACGTGGCCCGCCTCAAGGAACTTAAGCCCGCCATACTTCACGTACGGAATGTTTCTCCGGACGAGCTCCAGTTCCAGTCTGTCGCTGTGATGCGCGCCGCGAAATAAAACCGCCTGGCGCTTAAGGTCCAGGCCCTCCTCTCTGCGGGCGAGAACAGACTCCACGACAAACTCGGCCTCTGCGTCACCATCCTCAACCGTTACATATCTCGGTCTGCCACCACCTTTCCTTGTGGAGTAGAGGTTCTTTTTGTACTGCCGGTCGCTTTCGGCAATCAGGCAATTGGCGCTGTCCAGGATAGGTTGCGTTGATCGATAATTTTCTTCGAGCGTAACTATCCGTGCCGCAGGAATGTACTGGTCCGGGAAACCAAGTATGTTTTCAACTTCCGCAGCACGAAAGGAATAAATTGATTGTGCGTCATCGCCTACAACGGTGACTCCGGCGCCGTCAGGACGAATCGCATTTAAAATTTCTGACTGCAAAATATTGGTGTCCTGATACTCGTCGACGAGAATGTGATCGAACCAGGTACCCAATTCGGCAGCAAATTCCTCGTCCGAAACAAGGTAACTCCAGTAAAGCAGCAAATCGTCATAATCCAGTGCCTGGCTTTCCTGCTTATGGTCTACGTAATCACGAAACAGAGTGCGCAGCTCCTCTTCCCAATCCGAACACCACGGATAGGTCTCATTCAGGCAATCGACCAGCGGCTTCCTTGAATTAACACATCGCGAATAAATTCCAAGACACGTGTCCTTTTTTGGAAAGCGACGCGATTTTCGAGACAGGTCAAGTTTGTGGCGCACCACATCCATCAGGTCCGCGGAATCTCCACGATCGAGGACCGAGAATCCCGGATCAAGGTCAAGATTGTGTGAGTACCGACGCAACAACCTGTTCGCCACGGAATGAAAGGTCCCGGACCAGGCGAGAACATTCTTCGTCACCGGTGGGTCATTTTCCCCGCGAAGCGTCTGTCGCACGATGGCCTCTACCCGGCGAATCATTTCCTGTGCGGCGCGGCGAGTGAACGTGAGCAGAAGGATCCGTTCCGGATTCACACCCTGAATAATCAGGTGCGCGACGCGATGCGCCAGTGTCATCGTTTTCCCCGTTCCGGCGCCGGCAATAACAAGGAGCGGACCCGACTGAAAGCCACCGTCAGGTTTTCTTTGCCCGTAAGACGCGGCCTGCCGCTGGGCCGGATTCAACCTGCCCAGGTAGTCGTTTTGAAGTTCTGCCGCATCACCCATAACTGGGTTTTTATACAGTACTGATTATATTTACACAATACTGTCCGGATCGGCGCGGAGAAAGCCCTCGACGGCCTTTGCCAGTTGCGCCGGCTGTTCAAAATGCACCATATGCCCGCAGTCGGGGATGATCGCGGTCTCTTCATTGCGAAAAGGGTGAGCCGACTTGTCAGGATCGATCCAGGTTTTCGCGGCGGCGGTAAAGTCGGTATCCGCGCCCACGACGAGCAAGACCCGGGCGGTCACCTTGTTCCAGCAGGCCTCGGCTTCAGCGCGACGATACTGCACCGCGTTTGGCAGTTTGTGTGCCGGATCCGCGCGCAGCGTGATCGATCCGTTTTCCATTGTCGCCCAGTGCTGAGAGACAAACAGTGCCTTGTCGTCGCTCATCAGAGGACTTCTCTTACGGATTCGGTCTGCCAGTTCCTCGAATGACCGGTATGTCGCATAGGACGGCATATTTCGGCTTTGCGTAATCCAACGCCGGTAATGATCCGGCGCATTTGACGGATCGCCATCAGCCAGTCCGAATCCTTCGACGTTGACGAACGATCGCACGCGCTCCGGAAATATCCCGGCGTAGAGACCGGCAACGTTCGCGCCCATACTGTGGCCGAGCACGTTGACCGGGTGCTCTGGCTGATAACGGGATATAAGCGCATCAAGATCAGCCACGTAATCCGGAAACCAGTAGCTATCGGCCCGGTGGTGAGAACATCCGAACCCTCGCCAGTCCGGAGCGACCACGAACCAGTCACTTGTTAGCTCATCGACGACGAACTGAAACGACGCTGCGCAGTCACCCCAGCCGTGGAGCATTATCAAAAGCGGGTGACTTCGGTCTCCCCATTCCAGGACGTGGTAGCGAATTCCTCTGATATCGATCTGTACGGAAACCGGTTCGCGCTTTGCTTCGTATAATTGTGACTTCGTCATTTGCTGACAGTAACTCGTTGGCTCATGCTATGTTGGCCATGTATAAATCCTCTTCATTCTCAACGTTGACTTTACAGTAGTACAGGTTACGGCGATTAATGACATTTGAGATCGCACTCGTCTTAGGCATTCTGATCACCTCGCTGATACTTTTTGTCAGCGAAGTCATTCGAATGGATCTGGTCGCACTACTAGTGTTGTCCGCCCTCGCCGTTACCGGTCTGGTAACGACCGACCAGGCATTTTCTGGTTTTTCCAACAGTGCCGTCATCACTGTCTGGGCAATGTTCATCCTCAGTGAGGGTCTGACCCGCACGGGCATCGCAGATATCATTGGTCGCCAGGTTATGCGCCTTGCCGGCCGCCGCGAAGTCGCAATGATTATCGTCATTATGGTCACGGCAGCTGTGCTGTCTGCATTTATGAACAATATCGGCGTTGCCGCATTGATGCTTCCAGTCGTTGTGGAGGTCGCAAGGCGCACAAGAATCTCGCCCTCTCGCCTGCTGATGCCGCTTGCCTATTCAACTTTGCTGGGTGGCCTCATGACCCTGATTGGCACACCTCCTAACCTGCTGATCAGTGAGGCAATGGTCCAGAACGGACATAAACCGTTCGCGTTGTTTGATTTCACTCCATTGGGTGGCGCGGTCATGGCCATCGGCGTTGCCTTCGTCGCGCTCGCAGGCCGATACCTGTTGCCGAAAACCAAGATTGATCAGCGCGGCAGACACCAGAGCCAGCGAAGCCTTCGTAGTCGCTACAAGCTGCAGGAACGTACCTTTATGTTGCGGGTATCGATGGAATCTATCCTGGTCGGCAAGACGTTGGGTGAGACTCGCATCGGATCCGCGACGGGTCTCATTATCCTGGCGCTGACCCGGTTCGGGCGCAGCGAACCGCTGCCCGGCCGACAGACGGTACTGCGTGGCGGTGACGGGCTGCTCGTGCAGGGGCGAGTCGACCAGTTCAAGGAATTACAGCGCTGGAGCGACCTGGTCATTGAGCGCGAAGCGCCTGTTCTCAAATCAATGGTCGCAGCCAAGATCGCATATGCAGAAGTAAAACTTGCCGTTGGGTCGGTGCTCGTCGGGGAACTCATCCGACACGCTGGCTTTCGCAGTCGATTCAAAGTCAGCGTAGTCGGTATTTATCGTCGCAATAATTTTCGCCTTACCAATCTTGCGTATGTCCCTTTAAGAGCCGGCGACCGGGTACTCGTCCAGGGTGAGACTGAAGACGTCGCAGAGCTCAGCGGGTTTGCCGATTTCAGCGAGGCCCGAGTGCTGAAAGACGATGATCTCAGCGAACGTTACAATGCCGATGAACGAATGTTCGTTGTCCGCTTGCCGAAATTCAGTGGTCTTGCCGACGCCACACTCGAAAAAAGTCGTCTGGCGGACGTTTTCGATTTTCGTGTCGTTGCGATTTTTCGAGACGGCAACCTCAAGGTAATGCCGCGTGGTGACGAGGTTCTGGAGGGCGGAGACCTGCTACTTATTGAAGGTCAACCTGAAGACCTGGACGTGCTGCGTGGCCTGCAGGAACTTGATGTCGAAACCAAAGTCACCGGAAACCTGGGTTCTCTCGAATCTGAAAGACTGACACTGATGGACGCCACGCTGGACCCACGCTCGAGTCTCGCCGGCAAGACTGTTGGCGAGCTCAATTTTCGTGAACGCTATGGCATCGAGCTCGCCGGCATATGGCGTGAGGGCGGGCCGATCGGGGTCGATCTCGCCGATGAGCGCCTGCAGATTGGCGACGCCTTGCTGATGCTTGGGCCTCGCGATCGGTTGCAACTCCTGAGTGATGATTCTGACTTCCTGATTTTGACGCCGCTTGGCAGGGCGCCGCCCGATACCCGGCGCGCTCCCCTGGCAGCATTCATCATGCTTGCCGTCGTGCTCAGTGTGATGGCCGGATACGCGCCTATCTCAATCGCCGCGGTGGTCGGCGGCAGCGTCATGGTGTTGACCGGTTGCCTCACGATGGAAGAGGCCTATCGCGCCATCGACTGGCGCGCCATATTCCTGATTGCCGGCATGCTCCCGCTGGGAGCCGCGATGCAGGACTCCGGTACCGCAACCTATCTGGCCAACCAGGTCATGCTGCTACTGGGTGATTCAGGACCCTGGTCGGTAATAGCCGGCCTTTATGTGTTGACGGCGATGGCCACGATGATCATTCCGACAGCGGCGCTCGTGGTGCTGATGTCACCGATCGTGCTTTCGGCAATGGGCGATATGGGAGTGGCTCCGGAAACAGCGATGATGGCAGTTGCAATGGCAGCCTCCGCAAGTTTTACGAGCCCGATATCGCATCCGGCGAACATTCTTGTCATGGGCCCCGGCGGATATCGTTTCGTCGACTACATCAAGCTTGGGGTGCCACTCACAATTGTCGTCTTTCTTACCGTCATGTTCCTGTTGCCGATCCTCTGGCCGCTCGTGCCGGTCACTCCCTGACGGACGCCCACATCAGTCGATAACGAATACCGTCGAGCCGGTTGTTTTCCTGCCCTCAAGATCCTGGTGCGCACGGGTGGCATCCCGCAACGCATAACGCTGGTTGATACTGATCTTCACAACTCCACGGCTGATGACGTCAAAAAGATCGCCGGCCGCAAGGAGAAGATCGTCTCGCGTTGCAATGAAATCGAAAAGAACCGGTCGCGTCACGTACAACGAACCTCTTTTCGCAAGCTCGGCCGGCGCGAACGGGTCGACGGGCCCGGTCGCATTGCCGAAGGTCACCATGACACCGTGCGGTCGGAGCGAGTCGAGCGATGCCATAAAGGTGTCCTTGCCGACTGAATCATAAACTGCAGCAACACCCTTGCCACCGGTCAACTCACGAACAGCACCGGGAACGTCCGGATTATCTGCCATGATGATGTGATCACATCCGTTTTCGCGGGCCATTTTGGCTTTTGCTTCGGTACTGACAACACCGATGACGGTCGCGCCGAGTGCTTTTGCCCACTGGCTTGCCAGCGATCCAACTCCGCCGGCAGCGGCGTACAGCAGGATTGGATCACCGGCCTGTACCCTGTAACTTCGCTTCAGAAGGTACCAGGCCGTCAGCCCCTTCAGGAACACGGCAGCGGCTTGTTCATCTGTTACACCATCCGGGATCGGCACATACTGCCTTGCCGGAAAATTTCTGTACTCAGAATAGGAATCGGCGGGCCGCCCGGTGTAGACAACGCGATCGCCGGGCCTGACTTCCGATACTCCAGGACCGACGACATCGATGATGCCGGCCGCCTCGCTTCCAAGACCGGTTGGCAGAGGCATCGGATAAAGACCACTGCGATGGTAAGTATCAATGAAATTCAGCCCGATCGCGGTATGCCGGATACGCGCCTCGCCCTCGCCCGGCTCCGGAACCTCAACATCTTCGAATCGAAGCACTTCCGGTCCGCCGTATTCGTGAATCCTTATTGCCTTTGATTTCATCTTAGTTCCCGTCAGTTACTGGATGCAGCAGGATAACGGAGCGGCGGCACAAAATTAAGTACGCTGTCATCGAATGCTCACAGCCCGTAGAATTGTGCGCATGAATAATGTCGTCATTGTGGGCGCCGGACACGCGGCAGGTCAGGTCGTTGCATCCCTTCGCCAGAACAATTTCAATGGTCGCATTACTTTGCTTGGCGAAGAGTCGTGGTATCCGTACCAGCGACCACCTTTGTCGAAAAGATATCTCGCCGGGGATATGCAAGCCGAAAGACTGTATTTCAAACCACAGGTTTTTTACGACCAGCCGAATATCGATGTTCGCCTTAACACCCGGGCGATGGCTATCGAGAGAGCCACACGGTCGGTCCACACAGACGATGGGCACGCATTCAGCTATGATTACCTGGTCATCGCTACAGGTAGCCGCCCTCGACAATTGGCCCTTCCCGGCGCTGACCTCCACGGAATTTATTATCTTCGCAGCATTGACGACGTCGACCGCATTCGCGCAGAAATAAAAGGCAACAGGCGAGTTGTCATAGTCGGCGCCGGATACATCGGCCTCGAAGTCGCAGCGGTCCTGGCCCAACTGGACCAGCAAGTTACTGTCGTTGAATCCGCTGATCGCGTGATGAGTCGCGTCGTATCGCCCGAGCTGTCGAAATTTTATCAGGACGTCCATGCCGAGAACGGCGTGCAATTGAAGCTGTCGGCGGCCATTTCCGGTTTCGACGGAGACAACCGCATAGCGAGTGTCATTCTGGCCGACGGCGAAAAAATACCTGCAGATATTGTAGTTATCGGTATCGGTATCGTACCGAACACTGAACTGGCCACGGACGCGGGACTTGACGTGACGAACGGCGTTGTCGTCGATGATCATTGCAGAACCGGCGATCCGCACATTTATGCAGTGGGCGATTGCACCTGGCATCCAAACCGGCTTCTGGGAATCGAGCTGCGACTCGAATCAGTACACAATGCACTGGAACAGGCGAAAACTGCCGCGGGCAATATCTGCGGCGAAGACTTGAGTTACGCGCAGGTGCCGTGGTTCTGGTCCGATCAATTCGACCTGAAGTTACAGATTGCCGGATTGTCGCAGGGTTATGACGAAGTCGTCATACGCGGGCGCATGGACGAACGCTCGTTCGCGTGCCTGTATCTTCGAAATGGACAGCTAATTGCCGTTGATGCAGTGAATAGCCCGAAAGATTTTGTCCAGTCGAAACCGTTGATTGCCAGCCGCGCGAAAATCGATCACGCGTTGCTTTCCAATTCGGATATCGCGTTGAAGGATATGGCGTAGCGAATATCTACTACTATTCGGCTTTCGCGCTCGACAGCGCTATCGTCAGGTTGCGAGTCATTGAGACAGGGCCAGTGACAGATGAATATCCCCGCGCGGACAACGATTCCACGGCCTCGCTCTCCAGATTGGTAAACTTGCCGCTTCCCCCGGTAACCCTGCCCGTCCCCAGCGAACCGGGCCCGTTGGTCATTACCCCATGAAATGCACCGAGCCAGTTATCGCCAGAGCTTACGCGAGCGGGGATTACTACTTCACGAATGTAGGACCAATAGTTTTCGGTCTGATCGACAAGAAACGTACCCTGCCCGGGCAAGTAGACGTGCCACACGCTGTTCGCGAGCGCTTCCCCATTAATCAGCCGGGTCTTCTCCGATTCCGTAATGAACTTGACGCCAATTCCCGTTGCCTCGCCTCGTCCGACCTGAAATTCGGTAACCCACACGCTTGTTTTGACAACCGCCGGCTCCCAGAGCTCGGAGACCCGATCAGGGTATGGCGAGACCACAGATTCGCCATGATCGGTATACAAGATTCCCTCGTTGGGCACGCCGGAAAACGACAGATCGATGACCTGGTCGGTTGTCACCGCGAGCGGGGACACAGCCGTTTGGGCGGAGAACGGATTGTAGTAGAGGCCGAGGACAAACAATACCGCACCGACCAGAATGCCGATCGCCAGTGAATAAAGGTATTTCATTCCTCGTCTCCCAGCGTCCCGACCAGCGCAGTTTCCAGAACGATTCGGCCCTGCACGTCATCATCTTCGGCTGCCAGCACGAATTGTTCGCGAACATTTCCATGAAGTGGCTCGAATTCCCGCGTTCCTGAGCGCAACACACCGTTACGAACGCCATCCGCTGCCGGAGTCAGTTCCATCTGCACATACATCGTGCCCCTGGCGGGCAAATGCACCACCCATTCAATAAAGGGACCAGTTTCCTCGGACGAGCTGGCCAGCCTGCTGGCAACACCTACGACCGCGCTGTTTTCGTCCCGGACCTTGAAAACCTCCGCCTGCATATCGCCCAGAAATTCCGCGCCAGGCCAATCCAGACCGGCAGGGATACTGTCGTCAACGCCAGGAAGGCCGACGAGAATGCGATCGCGAGGCAGGTTGATGCGAAATTTCTCTAAGTTGCCGCCATTCGGTTGCACGGAAATCAGAGAACGCTCCCGATGCAAATCGACCGCGGGCACGAAATAGACCAGCGCGCCTGCGCCGAATGCACCCAGAACAATTCCAAAAATGAACGTCTTAAACAATCGTCTCACCCGATGGTGTCATGCCAGCCAGATCGGCAGAATCTAAACCGAGTTTAGTTAAATTGCTGAGCCACCTCATCATTGGACCGATGATCTGTGACCTAACGCACAATCCACCTGAATTCAGGCCGACTTGCCGCCCGGTTTTAGCACGCCGACGCGCAACATCCGGGTGCCGCGGTCCATGACATTTCAGTACAATCTGGTTCCCGCTTACAGTTTGATAAGAGTCAATGCGCATGAAGGTCGTATGCCTGTGGTCCGGACCCAGAAATATTTCAACCGCATTGATGTACAGCTTCGCTGAACGCGACGATACGACAGTCGTTGACGAACCGTTGTACGGGCACTTTCTAAGGGTATCCGGCGCCGCGCACCCGGGACGCGACGAAGTAATGGCGGCTGTAAACTGTGATGGCCGGCAGGTCGTGAAGAAGCTTCTTTCCGAATCGAACGGCAGTCCCAAGGTACTGTTCGTCAAGCTTATGGCTCATCACTTCGTTGATCTCGATGACCAGTTTCTGAAACGCACCCTAAACATCTTCCTGATTCGGGATCCGAAAGAGATGCTGCCTTCGCTGACTATTCAATTGCCACGAGCGAAACTTGAAGATACCGGACTCAAGATGCAGTGGCAGTTATTTAAAATGCTGGATGATTGTGGCCAGACGCCGGCTGTCATTGATTCAAGAGAACTATTACTGGATCCGGCAGGTGTTCTAAGAAAACTCTGCGATAGCCTGGAGATTGAATACACCGACAACATGCTGACCTGGCAATCCGGTCCGAGAAAAGAAGATGGTGTTTGGGCGCCTTATTGGTATCACGCGGTCCACAAGAGTACCGGCTTTTCGAAGTATGTCGCCAAGAAAGATTTTCCCGCACACCTCGAGCCGTTGCTGGCGGAATGCAAACCCTGGTATGACAAATTGTACAAACGCGCCATTCGTGCGTCTTGTGGAGATTGAAATTGCAAACAGTAGATCCGCGCAATAAGAATATTCTGGTGCACGTCCGGGGGAAACTGGTACCAAGGGAGGACGCGAAGGTCTCGGTGTTCGATAGCGTCGTGCAGGGCGGCGATGCCGTTTGGGAAGGTTTGCGAGTCTATAAAGGCCGAATTGCCGCGCTGGGCTATCACTTGCAGCGATTGCAAAATTCCGCGAAGGCGCTCGCGTTCGCCTCGGTTCCGGACTCTGCTGAAATTCGACAAGCAATATTCAGCACGCTTGAAGCGAATGGAATGACCGATGAAACACACGTTCGCCTGACGTTGACACGCGGCGAGAAGATCACCTCGGGCATGAATCCCAAGTTGAATCAATCCGGATGTTCGTTGATCGTGCTGGCGGAGTGGAAACCGCCTGTCTATTCGGACACAGGCATTCGCGTAGTCTCGTCAGTCATCCGACGCAACACGCCACAATGTCTGGATTCGAAAATTCACCACAATAATCTTTTGAACAATATTCTCGCCGCCATTGATGCCAACGTTGCAGGCGTTGACAGCGCGGTTATGTTGGATGTTAACGGTTTTATTTCCGAAACAAACGATACCAATATTTTTATTGTACGCGATGGCAATTTGCTCACGCCGTTTGCAGACGCGTGCTTGCCCGGCCTGACGCGACAGATGATTCTTGACATCGCGAAGATTGAGGGCATTCCGGCGGCAGAGAAAAACCTGACTTTGACTGAACTTTATTCCGCTACGGAATCATTCACGACCGGAACAATGGGCGAGATTACGCCGATTCTGGAGGCCGACGGCAGAATTATCGGTGATGGAAAACCCGGTGATCTGACTCGAAGCATGCAACGTCTTCATCGCGCTTACGCTTACGAACACGGCGAATCGCTCCCTTTCGCCTGACCATCATGCGCCTGGCACGGGTTGGCAACATCCCTGATCGGAAAAGTACTGCGCCAGATACTCGTCAAAATTGATCGTGTCCGACGCCTCAATCTTTCGTTGACGCGCCAGCGATTCAGCTGCTTCGTTTTCGTAAAATTTCAGACGATCGTCGTCAAGTCTGCCGAGATCGGCGAAATATTCCTTGTGCCCGAGCGCGCACTTCATCGCAAAATCAAAAAATCCGGTTCCATCGTGGCGTAACTCTTCGAGAACGCGAGCCGACGGTGTCTCTTCGGGATTTTCGACTAACGATGACTGCGCGTGAATGGCCAACCCATATGCGTTTCCGCTCTCCCCCTTATCGATTAGCTCCGCAATCGCGCCCACATCTTCGATTATTTCCCGCGCCCATGCATTCAGCGTCACGGGCTCGCCATTACGAATCAGGCGCACATCCGGATTTCGCCCTTCTTTGGCAACCACGCTGTGGTTTCGACTGGATTCCAGCCAGCACCTCTCGTCCATTGGCGGGCTCTCATGAAGCAGGCAATAGATCAGAAACGCCTCGGTAAAGCGCATCGCGTTCTGATTAACGCCGACCGGGTCAAAGACATTCAAATCGAGCGATCGGACCTCGACGTATTCTATTCCGGCTCGACGCAATGCGGCGGTCGGTCGCTCGCCGGAGCGTGCGACTCGTTTCGGTCGAATCGGGCTGTAATATTCATTCTCGATCTGGAGCTGACTGGCACTCAGCTGCCTGTATTCGCCGTTCACTTTTACGCCGATCTTCTCGTAGCCGGCATCCGAGGTGCAGATCGCGCAACGCAGATCATCGACGTACTCCTTCAGTGAATTCAGCGATATATCGAGTTTTGCCTGCGAATTGTTGCTGTAGCCCAAATCGCTCATTCGCAAAGAGGTGCCGAACGGTTCGTAGTACGTGCTTTCATTGAAAGTCTTCAGATTAGTACTGGTATCGCCGAGAAAAGACTTACACAACGCGGGGGAAGCGCCGAACAGGTAGAGCACCAACCATCCCATTCGTCGAAAATTTCTCACCAGTCCCATGTAAGCTTCGGATCGGAAATCATCGTCAGACTGTCTGGATTGTTCGGATTCTTTATAGTGCGGCCAGAAACGGGCCGGCAAGGAATAGTTGAAATGCACACCTGCAATCGTCTGCATTTTTCTCCCGTATCGGTATCCCAGGCCGTTTCTGTAGATTGTCTTCATCTGACCGACATTTGAGTTACCGTACTGTGCCAGCGGTATATCGGTATCTCCGAGCACGAGGCAAGGCATGCTGTTAACCCAAAGCAGCTCGTCGCCAAGGCGCTCGTATGTAAACTGGTGAATCTCGCAAAGTGCACGCAGCGTTTCCCAGGTATTTGCGTGCGCGGGCGTAACGAATTCGAGGAGTGCTTCGGAAAAATCTGTCGTAATAAAAGGATTGGTCAGCGCGGATCCCAGCGCCCGGGGATGCGGTGAATCGGCAAGTCGACCGTCCGTGTCCACGCGCAAAGATTCTTTCTCTATACCTTTTAGTCCGCCGGCCAGGATACCGGGTTGACTGCTTGCAGCTAGTCGATCAATACGTTTTTTAACCATTCGATTCAATCGACTATTTCCACTTATTTGGGTGCCGGACCAGCAATCGGGGACTATACAGAGACCACCATGAACTGCCAACGGCACCAGGTTCCGCGATCCCGCTCGTAATCGCTATACTGTTCGCAGGCACGAGGTCCCGAGGGATACCGGGCAATGATGGTACCGATAACTGGCAAAACAACTCGAATTGGCATTATATGCTGCATGTTGCTGGTTGCGAGTGACGCGTGGGCGCTGCGCTGTGGCAGTCGCCTGATCAAGGAAGGTATGCTGGAGTCGCAGGTCATTGGCTTATGCGGTGAGCCGGTTTCGAGTCGCAGCCTGGGTTACGTGTTACGCCCCTATATCATCAAACGTCCGGCAGGTTCGTCCAGCCTGAGCGGTACACGGCATTTGTACGCCGGTTTTCACGAGGAACTGCTCGTTAAAGAGATGTTGTTTAATTTCGGGCCACAAAAATTGATGAGACTGATCAGGTTTGAAGGCGGGCGACTGGTGTCGATCGAAACAGCGGGCTACGGGCACCGCAACGCAAAAGACTAATCTGCGCGATCAGGTCACGATAATCTGGTCGCCGGCAATGTACTATGCGTCAGGCCTTACCCGGTAATTCATCAGGAGACTATTTTTCAATGAGTGATGCCAAGACGCGACGCCTGCGTGATTCTGCACGCGGACCTGGAACTCTGATCAGTGAAGGGTGCAAGATTGAAGGCCTGCTTACCGGCTCAGGCAACTTCATGATCAATGGTGAGATCGATGGGGAATGTAATATTGACGGGTCGATAACACTTGCCCGCTCCGGTTACTTCAAGGGGTTGATGAAAGCGACATCCGTCATCGTTGCAGGCACCGTTGATGGAGATATCGTCGCGGAAGGTCGGGTTGAGATCAGTGAAACGGCCAAAATCACCGGAACGGTTTCAGGAGAAGCGATTGCAGTCGCAGCTGGTGCAGTTGTTGAGGGTGTGATGAAAACTACCGGCAGACAAAATCCTCATGAATTTGTCGCAAAGCGCAAAGACGACAGTGGATCGGACTGATACGGCTCGCGCTAAAAGCTGTCAGGAATAATCGATATCGCTACTCGATTATTTTTGGCTGCGATGTCGTTCCAGGTGCCCGCACTGACATTTTCCGGAGCAATTGGGTAGTCCAACACCGGATCAAAGTTCCCGTGCGAGGTAATCTCGTATCGTATTTTCCCTGCTGATCTTTCGTCAGCGAGCCGCACATAATTCGCAAATGCGACCGATTGCCGAAGTCCCAGTTCGTAAGCTTCACCTGCTGTCGACCCGGTCCGGTCACAATTGACAGCGGCCATATTTTCCTGCGCCATCTCGTACCCATTCGGTCCGGTGGTTGCGGACAGACAGAAGTCCCCCACGTGCGTGTCAATTCTGACAATTCCTCTGAACTCTATGTTTTCCAGCTGTTCGGCGAGTTGCTCAAGCACCGCGAGCCGGTCATCTCCAAGCGGCAATTCGTCAAAACCGTACAATGACCCCTGGTTCGCGCCCCACTCAAGGCCGGCCAGCGTCGCGGTAAACATTGCATTGACAGATTGTCGATAGCCATTGAGTTGCTGCTGCGCCAGCCTGGAATCTTCGTTGCCGCTGACGCGTTGATCCTCTACTTCCTGCTGCAGCAACGTGTGTTGCAACTGAAATTCTGTCCATTCCCGTTCACGTTGCCAATATAGCCACGCGAACGCGGTAGTTACTACTATCAGAACAAATACTACGGTCGGCAGCAGTAAAGACGGGACGCTGTCCTCGTCAGCTTCAATATCAACATCCCGCCTGTCGGTCACCGGCCTTAGTTGATCTACAACCCGCGCAGCGATCGCTTCATAACTGCCCAGAATATCGCGGCGCATAATCGACCGCTGCTGCTCGAACAGATCCGTAATCAGAATTCGCAGATCATGATCGAGGGTTTCGAGCCCCGGAAACTCGCCGCTTGTTCCGATCATCGCAGAATCCTGCTCGCCTCCCTGTTGTGCTGTGCTATCAGCACCAATCATGCGTAAAGTTGTTAGGACTTTGGAGACTTCCACTGGCTCAATTGTTTTCGGCAGGACACCAACCGCGCCCAGCGCACGTGCTTGTCCCACATAGAGTTCACCTTCCTGCGACGTGTACATCATGATTGGGATGGTGGCGGTGTCCGGGTTGTTCTTTATCGCGGTGACTGCCTCAAACCCGTCCATTCCGGGCATAAGGTGATCCATAAAAATCACGTCAGGCCGATGGTCGGAAAGGTAGTCCAACGCATTCTCCGCCGACTCAACTGTGTCCACATTGAGCTCGTGCGCTTCCAGCATCCTCTTGAGTACAACTCGTGCGGATTTCGAGTCGTCTACGATGAGTGCTGTTTTAGCCACAGGAAGTCTGTTTGACGTACGTTTGCCGCATATTCGCCCGGAGCCCTGATTTAATAGAATAAACGCCCAATTTCAGCGGTTTCCCTGCAATCAGCAGTGCCCGATTATGTCACGAGCGGGCAGATTAGCGATGATTCGCAAAATGGATCGATTGGTCAATGATGCGGTGGTAGACTAGCTGGAGTTCCGAGTGACAGATCGCTGATGCGACAGACTAGGCGAAGTTAGATGGACCCGCCTTAGGTCGATGATTGGCCAACAATAATAAGAAGCGGACCAGCAGCCCCAGGCAAAAAAGTGCAGTCAAATGGCTTGAATTTGCCAGGGTCGACAGGGTCTACAATGAAATATGACCGGACGAATCCTTCCCAAGTACCTGATCCTTATGTCGACGCTGACGTTAGTTGGCATAGGCAGTATGTTGTCCATTTTCTATGGTCAGTACCAATGGCTGACATCCGGCATTGTCGCCACCAGCGTCAAGCAACATGAAGTGAGCCTCGCCGCCAGTTTCGAGCGGCAGGCACGGGGACAGTTACACAATATTGCTGACAGTCTGGCCGCGTCCGATGACGACGATACAGCAACATTGCAGCGGGCTCTCGATCAAATTGTTCGCGAAAACGAAATACTGGTCGGCCTGCACTTCGTGCGCCCTGACGGAGTCGATATCCGATCGGGTCCCGTCGCCAATGAGCCTACTTCGGGAAACACGTTGTGGGGGGACGAGCAGTTGTTCATGAAGTACCCGGTTATGAAAGACGACCAGGAGATTGGCTCCCTAGCAAGCAGCTTTTCCCTTGCGACGCTGGTTGCGGAATCCGAAGCCTTTGAAGAGCAACTGGTCACTTTGGGTACACAGAGCCGCAATGTCAGTTTCGTCTGGATTGGAGGAGCTACATTCTTAACAGTGCTGCTGTGCGGGTTCGTAATTTGGGTGATTGCGACGATGCAGGCCCAGCGAATACGGGAGCTAAAAGATCAGGCTGAGAAACTAAGCGATGCTGACTATGGCGAACCACTTGAAATTGGACGCGATGACGTATTCGGAGACCTCGCAACCGTTCTCAACGATATGCGAGAGAAGCTAAAACGAACCACAATATCCAGGGACTATGTCGACAGTGTTCTGTCGAGCATGAACGAGGCGATCATCGTTACCTCCTCCAAGGGCATGATCACGCGCGTCAACGGCGCGACAACAAGAATGCTTGGTTATTCGCACGACGAACTGGTAGGCCATCATATCGATCTGATCGTAGATCAAACCAAGGGCGGCGCCCTGGAGACGGAATCTGGCACAGACGTGCCGCGCGAAGCGTTCCTGATGTCGAGCTCAGGCGATCAGATTCCTGTTTCATATACGAGTTCGGCAATAGAGGCCGAGGGCGATTTTTATGGACATAGAATCTATGCTGCTCAGAATATTACAGAGAGGAGGAAGGCCGAACAAAGAATCAGGTACCTGGCACGAATTGACGCACTAACGAAAGTTCCAAATAGAATGCAGTTTCAGCATTTGTTGCAGAGGGCAATCGCCAAAGCGAAGAAGGGCAATAGGTCGATCTGCCTTTTTTATATCGATATCGACCACTTCAAAGATATTAACGATACCTTCGGTCACCTGGCTGGCGATGCAACTCTCGAAACAGTGGCCGAACGACTGAAAAATGCGCTCCCGGAAGATTCGGTGATTGGGCGCCTGGCGGGGGACGAGTTCGCCGTCATCGTTGACAAGCTTGGCGTCGAGCAGGGGCATCGGACGCCGTTGGACAAGCTTGCGCGCTTGCTCCTTGATCGTCTGGCGGAACCTTTCATGGTTCAAGGCCACGAGGTTTTTATGACCGCAAGCATGGGCGTCGCGTTGTATCCGACCGACGCGCCGAATGTAATTGACCTTATTCGTAATGCAGATGCAGCTCTTTATCACTCGAAGAAATTGGGAGGGAATGTACACACTTATTACGTACCGGAAATGAACGAGGCTGCGGTAGAGCGCCTGATGACCAAGAGCAAACTCAAACGCGCGTTCGAGCGCGATGAGCTTCTTGTTCACTACCAACCGAAATACAACTTGCGTTCCGGGGAGATCATTGGTGCGGAGGCACTTGTCAGATGGGAGTTGCCCGAGCGAGGCATCATACTTCCGTCGGATTTCATACCGATTGCAGAAGAGACAAATCTCATCATTGAAATCGGAGAGTGGGTTCTCGACCGTGTCTGTGAGGACTTTCGAAAGTGGCAGAAATCTGTGTCGTCCCCGGGGCGCGTGTCCGTCAATTTGTCATTGAAACAGTTGCGCCAACTTAACTTCATTAACCGGATCAGCTCCATAATGCGCGGTCACGGCGTTTCTCCGACTTCGCTCGAACTGGAAATCACCGAGACAACTTTGATGGAGAACCCGACGCGTACAATCAAGATTCTCGATGAACTGTATGCACTCGGTCTGCACCTCGCAATTGACGATTTCGGCACGGGATATTCTTCTCTAAGTGCCTTGCAACAGTTTCCAATCAGCACGCTGAAAATCGACAAGTCATTTGTTCAGAACATCGCAGTAAACGCGGATGACGCAACTATCATTGGCACAATCGTCCACATGGGCCAGAGTTTGAGAATGGACGTAGTGGCCGAGGGCGTCGAAACTGAAGATCAGCTGGCGTTCTTGCAATCGCTGGATTGCACCTACGTGCAGGGTCTTCTGTTTGGGGATCCCATGAGCTCGGATAACTACCTTGAACTGCTCCTGGCGCAGGCGGCTGGAACGGATACTCATCGGACACTGTTTGCATGAAATCGTGCACTTGTTCGATAAATTACTGATTTATTTGCTGTTTCTAATGACGCTTCACTACGATGGGCCTACGTGATTAAATAGTGCCCCAATAATAATTCATACCGGCTGCCGGATACGTCCGTATTAGCTACTAACCAAAAAGTCAGGACAATGAACTCATTCATCAAGATCGTTTTTAGCATATCTATGGTTTTCGCTGCGCATTCAGGCTTCGCATGTGATTACCCGAATCGCGCCCTGGTGCCAAACGGCAGTACGGCCACTAAGGAAGAGATGGTCGAGGGGCAGCGTGGCGTAAAGGCATATGTGGCCGCGATGCAGGTTTATCTCGACTGTATTGTCGAAGAGGAAAAAACTGCACGAAACGCAATAGGAAACCTTGAGGCGGACCAGGAACAGGAACGGGAAGATATGTTGAACAAGAAGTACAATGCTGCAGTTGATGAAATGGAACGACTTGCCGCACAATTCAATTCCGAAGTACAGGCATACAAGGCCAAGGAAGAAGGTTAGCCAGCAATAAGGACCTGACAGATACACGAAATTAAGGACCTGACAGATACACGAAATAAAGCCCGTCATTTGACGGGCTTTTTTGTGTCCGGCGTCCGCTCCAGCTTTTGTGTTGCCCGGATCGACTGCG
The DNA here is from genome assembly GCA_027621915.1 of Pseudomonadota bacterium. Taxonomy (GTDB): domain Bacteria; phylum Pseudomonadota; class Gammaproteobacteria; order Steroidobacterales; family Woeseiaceae; genus SZUA-117. The sequence continues at coordinate 139,459 of JAQCAD010000001.1, forward strand.
CGTTAGAGGGAGTCGATTTCTCTTTTCAGATCGAAGCGATTTTCGGTGATTATTCGTTCCAGGACTTTAATTCGATCTTCAAGCATGCCGATCTTCGACAATGTTTCCTCTAGCTCGTCATTATGGTCCGGCCTGACTTTTCTTTGCTTGATCCACGTTTCGATGACCTTGCTGAACATCACGATAGAGACCAGCAGGAGTACGAAAATCAGACTACCGTTCATTTAGTTTTCCTTGCGAAATCAGTGTAGCTTGTCAGAGTTTTCTGAATTCCTGATCCAGTTCGAATTTCGATGATGTTACATATCGCTCCAGCCGGGCTAATCTGGAGTCCAGAGATTGAAATCTTCTCTTAACGTCTCCGAGTGTCTTGCCAGGCGACGCACGAAGTGCCTGGCGGAAACCCGCGTCGACACCGGATTGTCGTCTGGCATCAGGAGCCGATGGCACCAGAAATACTGTCGCGAAATAAGCCAACAAGGTAACGGGCATCGCCATCAACAAGGATAAAACGGCGAGACACCTGGTCGCTTTCAGGTTGAATCCAAAGTAATCGGCCAGGCCTGCACAGACACCGGCAACCATAGCCCGATCCGCGTTCCTGTAGAAACGTCGATATGGAATGTCATCATATCGACTCATGAGTGCCTCCATCGGTCATCCCTGGAAAATCGGCGCCAGAATTCGTACTCCTGCTCTCGGCCCGAATAGATAAGCGGTTTTTCCCTGATCAATAATGTTGCGGCGATGTAAGCCAGCAACGTTGCCCAGAAAAACACAATCAGGCAAATGATCGCAATGATACGTACCGTGCCAGTTCGGAAATTGAATCGATCGGCAAAGCCGGCACAAACGCCGAAAATCCAGCCATTTTCCCTGTCGCGATACAAACCACGCAGTGGCCCATAATCCAGGTTCCAGGTGTCCCTGCTCACAACTTCTTCCTCCAGTCAGACAGCTCGTTATCAAGAATTGTTTCGAGGCTCTCCAGTCGCTCTTCCAACTGTTGTGACATCAACCACATGTCTTCCAGCATCTTCTCGTCGCCTCCGGATATTTCCCGCGACTGCTTCCATTTGGTTATGAAGTGCAGAACGATAAACAGAGGCGCCGGTACCGCGATGAAAACGATCAGCGCAATGGTCAGCAGTTCTCCCATTCCGAGTCCCATTTATTTTGCCTCGGCGGAGGGTCGGGAATTTTCCGACAGATCTGCCGATACACGTCTCTTTAGATCAGCCAGATCCCGAGCAATCGATTCTTCGGCCTGAAGGCCGGCGAATTCCTGATCGAGGTCCTTCGGTAATCCGAGATCGTATGCCTCTATTCGGCCTTCTACATCATCGATTCGTCGTGTGTACTGTTCGAACCGGATCATCGCGTCATCAATTTTATAGTCGTGAATTTTCTTTCGGGCAGCCAGACGGCTGTTGGCCGTTTTGTGTCGCGCCAGTAAAGACTTTTGCCGCGCCTTGGCGTCCTGCAGTTTCATCTCAAGCTTCGAGATGTCCAGATTCAGTTTCGATAGCCCTTCATCGATCGCTGCGTAATCGGCGCGTATGAATTCGACCGCGCTGCTCGCTCTCAATTTTTCGAGCAGCGCAGCTTTCGCCAGATCCTCCCGTCCCTTTCGGAGCGCCAACTCAGCCTTCGAGTCCCACTCTTTTTCCTCACGTTCGATAAGTTCGAGTTTTCGGTTCAGATCCTTCTTGTCCGCGATTGATCGTGCGGCGGCAGAGCGAACCTCGACGAGAGTATCTTCCATTTCCTGAATCATCAGTCGTACGATTTTCTCGGGGTCCTCCGCCTTATCCAGTATCGCGTTGATGTTCGAGTTCACGATGTCACTGAATCTCGTGAATATGCCCATTGATTTATCCTCTTGCTGCTGATGGTTTACCCATGATGTTGCAGCATCCGTGCCAACTTCGATGGGTAGACGTAACCTGTTGTCGCTCAAGGAGAAAGTGAACATGCTCAGATATCCAGACAGCCTCAAGTGTGGCTTTTTTTGCCACTTATTTGCTTTTTTGACCAAGATTTGGTGTATTTGACCAATGTCCTCAGATCGCCCCGTCCAACCCATTATTGGCGAAGCCCCGGCATTTCTGGAAATGCTCGAACATGTATCGCGGGCGGCACCCTTGAGTAAACCACTGCTGGTCGTCGGTGAACGAGGAACGGGCAAGGAGTTGATTGCTTCACGTCTTCATTTTCTTTCCCGGCGTTGGGAACAGCCCCTGGTAAAAGTAAATTGTGCGGCACTGACTGAATCCATACTGGAATCGGAATTGTTCGGTCACGAGGCAGGCGCATTTACTGGTGCTGTAAAGGCACATGTCGGGCACTTCGAACGGGCAGACGGTGGAACGTTGGTTTTGGATGAGCTCGCAACAATTTCACTGCGCATGCAGGAGAAAATTCTGCGTGTCATAGAATACGGCGAGTTGCAACGAGTTGGTGGGACCGAAACGCTTTATGTCGACGTTCGTATCGCCGGATCGACAAACTCTGACTTGCAGGCCCTGGCCGCCGAAGGCAGATTTCGTGAAGATCTGCTCGACCGCCTTGCGTTTGATGTCATCACCGTGCCGCCGTTGCGAGAACGAACTGAAGATGTGCTTCCGTTAGCTTACGCGTTTGCGATGAATATGGTCAGCGAACTCCAATTGCCGTTATTTCCCGGATTTGGCGTTCGCGCCGCGTCGTCGCTATTGCGCCATGACTGGCCAGGCAATGTTCGGGAACTGAAAAATGCAGTGGAACGTTCGGTCTATCGCCTCAACGATAAATCGCAGCAGATCTCGCAGATTGCATTTGATCCTTTTGATTCTCCATTCAGGCTGCGTAATTCGAGACATCGCGCCGGCACAAGCGCTCCGGCACTTGTCCGAAAACGCCACGTGTTGCCGGTCGATCTGTCCGCGAGAATGATTGAACACGAAAAGGAATTGCTTACGGCCGCACTGGATCGAGCCAAATTCAATCAGAGAGTTGCAGCAAACCTTTTAGGGCTAAGTTACCACCAGCTTCGCGGCAAGATTCGCAAACACAAACTTGATGTTCGAAGTCCGCTGGCTTAACTTTCGTCCCGGTACCGACGGACGTAGACGGCCGCGGCGCTGAACAGTCCACAGACGATAATACCGACCCAGAGCTGCGGGTTCGTCATGAACCCACTGAAATCCATCAGTGATAATAAACTGAGTTTCGCATTCGCAAAATTCTCGAAGCCCTCGCCTTCCTGGAACAACAGCTCCATATTGTTGAGTCCCGAAAATAACGGCATCTTTACTGATCGCTCGAAAAACGTCTCGGCCATCACGTTGCTGCCGAACAGGATTTTTTCGAACAATGGCAACATTATGATCGGTAAAGCCGCGGTCAGAAGCGGCGAGCGTTTCGTAAATGCCGACACAAACAGGAACCAGCCAATAAATGGCGACAGCCATAGGGGAAGCGCGATCAACAACGCCAGCGTTGCTGTCCAGTTATCGAGAAGCGGTACAGCGCCCCAGATAAGATGCCACGGGTTTCCACCCCGAATGTCAATCCAGATGCTGATGTTCAGCAAAAAAACGAGGTGGGTTGCGACGATAACGGCAAAGGTGATTAGCGGAATCGCGAGAATAGCGGTCAGTAATTTGGAAAGAACCGTGTCGAAATCTGTTACCGGTATCGAGCGCCAAAAAAGGATGCTTCGATCTTTTCTTTCCGCGTACAGCGAATCCAGCGTGTAGAAAATCGTAAGAATCCACATCGCAAAGATGAACGAGCTGGACAAGGCGATCATGATTCCGGAAAGGGCGGCGGCCCTGGCATTGTCCGGCATGTTCGTGGCACCAACGATTCCCAGATCGAGCAGATCTTTGTGGTCGATGGAAATCTGGCCTGTCAGTGCGGTCAGGGTAATCAATACTGCGACGACAAACGGGACAACGACCATCGAGCGATGTTCCCAGAATTCGCGACGAAGCAGTGCTAATTGAGTCCTGATCATGCCGCTGCTCCCTTAACTTTTGCCACGAAGAGATCCGCTATGTCAGGAGTTCTGAGTTCCCCAAGGCCGCGCAGCTGTTCCCGACTGACGCCTTCGAAAGTCATCACTTTCTTGCCGAACACGTCCCTTTCGTAGATGGGTTTGAATTGACGTGCTTTGTCGGCTCCATCGGCGGATGCCATCAGCTCTACATACCGTTCGGGCAGGTCTTCCGTCGGTGAATCCAGTACGATCTTGCCATTATTTATGAACATTACATCTGTCAACAGATTCTCAATCTCCTCAACCTGGTGGGTCGTAATGATGATTGTTCTCTCTTCATCGAAATAATCACTGAGCAGGTTACCGTAGAATTCCTTGCGGAAAATAATGTCGAGTCCAATAGTTGGTTCATCAAGTACGAGTAACTTCGCGTCGATCGCCGTGATGATCGACAGGTGCAACTGAGTAACCATGCCTTTCGACAATTCACGTACTTTAGAGGTCTTCTTGATGCTCGTCTGCGCCAGCAATTCCTCTGCCCGTCCGCGTGAAAAATTCTGATGTACTGATTGCAGGAAATCGAGCAGTTGCGATACTTTGATCCATCTAGGCAGAACAGCGACGTCTGCGATAAAACATATGTTCTTCATCAATTCCTTGCGCTGTCGAAAAGGGTCTAGCCCCAGTACCGAAAGGCTACCCTGGCAATCCGTCAGCCCCAGAACGGCCTTGAGCAACGTGGTCTTGCCGGCGCCATTGGGCCCGATGAGGCCTGTGATGCGTCCCTTCGCAATATCGAAGCTGACATCGTCTACAGCACGCAAGTCGCCAAACTTTTTCGATACATTGCGGGCACAGACGAGACTACCCATTATTCTCTCCCTTCTTGTTCTCGTTCGCAGACTTCGATGGCCCAATATCATTCAGTAACTCTTCAGCACTCAAACCCAGTCGCTCAATGGTTGCGACAACCAGTGGCCATTCCTTGTCTTTGAAGCGCTGCCGTTCATCCTTCGTGAGTTGCACGCGTGCGCCTTCGGTCACAAACATGCCGCGACCGCGTTTTTTCTCGACAAGGCCTTCGTCCACCAGCTCCTGGTAGCCTTTCAAAACCGTTAATGGATTCAGGCGATATTCCGCCGCGACGTTTCGAACCGAAGGTAACGCATCACCGTCTGTTAGCACGCCCTCGAGGATCATTGCCACTACACGGTCACGTAGCTGCCGATAAATCGGCGCGTCTTCATTCCATTTTGGATCCATCGCGTATTCGGCCCTGGTTACTTATTATTCTGTGTAGTGCCGAACGCAATCTCTGCATCAGCCACTCGCAGGGCGATAGTAACAGGCCGGAGTACCAGCCTGCCGTACGAACGCATCGGCGTTCGTAACAACAGGAAGGCAGTCACTCGCCGCCAGAATCGTTTCCAGTTAGTCATGTGGTTCATGCTCCTCTACTGCGACTTGGGTGCCGATCGTTGCGATTGTCGTTCCGGCTCGTTCAGGAAAATGTGCCGACCGTCGATAGCAATTTCAAAGCCGTAGGGCAGCACCGGGAGCGACTCAACGATGAGCGGCAATGTTTCAGGACTCCAGCGCAGTTTCACACCCGTGACATCGTCTATGGTGGAAGTCGCAGCGGGAACGGGCTCCGCCCGGAGGTCGCCGGGCAGGTTCGCACGCGCCTGCCCGGCGATTAACGCGACAGTGAACAACAACAGGACCGAAACCGGGATCCAACCACTTGTTAATTGAATAAATCGTTTTTTCATCTCTGATCGTCGGCGGCACTGTGCCGGTCCTTCGCTTGGTGACCTAGTGTTATAGTTAACTATAACACTAAATTTCCTGATTGCAAATATTCCTTTCGCTTCGACCCGAATCGGTCCCTCACGCCGTTTAAATCGGCGGGAAGTGGGTGAAAGGAACGGTGAATCAATGGGTTATAGTGCTTTCAACAGTTACGCAGATAGTACGGAGGCATTCCGTGGCGACGTCCGGACCGGTCAACTGACCCCAATTGACGTGGGCGTCCCACTGAGAAAAGGCCGCAAGTGACCATAGCGGCGATACACGCGGAGACCCTGAAGCAGCCGCTAGGCGGTCATGATCGCGTCGCTTATGCTTGCCGCATGGATGTAGAGCTTGAGGATTCGGCACTGATGCTGCGCTACCGGGATGGTGACGCGGCAGCTTTTGAAGCGCTGTATCGGCGTCATAACAATTCGCTTTACCGCTATCTGTTACGCCTCTCTCTTAATCGGGATACCGCCGAGGACCTGTTCCAGGAAGCCTGGGGGAAGATTATCAATAGCCGGCACAACTACCGCCCCACTGCGAAATTCTCCACATTTCTATTTCGCGTGGCGCACAACTGCTTTATTGATCACCTCAGAAAAAACAAACGCCATACGGCCGAGACCAACATCGATCCGGATCTCAGTCCGAACCCTGGCGAACAACCGGACCAGTCAGTGGAAAATCAATTGGCGCGAAGAAAGCTCGATGCCTGCCTGAGGGAGATTCCGCCGGAACAGAGGGACGTATTTCTACTTTACGAAGAAGCGGGAATGTCTATTGACGAGATCGCAACAATTACATCGGTCAATCGTGAGACGGCAAAAAGCCGGCTCCGCTATGCGGTAGGAAAGCTGAAAGTGGCATTCTCCGAACAGGGCTCACCGGGCTCCACCGGTCGGAATGGCGATGCAGAATAACCCGGACATCGACATCGCTGAGGGCGTCGTAGACAAATTTTTGTCTGCACAATACCAGCGCCTCGCGGACGAGACTGTACCTGATTCACTCGACCGCATGGTGCTTCGTGCGGCAAGGAATGAACGTAGCGAGGGCCAGGCAGGTCGCTCGCGACCTGCTGCCTGGTTTCGGCAAGCCGCCTGGGTCGCGGTAGCTGCGCTCAGCGTGGCGGTGATTCTCGAATTCAATGAAGCGAATGTTTTTTCGCCTCCGACCGGGATCAGTGACCGGGTGCCTCCGATGGAAGATCGATTCCGCGAATTTCTGGAGGCAGCAGACATCGCCGCGGAACAGGTCAGGGACGCTGAGGCAGCTGCAGCCAATGCCACGCAGAACGTCGGGAGCAGCAGAGAATCCATGCCGTTGGAAGATCATCGCTCTCTCGAAACCACTCTGCAGCCGAACAACCGGGAGTGCACCAGTGAGCAACGAGCCGCGGTGAGTTCCTGGTGGAAATGCATCGGGTCGCTGGAAAGTCTGGGAGCAACAGAGCTTGCAGAGAGGGAACTGGCGGCGTTGATGGGCGCGTTTCCCGGCTTCGCTGTACCGGAAAAATAGCTCGCCCGAAGGAAATTCCTCGTCTATGTATTTTTACCGGGTGCCGCCCCGTCCGGTGGATGCTAGTATTCTGCGCCGAAAACATCCGAGATCATCCTTTCCCGCAATCAAGGTCAGCACCCAATGAATAATCCCGTTCGCGTGACAATTACCGGCGCCGCCGGACAGATCGGCTATCAACTGGCATTCCGCATAGCATCTGGACAGATGTTAGGACCGGATCAACCGATCATCCTGCAATTGCTGGAAATTCCACCCGCGCTGCCCGCACTGAATGGCGTCGTCATGGAACTCGAAGATTGCGCGTTTCCCACGCTGGCCGGCATCGAAGCAACAGACCAACCGACCGTGGCTTTCAAGGACAGCGATTTCGCACTGTTGGTCGGTGCGCGCCCTCGTGGTCCCGGTATGGAACGAAAAGATCTGCTGGAGGCCAACGCCCAGATATTTTCCGTGCAAGGCAAAGCGATGAACGACCAGGCGAACCACGACATCCGCGTACTCGTTGTCGGTAATCCGGCCAACACCAATGCATTGATCGCCAGCAGCAATGCTCCGGATATCAGCAAGTCGCGATTTACTGCAATGACCCGCCTTGACCACAACCGCGCAATGGCTCAACTGGCCGCCAAAACGGGTCATCACGTTTCCGAAGTACGCCAGATGACTATCTGGGGCAATCATTCGGCCACGCAGTATCCGGACATTTATCACACAACCATAGCCGGTAAGGCTGCAATGGGCCTGGTCGATGACGGCTGGCTGGCCGATGAATTCATACCAGCCGTACAGCAGCGCGGCGCGGCAATTATCAAGGCTCGAGGTGCTTCGTCTGCGGCGTCTGCCGCTTCCGCCGCAATTGATCACATGCGTGACTGGGCACTTGGCACCCCGGATGGCGACTGGGTCAGCATGGCGATACCGGCAGATGGCAGCTACGGCATCGACGAAGGCGTAGTCTACTCATATCCGGTGCGCTGCAACGGTGGCAATTACGAAATCGTTCAGGGCCTCGACATCAACGAATTCAGTCGGAAAAGAATGAAAGCAACCGAAGGCGAATTGCGCGAGGAACGTGCCGCAATCGAATCGTTGCTATAGGCATGCGATCCAGGTCACAGGCGTGTGACCAGCGATCTGGCACGATCAATGCCCGGGTGTTAGGGTTCTAAAGGGATCGGGGATGTAGTCCCGATCCGAAAATGAGGATTATCTCGTGTCCGGTTTTCTGCTTGGCTTTTTCTGGTTCCTGCTGTTTTTCGGTGGTGCGATTTACCTCGCGTATAACCGCGTAGGCCTGCTCTCGTCGACGGTCGCCATGGGCGGGATTTTGCTGGCCTATACACTATTTGGCGATCCACATCTGCTCTGGTTGCTGGTGCTGTTCCTGCTCTTTGGGTTGCTGGTGTTTCCGAATTTGCTCGAACTTCGTCGCGAAAAACTCACTCGCCCGGCACTGGCTATGTACCGCACGATGCTGCCCTCAATGTCGGACACGGAAAGAGAGGCTCTGGAAGCGGGCAATACCTGGTGGGATGGGCAGCTGTTTTCGGGAATGCCTGACTGGGACCAGCTCATGTCCTTCCCGGCACCGAAACTCTCGGACGAGGAACAGGCGTTTATTGACGGTCCCTGTGAAACGCTTTGCTCAATGCTGGACGACTGGGATATTTCACATGAGCGTGCCGACATGCCGCCGGCAGTCTGGGAATACATCAAGAAGCACAAATTTTTCGCGATGATCATTCCCAAGCGCTACGGTGGTCTCGAATTCTCCGCCTACGCCAACGCAATGGTAATCGCGAAGCTTGCCAGTCGAAACACAACCGCATCATCGACGGTCGGCGTCCCCAATTCCCTCGGGCCCGCCGAGCTACTGCTGCACTATGGCACAGAGGAGCAGAAGGACCGCTGGCTACCCGGTCTTGCGTCGGGCAAGGAAATACCCTGTTTCGCACTGACATCTCCTCAGGCAGGTTCGGATGCGGCCGCACTGATCGATAGTGGCATCGTTTGTAAAGGAAATTGGGAAGGCCAGGAGACGATCGGTATCAGGCTCAATTGGGACAAACGCTACATAACGCTCGCACCGGTGGCGACCGTTCTTGGTCTCGCTTTCAAATTATACGATCCCGACCACCTGATCGGTGACCAGGACGACTATGGGATCACCGCAGCCCTCATTCCGACCAACCTCCCGGGTGTCAGCATCGGCCGTCGACATCATCCGTTGGACATCGTATTTCAGAATGGCCCGACGTCCGGCAAGGACGTATTCGTGCCATTGGACTCGATTATCGGTGGTCCTGAAATGGCAGGCAAAGGCTGGAAAATGCTGGTCGAACTTCTGTCAGTCGGCCGTGCAATTACCTTACCTTCAACGGCGGCTGGCGGTGGACAGGCCGCAGCATACGCTACCGGCGCCTACGCTCAGATCCGACGACAATTCAATTTGCCAATCGCGAAATTCGAAGGCGTGGCTGAAGCGCTGGCGCGCATCGCCGGTCATACCTACATCATGAACGCTGCTGTCTCCGTAACCGCCGGCGCGATCGATCAGGGCGAGAAGCCCGCCGTTCCATCCGCGATTCTCAAATATCACTGTACCGAGCTCGGTCGCAAAGTTGCCAACGACACGATGGATATACACGGTGGCAAAGCCATCATGATGGGGCCGAAAAACTATGTCGGTCGCAACTACATGGCAACACCGATTGCGATAACGGTGGAAGGCGCGAACATTCTTACGCGAAGTCTTATTATTTTCGGGCAAGGTGCGATGCGTTGCCATCCCTTTGTGTTGCGCGAGTTGCAGGCTGCGCAGGATGAAGATTCCGAGCGGGGGTTGCTCGAGTTCGATGATGCGCTCTTTTCACACATAGGCTATGCGATAAGCAATACAGCACGCGCGTTTTTCCTCGCGTTAACTCATGCGAAATTCAGCAATGTGCCACTAAATACGCCGACCCGTCGTTACTATCAGAACGTCAATCGCTACAGCGCAGCCTTCGCGCTCGCAACCGACTTCGCAATGTTGACGCTCGGTGGCAAGCTTAAGATTAAAGAGTTGCTATCAGCACGACTCGGCGACGTTCTGAGTTGCATGTACCTGGCATCGACAGTACTCAAGCATTTCGAGAACCAGGGGAGGCGGGCTACGGATATACCCCTGGTCGAATGGTCCGTGAGAACATTGATGTATCACGCGCAGGAACAGTTACACAGTTTTTTGCGAAACTTCCCGAATCGGCCCGTCGCGTTTCTGTTGCGATGCGTAATATTCCCGCGCGGGCGCACCTATTCAGCTCCGTCAGACGATCTCGGCCAGAAAATCGTGTCGTTGATCACGGAAACCGGCGAAGCCAGGCAGCGACTCAGTGAGCAGGCATTCAAGGGGCTCGAACCGGGCAGTCCTCTGGGATTGTTGCAGGAAGCGCTTGAATTGTCCGAGCATTTCCTGCCGCTGGAGAAGAAGTTACGACAGGCAAGAAAAGAAGGACTCATCCATTCTGAGTATCTCGGACATCAGATCGAAGAGGCTGAACGTGCTGGCGTAATCAACGCGAGAGAGGCCGCCGAGGTGCGCGACTACCACGAAAAAGTACTCTACCTTTTGTCGGTTGATGACTTTTCGCCTGACGAACTCGGGCGGTCCGGTGCCGGCAACAATCCTGCCGTTGCAGCGGCAAAGCACGACGTCGTGGAAATGGTGATCTCGCCAGACCCGGGCGACACCGTTAGCAGGAAAAATGTGAAGGCGAGGACGGCCGGCAAACCCACAAAAAAACCCGCCGGAAAAGAAGCGAGCAAGAAGAAAAAATCGAGCTAACTTATGGCAGACAGCTTCGGGCCGGTCTACGAAGTCACGCACACCGTTGATCGCGAAATTATCGCAGCATTTGACGACTGGCTGGGCCAGCACGTTGAAGCAATGCTCGATGTCTCAGGTATCTCCCGAGCGGCAATTTACACCGCAGACGATGATGGCGACGGCCGGCCCAGGCGGGTCTCACAATATCATTTCGACAGCGACGCCGATCTTGAAAACTATCTTGCAGGACCGGCGCAAGTCATGCGCCAGTCGGCTGTTGACTTGTTTTCTGAGCGATTCGACGTATCCCGCAGGGTTCTGCATGAAAGTGAAGTCGTGGACGGATCCCTGAAATCGGCAGCATTGTGCCTGAACTGTGGCGCAACACTGTCTGGCCAATATTGCGGCAACTGCGGACAGCGTGCCAGTTCCCGGCTGATCAGTATCTGGCAACTGCTGCGGGAGGCATTTGGAGATCTCCTGGAGTTGGACTCACGCCTGTGGCGAACGCTGATCCCTCTTGCGGTTCGTCCTGGAATACTCACGCGCGATTATCTGCAGGGCCGACGTGCTCGATTCATGCCTCCCTTTCGAACGTATCTCGTCCTCAGCATTGTTTTCTTCCTGGTTGCGTTTTTTGATCCCCGGGAGAATTTCAGTATTTTCTTCGACGACAATCCAGTTGCATCAGAGGAGCCTGGCGGGGACACCGACAATTCCAGGAACATTCGCGACGAAGTCCTGCGAGAGTTCGTTGAAGAGGGCGTTCTCTCAGCCGATCAGGCCGGAATCGAAACACTACCTGCAGATGTGGACAGCATCGGGTCAGCGCCTGCACAGGCCGAGAACGCAGATGAAAATGAAGAGAATAGTGATGGCGTCAATATTCGCATCAATGGAAACCCGGCTACCGCCGACAAGTGCGCTGACTTCGATCGTGAAGACATGCCACCGTGGCTCGAGTCCCGGCTAACACCGGATCGACTGAAGGTCATGTGCGAGCGCATCGTCGCCGACGACGGAAAGGCGTGGGGCTCAAAGCTCCTGGAGAACGTACCCGCTGCGTTGATAGCGCTTTTGCCATTGATGGCCATTGTTTTGAAAGCACTCTACCCGTTGTCAAAACGTTACTACGTCGAACACGTCTTGTTCGTTGTCCACTTTCACGCGTTTATCTTTTTAGTCCTGACTCTGCAGATACTGTTTTCGAGGTTTGTGTCTCTCCTCACCCTGCCCGAGATGATTTCCGGGATAACAACGGCAGCCGTCTCCACCTATATCCCGGTCTATCTTTTCAAGTCGATGCGCAGGGTTTATGGCCAGGGGGGATTTACGACGACCGCAAAATTCCTGGTGCTTTTGTTCGCCTACCTGATGGGCCTGGCTACCACGTTGATGGTGACCGCGACAATTGCGGCGTTCTCGATCTGAAGCCTTTACACTCTATAGTGAGGACATTCCGGAATAGTCTTGAGCAAGGGGTCGATCCCCTCTAGAATTTCCGGGCTGAACCAAATAACTGGCCACCACGGGACCGTTAGCACACCGCAATAATGGAAAGTAAACGCATAGGAATTAGTGGGCTGGCAGCCTATACGCCACCGTTTCGCGTTTGGCTGGAGGACTGGTGCAGCTGGAGCGGCAGCCAGTGGCCGAAGATTCGCGAGGTCGTCGGCCGCAGTTTCCGCGTCCGGGGGCGGAACCAGAGTGTTTATACGATGGCCGCTACTGCCGTAATGCGACTTATCGATCAGTACGATATCGACCCTGCGCGCGTAAAGTTTCTCGGGCTTGGTACGGAATCCAGCACGGACAATTCCGCTGGCGCAATTATTGTAAAAGGCATGGTCGATCAGGCGCTGGTCGCCCGCGGCAAAGTGCCGATTGCCCGCAGTTGCGAAGTGCCGGAATTCAAACACGCCTGCCTCGGCGGCGTGTATGGCATGAAAAGCGCCATTCGTCACCTCGCGCTGGACGGCGCCGGCGGCCAGGCGATCGTTGTGTGCGCGGACATAGCAGAATACGCCCGTGGGTCGAGTGGCGAACCCACACAAGGCGCTGGTGCTGTCGCCATGCTGCTTGAGGAAAATCCGAATCTGGCCGAAATTGATCTCGTGCATTCAGGTTCGGCGTCGGACTATCGCATTATCGATTTCCGAAAACCGATGTCGCGCTTTTGTGGTCAGGACAGCGGCGATAGTCAGCAGGTACAGGATTTCCCGGTTTTCAACGGCAAGTATTCAACAACCTGTTATATCGATGCGACATTGCATGCACTTGCCGATATGTATGAAAAACGCGGCCTGGTAGCGGCCGACTATCTGCGATCTCTTGAAACGGTTTTCATGCACCGCCCATATCGTCGCATGCCAGAGACCGGCTACGCAGTGGCGTACCTTTTTGCCCTGGGTAGCGGGTCACCGGAAGATCGCGCCGAATTGGCCTCATTCTGTTACGAGGCCGGAATAGAGCCCCAGGCGCTTCTGGATGAGATGGGCAGCAAACCGGAAATCGTGACATTTGCCGATCCGGAGCGCCTGAATTACGAGGCTTATCCGCTGACGATGGGGGTCTTTCGGATTTTCCGCGCATCACGCCGTTACCGTCGCGAAATTCTGGACAAGCTGGCACTTGGCAGCGACACGATGCTGGATCTCGGAAATCTTTATACGGCCGCCCTGCCGGCATGGGTTGCAGCGGGCTTCGAGCAGGCCGCAGAGGAGAATCTCGATTTGGCGGGCAAGGAGTTGCTTACGCTGGGTTATGGAAGCGGCGATGCTGCGGAGGTCATCCCGTTTGTTGTCGCAAAAGGATGGCGCGAAGCCACGGCTGCAATTGGTTTCGGTAAATCCATGGAATTCGCCGTTGACCTGAACGAAGAACAATATACGGCGTTACACTCAGGCCGTCGTGCCCCGGGTCTGGACTATCTGCCAAGAAACGAGTTCATCATCGACAAGGTGGGACGCACTGACGAACGTCAGTTTCAGGATGTGGGGATCGAGTATTACCGCTACGTGAGCTAGATCCAATTCGCCCGCGCACATCGCAAATACAATAACAGTCGGTGCGAATGGGTGACCTTTAGCAAGAAGCCAATAAAGTAGCGTGTCAATTCTTGACGGTATAGCGAGCAAGTGTCGCAGCAAAATTTTCCGTCAATCGCTGCCATTCCATCTTAAACCACGGCGTATATATTTCAGGATTCGAACGAAACGCTTCCTCAAGCTCAACTACGGAAATAAATCGAAGCGCCTCGATTTCAGTCCTATTTGGCGTTGCGCTTCCGTCCAGCCTGCCCAAGAAAACGTGGCATAACTCATGTTCGGAACCGAGCTCCAGGTATTTCGCCTGGTAAGAAAACTTGTAGACGAACTCAAGAGATGAAATCGCGTGCAACTCGTCCTGCAAACGTCGCGTGGCGGCAAGCGCTATCGATTCCCCCTGGCGCGGGTGGCTGCAACAACTGTTAGACCAGTACATGGGCCACAACCGCTTTCCTCGCGCCCGCTGCTGCAAAAGCAACTCACCATCACTGTTAAAGAGAAACACAGAAAAAGCGCGATGCAATATTCCATCTCCATCGTGACAGTCCGCCTTGCTTAACAAGCCTGTTTCATTATCGTGCTCATCGACGAGAATCAGGGATTCGTTTTCTGAGGATACGATTCTTGCAGAGGTATCGATCACAGTGTTCCCTAAGCTTCCATTTGAACTATTTGATATCCGGCACTACTTAACGCGTTGCCTACTTCACTGACTTTTCCGGGACAAAGTGCCACGATTGATCCGCCGCCACCAGACCCTGTCAACTTTGCGCCAACCGCGCCGGCACGCCTTGCGATATCTACCATTCTCTCCAGCTCCGGCGTTGAAACCTCTAGCGCGTTAAGGAGCCCGTGGCACACGTTCATCATTGCACCCAGCCGCTCATATTCTCGGGCCTGCAGCGCAGCCGCGCCCGCAATACTGATATCGCCGATCTCGTCGAAAATTCTGGAGATCAACGTCTTGTTGCTTTCATAGCGACGTCGCACACTATCGATCTGATCCTTGGTGTCGCCACGGGATGCGCTGGATGCAATCACCAATGGTGGACTCTCTGCAAGACTGACTGATCGCATTTGCCGGTCACCTTTATTGAACAGGACAGGCTGGTTGAACGTCGCAACATTGTTGTCAATTCCGGAGGGCGTACCATGAACAATTTCTTCACAACGAAACGCTAGCTGGTCAACCTCTGAATCACGCTTTCCCATGCCAAGCAGCGAGTCGAACGCACGAATTACGGCAACCGCGAACGCCGCAGAAGATCCCAGGCCCATGCCAATTGGTATTCTTGAAAGTACGTGAATATTGAAGCACCGGTCGCCAACTCCAAATTCAGCCATGATCAATGCGAGCACCGCGGCAACTCCGGCGGACTGGTGATCCCGAGGCGACCATTCGCTCATCAGATTCCAGTCGGGAACGGATAATTTTACGCGGTCTGCTCCTTTGCTGACTGTCGCCGTCAGCGCATTTGCCAGTGGCAGCGCAAGCGCAGAGCGGTTATAGACGACCGCGTGCTCGCCGAGCAATATCACTTTGCCGGCTGCGGCGCCTCGAGCTGCATTACCGGAAAGCGCGAGGTCAGATTTGTCGGTGCGGCCGCTCATTTCGGCCGTCAGCTCCTTCGCCTTCCAGGTCTTGATCTCTCCACTCTCGATCATCCCGGATACGACTTTATCGAACACGCCGTCCGGCACACCTGCTGTTGCCGCCACACTTCTGGCATGCAGGCTCATATGGCCCTTTTGAATACCGTCGGAAACCAGCGCCTTGAGCGCGGCAAAATTTTGTGCAAGACCGGTCGCGGCCATCACCTCTGCTAACTCGGTGGCAGATGACGTACCGCAAATGGCAAGCCCCAGCCTTGCGCCAGGA
Organism: Pseudomonadota bacterium; assembly: GCA_027621915.1. Classification (GTDB taxonomy): domain Bacteria; phylum Pseudomonadota; class Gammaproteobacteria; order Steroidobacterales; family Woeseiaceae; genus SZUA-117. The sequence goes on from JAQCAD010000001.1 coordinate 155,493, forward strand.
TTGGACTCCAGTGACCCGCCAACGATGCCAACCTTTAAAGGCAGAGTCAGCTCACCCGACAAGTCTCCGTCTGGCAAGACCGTCCAGCTTGTCAGCGCACGGTATGCGCCGTGACGAGCCGCATACGCATGAGCACCCGCTTCAATTGCCCGCCAGTCATTACCCGTCGCAATCGCGACGGCGTCGATACCGTTCATGATTCCCTTGTTGTGCGTCGCCGCTCGATACGGATCAACATTGGCGAATTCATTTGCGCGCACGATGGCGTCGCGTACCTCCTCTGCCGAATGACCGCTGCTCGCAAGAAGCTCAAGCGAAACCTTCCCGTGCACGGTAACAAGAGACCTGTCCGCCAGGTTGGACAGTATGCAGAGACTGGTGCCGGCAGCAGAGATTGCGGATACCCGAGCGGCCACGCTCTCGCAGATCGAATTGACGACGTTGGCTCCCATCGCATCGCGGGTATCCACTAGCAGATGCAAGACGACGATCCACTCGCGACCCGGGAGTTGGTGCTTGAAGAATTCAATATCCCGTACACCACCGCCGCGTGCCAGGAGATTCGGCTGCAACTGGTTCGCAAAATCCGTGAGCTCCTGTTTCGCGACTTTCAGACTTTCGATCACAACGTCGGGATTCCTGACATCTCCAAGTTGAATCTGGCCAATCAGGATTGGGTCGGTCGAAGTTGCGACGAATCCACCACTTGCCCGAAAGAGTTTCGCCGCTCCGCTCACGCCTGCGACGATTGATGGCTCTTCAACTACCATCGGCACGACGTAGTCTTTGTCATTGACAAGGAAATTTGGTGCAACACCGAAGGGCAATCCGAAAACGCCGATGACGTTTTCGATCATGCGATTCGCGGTTGTGACCGGCAGCAACGGCCTGCCTTCAGTCAGCAAGCGCGCGGCGTCCCGATCAATAAAACCCTCGGCGGACAATGACCGAATCCGGTCTTCAATCGCCAGTCGATAGAACCCGGCCAGTCGCGAATCGCTCAAGTGCAATTTCCGTCCGAAACCTCAACACCATTTTGATCCAGGGCAAAATCGAGACTAACGAAGCCGCTTTCCTTCGCCCTCTCGCCAAACCGAACCACCGCCGATTCATCAATTGCCATCACAATTCCAATATCCCCGCCTCCTGCGCCACACGGTTTGTATACAACGCCAGACGGCGCCGCCAAGTCCACCAACCCGTCGTGGCCAGCATCGAATATGCCAAGATTGTGGTCAATACTGAATCGCCGGAGCACTTTGGTGTAGCGACGGATTTCGTCAAGAATATCCGTTACATTGCCACCGGCCCAAGTCGACGATACTGCCTGCGCAGCAGTCAAAAGTGCATCCCAATTCCCTTCATCTCCGGTTGTCAGGCCCAGTTTGCTGATTTTGCTCCCGGTATCCGCCGCCTGCCCGCTCCACAAAAAACGAAAGAAAAGGCCCTCTGGCCACCGAAGCTGCAACGGCGCATCCCGATTGTTCATCCTGAATTCGATCACTCCGCCGTGCAGGCTCGTTGCGATGTCGACTCCGCTGCCCTGGCCACGTTGAAATGCCTTGTGTGCTTTCATAGCCAGGGCCCCGCGATTGTGCTGACCTGGAGCCAGCTCGCACAACGCACCAATCAGCGCGGTCATCGCTGCAGCGCTGGAACCCAGGCCGAGTTTTATGCCGGAGCCCGCCGCGAAGAAACTGCGTGTATCAACTGTTATCGACAGGCCGCGTTGCTCACGCGGCGCGGTAGCGAGCCATGCCATTTCAACAAGAGCCAGCCCCCCTATCGGCGGCTCGTCGAGCCAGGCGACTTCTCCCCTGTCATTTGCCGTGAATCGCCACTGCCCCTCGGCGTGCCCTGGTGTCGCAATGCTGTGAAAGTCCTTTCCCGTCGTAGTCACTCGAACATCCGCGCGGCAGTTTACGGCGACTGATATCGCAGGCGCTTCGCGGAGCACTGCGTATTCTCCCGACAAAACGGCCTTGCCTGGAGCACTGGCCGAGATAAACGTCACACGACTTCCATTTTTCTGGCGCCCGGTCCAAGGCTGCTTCGCATCGTGTTCAACACGCCGCGAGTCTGTCGCAGTGCGACTGTTACGGCATCGGCTGCCTCCGGCAGGCACACTGCCTTGACTTGCGGCCCTGCATCGATCGTAAAAAAAACAGGGAGACCGTCAGCCTGCAACGCTCGTATGGTTTCCATAGAGGACAAAGTAGCGGAGTTCCAGTAAACAATCGGCGGTCTCGAACTCCACATGACCGAGTGCATCTTCAAACAATTGTGCTCTGCAATAGCGCCCAGTTTCGCAAAATCCCGGGCGAGCACGGCATCCCGGGCGGCGGTCAGATCGTCATCCTGTCGCTCGATCCAGCTCGAGTAGAAAGGCGATGTTTTCTCGCCACGAATCATGGCTTCTCCGGAGCCAACCGGTTTCGGACCTTCTTCGGTAATTGCGACGACAACTTCAAGCGGCCATTCCGAACTTTCGCAAACGGTTTGCACGTCAATCTCATCCTGACGGGCGGTCAGCACGACGAAGCCACCATAGAGTGACCTTGCGGCAGAGCCAGAGGATGCCCCAGCAATCCTTGCCAAATCGAGCAAGTTCCGCGAGCCACCACACTCGCCTTCCGCCGCAATCACAAGCGCGGCGAATGCTGAAGCTGATGACGCGAGGCCTGCCCCAATCGGAAAGTTGCTATGACTGATGACGTCAGCGCGCGGACGGACCGGGCCGGCCACGAGATCCAGGCAATGACTCACCCGTGCCAACATTGCCGGTGCCTGGGCGTCATTCACCAGGAGCGTATCCGGCCCATCGTTGTCGCGAAACTCGACCGACATTCTTGTCCACAGGCTTTGCAGCGTGACGGACAGAGAACTGACGGCTGGCAGATTCTGCGAATGATCGCGCTTACCCCAGTATTTAATCAGCGCGATATTCGGCTGTGCCTGTGCGACGGTAGTCATTATTGCCAGTCCGGATCTGGTGTTTGCTTTGCGCTACGCGCCGGGACCGGAATTATAGCGCCCAAGGGCGTCCAGTTGAGGTTTCGTGTACGCTTGTCGCGATGAGCAGCATGGGCAAATTCGAGGCGGATATAGACCCGTTCACAGGAATATTGTCGGCCTATACCGAACGCGTGGAAAGGTGTCTTGGCGAGGCTCTGCCACCTTCGAGCGAGGTACCTGAGCGGCTGCATACGGCGATGAGATACGCGACCCTGAACGGTGGTAAGCGGCTCAGACCACTGCTTGTGTATGCCAGCGGCGAATGCCTCGGAGTCGATTTCTGCAAACTTGATGTGCCTGCAGTCGCGATTGAACTGATTCACTCGTTTTCCCTGGTCCACGACGATCTGCCCGCCATGGATAATGATGATCTGCGGCGCGGCCAACCGACTGTGCATCGTAAATTTGATGAGGCGACAGCGATTCTCGCAGCAGACGCGCTCCAGCCACTGGCCTTTCAGGTTATCGCCACATCGTCTGCACTAAGTGCTGAAGAAGTGACGAAACTGGTCGCGCTGGTGGCCGAGGCCTGCGGCTCGCTTGGCATGACCGGCGGTCAGGCGATAGACCTTGCGTCCGAGGGTAAGGAACTCTCGGTCGATGAGCTGGCGAGACTGCATGGCCTTAAAACCGGCGCACTCATCCGCGCCGCCATACTTTCCGCATGTCAGCTCGCCGGCGAAATACCGCGAGACCAATGGACAGCCATGGATAATTTCGCTCGTAACATCGGGCTCGCGTTTCAGATTCGAGACGACATACTCGATGTCACCGGCGAGACCGACGTCATTGGTAAGCCGGCCGGCTCGGATCAGAAGTTGAAAAAAGCGACCTGGCCCGCGCTGTTCGGCATGGAAGAGAGCACGCATCGCTGCGAAGCGCTGCTTGCGTCTGCATTGCGTGAGCTGGACCTGTTCGGCGACAGTGGTGATAGCCTGAGATGGTTGGCAAATTACGTCGTCGAGCGTGTGCGATGACCCGCGAGCGGCGGATCCTCCATGTTGATATGGATGCTTTTTATGCTTCAGTTGAGCAACGGGACAACCCATCCCTGCGCGGCAAGCCCGTCGTCGTTGGTGGAGACACGCGAGGAGTAGTCGCCGCCGCCAGTTACGAGGCACGCGTATTCGGTATTCGCTCAGCAATGCCCATGCGTGACGCGTTGCGCCGCTGCCCGAACCTGAATCGCGTTCCACCGCGTATGTCTCATTACCAGGCCGTCTCAAATGAAGTTTTTGCGGTGTTTCGCGAATTCACGCCGCTGGTCGAGGGACTATCGCTCGATGAGGCATTCCTCGATGTTACCGAAAGCCTCCAACTGTTCGGCGACGATGTCACAATAGCCAGAGAAATTAAAAATCGAATTCGTGAGCGCACTCAATTGACAGCATCAGTCGGCGTCGCTTCCAACAAGCTCGTTGCAAAAATCGCTTCTGATCTGGAAAAGCCGGATGGGCTGGTAGTTGTAACTCAGGACAACATGCGTGCGACGCTTGATCCGCTGCCAGTACAGGTAATCCCCGGAATCGGCAAAGAAACGCTGGCACGCCTGAAACGAATTCCTGTGAACACTGTTGAAGACCTCCGTCTCGCCAGCGACAGGGACCTGGAGCCGATCTTCGGTAAATTTACCAGGCGCACACGTGATCGAGCTTCCGGCATAGATGACAGACCGGTGCTGTCGTCCCGTCCGGACAAATCAATCAGTGCTGAGGAAACTTTCGATAAAGACCTCGGTGATCGCAGGGACATGCATAGACACCTGCTTCAGCTGGCCGAACGAACGGCAGGTCGACTACGCGCAAAGGACCTGGTCGCTGGTACCGTTCAGATAAAGATCCGGCAGGCGGATTTTACAACCTGCACGAGGCAACGTGCACTTCGCCCGCCGGGTAATGGCACGGAGACTATTTATCAGGCCGCGATAAAGTTGCTGGATGAATGGCTCGCCGAGTTCCCCGGCATTCCGGTTCGCTTGCTTGGCGTCGGCGGGTGCGAACTTGCCAGGGACGCACAGCCGGATTTGTTTGCGCCCGAGTTACCTGCCGGAGGATCGCAACTGGATCAGGCAGTTGACCGGATTCGCAACAGGTTTGGTGATTTGTCTTTGGGCCGAGCGCGGTCCATGGATCCCGGCCAAATCAGGTAATATCTGCTGACCGGTAATCATTTTCTGCCATCTTGCACTGCAAACTATGTATACGAGTTTTTTTGGCCTGCATGAAAAACCGTTCACGATAACGCCCGACCCGCGTTATCTGTTCATGAGTGAGCGTCATGGCGAAGGTCTTGCCCACCTTGTCTATGGTGTTACTGAGGGCGGCGGCTTCATTCAACTGACCGGCGAGGTCGGGACAGGAAAAACTACGCTCGTTCGCACCTTGCTGCGGCAGATTCCTGCCGGGGTCGACATTGCGCTCATTCTCAACCCTCAATTATCCGCCAGGGAATTCCTTGCGACCATTTGCGAAGAACTCGGAATAATCGCATCACCAGGTGATCGACATAGCACCAAAGTGCTGACCGATGCGCTGAACCGGCATCTACTTGATGCTCACTCTCGCGGGCGACGAATCATCCTGTTGATTGATGAAGCGCAGAACCTGTCCGAGGAGGTACTCGAACAGTTGCGCCTGCTGACGAATCTGGAAACCGCGCGACAAAAGCTGCTGCAAATTATTCTTATCGGTCAGCCGGAACTCAGAGAAAGACTGGCACAGAAAAACCTGCGCCAACTTGCTCAGCGAGTGACCGGACGCTATCACCTCGAGCCTTTGTCCCGCTATGAGGCGGTCCAATATATCGACCATCGTCTTAGAGTTGCCGGCGCGCTGGTAGAAATTTTTGAACCGGCCGCGAAACGAGAAGTATTCCGTTTATCTGCCGGAATACCTCGAATCATGAATGTAATTTGCGACCGGGCATTGCTGGGCGCCTACAGCCGGGAATCACGAGTGGTTAGCAAGCGACTGGTGAGAAAAGCGGCTGCAGAGGTCTCCGGCTGCGCGGCATCATCGGGATTGCCCCCTTGGCTGGTACCCGTAGTCGGCCTGGCAGGTCTGGTCGTTGCAATTCTGTTGTTTTCGCCCGGTTATAATGGCGTGGAAAGCCCGGCGGATGAAGTCGAAGACGCAATACCCGCTATTGAATCGGTCGCAATGGCCGGTGACATCGCCACAATGATGAATGGCGACGACGCGGTGGTTATGACGGATGACATAGTCGAAGCCGACAGTGTGCCGCCGGCGCCGGATATCGACCAGATTCTTGCTGGCGTTGACGATGCGGCCGCCTTTCGCGCGCTGCTCGGCCTGTGGGGCGCAAAATTCGACCTGGGCGCGGGGTCGGCATGCGAACAGGCGCGTCTGCAAAAGTTGAGCTGCTCTTACCAAAAGGGTACCTGGACGACGCTCAAACAACTCGACCGGCCTGTCATCATGACGCTCACCGGAAAAGACGGTCGTAGTCTTCTGGTAGCGTTGGCACGTCTAAATGACGGCGTCGCGGAACTGGCACTCGAGGATGCGCTGGTGTCAGTTCCGAGTGACACATTATCTGACTACTGGTTTGGTCACTTCATTCTGATATGGCGGCCTGCGAACGGCAGTGATCAACCTATTGAGCCAGGCATGCAGCACCGAGACGTGAGCTGGCTGCGGCAGAGCCTAGTCGCACTCAATGACGACTACCGGCCAGCTGACATCAACTCCACTTATTTCGATGACGAACTGAAGAATCAGTTGATCGTTTTCCAGCGACAACACCGACTGGAGGCGGACGGAGTTGCCGGTCAAAAAACCCAGGTGATTCTCAATTCTCTTCTCGCACCGCATGACACTCCCCGACTGACCGAAAGCGACATTGCGCCTGAAGGACTCTGACAAATGTCATTTATTCTGGACGCATTGAAAAAATCGGAAACGGAGCGCCTGCGAAAAGACGCGCCCGGCATCTCCAGCATTCCACAACGCGGCCGACAGAAGCCATCATCCAAATGGATGTGGTTGGTGCTGGCGCTGATTATGGTCAATCTTTTGGTGCTTGCCGGTCTTCTGTTCAAGGTGGGGCGTGAGACGTCGACTGTCGAAACACGCGTCACAGACATTCTTCCGGAGACTGAGGTCGCTCCGGCGCTGCAAGTTTCGCAAACAGTGCCGATCATCGAACGAACCCGGCCCGACGCGATGCAGGACCAACCTGCAACAGTACCATTACAGCAGCGTTTTGATCCGGGGACCTCGGGCGGTGTCGTTCCGACGCCGGCGCTCGGCGGGGTCACTGATGGGCTGGAGAACTTTAACGATCTACGGGCAAAAGGGGTTTTTCGGTTGCCCGATATGCACGTGGACATCCATGTTTACAGCGCCGATCCAGCCGAACGCTTCGTGTTTGTGAACATGTCGAAGTACAAAGAGAACGCCACACTCGCTGAAGGCCCGATAGTTTCGGAAATTACGCCGGATGGCGTCGTGTTGCAGTACCAGGGAAGTACATTCCTGCTACCCCGAGAGTAGCGGCAGAACCTGGATTGGTTCGCCGGCAGGAATGATTAGGTCCGGCGCTTCGTTTCTCGCGTTGCTAACCGCCCGGTCGACCGGCCAGGCTTGAAAATCCGGCGGATTCGCACTCACCTCGTCGAGCAGGTTCATATCACCATCAAGCCAGCGGCCCGCGTTCGCTGGCTCAAGCACGATCGGCATTCGATGGTGAAGCTGCGACAGGAAATCATTCGCCTCGGTCGTGATGATTGTCGTCGTCTGCAGCTTCTCCTCTGTTTCTTTACTTTGCCAATGCTCCCACAATCCGGCGAAAACGAATGGACTGCCGCTGGCAAGCGAAATAAAGTAAGGAACCTTTACGTCATTTTCAGTGTGCCACTCGTAAAAACCGTCAGCGAAAATCAGGCATCGTCGTTTACGATACGCAGCTCGGAACGAAGGCTTCTCTGCAATAGTTTCTGCACGCGCATTGATCATGCGATTGCCAATGGATGGGTCTTTTGCCCAGGATGGAACGAGGCCCCAGCGAAACATTGTCAATTCGTTGTTATTTTCGCTATCGCGGCGAATCGCAGCGATGAACTGAGTCGGCGCGATGTTATAACGGGGTTCGACTACGACGTTCGATTCGACATTGAATAATGCTGCAGTCGCTTCGCTGGGAGAATAGAAGGCAAATCGACCACACATGTTATTCCCTGATTCCGATGCCGCGATTCAGGAGCACGAGGTTCAATGTAAACAGGCCGGCCACGAAAAAACCGACAATCAAATACGCATAACCGATACTGATGTCGGAGGTTCCGAGAATACCGTAGCGAAACGCGTTGACCATGTAGAGAATAGGATTACCGAGCGACACCTTTTGCCAGAATTCGGGAAGTAATGAGATCGAATAGAACACACCACCGAGATAAGTCAGGGGCGTTAAGATGAAGGTTGGAATAATCGATATATCGTCGAATTTTTTTGCGAATACAGCATTGACGAAACCAAGAAGCGCAAAAACCATTGATGCCAGTACGACCATCGAAAAAGTAATTAGCGGATGATGGACGCTGAGGTCTGTAAAGGTGAGCGCGATGACAGTCACGACACTGCCAACCATCAAGCCACGAATTACGCCCCCCGCCACGTGACCCATGATTATCGTCGCGTTCGACATTGGTGAAATAACCATCTCTTCGACGTGTTTGCCAAACTTCGCACCGAAAAAAGACGATACCACGTTGCCATAAGAGTTGGTGATCACCGACATCATGATCAGACCTGGAGCGATATATTGCATGTACTGGAAGCCATCCATCAGGCCAATCCGACGTCCAATCAGGTTGCCAAATATGATGAAGTACAGAGTCATTGTGATCGCCGGCGGCACGATCGTCTGAACCCATATCCGAACGACACGAATCACTTCTTTCCTGACGATCGTCTTGAAGCCGACCCAGTTCGTTCTCAGATTCATCCCGTCATGACCCCGTCAAGCGCTGGCGGCCGGTTTGCCGGCAACCAGACCCATGAACAGCTCTTCGAGGCGATTCGTCTTGTTTCGGAGGCTCAATACGGTTATGCCAACGTCGCTTAGTTTGTCGAAAAGGGAATTCAGGTCGTCCCCGGCGCTCATCGCAACCTCAAGTTCAAATTCATCCCGCAGAGTTGTCTCGAGCCCCTTCAGGTCGGGTGCCGCATGAATGGGGTCTCGTAAACTCAGCACAAAAATCTCGCGTTGCAGCTTTCGCAGGATCGCACTCATGCTGGCATCTTCGATGATGCGCCCCTCATCGATAATCGCCACGTGACGACAGAGGCTCTCAGCTTCTTCGAGGTAGTGGGTCGTCAGAATAATTGTCGTGCCCGCCTCATTGGTTTGTTTCAGGAAGTTCCACATTGAACGGCGGATCTCAATATCAACACCGGCAGTCGGCTCATCAAGAATCAGAAGTTTCGGTTCGTGGATCAACGCGCGCGCGATCATCAGGCGTCGCTTCATGCCACCGGACAAATTGCGCGCGACGTCGTTGCGGCGATCCCATAACCGTAGCTCACCCAGGTAGATTTTCGCACGCTGCATGGCAACGCGCCGTTCGATTCCGTAGTAACCAGCCTGATTAACGACAATGTTCAACACAGTATCGAAGAGATTCATGTTGAGTTCCTGCGGAACCAGCCCGATGCAGGACTTCGCGGCCTCAAGGTCCGTGTCGATATCGTGTCCGAATATCTCTACCTTGCCACCGGACTTGCTGACCAACGACGTGACGATACCTATTGCAGTTGTCTTGCCAGCACCGTTCGGGCCCAGCAACGCATAGAAATCACCAGGCTCGACTGTAAAGTCGATACCCTTTAACGCCTCGACACCATTGGCGTAGGTCTTGGTAAGATTTTTAATCGACAGTGCCTGCATTTCGACGCGTATTGTATACGTCACGATTGGCAGCATGTTGAAAAATCCACAGTAATTCTTAATGCGGTGTAGAGGTCAACGCAGGCATGCCTCGACGATGGAAGCGCGTATCGTTTTTTTTCGGCTACCGGGTACATGGTTTGTACGCTTTCGTGACTTCATCAACCGATCACGAGCTCTGCGTCGGTTCATTTCCATCAGCCACGCACATTTGTGGCGCCTTCACCAGTCGCGCCGCCAGCGACCAGCTTTCTGCCGTGCTTTCCGGCGGGTCGGTCAAAATCGCCTGCAACGCACTCAATTGTGCAGCTTGCCTGGTAATTTCCGCAGGACTCACTCCGCTATCCAAAAGCTTTCGCCACATCTCGCGTTGGTTCACGAATCTAATAACCGGTACCTCTCCCGATCCGCGCACAGCCTCCAGCAATCCAAGGAACGTTTGCTCCGCTATACATTCGGTCCAGTACAGCGTCGCGCCGCAAATGAGTCGAAGCGTGTACGGATTTCGACGCGCCAGCTGCCAGATAAATCCCAGGCTCGCAGAGACAAGCGTATCTACAGCGTCGGTGTCATGCGCAGAAAACAGGTCTCTTTCGTGACGTGGGGACAAGACCCGGGTCCAGTAGCGATCGTCACGCTCGCGAAACGAAAACAACAGAAAAGGTGTCTCTGCAAGACGAACGATCTGTTGCCTGGTCAGGTTAGTAAGGCGCCGAATCAGGACCTCCGGCAGTCCAGCCAGCCCGCTCCTGAGCCTGGTATCTCCCTGGACGAGCCCGAGCCAGGCCTCATTTAGTGAGACGACGTTTTCGTAATCCGACAACTCCGGGCCGCTAAATGCCATGGAACCCCCTCCCGTACCGGTTCTTGTTATTTTTTGGGAGCAATGTGTAGTTACTGTATTTTTGCTTGATTTCCCATGTGTGGATCTTATAGGCTCTCATAACACCATATCTGGTCTAAAACTAGCATAAAGGGGAAGATATGCGGCTCACCGACAACCGCTATGCAAGCGAAAAACAGCAGTTCGAACTGGCACTTCGAATGATTCATCATGAGGCCCGGACCCGCACTATTAAAGCCTGTACGGGTTTGAGCGATGACAGAATCCGCAAGGTCTACGCGACCTATTTTCGGGACTCCGGCCTGGACGAGGTGAGACGCCGGCGCGGCAAGTCTCCCCAACAGATCAATCTGTTCGTCAAATCTCCGAAGCACCAACTCGAAGCTACGACGCTGATTGCACTCTATTGCGCGAGCCTCCTGCTTCGTGTGGACAGAGCCAACAAAGTGCACACTTGCTGGCCCCGACCAGACGTTGAATACGGCCATCGGGTCTGCCGCGCTTTCGAAACTTACGTACTGCTACATGCGAAGCCGGCTCTGAGTTTCGAGTGGGCGTGGAATCTCCTGCAGAACATCAGCAGAAATGATGAGCTCTATCTCGCCGTCTGCAGCGTGTGCCGCGGCCGATACGTTCAGGATTCGTATGCGCTTGATCGGAGGACTTGTCCCAGCTGCGAGATTTCGAACGCAACACACTAAACCCAAGGTCGCAGACTTTCGTTACAATCTGTGCCCAATGAATAACCACAATGTATTCGCCGGGGCCTTCGTCGATCGCTCCGGGCATCGTCGGGAAGATGCGGACTGGCTGGCAGCGGCAATCGTCGGTTCCGAATCCCGCTTCGTACCCGTTTGGCGAGACCGCTGCCTGATCCGGGGCGAACCACCGCGTCTGTCGTTGCTGCAACACCCGCATATCGATCGTTATCTTGGGTCCCAGGAATCGATTTTTCTGGGTCTCTTTCAGGGCAAACCCTCTTTTGCATTGGCAATTGACGCTGGTGCCGGTGAAGATGCTGAAGCGCCGTTTACCGACGCCGGCGATTTTCATGATCTGCGGTACCTTGGCAGTGTGTTATCAGGTGACGAGGCTAACCTCGCGGCACATGCCATCGCACTGACGACGTGGCATCGGCTGCAGAAATTCTGCGGGCTCTGTGGCTCACGTACCCGGGCCGAGTCCGGTGGCAATACGCGAATCTGCACGAATGAGGCATGCGCGACACAGATTTTCCCTCGCGTCGACCCTGCGATCATTGTCCTCGTATCGCACGGCGATAAATGCCTACTGGGACGACAGACGACCTGGCCGGAAGGTCGCTATTCCACCATTGCAGGGTTCGTTGAGCCGGGTGAAAGCCTGGAGGACGCCGTCCGGCGGGAAGTCAGCGAGGAGACCAACATCAGGGCTGGTCATGTGCAGTATCACAGTTCGCAGCCGTGGCCTTTTCCGTCGTCTCTGATGCTTGGATTCACAGCCTCTGCCGAGTCACAGGACATTAAATTGAATGACGGCGAACTCGAAGATGCTCAATGGTTTACCCGCAAGGAACTTCAGTCCGGTTTTCCCAAACTTCCTTACCGGCTGTCGATCGCACGACGCCTTGTCGACGACTGGCTCGATAGCGAGTAGGCAACGGGCTTTCTGATGTGTCTAATCGTTTTCGCATGGCAGTCGCACCCTGAATATAAACTTGTGCTCGCCGCCAATCGCGATGAGTTTCACAACCGACCGTCGCAGCCGCTTCACTGGTGGCCGGACGAGCCGGATGTCCTGGCCGGTCGCGATCTGCAGGCGGGTGGAAGTTGGCTTGCGGCACATCGCCGGGGAAGGTTTGTCACGGTAACGAATTATCGCGAGCAGCAAACACCCGGGCGGAAACTGTCGTCCCGTGGTGAACTCGTTACAGACTTCGTATCGAGTAACAGGAGTGCCGCTGACTATGCCGACGCAATTACTGGTAATAAGTATGCCGGCTTCAACTTCCTTGCAACTGACGATGACGAGTTGTGGTATGTGTCGAATCGTGGCGATAAACCGACCCGGCTTTCCGCCGGCGTTTATGGCCTGGCGAACGCATCGATTGATACGCCCTGGCCAAAAACCGTAAGCAGCCGGACAAAACTAAGGGCACTGATCGAATCAAATACCGTCAATGAAACGACACTTATGCAAGTCATGGCGGACCGCACCATGTCGTCGGTTGCCGACGTAGATGCAGGACATCTTCCATTTGAGCTCAGAAGAGCACTTACAGCGCCGTTTATTGTGTCGCCTGACTACGGCACACGCTGTTCAACGACGGTCCTTTGGTCACACACAGGAAAAGTCTCTTTAAGTGAACGTCGCTTTGACAGGGAAGGCAAGTTGCACGGCGAATCGCGTTTCAGTTACAGCATTGACCACGCCTGATTAGTCCTGATGATAGACCGCTACAATCCAGTTTCGGATATCAGCAATTTCCTCCGCACATACACTGTGCGCCATCGGATAGTCGTGCCACTCGACATTGAATCCCGCCGACTCGAGTAAATCACGCGAGTCTTCGCCGAGCTGCATCGGCAGGACTGGATCGAATGAGCCGTGTGCCATGAATATCGGCAGCTGGCGCAGGTTGTCATCCGCCCGTGAGGCCACTTCGGCCTCAAATCTGGGACTCAACGGCAAGTAGGTCGACAATGCCATCAGCCCGGCGAGTCGATGCGGAAAGCGCAGAGCAGTGTGCGAAGCGATCGCACCACCCTGAGAGAATCCCGCCAGCAGGATCCTGTCGTACGGGATGCCGCGTTCATGTTCGCGCTCGATAAGACCAGCCAGCTGCTCACTACTGTCGCGAATGCCATCTTCATCGGACGGGCCGCCGCGATCCAGCGTCAGGATGTCATACCACGCACGCATGGACATTCCACCATTGATTGTCACCGGCCTGACCGGCGCATGCGGAAAGATGAATCGAAGTTTAAGCCGCGGCTCCAGGTCGAGTTCCGGCACTATGGGTTCGAAATCATGTCCGTCCGCGCCAAGACCGTGAAGCCAGATCACGCAACCGTCCGGTTCACCGCTTGCATCGATTTCAACCGTTTCCGGCAGTGCCATTCGTCAGACTCCTCGCACAACAAGCTGCGGATTCTATCACCGGATGCTTGAGTACTGATGAACATACTGTTATTGAGTGCTGCATCGTAATAACTTTTAGAAAGTCACAACGACGTTGACACACGATAAATTCGGAAACCGCTTATGAGCCGCCTCTGGGAAAAGGGCCTGCCCCTTGATGAACGTGTCTTGAGATATACGGCCGGCGAAGATCACCAGCTTGATGCGCGACTGGTGGCTTACGATGTCCGTGCGTCAATCGCTCATGCCGAAATGCTGGCAGCTCAAAAGTTGCTGGCAGAAAAAGACTGCCAGGCCATTGTTCAGGGCCTGAAGGAATTGCTGATTGAGTTTCAGGCGGGGAGCTGGCGTATTCGACTCGAAGACGAAGACGTGCACACCGCTCTTGAGACACGTCTGACCGACAAGATCGGCGATGCGGGAGGTCGCGTTCACCTGGGTCGCTCACGCAATGACCAGGTACTTACCGCCCTGAGACTTTATTTACGCGATGCAGCCACGGACGTAAGGACGAGTGTCGAGGGACTTTGTCAATCACTACAAAATATTAGTAGTCTGCAGGGCACGGTCGACCTGCCCGGTACGACGCATATGCAGCACGCGATGCCATCCAGTGTGGCACTGTGGAGCGCGGGATTCGGCGAAGCGTTTCAGGATGCGATTGATGGACTTGGAAGCGCGCTTCGCCGCATCAACAAGAATCCGCTTGGCAGTGCCGCAGGTTATGGAACCCCTGGACTGGCAATTGACAGGGACTTAACCACAACGAAACTCGGTTTTGCCGAAACCCAGAATCCGGTTACGGCGGTGCAATTATCTCGTGGAAAAGCGGAAGCGGGTTTGCTGTTCGAGCTGTCACTTTTGATGCAGGACCTTGGTCGGCTCGCGAGCGATTTGCTGCTCTTTTACACTCAGGAGTTTCGCTACATTGTGCTCTCTCCGGAAGTGACTACCGGATCATCGATCATGCCGCAAAAGCGCAATCCGGACGTTCTGGAACTGGTGCGCGGAGCTGCCGGCACGGTTCAGGCCTGCCTGAATGAATGCATGCTCATCATGGCCAAGCTGCCGTCCGGATTCCAGCGTGATTTGCAAAGAATGAAACCACCGGTTTTTCGAGCCATCGACCTGACGATTGAAAGCGTCGACATCATGGCCTACCTGATTTCCACTGTCCGGTTTCTGCCAGAGAACATTACGCTGGGCGACGAGTTATTTGCCACCGAGGATGCGTACAAACTGGTGCAGTCTGAAGGGATTCCCTTTCGCGAGGCGTACCGGCGGGTAGCCGAAAATCTGCAGAAGTAGCGCCGGGTTCACGGAAATCGGCAGGAAATCTAAGGTACCATCTGACTCATTCTGGCGAACACTAATAATTGGAACGTAGCCATGCGAAATTCGGTCAATTCAGTCATTGTTTTCGTGCTTTTCCTCGCTTTTCTGTCTGCCTGCGGACAGACAGGTCCACTGTTTCTTCCGGGCGATCCCAGTACGCTGCAGTCTATTCCCTCAGCTGAGCAACTAAGAAGGGCTGCCGAAGCGGCAGAAGAGGAAGATGGCAAGGAAAAACAAGATCCCCAGATAAACCAACAATAAAACGGCGCGGGAAAGGCCCGCGAGAGAACTGATGAGCGAAAACAAACTCGTCCTTGTGGACGGTTCCTCCTATTTATATCGCGCGTACCACGCCCTTCCAAAACTGACGAGTTCCCGGGGTGAGCCGACCGGCGCCATTCACGGCGTGCTCAATATGATTAACAAGCTCGCTAACGAAGAAGCCACCGAACATTTCGTCGTAGTTTTCGACGCCCCCGGCAAGACGTTTCGTGATGATCTGTTCGAAAAGTACAAAGCGAACCGACCCCCAATGCCGGACGAACTCCGCCTGCAGGTAGATCCGTTGCTGGAGGCGATACCAGCGATGGGCATACCGCTTCTGCGCGTCACTGGCGTCGAGGCTGACGATGTTATCGGCACACTCGCTCGCCGCGCCCAGGAATCCGGTATGGACGTGCTGATTTCCACGGGTGACAAGGACATGGCACAGCTGGTCAACGACAAGGTCACACTCGTCAATACGATGACCGGATCCGTGCTTGACCGGGAAGGCGTCAAAAAGAAGTTTGATGTGTTCCCCGAGCAAATCATCGACTACCTCGCGCTTGTCGGTGACAGTTCAGACAACATTCCGGGCGTCCCCAAAGTCGGGGCAAAGACGGCCGCGAAGTGGTTGAACCAGTGGCCAACTGCTGAGGAGATTCTGGCTAACGCAAACGATATCGCCGGCAAAGTCGGTGAGAGTCTGCGCGACAACGTCGATCAACTGCATATGTCGCAAACGCTTGCCACTATTCGCCAGGACATCGAATTGCAGGACGGTCCCAAAGACCTCAGGCGACGCCCGCCGGATGCGGAAAAATTGAAAGCGCTGTACAGCCGGCTCGAGCTAAAGCGGCTGCTCGGCCTGCTCGAAGGTGGCGAGGGCGCGGCGATTGCTGAAGTACCAGTGTCCGTCAGCGAAGGCGATTACCAGACTATTCTGACCCCAGCTGACTTCGATCGCTGGCTGAGGAAGATCGACCAGGCGGAACTTGTCGCGCTGGATACCGAAACCACCAGCATCAATTACATGGAAGCAGAGCTCGTTGGAATCTCGCTTGCCGTCAAGACCGGGGAAGCCGCCTACATTCCGGTCGCCCATAATTATCCGGGCGCGCCGGACCAACTCAAACGGAATGACGTTCTGGCGGCGATGAAGGGCTTCCTGCAGGACGCCAACAAGAAAAAAGTAGGGCATCATCTGAAATACGATGCCCATATTTTTGCAAGATACGGCATTGAACTGCGCGGGATGCAATTTGATTCAATGCTGGAGTCGTACGTACTGAACAGTGTAGCGACGCGCCACGATATGGATTCTGTTGCGCGCTACTACCTTAACGTCGACACGATTCACTACGAAGATGTAGCCGGAAAGGGTGCGAAACAAATTACGTTTGACCAGGTGGCGCTTGAACAAGCTGCGCCTTACGCCGCCGAGGACGCCGATATTACTCTTGGACTGCACCAGAAATTATGGGAGCAGCTCAAGAAAACGCCGTCTCTGCAATCGGTTTATGAAAATATCGAGCAACCCCTGGTTCCGGTCCTGTTGGCAATGGAGGAAACCGGTGTACTCATCGACCGCGACATGCTGAGAAAACAGAGCAGCGAGTTGGCCGAGAAGATGATGCGCCTTGAGGCTGATGCACACGAACTGGCCGGCGGCCCATTTAACCTTGGCTCACCGAATCAATTACAAGAAATTCTTTTTGGGCAACTGGGATTGCCGGTCTTGCGCAAGACGCCGAAAGGACAACCGTCGACTGCTGAGGACGTGTTGCAGGAACTCGCCGACGATTACGACCTGCCGCGAGTCATTCTTGAATATCGCAGTGTCAGCAAACTGAAAAGCACATATACCGACAAACTGCCGGGACAGATTTCGGAGAAAACCGGTCGCGTACACACGTCGTATCACCAGGCTGTAGCCGCTACCGGGCGCTTGTCATCAACTGATCCGAACTTGCAGAATATTCCGATTCGTACGCCGGAAGGCAGACGAATCCGACAGGCTTTTGTCGCGCCGGAGGGCACTGTTTTGCTGGCCGCGGACTATTCCCAGATTGAATTGCGAATCATGGCACACCTGTCGGGTGATGCGGGCCTCGTTAAAGCGTTTACGGAGGACAAGGACGTTCACGCCGCCACCGCTGCGGAAGTGTTCGCGCTGAAACTGGAGGAAGTGACGGCAGACCATCGACGCTCAGCCAAGGCGATTAATTTCGGACTGATGTACGGCATGTCCGCTTTCGGTCTCGGGAAGCAACTGGGCATCGGGCGCGGACAGGCGCAGGAATACGTCGACATGTATTTCGATCGCTATCCAGGCGTCAAAAAGTTTATGGACGATACTCGGCTGCAGGCACGTGAAACCGGGTTTGTCGAAACGGAGTTCGGTCGCCGACTTTACCTGCCTGAAATCAATGATCGCAACGCGCAGCGTCGGCAGTATGCCGAACGTAGCGCGATCAACGCACCCATGCAGGGAACGGCGGCCGACATAATAAAACGCGCGATGATCATCGTGCAGGACTGGCTGTTAACGAACGAAGTACCGGCACGCATGATTATGCAAGTCCACGATGAACTCGTATTTGAGGTAGCCCGCGGATCAGTCGATACCGTTCGGGAAGATATCGTCGCCATGATGAGCTCGGCAGCCACGCTTACGGTCCCGTTAAAGGTTGACGCAGGCGTCGGAGATAATTGGGACGAGGCGCACTAACCGCGGGTCAGGCTGAATCAGGAGACAGAATTTGCTCAGTCGAAAAGATATTCTAAGAGCGATAGGATTCACCTCCGGCGCCCTCGCCGCAAATAGCGTACTCGCCAGCCCTGCGGCCACGTCGCCGGCAGTACCAGGTAACCATAGTGATTTCGACCTGACCGCGGTTCAGGCAGCCGCGGCGATCAGAAACGGCGACCTGTCTGCCGAGTCGTATGCTGAATCTCTGATCGCACAAAGCAAGCGATGGACACACATAAACTCGTTTATTTCGGAGGATGCGGACGCGTTGCGGGAAGCGGCAAGAGCCGCGGACGGGTAATGGCAGACAGGCGCTTGCTCGCCATTGGTGCCGCGATAGCGACATTATTGCCCGCCCTGCCACCCCCTTTGATTGTCGGGGATCATGATGTCTTTATTGCGAAAATAGTATAACAATCAATAAGATAGGCCTCGCGGGAACTCCAACACCAAATTCTGTTCAAAAGCTTTGAGTGCGTTAGTCACTTGTCTGCTTACCTCCCTAGGCAGGCTTGCAACACGGTCACCCCAAGCCTGTTGCGTTTGTTAAACCCCGGCGGTCACAGACAGCCGGGGTTTTTTTACAGGGGCTGTACAAAAGCCGCCTTGCCAGAAAAAACGGGCTCTGACCCCTTTTTTAATGATTGGCAAGGAATCGCTCCAGCACGTCGCGAGCCTCGTCAACACCCTGGCGACTGAGCGCCGAGAACAGCTGCACCGTCGCCGAATCACCCAGTTCCTTTTTCACCTGCAGCAAAGCCGTTGCAGCATTACCCCGCTTAAGCTTGTCCGATTTGGTTAGCAGCACGTGTATCGGCAGCGACACAGATCTTGCGAACTCGATCATCTGGCGATCGAAATCCTGCAGCTCACGTCTGACATCCACAACGAGAATCAGACCGCGCAGACTGGTTCTGCTCTCGAAATAGGTTTGCAGTAGCTGGCCCCAATGGCGTCGAACTGACGCGGCTACCTTCGCGAAACCGTACCCCGGCAGGTCAACCAGTCGCTGCCCGGTCCGCAAATCAAAGAAATTGACGAGCTGGGTTCTGCCCGGTGTCTTGCTGGTCCTGGCGAATTGGCGCTGGTTAACGATGACGTTGATGGCGCTGGATTTACCGGCATTGGAACGCCCGGCAACCGCCACTTCCAGGCCGGTATCGGGCAGGAACTGGGAGGCGGCGTTCGCGCTCGTGACGAACTTTGCATTCGGGAATTGCGACATGGGAAGTGGATAAGATGTGTGTATAATTTGGGCCTGCTGCGCCGGCCGGGGCCCAATACTGACGGGTCTGACGCCAGGCAGCAAGGCCACAGGCCGACCTTCGCAATCTGACGCCCTGAAGGGCCCCGATTGCTGGAAATACGAATTGACGGCTGGCCGCTATCCTGTTTTTTTGCAGTGGAAATAATGCGTTGCAGGAAACTGCACGAAAGTAACGGTTGATCGATATGAAAAACACTTTTTTGGCACTGTCATCGACGTTGTGGCTGGCAGGTACGGCATTCGGCGATGTGTTGGTCGACGGTGATGCAGAGGCGGGCAAGGCCAAGGCCATTACCTGTGGCGCCTGTCATGGGGCAGACGGCAACAGTGTCAATCCGGTGTGGCCGAGCATTGCGGGTCAGCACCCGACGTACGTTGCGGAACAACTGCAGGCCTTCAAGACCGGTCTTCGCAATGAACCCCTGATGCTGGGCCAGGTAATGATGCTCAGCGACGATGACATGAAAAACCTGGCTGTTTATTACGCTGAAATGCCCGCGGCAGCAAAATCGGTGGCTGATCCGTCCGTGATTGACCGCGGACTGCGCATTTACAGGGGCGGCGATCGGGAGTCCGGTACGCCGGCCTGCAACGCCTGCCATGGGCCCACCGGGCGAGGCAACCCGGCCGCCTCGGTGCCTGTGGTCAAAGGGCAATATGCCGTTTACGCCGCCGCGCAGCTCAGAGCCTATGCCAGCGGCAAACGCGAGTCCGATGGCCCGACCCGCGTAATGCGGGACATTGCCGCTGGATTGAGCGAGGCAGATATTGTGGCGGTCTCGTCGTACATGCAGGGATTGCAGTAAAAGCATCTAAACCATTCCTTATTGAACCTGTCAGAAGATAAAGTTCTTTCCGGAGATTTCCTGATGAAGCGTATTAACTTCCTGTTCGTTCTGTATTTAGTTGCCATGGTGGCGTGCGGTGGCGGCGAGCAGCCCGCTGCAGAGACGCCTGTAGCCGCGCCCATGCAGGACGATGCCCTCGTCGCATCTCCGCTCGAAACGGCGCCGCCCGAGCAGGGCGAGGAAGTCGTGCAACCACAGATGGTCGAAGAATCAGCGGCCGTAGAAGAGCCGCAGGCGCAAGACCAGCCGCTTATTCTTGCCCAGGCAGATCAGGCGAGTGCGGTAGTCGCACAACGGGAGTGGAAGTTTACGGAAGGCACTCACTATGCCCGGATGACCCCGACACAACCGACCGTCGGTGGCGCCGACAAGGTCGAAGTTGCCGAGATCTTCTGGTACGGCTGCAATCACTGTTATGACTTTGAAGTCTTCATCAATCGCTGGTCGGAAAACAAGCCGGCGAATGTTCGCTTTGTAAGAATTCCTGCAACATGGAACCCGCTCGTCAAGCTCCATGCACAGTTGTATTACACAGAAGAAGTTCTGGTAAACAACGGCAAGATTGCGGATCCGGGACAATTCCGTGCTGCCGTTTTCGCCGAATATCATCGCCGCGGAAATCGCATGGCTTCCGTCGATGCCATTCAGGCGATCTTCGAAAAGCATGGCGTAAGCGCCGATGACTTCAAGAACACGTGGACTTCTTTTGAAGTGTCGCAAAAACTCCGTGTAGCCGATGACTTGCAGCGCAGGTATAGCATCACTGGCGTACCCGCCGTCGTTGTAAATGGCAAGTACCGATCTGGCGCTGCCGAAGCGGGCGGTTACCCGCGATTGCTTGAATTAGTAGATGAGTTAGTCGTCAGAGAATCTATTCGCTAGTTGCCATAAACGCCCGGGCTGCGCTGTGCGTGCAGCCCGGCTCTTTCAGCCAGAGTCTTCGGACACGATTTTCCACGTATTGCCGTCCGAGCGACGCCAATAGAGCCTTTTAGTTGTGGTAACCGGACCGTTAGCCGTCGTCAGTATCTGGGTGAAGCGACTCAGGTAGAGATCAGGGACCTCCGGATCCGCGACGAGCATGATGTCTTCGAGCGAGACCTCTTTGAGTTCTCTCGCGTCGAATACCTGAAGCCGGTATGAGGACCACGAATCCCGGTCCATTTCACGGTACTCAAAATCATCGGCATAAAGCGACAGGTACGCAGCAAGGTCTCCCCTCTGCTGACTCTCTCGCCACATATCGAGGGCCAGGTGAAATTCCAGGCGCAACGCGTCCAGGTCAGCCGGCAATGCCCAGTCCAGTTGCCGAGCGACAATAACCGGCGTAACCAGTGGCTCAAGCCTGTCTACCAGGCGCAGTAATTCCTCATTCGGCAAGGCCAGGCAGCCGTCCGTATCCAGAGCCGGACGCTCTGGCTTGTTGCGATCGACACCGTGTAACCATATTCCGTAACCGGTGCGCTTGTTAAAACGGTCCCACGCGTTCGGGTAATCGAGCGGAAACGCGGCGACCCCATACTTGTCACCCAGTTTGCTGGTGTCGAGACTTTCAGTGATGAAGTAGATGCCGAGCGGTGTTTTCCGGTCCCACGCTTTTTCCTTGCCTGCCCCGGCCTGCCCGATTGACATGTAACGCCGGTCTTTTTCAACGATGCCGTTGTCGTCGTGGACGAATCGATACATCGTGGCAGCGCCGGTTTCCGCGATAAGAATATCGGTCACCGACTCAGGAATTTCCAGAAAATAGGCCGGCATCCGACCAACTGCGTCCAATGCAATCGATGTATCAGCGAAAGTGGAACCGCACCCAAGCATCACAGAAAAACTTGCCAATATTCTGATTTGTCGGTTAACGCGATTCGTCATCTGCACGACTTCCGGGGAGGTCCAATAGTCTAACGTTCTGCCATCGGCGAGGGCAAGCGGTCAGATTCTTCTCGCCCTGTTTCAAGTCCCGTCAGAAAATTCAGCGTGTTTTGCCCGATCCAGTCCACCGAATAACCGCCCTCCAGCACAACCAGGGTCGGAAGACCGAGCTCGCCGATCGCCGCACCCATCCTCTGAAAATCGGCTGTGGTGATTTCAAAGAAGGTCGTCGGGTCCCCGGCAAAAGTATCGAGCCCAAGCGCCACGACGAGCGCGTCCGGTGCGAAACGACGTGCCTCTTGCAGTGCGTAGTTGAGAACCACGCGATAGCTGTCCCAGTCTGTACCAAACGGCAGCGGGTAATTGATATTAAAACCGTGACCTTGCCCTTCGCCGGGTTCGTCTTCGTAACCGAGAAAAAACGGATATTCAATTTTGGGATCGGCGTGTAGTGAAATAGTCAGAACATCGTTACGTCCATAAAAAATGGTTTGCGTGCCATTGCCGTGATGGTAGTCGACGTCAAGAATCACAACTCTCTTCGCGCCACTGTCTATCAATGACTGGGCCGCGAGCGAATTGTTGTTAAGGTAGCAATACCCGCCGCAGTAACGAGTGGTCGCGTGATGACCGGGTGGACGACAGGCTGCGAAAGCCGCTCGCTCACCCTTCCTGATCAGCTCTGCGCCCGTAAGCGCTATGTTTGCCGAAGTGCGAATGGCTTGCCAGCTGCCTGCAACAAAGGGTGAGGTTGCGTCGAAAGAATAACGACCAAGCTTTCCAACAATGGATTCGGTCTCCGCATACCGCATACCAGCACCAACAAAAGTATCCGGCCTCGCATTCGATCCCTTCTCGTTCGATGCTTCCCATTCCACCCAGGCGTTTTTCAGAAACTGCAGATAGTCCGGCTCATGGATGCGCAAGAGCTTTTCATCGCCGAAATCCTTCGGTGCGATTATTTCGCCGAAGTCCTGTTCTCGCAGCGACTTGATGACATTATTTGCTCGCAGAGGACTCTCGGCGCTGGGTGCCCAGGCGTCACCACGGGGGCCCAGGAGCCCGCAATGCAAATTGTGGTCATCGGAATAAACTGTGATCATCTGACTTGCACTCCCGCTAGTTCCTTGGCAATTGCGCCGCGCGCCATGCAAGCGCGGCTTTTGGCCCATTCGCTGCGAGGATGCGATTGAACTCGCTGGACTCCGGCGTTTCCGCTGACTCGATTTCGATATCAATCTCGAGTGCTTCTTTCAGGGCCTGGTTGAGACCCGCAATTTCGAGACTTCGATTGAGTGCTTTCTTCGTCAATTGCACAGCTACGGGGTCATTCAACGAAATTTCCGCCGCCATCGCCAATGCGGTCGGCATGAGTTCATCGATCGACACTACCCGATTGACGAGCCCGATCGACTCGGCCCGCTCCGCGCTGACATTGTCGCTGCCTACCAGCAACAGCTCCCGCGCGTTCTTTTGGCCGATAATCCACGGCAAAATCAGGCAGACCATGCCGCTGCCAAACCGAACCTCAGGCGCGCCGAAGCGGCAGCCCTCGGCTGCCAGCGTTATATCGCAAACTGCCGCCAGCTCCATCGAGCTGCCGAAACAGTAGCCATGTACGGCTGCGATAATCGGTTTCGGGAACTCATGAAAGCACATAATCACGTCGAAGCTGCGTTGCAACTCCCGCCTGAGGAAATCGCCGCGCGATTCATCGTCTCGCGGCAATCCCATATCGAGATCGAACCCGGCCGAGAATGCACGACCCGCCCCGCTCAGTACTATCGCCCTGATCTCGTCATCGTTTTTCGCCGCACCAAGTGCCGCGGCCAACTCATCCAGCATTTCGCTGTTGATCGCGTTCAGTTTTTCCGGTCGGTCAAGCTCGATACGACCGATTGAGCCCTGCCTTTCGTATCGGACCAGGTTCATTCAGACAAACGAATCCAGGCAGACTTTCCCTGGGTATAACTCAGCAGACTTTCAACGCATTTGTCCCGTGCATGGCCGGACTGCTTGTAGCCGCCGAACGGCTGGGTCATGTCACCCTCGTCAAAGCAGTTTACCCAGACAACGCCCGCTTCAACTTCCCTGATCAATCGATGCGCTTTGTTGAGGTCGGATGTCCAGATGCCGGCAGCAAGTCCGTAAATCGTATCGTTGGCAATTGCTATTCCTTCATCCAGACCATCGAACGGAATCACCGACGCTACCGGTCCGAATATTTCTTCGCGCGCGATTCGCATCTGGTTGTTGACGTCGGTAAATAGTGTCGGGTTGATATAGGAACCATTCATGTCGGGCACGTCGCCGCCGAACCGGAGTTTCGCACCCTCCTTTTTTCCAGTCTCTACATATGACAACACGCGATTCTGCGCTTCGTCGGTCACCAGCGGTCCGAGGTTCGTCTTCGGATCGAGTGGGTCTCCGCAGACGTAGGCGTCTTTCCCGTTTGCGATAAATCGTTCTACAAACTCGTCATAGATCGGTCGCTCGACCAGCAGTCGCGACCCCGCGTTACAAACCTCACCCATGTTCGCGAAAATCCCGCGGTAAGCTGCCGCCACCGCGCGCTCGATGTTGGCTGTGTCTGCCATAAAGACCTGCGGAGACTTGCCACCACACTCCAGGGAAACGCGCTTCATGTTGGATTGACCCGCATATTGCAGCATCAACTTGCCAACTTCGGTGGACCCGGTGAATGTCACTTTGTCGACGTCATTGTGTAAGGCCAACGCCTTCCCCGTTACTTCGCCGATTCCATTGATCACGTTAAATACACCCGGTGGACCACCGGCTTCAATAAACAGCTCGGCCAGTTTCAGGCATGACAGGGGCGCCTGCTCTGCGGGTTTGAGAACCACGCAATTGCCTGCTGCAAGCGCGGGGGCAACTTTCCAGGTTGCCATCAACAATGGATAGTTCCAGGGTGAAATCGCAGCGACCACTCCGATCGGTTCGCGCAGCACAAAATGCATTACACCCGATTCAGTGTTGGTTACACTGCCTTCCATCTTGTCGATATACTCCGCCATAAACCGAATCGTTTCGGCGACCGCAGGAATATCGATACCCAACATGTCTGATATCGGCTTTCCCATATCGAGTGTATCGAGCACTGCCAACTGTTCACTATTCTCTTCAATCAGCTGTGCGTAGCGGTACAAAACTGACATTCGTTGTCGCGGCGCCATTCGCGACCAGCTGCCGCTCCGGAATGCTTTCCTGGCCGACTGTACAGCGGCATCGACGTCGTTCGCGTCAGCGAATGACATTGCGGCAATAACCTCGCGGTTTGCAGGATTAACGGTATCGAAGCGACCACCCGATCTGGAATCAACATAGTCGCCATTGATGAAAAGCCGTGTCTCTACATTTTCAATTTCCCGCGCTGCAACGGCATGCCATTTTTCACGCGTATATTCAGAACGCGCAACGATACTCATTGTTAGACACCTTTATTTTGGCTTATGACCAGTGCGTCAACAGCAACGCACGATTTTTCATTTACGATGACGGGGTTGACGTCGACCTCCTGCAAAGAGTCTCTGAGCGCTTCGACCATTGCCGAAAAGTTTGCTGCCATTTCGCAGAATTGATCAATTGCCGCCGGCGGCGCACCCCTGACACCATCGAGCAGTGGTCGGAGCGTCAGCCTGTCCAGCATACGCCGGGCATGAGCCGCATCAAATGGTGGCAGGGCAAATGTTACATCACCCAGCACCTCTGCAAGCACACCGCCGAAACCCAGCAGGATTACCGGCCCGAACTGCGGGTCCCGTTTGACTCCCAGGAGCATTTCGATACCTCCAGGGGCCATCCGGGTAACCAGTACGCGCGGCCCGAGTCGGTCACGCAAATCACGATAGGCCTCTACCAACTGATGCTCGTCAGCGATGCTGAGAATAACGCCGTGTTGTTCCGATTTGTGTGCGATGTCGGGCATTGCTGTCTTCAGCACAAGCGGGTAACTGAGTTCGGCTGATGCAACAAGCAACTCCCCTTCAGAGGCGGCGATCGCGCTGTCGCTGACCGCGACTCCGAAGTCGCCAAGCATCGCCAGTGACGTGATCTCATCCAGCGACGTTTCACGAGCCAGGCGCTCGCTCCACTTTTCAACCGTCTCTCCGGAAACCGAAGGAACGCACATCTCAGACATCGACAGGAAATCACGATAATTCATCAACCCGCGGACGCCGTGCAGAAAAGCCGTGACGCCGTCAACGATGGGAAAACCCCGATGCGTCATCGATACAGCGAGGGGCTCTGACCCACTCCCCTGGCGTGCCCCGACAAGCGCTACCGGTTTACCAGACGCTTCATGGGCGCGCTCCATATATTGAATATAGGATTCGTAGATCAATCCATATGGCGCTCGATCGAGCATAAGCGCACCGATCGCAGCACCTTCGTCCTGCATCATCAATGACAGGCACTCGGTCATTCGAGCAGCCGCGAATTCGCCACCCCGACTCCACGCATCCAGCGGGTTGATTGCCGGCAATTCAGGATCCAGAATTTTTTCGAGAGCCCTGGTCGATTCCACCGATAATTCGGTAAGTGGCACTCGCGCATCGTTCGCGAGATCCACGATGAGCTGTCGCTCACCTCCTGAATCGTGCAGGGTGACAAGACCACCGGGCCCCAGCGGGTTCAGTTCGGAAAAAAGAATCAAGGCCGTCGCCAATTCGTCCATGTCCAGGACGCGATGTACGCCGTAGCGATCGAAAAGCGCATCGTAGGTCGCATCATCACCGGCCATCGCGCCGGAATGAGATACGGCCAGGGCCGCCGATTTCTGTGTTCGGCCAACTTTGAGCGCAACAACAGGAATACGTTTCCGAACGGCTTTGTCGAGCGCCGAGCGAAACCCGGCCGGATTTCTGGCAGTTTCGATAAACAGTCCAACGACCTTCGTCTCAGGAAGATCGAGGACGAAGTCGAGGTACTGGTCCATCGATACGGTCAATTCGTTGCCAGCAGATACCGCGAAATTAAATCGCAGACGCTCCTCGCAATCGACGATTCCGCACATTCCGGCACCGGAGTGGCTGATCAGGCTGACGTTACCGGGGGCTCGGTGCATTCGACTATCAAAGCCGCAGGCCCAGGTGTAATCGCGAATGTTGTAAAAGCCCATCCCGTTGGCGCCGCAAATCAACATGCCGGCGTCTCGAACTTTTTTCTGAACGCGGGCTTTCAGATATGGCTCGACGTCATCGTCCACGTAGAGCGATGACATGATGACAGCGGCTGGAACCCCCAACGCGATCGCCTCATCCAGCACCTGCTCAAGCCGGTGATCCCCTATGCCGAACAGGACCATGTCGGGTATTTCCGGGAGCGACGCGAGATTCGTATAACAGCGAATTCCAGCGACTTCGTCATAGCCAGGATTAACCGGGTAGACAGCTCCCTTGTAGCCACCTTGCATCAGGTTCGTGAGCGACAGCCCCCCCATGGAACCCATACGCATCGAGGCACCAACGATCGCAACTGATCGGGGTCTTAGTAAGGGATCGAGGGCGTGTTTCATGCCAGAATATTTGTCATTGCGAGCGAAGCGAAGCAATCTCGAGGTATAGCTTTATTTTCGGGAAGCCAACGTCGCTTCGCTCACATCGACGGCCTGTCAGAAGGGGCCAGGCGGTGTAGCACGTTTGCGCGGCGGGTCCCAAAAAGGTTTGTCCACAACCGTCGCTTCGGCCATCACCCGAGACCAATGCATTTCACGCTGGTAATAGATTTCGACCAGCAATTTTTCACCGACAGCGCCGTGCGGAACACGTACCGTTCCCAGCGCAATATTCTGTTTGCAGACCGGGGACCATGCCGCCGAGGTAATGAAACCGATCTCCTTCTTCTTTCTTGGGTTGGAATAGATATAGGAGTGATGTGCAGGCTTGTTACCTTCGATATCGAGTTTGACAAGGCGCCACGTCGAACCGCGCCGTTTCTCCTGCGCCAGCGCGCAACGTCCGTTGAAATTCGGCTTCTTGAAATCGACCAGCCATTCCAGACCGAGCTCAAGCGGTGATCGCGACCGACCGGAACGCACCGTTGCGTTTGCCGGCAGAAAGTCTATGTAGGCGGCAATCAGCCCGGCCTCGAGTCGCGAATGCTCGAGCGCATCGGTACCGATCGCCATGATTCCGTAGTTTTGACCGGCTGCGAACAGCGCATCCCACAGGTCAATGGCCTTTTCGTTCGAAACCCATAACTCGTATCCAAGATCTCCCGTAAATCCGGTTCTCGAGACCATTAATTCGGCACCCTGGAATTCGAAGTGAGTCAATCCGAATGGCCGCAGATTTTCGATTCCATCAAGACCCATTTTCTTCAATATACTGAACGACGTTGGTCCCTGTACTGCCAGTCCGCATACATCCGCGGTTTCGTCTACAACTGTGACGTCCAGTCCGATGGATGACATGTTCAACCAGGCCATATGGCGTTCCTGGGAACAAAGCCGATACTCACCGTCTTTCAAATGAAATATGGTGCCGTCGTCAATGACCTGACCCTCGTCATCACACCACACGGCATAAGCAACACGACCGGGCTTGATCTTGCTCATATCGCGCGTGACCAGTCGATCGACAAACACAAAGCTGTCGGGGCCGGTGATCCGGTACTTCGTCATTGGTGTGAGGTCGAATACACCGGTGCTGTTTCGAATCGCGAAGTATTCGAGATCGGTTTCGTAAAAACCGTCAGCGGTCGCATATCCCTTCCAGTCGTGCCATTGAAACAGGCGATCCAGTTCCGCCTGTCGCGGATAAAAAGGCGATCGATATCGGCCCTGTTCAACTTCCTGAACCGTCATACTGGTTTCTCCGCTTTCAAAATTGCTCGTGCCGCATTTCGTCCTGCAGCGCCACTGACGCCACCACCTGGATGTGCACCGGCGCCGCACAAATACAGTCCGTCCAGTGGCATCGCGTACTGTGCAGCACCCCCTACCGGGCGCGTAAACAGGAATTGATCGAATTGCAGCTCCCCGTGATGCCAGTGGCCACCGGAAATATGGAATTGGTCCTCAATGTCCTTGGGCGTCAATAACTCCGCGGCTGTGATTCGTCCGTGCAGGTCAGGCATGTAGTCAGCAAGCGTGTCGATAGCCAGCTTCTGAAATGCGTCACGCGTCTTCTCAGACCATCCTTCGCGCAGCCCGTACGGAACATACTGCACGATCGCTGACATGACGTGTTTGCCGGTGGGTGCAAGGCTCGCGTCACGAAAGCTCGGGAATGTAATCTCGAATACGGGCTTGACTGACGCCTCCCCGTATTTCGCATGATTGAATGCGCGCTCAACATAATCGTCGTGCGGTGCAATGAGGAACCGGTCGCCGAACTCGCGTTTGTCGACGCCTTCGATCACCGGCAGGCCATCGAGTGCCAGGTGAATTTTCGCGGCGTTGCCTTTGCTGCGAATGTGGTGAATCCGGTGGGTAAATTCCGTCTCAACGTTTCTCGCTCCAACGAGATTCATGATCGTCGATTTCGGATCGGCATTGGACACGACAAGTCGGCTCGAAAATACTTCGCCGCTTTCGGTCTCCACGCCAACCGCCCGCCCATTGTCGATGATGACGCGCTTGACACGCATGCCGGTCCGAATAACAACGCCGTTATCCCTGGCGGAATGTGCCAGTGCCTCGGTTACCGAACTCATGCCACCTTTCGGCTGGCTTATTTTTCCGTGAGTGCCAGCCAGACGATAGAGATAGGTCAGAATTGTATTTGGTGACCTCGGCCCAAGGTGCGTGCCCATAACCGCGTCAAGACAGACGGCCCCTCTCAACAAGGCACTTTCAAATCGCTCCACCGCCTCATCGCGGATGTTCATCCCAATCAGGCGGAGAAATTCCCGCATTTCGACCTTGCCAAGACGGCGAATATCGAATCCGAGTTGAGCAAGGGTCAACATATCTGACCGACTCGCGTCTTTAGCGAGACGTGGTGGTGTTTTATTCAGGTACGTCCTGAGCAGATCAGAAAATCGCATCATGCGTTTGCAAAAATTCCGATATTCGGCGGCGTCTTCCTTGCTGACGCCCGATACTTCGCTGCCTTTCAACCGTACGTGATTACCCTCTGGCGACAAGGCGACCGTGCCCAATCCATCAGTGGCAAGATCAAGTTTCAGTCTTAGGTCCTTTTGAACCTCACGCTGCAACTGGTAAAGCAAATGAGCGACGGAGGAAACGGAGTAACCGTCTGCGAATTCTCGCGTGACCGCAGCGCCGCCGACCTGATCATTTGCCTCGATGACCAGTACTTTTTTGCCGGCTTTACCCAGAAGCGAGGCGCATATCAATCCATTGTGGCCTGCACCTACAACGACGACATCGTATCGTTCACTCATCAGTCGTCACCGAAATTAACCGGCGTAATATCCGGACGTCTGAGATCAAATAGTATTTCCCGAGCCGCATTGCAGCCCGGTGCCGCCATCACACCCCCGCCGGGATGGTTGCTCGAGCCGCACATATAGAGTCCGCCGACCGGACCCCGGTACTGGGCGTAACCCGGTATCGGACGGTTAAACATCAGCTGGTCCATGGTCAACTCGCCGTGGAAAATATTGCCCTCGGTAAGGCCTGCTTCGTTTTCGATTTCTCTGGGTGTTCGCACTTCACAATGAAGAATCAGGTCTTTGAAATCCGGGCTGTACTCGGAGATCTGATCGATAACCGTCTTGCCGAACTGGTCACGCTCCTCGTCAGTCCAGTCACGACCTTCAATTTGCGCCGGGCAGTACTGCACGAAACAACTCATGAAATGCTTTCCGGGCGGCGCCATTGTCGGGTCACATACGGTCGGAATAACCATGTCGACATATGGATCTTTCGACCATGTACCTTCTTTCCAGTCGTCGTAGGCGCGCTCCATTCTTTCCATGGAATCGATGAAATGCATGTCTCCGTCGAGCAACGGGCTGCCTTTCGGTAACGCCGGGAAGGTCGGCATACCATCCAGCGCAATGTTGAGCTTCCCGGACGAGCCGCGAATCTTGAAGTTTTTCACGCGCCGATAGAAATCATCATCGAGATCATTCTTGTCCATGCACTTGAGGAACGTCCGTTTGACGTCCATTGCCGAGACGACGATCGGCGCCTTGATTTCCTCGCCACTGGTTAATGCCACGCCCGTTACTTTGTTATTGCGGACCGTGATCTGCTCAACGCCTGCGTCAGTCCGAAGTTCACCGCCGTATGACAGGAACGCACTATTGATGGCCTTTGCGACGGAACCCATGCCTCCACGTGCGTAGCCCCATGCGCCCATGTTGCCGTCCACGTCACCCATGTAATGGTGGAGCAGGACGTACGCCGTTCCAGGGGAGTGAATGCCAAGAGCCGTGCCGATAATGCCACTACCGGACAATGCTGCCTTGATTACATCGGTCTCGAAATATTCGTCCAGGTACTCGGCAACACTCATCGTCCAGAAACGGATCGTGTCGTACATTCGCTGTTCGCCCATCTCAAAAAATTTGGAACCGAGGTGGGCCAACTCCTTCAGATCTTTCGGTCTGAATGATGTCGGATCCGGTGGCGTCCGCAGCAGGAAATCACGAATGAAACGACACTGGCGCATCGTATCTGCAGAGTAACGCTCGTATGCGTCGGCATCTGATTTCGAGAAGCGCGCGTACTCGCGGTAGTGCACTTCAGCATTCGGGTAGTTGCCAAGATAATCGCCGTTTTGCATGAACACGGTGCCGCCGCCGTAGGGCGTTACCTGCAATCCGTGTCGGGCCAGGTCAAGGTCGCGAAAAATCTCCGGGCGCAACAGGCTGCAGACATAGGAGCAGTTCGAGTAGAACCAGTCCTTGTACAAATTTCGGCTGACTGTCGCACCGCCGATGTAGTCATTCTTTTCGAGGCAAAGTACGTTTAACCCGGATTTGGCCAGGTAGGCAGCATTGGTCAGGCCGTTGTGCCCGGCACCGACGACAATTGCGTCGTAAGTTTTCATCAGTCGATATCGCCCCTGTATTACCGGGATGATATCACCCGGATTACTTGCTCAGGCTGTTTGCGTTCTTGGACGTTCGCCTGGCATTTTGCTCATTGTAATTTCCACCGCGCGCTCAAATTTGTCCAGCGTTTCGGCGAGACATTTCACATCATGAGCTTCACTCAGGAACCATGGTTCGCGGGAATCCGGTTCGACCAGGATACCCAGTTCGTGCAACTCGATAGCCAGCCCGTCATAAAAATCATAGTTCGATTTTTTCCAGCAACGGTAATCGCTGGGCGCTCGCTCATTGAAGAAAAGACCCATCATCGAGGGGTGACCTGTGAAACAGTGCTTGATGCCCCTGGCGGAGAGAATTTTGCCGATGCCAGCCTGCAGACGAAGCCCGTAATTTTCTATCGTTTTCAATGCGTCAGTTTCGTCAAGAATTTCCAGCGTTTTCTTTGCGGCCGAGAGTGAAACCGAATGACCTGTATACGTTCCGCCATGGACCACGCCTTTGCCGACTTTGCGCATGATGTCTTCCCGGCCCGCGACCGCGGCGATGGGATAGCCGTTGCCCATTGCTTTGGCAAACGTGCACAGGTCTGCCTTGACGTCGAGCAGTTCCTGTACCCCGCCCTTTGAAACTCTGAAGCCGGTTTTGACTTCGTCCACGATCAGGACAACATCGTATTTGTCACACAGCATTCTTACGTCTTTCAAATATTCTTTCGTCGACGTTAAAGCGCAGCAATTGCCCATAATCGGCTCGATCAAAAACGCCCCAATGTCGGCGTGATGCTTTCGCAGTACATCTTCAAGTGCGTTCGCGTCATTCAAAGGCACCGTGTAGAAAAGTGGTTTTATGATATGCGGCACGCCGTCACAGGCAGCGCGCACTTGCGGGGCACCGTTCTTTGGATCCCAGCCCTCGACGTCCGTGTACCACAAGACTTCATTGAAAACGCCGTGATAGGCGCCTTCCAGCGCGACGTGACCCTCTTTTCCCGAATATGCGCGGGCAATCCGGAGCGCGGCCATAACAGCCTCCGTACCGGAGTTTGAAAACCGGACCAGCTCTGCCGTCGGTACCATCTTGCTGATGCGACATGCAACTTCGTATTCGAGCTCTGTACCGAGGGCAAATACACCACCTATATCCATGCCGGCGCGGGCGGCATCATCCACCCTTTCATCCGCGTAGCCAAGAATCGCAGGCCCGTATGCCAATCTGTAATCTATGTACCGATTGTCGTCGATGTCCCAGATGCGAGCGCCTTTGCCGCGCTTTACGTATATCGTCCGGTCATCGCCCCAATAACGGAAATTCGAGGAAACGCCTAGCGGCAGTTTCTCAATAGCCTTTCGGAAATGTTTATTAGAATTATTAAGGTCACGCATAAAGCCTCCCTGTTGCAAGACAGGCACGCAGCGTCTCATGTCACAGGAGACCAAGTCCAGAAAAATGAATGAGTATTCATTCATATTATGACACTATATCGGGCGTCGAAAAGCGATTACGATAGGCGCAAAGCAATAACACTCCGCAAAATCAGAGAGTTACGAACAATGGCTGTTGCCAGCGAAAACACGAGTCGAAGAGCGTTGGCAAAAGAAATACACCGTCAGCAGCTGGTTGATGCGACGATCAAATGCATTTCAAACAAGGGTCTTAGCAGTATCACGCTCGCGGATGTCGCCAAGGAAGCCGGCCTGTCACAGGGCATCGTCAATCTTCATTTCAACAGCAAGGACAACCTGCTCAACGAGACACTTAAGTTCCTGGCAGAGGAATACGATCGGGAGTTCATGAATGTCGTGGAAAAATCGCCCGACAACGCCGCGCGAAAGCTGCTTGCGCTCATGAAGATGGATCTCAAACCAGCGATCTGTGACCGCAAGAAGCTGGCGGTCTGGTTCGCGTTTTGGGGTGAAGTACGTTCCGCACCCGCCTATCAAAAAATCTGTGCGGCCTACGACGACAAATACGACCAAATACTTTGCGAACTGGCCAGTACCATTATTCAGGAGGGAAACTACAAGAGTATCGATGCAGAAACCGTGACCGAAGCATTGTCCTCACTGACGGATGGATTGTGGCTATCCTGCCTTGTCAATCCGAAAACATTTAACCGGACAACGGCCCTGAATTCGGTCTTAAGTTACCTGTTTGCCGTATTTCCTGATCATTACCAGAATGAGAGACTGAATTGAAAATTGAACTGAGTAAATCCGTTCTTGAATGGCAGTCAAAAGCGAGAGCGTACGCCGACGATTATTTGCAACCTCACGAAGTGGAGGCTGAATTGAACGGCGGTGTTCTGCCGAAGGACATCACGAAGAGAAACAAGCTCCGCGCGATCGAACTGGGCTTCAGCGCCATTGATGCGCCAAAAAAATGGGGCGGGCTTGAGCTGCCAATGGTCGAACAGGTCGCCATCTGGGAGCAGATGGGTCGCGTGACGAACGCGTTATCCTGGTGCTTTTCCGAACCACAGGAATGGATGTTTGAAGCGTGCACGGACGATCAGATTGAGAAATACATATTGCCGATGATGCGTGGCGAACTGAAAGACTGCTATGCCATAACCGAATCCGGACCCGGGTCGGACGTCGCCGACCTGGATGCAACCGCAACGAAGGAGGGCGACAACTACATTCTCAATGGCGAGAAATGGTACGTCACCAGCGCAAATCTCGCCGATTTTTTCTGGTTCCAGGCGCATCTGCCGGACGAGGATGATGACGCGCTGTTCTTTGTTGACCAGGGAACGACCGGAATCGAGATGACGGCCAACCCGCTGTTCAGTCATACCTATGCGGCTCATCATCCGACTTATCAATTCACCAATGTGTCGGTGCCCGCCAATCAACGCGTTGGCAAGCCGGGTGACGGTATGGCCTATACCCATAGCTGGTTCCGGCATGAACGCCTGATGATTGGCGCGAGAAGCTGTGGTGCTGCTGCCCGTCTTATTGAAGAGGCTACAGCGTTTGCCCAAAGCAGAATCGTCGGTGGAGAACCACTTAGTGAAAAACAGGCGATTCAGTTCATGCTCGCCGACTGCGCAACCGAACTCTGGGCAGCGCGATTGATGACGTTCGAGGCCGCTGCGGCAAGTGACCGCGGCGAGAATCTGAAGGCAGTTCATAATCGTTGTTCGATGGTGAAGCTTTTTGTTTCTGAGATGGCGAATCGTGTTGTCGATCGGGCACTGCAAATCTTTGGTGGTCGCGGATACATGCGGGAGAATGTCGCCGAACGTTTTTTTCGGGAACTACGGGTCGACAGAATCTGGGAAGGTACAAGTGAAATTCAACGAATGATCATTGCACGCAACCTGCTCAAGCGCGGCCTGGATGAGATGTGACGGACCCGATTCATAGTACTCTTGCCCCATGCGAACGGATTACATGATTCGAATTCTGATCGTCGTAGCACTGTTGTTTTTGTCATCCTGTTCGACAGATCAGGCAACAAACACCGACAATGTCGTTAATGTCTACAACTGGGCCGACTACATCGCGCCCGATACGATTGAAAAATTTCAGACTGAATACGGCATCAAAGTGAATTACGACATTTACGATGCGTCGGAAGTCGTCGACGTCAAGCTGCTGGCCGGCAACTCTGGCTACGACGTCGTCATACACAGCAGTCAATTCTCCTCGCGGCTAACACCGATCGGCGTCTACGAAAAGCTTGACTACTCGCGACTGGGCAATCGCCGCAATCTCGATCCCGAGCTGAGCGAGAAAGTCGACTCGTATGAGAAGACTACCGGATACTCAATCCCCTACCACTGGGGCTCGACGGGATACGCATGGAACGAAAAACTGGTTCGCGAACGGCTACCCGATCACCCGATGGATTCTTCAGACGTGTTGTTCGATCCGGCAGTGACCTCGAAGCTTGCTGATTGCGGCATCAGCCTCCTTGATGGCACGACGGACATTTACCCGATGGTGCTGGCCTATCTCGGAAGGGAACCCAATTCCGTCGACGATGAAAGCCTTGCTGCGGCCGAATCGCAGTTGATGAGTGTGCGGCCGTATATCCGCTACTTCAGCAATCAGAAAATGCAAAATGACCTGGCCACCGGAGAAATTTGTGTCGCAATGAGCTGGTCAGGAGACTACGCGCTGGCCGCACAACGTGCCAGGGACGCGGGGCTCGATGTGAAACTGCGATACACGATGCCGAAAGAGGGTTCCGGCCTGTGGGTTGATGGAATTTACATACCCTCCGATGCTCCCCATAAGGATAACGCTTACCTTTTTATGAATTTCCTGATGCGAGCCGATATCGCGGCCGATATCGCCAATTTTGTGCATTACGCGAATTTGAACCGCGCATCCTGGCCACTGGTTAAACCGGAAATCATGCAGGATCCGGCGATCTATCCGGATAGAGACGACTGGGATGTACTTTATCCGGTGCTTACCGTCGATCCGAAACGGGAGAGACCCAGAACCCGCTCATTTGCCCGCGTCAAAGCCGGCATTTAGCGCGAAGCGGTCTCAATAAGAAGAACATGACAGACCAAAAAGACACTCCAGCCTTTATCGAAGTGCGAAGCCTGAGCAAGCATTTCGGCGATTTCGTTGCCGTCGATTCCGTCAACCTCCAAATCAACAAAGGCGAACTCTTTTCCATTCTGGGGGGCTCGGGTTGTGGAAAGACGACGCTGTTACGCATGCTTGCCGGTTTTGAGGTACCGACGTCCGGACAGATCTTCCTCGATGGCGTGGATGTAACGAACCAGCCGCCTTACGAACGACCGGTCAATATGATGTTCCAGTCGTATGCAATTTTTCCGCACATGAGTGTCGAAAAAAATATTGCGTATGGTTTGCAGAAAGATCGCTTGCCAAAATCCGAGATTGACGAGCGTGTTCAGGACATGCTGCGACTCGTCCAAATGGAATCGTTCGCGAGCCGCAAGCCAGGACAATTGTCCGGCGGTCAGCGACAACGCGTCGCACTGGCACGCGCCCTGGTCAAGAATCCCAAGGTGCTGTTGCTGGATGAACCTTTGGCCGCACTGGACAAGAAGCTGCGGGAGCACACCCAATTCGAGCTGATGAACATCCAGGATAAATTGGGTATCACGTTCATTGTCGTCACACATGATCAGGAAGAAGCGATGATTCTTTCGACACGCATCGCTGTAATGGAAAATGGACGCTTTGAACAGATCGGTCGACCCAAAGAGGTGTACGAATTTCCGAAGAACCGGTTTGTGGCCGATTTTATTGGCACGATCAATATGTTCGAAGGTGTATTACAAGGCGTGCGAAATGGAAAGGTAATTGTCGCATCGGATGAATGCGGATCGTCATTGAATGTCATATGCGATGATCCGCCAACGCCCGGTAGCGATGTATGTGTCGCTGTTCGCCCCGAAAAGATCTATATCAGCCAGAACAGGCCGGATAATTCCGAGGACACGTGCCTGCCAGGTATTATCGAAGACCTCGGTTACTTCGGCAATATTTCACTTTATCGCATCCGACTGGAAACCGGAAAAATCGTGCAGGTCAGTGCGCAGAACCGGCAACGAACAATCGATCGGACGCTCGAGTGGGACGATGAGATTTTCATTTCGTGGCGACCACGAAGCGCCGTGTTACTGACGAAATGATTGATGAATGGCGTGAGTAACAATCGGCTAAACGAGACCTGGCAACGTTTCGCGGTCGCCTTGCCGTACATCTGGTTGCTGGTTTTCTTTCTGGCGCCGTTCGTTATTATTCTGAAAATCAGCGTTGCCGATCCAGTGTTGGCGTTACCTCCTGTTACGCCTCTGATCGGCGACTCCGGCCAACTACAAATGACGGCCGACAATTACGTTTTTTTGCTGACCGACAAGCTCTATGCCATCACTTATCTGAGATCTTTGATGATGGCGGCACTCGCGACCCTGCTTTGCCTGGCCATCGGGTTCCCGATTGCGTACGGTATCGCCAGGTCAAAACCTTCAACCCGTAGCGTTCTTCTGCTGTTGATCATACTTCCATTCTGGATTTCTTTTCTGTTACGTGTTTATGCGTGGATGGGATTACTTAACAACTACGGTGTCATTAACAATTTCCTGGTGTGGACCGGTATTACGTCGCAGCCGCTGCAGATGATGTACACAGATTTCGCGATCTACGTCGGCCTCGTGTATTCCTATTTGCCGTTCATGATTTTGCCGCTCTACGCAACGCTTGAACGCATGGACCTCAACCTCGTCGAAGCGGCGCAGGACCTTGGCGCAAGACCATCGGAGGCGTTCTGGAATATCACGTGGCCACTGGCGCGACCAGGTGTGATAGCCGGCTGCCTGCTCGTATTCATTCCGGCAACCGGGGAATACGTGATTCCCTATTTGCTCGGCGGACCGGAGTCGCTGTTGATCGGTCGTGTATTGTTTGACGAGTTTTTCGCGAATCGTGACTGGCCGCTTGCTTCGGCAGTAGCGGTTGTATTGTTGTTTCTCGTCGTCATTCCGATCGTCATATTGCAACGAAACCAGGCTCGCGATGCGGAGCAGTTAGCGTGAAGGCAAACTCGCGCTTCATAATATCAATGCTCTCTTTCGGTTATGCGTTTCTTTATATTCCGCTAATCTCTGTTGTAATTTATTCATTCAACGATTCCCGCCTTGCGACTGTCTGGGGTGGGTTCTCTACTCGCTGGTACGGCGAGCTACTGCGAAATGAACAGGTCACGTCTGCATTGTTTCTCAGCCTGAAGGTTGGAATCAGTGCCGCCACACTCGCGACGCTTTTCGGCACGATGGCCGGGATGGCCCTCGCAAGGTTCGGCAGGTTCCGGAGTCGCAACCTGTTTACCGGATTAGTGATGTCACCAATGGTAATGCCGGAAGTCATCACCGGCCTGGCACTGCTGCTGTTGTTTGTCAGTTTGCAGCAACTCACCGGCTGGCCAGGTCAGCGCGGCTTCGGCACGATCACGATCGCACACACTACTTTTTCCATGGCCTATGTCGCGATAATCGTGCAGTCAAGATTGGCGGCCATGGACGAGTCACTCGAAGAAGCGGCAATGGACCTGGGCGGGCGGCCGTTTCGCGTGATGATTGACATCACCTTGCCACTGATTGCGCCGGCGATGCTCGCCGGCTGGTTGCTCGCATTCACCCTTTCGCTCGATGACCTGGTGCTGGCCAGCTTTGTATCCGGACCGGGCGGCAGCACGTTGCCGATGCTGATTTTCTCGAAAGTTAAACTTGGCGTGACACCGGACATCAATGCGTTGGCGACGGTGATCATGCTTTTCGTCAGCGTGGGTGTCGTCGTCGCGTGGCGCATTGGACTACGGATGCAAAGAACTAACGATTAACTCGTGATGCTGGGTGCTCGCCTGAGTTCATGCAATACCCAGCTGATGAAGCGGGCCTCCGATTTCTCCATGCCGGACAAGGGCCCCGGTTTATAGTATCGCGACTGCACGCCTTTCCAGTTGTTGACGATAATCTCTTCATCGGCATAGAGCGTCGTGTCCCAAAGCCACATCAGCTCCTTGCAGTCGTAATCTTTTCCTTCAACCGCGTCGCTACGCACCATCCAGTAGGTTTGGCACTGGCAGTGCGTCTGATCAACCGGTGTAAAAACGTAGCCGACAACATGATCGCTGTACGCCAGAAAAAATGATACGGGCCCGATGCTGATGTCAGACCCGCCACCGTCGTAATCACTGAGATTACCTAACAAAGGTGCAATCGGCTCACCGTCGCGACTACCGCTTTTATATCCTTCGAACATCGCGGTACGGCTGTAGGTATAACCCTGCTGACCCGGAGGCGCATTGATATCCGCGCAGTCGTAACTGATCACCTTCAGGCCACAAGCCGGCATTTTCTCGAGCATGTGACCTTGCACACGCTTCTGCTTGTTCGCGTCAAGCATTAGCGTATGCATTTTCGCATACACCGAATGCGCCGGCGCACAGTGATAGCATTCCACATAGTTCTCAACCGAAAGCTTCCAGTTTGCGGATATCGGATAGGTTTTGGTTGCTGCCACCTTGAGATTTTCGAAGTCGAACATTGCCAGGGGTTCGGCAAGATCTCGTTTTGCGGAATCCAGCGATGGCGGACCATCGCAAAAACAGATGAACATCAGTCCGTGCACGACGTCAATCGACACGGGATTAAGGGCAAACTTTTCCTTGTTAAAGTCTGCTGGCATATCCCGCGCGCCAATCAGCTTGCCCTCTGTGTCGTATACCCAGGCGTGGTAAGGACACTCGAATTTTCGAGTGTTTCCCGATGGTTCCAGGCAGACCAGGGAACCACGATGACGGCAGGTGTTCGCAAACGCCCTGATTTTTCCGTCCTGCCCCCTGACGATAATTGCAGACTCGGAGGCTACATTGAGAACCTTGAAATCACCGGACTCCGCCACTTGCGATTCGTGGCCGGCGAAAATCCAGTTCCGCATTACGATCTGGTCGATTTCCAGTTTGTAAATCTCCGGATCTGTATAGAAACGCCTTTCCAGCGACCATCCCGGTTTCTGACAGGCAATTAATTCGCGTATTGGCCTTTTGTCATCCACGATCTGAAACTCTGCTCATAGATCTCACATTGTAAATCGACTCGGTTGGCAGTCGAAACCGCAGTTTCACCCTGTGGGCAATTTGAGCGACACGTTCAGTCAATCATTAAGCTTTTGCTTCGTAGTCAGCGAATAGACTCTTGACTATACTGATTGAAAACTAATTGAAACGGTATCGATATGACTGCAACTCTGGCTCGACTTTCACCTGCGATATTACTCTTGGGCGCAATCATCGCCGGTTCAGCGATAGCTGCAGAACCTGAATCGCAAGCAGGTTTGCGACCGCTCGCCCTTGCTGACGGTGGGAGAATCCGATATCCAGGCCCGCCGCGGATCTCACGCGATGGAAAGCAAATTGTCTTCTCTGAGGACGGCACGATCTACCTGGTCTCCAGGACGGAAAATGAGCCACTGGCGATCAGCACGTCCTCCTCGTCGGCATGGGATCCTCACTGGTCAAGAGATGGTAATCATCTCTATTTTGTTTCCGATCGCAGCGAATCCAGCCAGATCTGGAAACTGGCAATTGATAAATTCGGTGAAGCAACACAAGTGACGTCGCTTGAGCAAGGGATATCAGCGACCTCATTGTCACCCGATGAATCACAGGTTTTGCTGAGTTTCAGTGACGACGAACTGCGATCTGAGACTAAGGACGACGACGAGTTGCCAGGCCCTTTCGTCGTGACACGAAGGCAGTTCAAACGTGACGCGGATCAGGGCTATATCACCGAAGGTGGTACGCAACATATTTACGTTTACGACGTCGAATCTGAGACATTACGCCAGGTGACTTCAGGTACGTATGACGAAAGCGACGCTGCCTGGTCACCTGACGGTAACTCAATTGTTTTTGTCAGCAATCGCGAAGACGAGCCGGATGCGAGTTACCGATCGGACATCTGGATTGTGTCCCTGTCGGGCAACAACATACAGCCGGTCCGGCTGACGAACAATGAAAACAACAAGTATTCACCTGTATTCAGCCCTGACGGCACGAAGGTCGCCTACCTGACAGCCGGCGACGGCGTATACAGCGTGCCGCACATCGCCATCGTTCCGGTAACGGGTGGCAAGCCAACAATACTGACGATGTCTGTCGACCGTTGGATCAGTTCATTTCAGTTCTCGGATAACGGCCAATGGCTATACTTCAATTTTGACAATGGCGGCAGCACGCACGTTGCCCGCGTCCGTGTTGATGATGGAACGATCGAGCGAATCGTTGAGGGCGACGTGACCGTCAGTGCATTCGACGTAGGGCCGAATTCGACGCTTGCACTGAACCTTAGCCGGAAAAATACGTTGCCAGACGTTCACGTGCTTGAGGGCAAACGACTGACGAAGCTGACAGACCTGAATCGGAAGTTCCTGGACGAGGTGTTAATCGGAGAGCAACGCAAAGCGTCCTTTCCGAGCAAAGACGGAACAATAGTCGAGGCTTTTATTACGACACCGGCCGACTATGAGAAAGGTAAGTCCTACCCGACGATCCTGGACATACACGGCGGCCCGGTTGGCCAATACGCATGGGGATACTCGTTCAGCGCTCAATTTTTTGCGGCCAATGGTTATGTCGTCGTAGAGCCAAATCCGCGGGGGTCGTCCGGCTTCGGCGAGGACTACATTCGCGCGATTTATCGAACCTGGGGAATTACAGATTACGACGACGTTATCGCTTCTGTCGATTATGCGGTCGAACAGGGTATTGCTGATCCGGATCGTCTTGCTGTCACTGGATATTCATATGGCGGTTATATGACCAATGTCGTCATAACCGAAACCGATCGTTTCAAGGCAGCAGCATCCGGTGCGGGTCACAGCCTGATTGAGGCGAACTTCGGTCACGACATTTACCAGCAGTGGTACATGTGGGAGCTTGGCGTACCTTGGGAGAATCGTGAGAAATACGATCGACTGTCACCGTTTCTTCGTGCCGGCAGAATAAAGACGCCTACAATTTTTCTTGGCGGACGGATCGACTGGAATGTTCCGATTATCAATGCGGAGCTGATGTACCAGGCGATGAAAGTTCAGGGTATTGATACCGAACTTGTGGTCTACCCTGACGCGCATCATGGCGGCTGGCCGGCAGAATACGAAACGGACTATCTTGAGCGGGTGGTCGCCTGGTTTGATCGTTACGCCAAGAATTAAAATGGAAAAAGAAGCCAGTATCCAGGTCGCATTACAAGCGATGAAGAATAATCGACCGCTTCGGGCTGAGGAGATCTGCCGCGATTACCTGTTAATGAATCCTGGCTGCGCGGATCATCTTCGACTCCTGGGACAGTCGCTCATGAAGCAGGGTCGACTGGCTGATGCAGAACATCAACTCCGCGAGGCCCTGTCTCTGAAACCCGATTTTCCGATGTTGCACGAGGACCTCGGCAGTGTGCTGGCATTGCAGGGACGGTATGAAGACGCCATTCCGCTGTTCAGGAGGGCGATCCGACTGGAACCTCGCTTGCCTCTGGCACACAAGAAACTCGGACAGGCGCTCACGGCGATAGGACATGGAGAGGAGGCCGACGAACAATTCGAAGAATTTTTCGAGAAGGATCCGGAGGCAGGTGTAATCGCCGTCGGAGCGAATCATCTCAAAGCGGGTCGCAAAGCCGACGCAATGAAGGCGTTCCGTGATGTGCTGCGCAAGAACCCTGAGAACGTCACGGCGATGCGATACCTGGCCATCGCTTACTTCAAAGAAGAGAACAATCCCGCAGAAGCCGAAGCCTGGCTGCGACGCGCAACAACGATTGCGCCAGACTTTACAGCGGCGTGGATGACCTTGGGGCCTGTTTTGCTGGAGATGAACAAACACATTGAAGCGATTGACTGCTACGAATCTGCCATCCGGACTGACCCGACGAACGGGCACCTTTGGGCCGGTTTGGCAAATGCCTATGCGCAGGCAAGCTACCCGGAAAAGAGTGTCGAAACGTTCAAAAAAGCTTTTGAAAAAGGCGCCGATAGCGCCGGCACTCTGATGAGTTACGCACATGTTCTGAAAACCGTTGGGGACCAGGATGCGTCGCTCAAGGCGTACCGAGATGCTATCAGGAAGAAACCCGACTTCGGCGAGTCCTACTGGAGCATGGCCAATCTGAAGATCTTCAGATTTGAAGACGAAGAAGTCGTAGCAATGGAAGCGCAAATCGATGAGGGCCACCTCACCGATGTTTCAGAGGTGCACTTTCGCTTTGCGCTTGGCAAAGCTTATGAAGATAAGCGGGACTACGATAAAGCCTGGTATTACTACGATACCGGAAACAAAAAGCAACGGCTGCTGGTAACTCATAGTCCGCTGGAAATGGAAAAGAGACACCGCGAAATTATTGAGGTTTTCAGTAGGGATTTTATTGACGCAAATGAAGGTCATGGCTTCGATTCTCCCGACCCGATCCTGATCGTCGGATTGCCGCGTGCGGGATCGACGCTGATCGAACAGATACTCGCGAGCCACAGCCAGGTTGAGGGTACGTCCGAGCTACCCATTCTTAGCAAAATTGCGTCAGGAATTGGCAGATACCGCTCCGACAATGTCGGCTTCCCGAACGCTTTACGCGACGTCGGTATCAGGGATTGGCGTGGTTATGGTGAAGAATACATTGAAGAATCAACCAGGCACAGGCTGACCAACAAGCTGTATTTCACGGACAAACTCCCGAACAATTTTTCCATGGTTGGATTCCTGCACCTGGTTCTTCCCAATGCGAGGGTAATCAATGCGCGACGACATCCTATGGACAACTGCCTGGGCGCCTACAAACAGTTGTTCGCGAAGGGACAGAATTTTACCTATGACGTCGAGGATCTCGCGCATTACTACGTTAACTACAACCGCATGATGCAACACTGGCATAACGTGCTGCCTGGCAAAGTGCTGGACGTGCACTATGAAGATACAGTAACCGACCTTGAGAACCAGG
Source organism: Pseudomonadota bacterium (assembly GCA_027621915.1). Taxonomy (GTDB): domain Bacteria; phylum Pseudomonadota; class Gammaproteobacteria; order Steroidobacterales; family Woeseiaceae; genus SZUA-117. The sequence goes on from JAQCAD010000001.1 coordinate 200,184, forward strand.
TGCGGCGCATCCTGAAGCATTGCGGCTTGCCGTTTGAAGAATCGTGCGTCAACTTCCACGAGACAAAGCGCGCGGTGAAGACGGCGAGTTCCGAGCAGGTGCGCCAGCCTATTTACACCGGCGCGCTGGGCAAATGGCGAAAATATGAAAAGCACCTTGATCTGTGGAAGTCTGACTTTGCCGAAATTATGGACGAACTGCCAAAATCAGTCAGAGAAGCAACAGGCTAGTACGGCCACACCTCCAGACCATGGATTGCATTTCTCAAATCTTTTGTGAGGTTCACCGAAGCAAGCTGCTTGTTGGCTGAAAGATCGTACACCGTGATCGTTGAAGGAGAGGATCCTCCCACAACAATAGAGTCGTTTATGATCGCCAGCCCGCGGGCAAATCCCTGCCGAGCGGTTCGACTGTCGTCCGCCTCCGTGTTGATGAGCTCCCTCGGATCATATTTGGGCACGGCCATGGCGCGATCTTCGTTTCCTTCTCCTCGTCCGCAATAGCGCAGGCGATCAACCTTCGTATCGTTAAACAGGACCCCATCCCGAAATGGTTGGGCATTGTGCGTACCGGCTGGCAACTCCGCAGCCATCAATACGGACTTACCATTGAAATGCAGCATGCCGCCGGTCTTCAACCCGGCGCAGTACATCCCGCCTTCGGAACATTTCACGTTATTGATGTGGAGTTTGTTAAGAAGTAGTGGCCCGTTGTCATCATTGGGATCGTAAGTTGTCGCTTTAAATCGAAAATTCAGCGTATCGATGTGAATGCCGATATCAAAACGTTTCTCGTCAAGATTGAACCCGAGAATCGAGTCATAGCCAGTTGACGTCAGGTAGAGCATTCGTTCCCAGGTATCGATTTCATGGCAATGCTTGAGGTAGGGGTTCCGCCACGATCCGAGCAGCTCGAACTGCGGTGTATACGCGAACAGCTCGTCGCTGGCAGCTATGTAAATCGTATCGCCGTCGAATGCGATCCCTCGCAGTCCCCGGTCTGCGCCACGACCCTGCCAGTCAATGTCTGCGGTATTCCAGTCCAGCTTCTGCTCGACAAGCTGCTCGGCCAGATCAATCAGGTACACGCCACCGTGGCTCTCACCCTGGTTGCTGCCGCGTACGACGGAGGTTGTCAGAAGCATTGTCATCTACGGGTATCGGGTTAAAAAAAGGCACGGTCTGAATACCATGCCTCTCTTCACTCGTCGAGAAGATTAGTGCTGGTTACTATTCAAATTTCTTCCTGATCGCAAGGCCGATTGTCCTCGGCCGGGCATAGGTTGTCTGGTTGTCGAACCGGGGATCACCAAAAAACTGGCCACTTGAATCATTGTACAAACCGTTAACCGCCAACTCGTCCCAAACATTTCGAACGGTCAGTTGAAATTCCAGCCCGCTTTCAAGCGTCAGGCCCACATGAGCATTGGCCATCGTTGATGAAGGCACTAGTCCGTCCGGATCTCTGTCGATGGCATTTCCCAATGTATTCCATTTCTCGCCTTCGTACGACTGGTTATAGCCGAACCATAGTTCGCCACCGAAAATGTCGGGAACTGTATAGTCCAAACCGAAACTGAATTTTTCTTTGTACGCCCAGACCATAGGAGTTCCGGCGGGCACTACGTCATTCAGCCGGACAATTTCTTCGGTGTACTTCGGATCGCCAAATGATGCCTGACCATAAATATACAGCGCACTTGTCGCCTGCCATCGCGTTTCTACTTCAAAACCTTTGTTTTCACCTTTGCCACCGTTTAACGTGCCACGCAGCCACCAAAGACTGTTAACGCTGCTCTGGCTGATCTGAATGTCGTCCCATTCCATGGAGAACGCGAGAACGTTCAACATCACACGGCCATCATTGAACGTACTCTTGACGCCGAGCTCAATATTCTCAACCTTGTCAGAGAGGTAGGTCGCCGGCACGAGACCTGTTTTCGCCGCCCTGGGGCTGTTGTCACCACCCAGCCGGAAGCCTTCCGCGTAGTGTGCGAACAGCATGACGTCGTCGGCGACATTGTAGGACGCGCCGAGTTTCAGAACTGTGTCACTCTCTTTTCCGGATGAAACCGTTCGACCTCCTACGTCAGCAGAACCAAGTGGAGGAAAAAGGTCCACAGGAAAATAATCCGTTTTATCCGTCAGACGTTCGTACTCGAACCAGCGACCACCCACGGTCAGTCTTAACTCATCCGTGACGTCAAAGTTCATTTCAGCAAACACGGCGGTTTGCTCGATAGTGTTCACATAGAGCTGACGATAGCCAATGTCGGTCGGGGGTAATGGATACGCGACATCGTAGCCGAGATAATTCGCATAGTAGTACGCAAAGGCCTGCGCGGTGTACCAGGACGTCGTGCCAACAAGATCGGGGTTCTTCGCTCCGTAGTCCCAATACGTTGACTTGTCTTCGTAGTATCCGCCAATCATCCAGTTAAGTTTACTGTCGCCCTTGGACGAGAGACGGATTTCGTAAGCGTCGGATTTTTCCTGCTGATCGTTAAAGATCCAGCCGAAAGTGTAGTCCGAATCGTAGAGACCATTGTAGTAAGGGCCCCAATAAGCATCTTTCCACTGCTCATAGACCATGTTGTCCCATTCATAGACGATGTCACGATCGAAAAAAGATGCGTTCACGGTCAGTTCTGCAAAGCCGAGGTCGCCTTTGACTGTTGCTGACGCCTGGGTCCAGTCGTCGTCGCGAAACTCTTTGTGGAATTTAGTGTGCTTGAAATCGCCAATCGCTGGATCTGTTTCCCATGCGCCTTCGATGCTACTGTTTTGGAGCATGTATGAAAGGTTCAGATCCCAGCCGTCATTGATAATCCAGAGCGCCCTGACCCGTGCGCCCTCATTGTCCCATTCGTTGTAGTCTTCTTCGACGACCGCGGCATTGTCCTGGGAACCTTCGAGTGTCGAGCCGAGGACGTTGTCTACATAGCCACCATCGTGTGACGCATATGCCGCTACCCTGACAGCCAATCGATCCGACGCAAGCGGAACATTCACCCATCCATTTACATCCCAACTCCCCTCACCGCCTTTCGTACTGGATACTTCCGTGCCGACTTGCGCGGAGAACCCGTTCGGATCCGGCTTGTTGGTGATGTAGCGCAGCGTACCGGCCTGCGAGCTCGAGCCAAACAGCGTCCCCTGCGGGCCCGGCAATGATTCGATTCGATTAATATCGACCATACGCATCTCGGGCTGCTGCGAAATCGTCGTGATAGGTTGTTCATCGAGGTATACGGCAACCTGGCTGTCGGAATAGTACTCTTGCGTTCCCGTCGCTATTCCACGAAAGACGATCGAATTTCGTCCGGGCGTCGAGCTTGCCAGCGAAACGCTGGGTAATACCCGCATAACGTCTTCGAGGTTTTGGATTCCCTGCTTTTCGATATCCCCGGTCGTGATCGCGGCAATGCTCTGGCCGAGATCCTGCATGTTCATTTCGCGTTTGGTCGCAGTAACCACTATCTCTTCAATGCGAAGACCATCGTTGTCCTGGGCGACTGCAGCACCAGGATTCAACGTAGCAATAACCGCAGCGGCGATCGGCTGCATGACATAAACGCCGTTCTTGATATCCGTGAGCGTGGATGTTTCGGAAGCGATCTTGCCCGATCCGAAAGCGTGCCGTGTAGCGTCAGTCATTTACGGATCCCCCGATCAGTTTGACAGTCATTCGCGCGAGGCCCACGAGGGCCGATAGTCCTGTGCCTGATATTAGCATGTGGCAACGGCGCTGCTCAATGGACGTTGCTACTTGTTGATGGATAATCTTACGATCGTCGCTCGACGCTCATGTCGAGGCGATTTAGCTTGGGTTCTGTATATTGAACGCCCGACGGGTCTGTATCTCGGCGCTGTTTGGAATATCCACCGAACATTTTCGGCAACGTGGATTCATCAGCCCTTCTTGATTTCGCGGTATTTTTCCGGGGATATTCCCATCGCCTTCTTGAAGACCCTCGAAAAATAGTACGGATCCCTGTAGCCGGTTTCTATGGCGACTACCTTGATCGGCTTATGGCTCAGGTCGAGGAGCCGGCAGGCCAGCCGCATCCGCAAATGTATGAAATAGGCCATCGGTGACTGACCGGTTTGTGAGCGGAACAGCTCTGAGAAGTGACTTACTGATAAACCTGCTTCGCTTGCGAAGTCTTCCAGGCGCAAGGGCTCGTTCAAATGAGCATGCATGTATTCGATTATGGATTCGAGATCCGAACGCCAATCCTTCCGCCGTTGCTCAGTGGGCAGAGCGTGATTGCGATACAGCAACAGTGAGAGGATGTGTTGCACAGACTGCGCCGCGTATATCAGCGTTTTCTGTCCATAACCCTCGTAAAGCGCGTCCAGGCAATAGCGAAATAGCCGAACCGCTTCCTTCCGGGCATCGGGAGCCACCGGCACGGCGTTGCCACGCCTGGGTATCCTCTCTACATAATAATCGGCGTCCTCGCCAAGAAAATGTACCCAGTAGATCGACCAGGGATCGTCATCCGCGGCCCAATAGGTGTGCCTGGTTTCGCGGGGAATGACCAGCAGCTCTCCCTGTCGCAACTGAGTTTCCCTGCCATCGATGACCGCATATCCGTGACCGCCAACACAAAGCATCAGGTGATCCTGACGCGCACCTTGCGGGCGATCGCGAAAATGATGAGCGGCCGAAGGAAACCAGCCTATGTCAGTGGGATACACAGACTTGACCAGTGGATGTTGCCGGGCGCGCGCAAGGATAGGCCGTGGAATCACAAACATGTCCTGGCCGGCAAAGCCTTCGCGAAGTTGCAACGAGCTCAATGGCGTCCTGTCCGGGATAGAGTTTCCGTAAGAATATCCATCAGATCGGCCGGAAAGTCCATTTTCACCGGTGCCCTATGTTCTCTATTCTAGGAAGAAATTCGCAAAATTCGAGTCGCCGTTAATTTGCAGGATCGTCGGCACCACCTGGACAGTCGATTATGACGTATAGCAATGGGGGCGGCTCACCGCACGGGGCTGGCAGAGTCCGACTGGAGAATGACTCGCTGGCGATCGCGATATTGCCGGCGGCGGGCGGCAATATTTCCGAGATCACTGACCGACGAAACGGCCGCAACTGGCTTTGGCAAAATCCACACATTCCGATCGGCGACACCCGTACAGGCGGTGACTACGGTCTGCAACTCGACTCCGGCGGATGGGACGAAATTCTTCTTTCCACGTCCGCCGACCGAATCGACTTGGACAATGAAATTACACACCAGGTCGCGGATTACGGCGAACTTGTTCGTAAGCGCTGGAGCGCGGAAGTTTGCAACGACGAGCGGGGAGCGACGTTGTGCGAAATGAGTGTCGCTGGCGAATCTTTGGACTACGAGTTCCGGCGGGTCTTAAGACTTCACCAAACTCTGCCGCGGTTTGACATCGACTACAGATTGACCAATCGAGAGGATTTCCCGTTACCCTGGTACTGGTGCGCGCACGCACTGTTCGACGCCAGGCCCAACATGCGTATCGAATTACCCGATGGGCTTCCGTTTCGTGTCGAAAATGCCGGACGGCAGTCTGCCGGTCCGCACTACTGGCCATTTCTCGACAACGGGCAACAAAAGGCATTGGACCTTACGAACAGTTTCGCGTTGAATGGCGCAACCCGACGTTTTGCCCGCAAGGTTTTCGCAGAAGCCCCTGACTCCGGAGTTGTGTCAATCGACGTACCGGACTCAAGTGACTGCCTGACGATGCGTTTCGATCCGAAGGTTTTGCCATGGCTGGGTCTCTGGATAAACAATCGCGGCTGGTCCGGCTGTGGATCGGCGCCGTACCTGAACCTCGGCCTGGAGCCTTCAACGACGCCGTTTGACAGTGTCTCAGAGGCTATTAAGAATGACGCAATCACCTGGCTTCAACCCGGCGAGTCACGTGAATGGTCGCTTTCTGTTGAGCTCGCGACTTGAGCAGTTCCTCTCGAATCGCCAAAGCGCTTGCCACCAATTCGCGGCTGTTCCGCGCTCCCGGTCGTGTCAACATCATTGGCGAACACACTGACTACAACGACGGTCTCGTACTGCCCACCAACACCGCGCTCTATACGTGGCTTAACATCAGTCCTCGATCCGACCGGACGATTCACGTCACCGCTCACAATCTTGGGGATTCGCAGTCGTTCTGCCTTGACGATATCAGGCGCAGCGAAAACCCGGGTTGGCTCGATTACATCAAAGGGGTCGCGGCACAACTGGAGGCCGATGGCGTGCGCCTTCGAGGAGCAGAACTTTCCATCGATGGCGAAATACCGATCGGGGGCGGACTCAGTTCTTCAGCGTCCCTTGAACTTGCGACCGCAACTGCGCTCTTGAAAATCTCCGCTGCCGAAATGGCGCCCGAGCGAATTTCCGAAATTTGCCAGCAAGCTGAAAATCTCTACGCCGGGGTGAATTGCGGGATCATGGACCAGTACTCGGTCGCCTGTTGCAAGCGTGGTGAGGCCATTCTTCTTGACTGCCGCTCGCTTGATACGATGTTCGTCACCATTCCGAAACATATAAGCCTGCTCATCACTGATAGCGGCGCTAAGCACAGATTGCCCGACGGCGCATATAACAATCGCGGCGATGAGTGCCGTCAGGCGGTCGATCTTATCGCCGAAGTTGAGCTGGGCATTCAATCGTTGCGCGATGTATCCATGCCAACGTTGCAGGCAAGCAAGGTCCATCTTGGTGAGCGTTTATTCCGGCGCAGCCGCCACGTCGTGACCGAGATCATTCGTGTCACGGAAGCATTTGGCGCGCTGCAGTCAGGTGATCCGGTTAAACTGGGCGCATTGGTGAGCGCTTCTCACTCGAGTTTGAGAGATGACTTTGAAGTCAGTTGTGACGAAGTCGAAAATCTCGTTGAAATTGCCGATGCCTGCGACGGTGTCCTGGGATCAAGAATGATTGGAGGCGGATTTGGCGGTTGCGTATTGTCGGTCACGTATACGGAGCGACTGGAAGACACCATCAGCAAAATCAGCAACGACTACGGCCCGATAATTGGCAGGACACCCTGGATGCACATCGTGTCGCCGACAGACCCTGCCGGCGAAGTGGACATGCAATGAGCATGCAGTCGCACTCACACTCCCGACGCAATCTCCTAACCGGTGACTGGGTATTGGTATCGCCACACAGGGCTGAGCGTCCGTGGCAAGGTCAAATCGAAAAGGCGGACGTAAACAAGGAACCGGCATACGATCCGGCGTGCTACCTGTGCCCCGGTAATCGACGCGCTAACGATGTTACCAACCCGGGGTACTCAGGACCTTTCGCATTCGACAATGACTTCTCTGCCCTGTCTGACATGAGCGGGATTGAGGTGCCGGCGACAGCGCTGTTTGACGCAAGAAGCGAATCGGGCCGATGTCGCGTTGTCTGTTATACCGAGAGGCACGACTTGCGACTGTCAACAATGGTTCCGGAGGATATCGAATCAGCCATTCGTGCATTGTGTGATGAATATTCTGCGTTCGATGTCGATCGATCTATAGGTTACGTGCAGGTTTTCGAAAACCGCGGTCAGATGATGGGCTGTAGTAATCCACATCCTCACGCCCAGGTTTGGGCTACTGAGCACTTGCCGGTTGAACCTGCAAAAGAGCTGAAGAGTCAGCTGGCGTGGTGGCGGGAATCCGGTGCGCCGCTGCTTGCAGACTATCGGCAGGCAGAAATTGACGACGGCAGCCGCGTCGTTTACGCCAACGCTCATTTCATCGCTGTCGTACCTTATTGGGCGGTATGGCCATTCGAAACAATGATCCTGCCGCAACGCAATTTCGCGTCCTTTGACGAGATGTCAAATTTCGAAATAACCAGCCTTGCAGATATGCTGAAATCCGTGCTCTCAATGTACGACCAGCTGTTTGACGTCCCGGCTCCCTACTCAATGGGATTTCATCCACGACCATCGGATGGAACGGCACATCCCGAGTGGATTTTTCACGCGCACATTTATCCACCCCTGTTGCGGTCGGCGAGCGTGCGAAAGCACCTGGTCGGTTTCGAGATGCTGGCAATGCCTCAACGGGATCTGACGCCGGAGGTAGCGGCCGAGCGATTGCGGAGTACCAGGTAAGGTCCTGGTCGACTGGATCGGTTAATCGAACGTTAGCGAGACACTTATGCATCTGGAAACACTGGATTTAGCGGTTGTTGCGATTTACGCGATCTCTCTCCTGCTCCTCGCGCAATGGGTTTCGCGAGAAAAACCAGGTCACCGGAAAGATACGCAGGATTACTTCCTCGCGGGCAGGGCATTGCCGTGGTGGGCGATTGGTGCATCACTTATCGCCGCAAACATTTCGGCCGAACAAATTATCGGTATGTCCGGCTCTGCCTTTGTGATGGGCATTGCCATTGCCTCCTACGAATGGATGGCTGCGATAACGCTGATCATCGTTGGTAAATATCTGTTACCTGTATTCCTGAAACACAGGATTTACACGATGCCGCAGTTTCTCGAGCAACGGTTCGATGCGCGCGTGAAAACGATACTCGGGTTGTTCTGGCTTGGCGTGTACGTGTTTGTGAACCTGACATCGATTCTCTGGTTGGGATCGCTCGCGATCAACACGGTTACCGGCCTGGACCTCAACTATGCGATGGTGCTTCTGGCCGCGTTCGCGACCGGATATTCGCTGTACGGCGGGCTGAAAGCGGTCGCATTGACCGACATAGTCCAGGTCGTGCTCCTTGTCTTCGGTGGATTGTTCATCGCCTATATCTCAATGAACGAGATCTCCGCTGGCCGGGGCGTGATCGCGGGCTTTCAGCTGGTGCTTGAGCAGGCGCCGGAAAAATTCGACATGATTCTTTCGAAAGACAATCCACACTACATGAGCCTGCCCGGCATCTCTGTACTGGTTGGCGGCATGTGGATAATGAACCTGTCCTACTGGGGCTTTAATCAATACATCATTCAGCGTGCACTGGCCGCGAAAAACAGTCGCGAGGCCCAGAAAGGTATCATCTTCGCCGCATTTTTGAAGATGTTGATGCCGGTGCTGGTTGTCCTGCCTGGTATCGCCGCTGTTATTCTCGCTCCGGAACTCGAGGCGCCGGACCAGGCCTATCCCGAAATGATGAAGCTCCTGCCGACTGGCATAGCAGGTTTGGTGTTCGCGGCCCTGATTGCTGCGATCGTTTCTTCCCTCGCATCGATGATGAACAGCATTTCGACGATATTCACGATGGATATTTACGCCCAATTCAACAAGTCCGAGCATTCACAGTCCCGGTTGGTCACCGTCGGAAGAACTGCCAGCCTGACAGCGATCGTCATCGCGGCGATTGTGGCGAGACCATTGTTGGGCAAGTTTGATCAGGCGTTCCAGTATATTCAGGAATTCACCGGATTCTTTACGCCCGGCGTCGTTGCTATTTTCCTGCTCGCTATTTTCTGGAAAAGAACGACGGCGAACGGAGCGATCGCAGCTGCAATAGGCTCGGCAATTTTTTCTATCGTTTTGAAGTTGTACTGGCCGGCACTTCCGTTCATCGACAGAGTCGGAATTGTATTCCTGACCTGTATCGCAATCGGTTTGTTCGTCTCAATTTCAGAGCGTGGCGGCGATCACCCGGATGCCATCGATTACTGGGCAGTGGATACATCCACCAGTGCCGGTTTCAATCTCGCATCCGTCGTCGTCGTAATTATGCTCGTCGCGATATATGTGACATGGTGGTAGTCGGGAGTTGAAATGACAATTGCACAAGCCTTAAGGAAGTTCTCTCTGATTATGTTTTCGTTGCTGCTGTTCTCAGCGGATGCGAATAGTGCTGAAGATATTGCGCCGCCCGCGGTGCAACTAAACAATGGAACGTACATTGGTGAAACCCTTGCCGGGAACGGTGTCGCTGTATTCCGGGGCATTCCGTTTGCCGAACCGCCCACAGGCGAGCTTCGCTGGAAGCGGCCTCAACCGTTGAGAGCAAAGGCTGTGGAAAGGGACGCCACGTCGTTCGCGCCTGCATGCATGCAATCGATGCGGATTCTCGACTGGTATCGCGGTCTTGCCGAAACGTTCGGCGCATCCCGTGATGTGTTCGGCGATCTGGATACCAGTGAAGACTGCCTGTATCTGAACCTCTGGTCGCCGGACATCGATTCCGAAGAACTTCTGCCCGTGATGGTTTTCATTCATGGTGGCAGCAACAACAGTGGTTGGGCGTACGAGCCAAACTATCACGGACATGCGCTCGCCGGGCGCGGCGTTGTTGTGGTGAGCATCGCCTATCGGCTTGGCGTTTTCGGATTTTTTTCGCACCCCGACCTCGATTCCGCTAATTTCGGCCTGTGGGATCAAATTGCGGCGCTTGAATGGATTCGGGATTACGTCAGCAAGTTCGGCGGAGACCCTGACCGCGTTACGATCTTTGGAGAATCGGCTGGTGCGCAGGACATCCTTGCGCTGATGGCCTCAAGACAGGCTGACGGTCTTTATCATGCGTCCATCATGCAGAGCAACGCTGGATTCGGGCTCGGACGGCGCGCTTCCCCGACACTTCTGGATGAACAAAAGCGTGGTAGTGAAACCGCGAGGATCTTCAGCACCGAAGATTCAATAGATAACCTACGTGCCATACCCGCGCCAGAGTTGCTGCAGAAATATGAAGAAAAGTTTCCGCGCTACTACCACTCGCCGGCGACTGATGGGCAACTCCTCGTCAAGTCCGTTTGGGATGTCATTAACGACAACGAGCTTTCGCCCGTTCCTTTCATCATTGGTAATAATGCGGATGAGCAGTACGACGGATCGAATTCCCAGGCCACGCACGAAGATATCGAAAGGGCGGTGAAAGAATCTCGTTTCCTGGACTCTCCCGACGTGTTCGCCGCAGTCGTTGATGATCCTGACCCGGCAAACGCTATCGATCGGGTCAGAACAGCGGCCGGCATGCAGTGCCCCTCTCAATACCTGGCGTCACATCAATCCGAACTTAACGGCAACGCCTGGGTGTACTATTTTTCGCGAGTCCGCGATGGCGATGCCGGCGCCAAAGTGCGTGCCTACCACGGAGTCGAGTTGCCCTATGCATTTGGGACGCATGATCCATGGATGACAACCAACGATGCAGATTGGCGGCTGGCCGATCAGATGATGACTTACTGGGTACAGTTTGCGAAGACCGGGAACCCCAACGTCAGTAGCCAACCTGAGTGGCCGCCGTTCACCTGGTCAAAAGGCCAGACGGTTGAGTTTGCCGACACGGCTGCAACGGTTGCAGCACAGGAACCCGTGTTATGTCGGATTTTTCGGGAAGCAGTTAACTAGCCGAAGGCAAATCAGCCCGTCACTACATTGTTGTTGTTTCGTCCATTCGTCGTCCGTTTTTTGCGACGACAAATAGCGAGTCGTCATCATCGAACTCCTTGTAGTCGAGCACGTGAACAATTTCGAAATATTCTCCGATCAGGGCAAGTAACTCATCGCGATTGTGAAACTTGAAATACAGGCCGCTTTCTTCAAATTCCTGGTCGCCGATCCAGAACGTATGTGCAAAAAGACCGTCCTCGGCGATAACCACACTCTGTCGCTTAAAAGAGAGAATCAAGTCCTCAATCGACAAATGATGCAGCACTTTATTTGAGTAGACGCAGTCGAAACGTCGCTGGATATCCAGACTGATTGCATCGAGGTGGACGAATTCGACGTCCGGATGTTTTTCCCGACAGCGTTTCAAGAATTCCTCAGAGTTATCGGAACCGACGACGTCGTAAGGTCCCTTGAGCGATGCAATATCGTTGCCCGGCCCGCAGCCAATTTCCAGCAATGACTGGCCGGGGCCGAGGTGCCGTGCCAGCACGTCGAAGATCTGAGTGCCATCGTAGCCCTCGCACATCTTCTCGTATTTATCGACGCTGTCCGGATTGTCGTAGAAGCCCATCAATCAACACTATTCTCAAAAGTTACAAAGTAACAATTGTGGTTTGTAATTCGAACTTTCTTGCTACCGGTTTCAAGTGTCACTTCGCCATCAACCGTCCCTGTTTCGTAGCCCGGTGCAGTGAGATCTTTCTCGATCATCATCGTCTGGGCGCCGCCCGAATGTCCTAAAGCGCCGGCCACACCTTCGTTAACGCGAATGGCGCGGACTATTGTTTCGAATTCAAACGCGCCGGTGTCAGCCATCTTGCGCATCATTTCCATCTGCGGCCCCATCATGTTTCTCATCATCTCCTGCTGGCTCGGTGGCATGGCCGCCATTTTCTCGTCGAATTCTTTGAGTTGGGCTTGCGCTGTTGCCATTTTTGCCATTTCCGCTGCGTCCATCACGCCGCCCATGCGCATGACCTGGCGATACGATTCATACATTGGGCTGTTGGGCACCGGGCGATAATCCATATTCGAGCTCTCGATGAACATCTCTCGCGATTGGCCATCGGCTTTGACGATACCCTCCATTCTGAACTTCAACGGTACGCATTCTTCTTTATCCACCCACAGGCTGACGTTGTTAACGATGAACTCCTGACCGTTGGAGCGCTGTGAATGATTGAGATTTTCAGCCCTGATATGTTTGCTTACTTTGCCATCAATACTTTCTTCGCCCTTGTATTTCGCTTCGTTAAAAAACGCCGACATATCGTTCGCGTTTTCAGTGGCTTCGGCTCGTCCATCGCTGATGTGATCGTCTGCCGTTGCCGCCTCTCGGGCGAACATCGCCATCGAACCCATCATGACGCGGGGGTTCGGCGAGGCCCAGGGCTCCTGACCCTCCGCCGGACCGTTGTTCGTGATCATGCCAACCGGTAAACCCGATTCAGTCATCTCTCGTTCCATTCCTGCACCCAGTTGTTCAGCGGCGTCCGCGTATGCCCTGAGAGCTTCGGGTGAGAGCTGCTGCGATGGATCGGTGGTTCGCTTGCCAATTTCCGTGGGCGGCACCAAGCGATAGGTCGGATAGACTTCGCCGTTAGCTGCGGTCACATTCGTTTGTTCGAAAAATTGAGTGACTTCATGCCCCATCATTGTCAGGTCCATCGAAAAGTCCCGAACACCCTGATGCCGGGCCTGATCCTTTTCGGCGACACACTCGGCAATCGCCCTGACTTCCGAAGACGCCTCGGCGCTACTGCGCGACATAGTTTCGCGTGTCTGCGATGTGGCACTGGTCGCAATGAGCATGGCGCATAAAAACAATGATAATGTGTGGTGACTTCGCATCTGATCTTCTCCTCGTGATTCGGGATTTTCGCGCTGGGCAGTGACTGTCAGCTCGTTAGCTAATATAGCGTAAATCGCTCGGAATTCCGCCAAGCGGGCGCGGGTGGTCCGGGACACTGTCAAATGGCGGCACCGGTCAGATTGGCAGCACAGTTGTGTGCTTGATTTCCGACAGCGCGATGCTCGAATTGACTTCCTGCACGCCAGGCAATTGTGACAATTTCTCGTAGATGAATCGCTCGTAGCCCTTGATGTCTTCGGCTACGATTCGCAACAGAAAGTCGATATTGCCCAGCACGACGTAACAATCGAGCACCTCGGGATATTTTCTGACCGCGTCCGCAAAGTCAGTGAGGTTGCTGCGTCCATGTGAGGTCAGTTTTACCTGCGCAAACACCATCGTACTCAGACCGACTTTCTCCGCATCAAGAATGACCGGCTGGTCTTTGATCACACCTTCTTCGCGCAGGCGCTGAATCCGCCGCCAGCAGGCGGACTGCGAAAGACCAATCCGCTCACCGACAGCCGCGGCATTGATTCCTGCCTCCGTCTGCAGCAACTGGAGAATCCGGCGATCCGTCTGATCAATGTCGATTTTCTGCATGATTAATAATCATTATGGTTTTATTTGCGCATAGAATATGCAACAAATGAGATATTGACAAATGATTTTGCATGTCTTTATCGAGATTGACCGGATATATTGTGAAGAAAAAAGGGGTCGGATCCAAATTCCCGCTGAAGTCAGCGGTATTGCAAATAAAAATAAAGGCACAGGAAATTGGATCCGACCCCTTTTTTTTGACATCGCGGTATTCTTTGCAACGCCAATAACAATGAGCCATAGGCATGAGTACGAAATCACGACTTCATATTCCGCACCCGTCTGCACGTCCTGGTGATAAACCGGATTTCAGCTATCTGAATCTTGCGCCGGCCGGCAGCGCTGACAAACCGTCTATCGACGCGAAACCGAGAGACATTGAACACCTGAGCATGAATCTCGTCCGCGTCCTCGATGATGAACACCGGGCGCAGGGTGAGTGGAATCCGAATCTCGATCCTGAAAAATTGCAGGTGGGCTTGCGCTGGATGCTCCTGACACGCGTTTTCGATGAACGACTTTGGCAAATTCAGCGACAGGGAAAAATAAGTTTCTATATGGAGTCGAAAGGTGAGGAAGCCGTATCGATTGCACAGGGCATGGCATTGCGCGCGGGTGACATGTGTTTTCCGTCTTATCGCAACACCGGCCTCTACCTGTACAGGGGCACAAAACTTGTCGACATGATGAATCAGTGCTTGTCGAATACGAAGGACATGTGCAAGGGCCGCCAGCTTCCGGTTCTTTATCACAACAAGGAAGCAAACCTTTTCTCGCTCTCGGGAAACCTGGGCACGCAGTATCCGCATGCGGTTGGCTGGGCGATGGCGTCGGCCATCAAAGGTGAAGATCATATTGCGGCATCCTGGCTTGGTGACGGCAGTACTGCCGAGGCGGACTTCCATCACGCGCTGACATTTGCCGCCGTTTACCAGGCACCCGTCATTTTGAACATCGTCAACAACCAGTGGGCCATTTCCACGTTCCAGGGATTTGCCGGTGGCGAACGAAGACCTTTCGCTGCTCGCGGTATTGGCCTTGGCATCCCCGGCATTCGAGTTGACGGCAACGACTTTCTTGCCGTTTATTCTGCGACGCTCTGGGCAGCTGATCGTGCCAGGCGAGGTGGCGGTCCGACCGTCATCGAGCACGTCACTTATCGTGGCGGCGCGCACTCCACCAGCGATGACCCGTCCAAGTACCGGCCGAAAGATGAGTGGGCGTCTTTTCCGCTTGGCGATCCGATTGAACGATTGAAAAAACACCTGATCGCCGAGGGTCATTGGTCGGACGAACAACATATAGAAGTAATTGAGGAGTACCGCGTCAAAGTCGGGGCCGCATGGAAGGAAGCGCAAAAATTCGGAACCATGACCGACGGACCATTCCTTGACCCGGCGGGAATGTTCGACGACATCTACGCGGAAATCCCGGAGCATCTGGTGAAGCAACGTCAGCAAATGCTCGAGCTGGAGTCCTAGGTCATGGCGCAAATGAACATGATCGAGGCAATTCGCTCGGCGCTCGACATCGTCATGGAAAAAGATCCCAATGTCGTTATCATGGGTGAAGACGTCGGTTATTTCGGCGGTGTTTTTCGTTGTACCGACGGACTGCAACGAAAATATGGCGAGCACCGCGTGATTGATGCGCCGATCGCCGAGGGTGGCATCATTGGTGCAACGATTGGTATGGGTCTGAACGGCCTGCGACCGGTCGCAGAAATTCAGTTTGCGGATTATATCTATCCCGGCTTTGACCAGGTCGTTAGCGAGCTCGCTCGCATTCGGTACAGGAGCGCTGGCGAATTTTTCTCGCCGGTAACGATTCGTACGCCATGCGGTGGTGGCATCCGCGGCGGCCAGACGCATTCGCAGTCACCAGAAGCCATATTCACACACATCAGCGGAATTAGAGTTGTTATGCCGTCCAACCCGTATGACGCGAAGGGATTGCTGATCAGCGCGATCGAGTCTGATGACCCCGTCGTTTTTTTCGAACCCAAGCGTATTTACAACGGACCGTTCGATGGCGATCCCGAAAAACCGGCAGTCTCCTGGGCGTCCCATCCCAAAGGCGAAGTACCGAGAGGTTATTACACCGTCCCGCTGGGTTCCGCAGACGTCGTTGAGGAGGGCAGTGAACTCACGATCATTACCTACGGGACGCTCGTACACGTCGCCCAGGCGGCCGCGGCATTGGTCGGTGTCAACGCCGAGATCATCGACGTCAGGTCACTGTCGCCACTCGATACGACGACGTTGACGGAATCCGTGAAGAAGACCGGGCGCTGCCTGATTGCACATGAAGCGACCCGTTTTTCAGGATTCGGCGCAGAACTGGTTGCAACCGTTCAAGAGGAGTGCTTCTTCCACCTGGAAGCACCGATTGAACGCGTTGCCGGATGGGATACACCGTATCCGCACGCCTTCGAGTGGCAGTATTTTCCCGGGCAGAAACGACTCGCTGCGGGGATTCGTAAAGTCATGGAGGCGCAATGAGCGAGTATGTTTTCAAGCTGCCGGACCTTGGCGAGGGAACTGTCGAGTCCGAGATCGGCGAATGGAACATCAAGATCGGCGATCACGTTGCTGAAGAAGCAATTATCGGCACGATGATGACGGACAAAGCCGCGGTGGAACTCAGCTCGCCGATTTCAGGAAGGGTCCTGTCACTTGCAGGCGAACCCGGTGACATGGTCGCCGTTGGTGCGCCCTTGGTTGTTTTCGAAACCGACAGTGGGGTCGTGGCTGCGAAACCTGAAGAGCAACCGGAAGCAGCGGTAGCTCTGGATAATCATTTGCAAGGAGCGCAGGAGATCAAACCGGTTCCGATCGTGCGGAACGGAAAGATCGTCACATCGCCAGCCATTCGCCGACGCGCAAAAGAAGCCTGTGTGGACCTGTCGAGTGTTCCCGGCAGCGGCACTGGCGGAAGAATTCTCGGCAGCGACTTCGACCAGTTCCTGAGATCCCGACAGGCGGGGAAGACGCCCGCGTCGGTTATGCAGGCCACTGCGAAGACGACCGAAGTAAAAGTCATCGGCCTGCGTCGGATAATCGCCGAGCGCATGTCCGAAGCCAATCGGGAAATTCCGCACTTTTCTTATGTTGAAGAAATCGACATCACCGAGCTCGAGTCCTTGCGCCAGCATTTGAACAGCGCAAAGTCAGAGAAGTCGGAACGACTGACTTTGTTGCCGTTCCTCGGCCTCGCACTGATTCGTGCGTTAAGGGAATTCCCTCAGTGCAACACCACCTACGACAAGGATCGCAATGTATTGCTTCGGCACGAGGCAGTGCATCTGGGCATCGCGACGCAAACACCGGACGGCCTGAAGGTTCCCGTTGTCAAACATGCTGAACGACTTTCGATCGATGACTTCGCGGCAGAAATTCGTCGCGTATCAGATGCGGCGCGCAACAACACTGCGAGGAAAGAAGAACTCGGCGGTTCGACCATAACAATCACAAGCCTTGGCAAACTTGGTGGCATCGCGTCGACGCCAGTGATCAACCTGCCTGAAGTTGGCATCATCGGTGTAAACAAGGCAGTTGAACGACCAGTGGTGGTTAACGGACAAATCACTGTGCGACTCATGATGAACCTGTCGTCATCGTTTGATCACCGTTTCGTGGATGGATTTGACGCTGCGGCGATGATTCAGAAGATTAAAGGGATGCTGGAACACCCGGCGACGATCTTTGTCGGATAAGGCGTCGGTTATTCCCTATAATTGCCCACCTTGCAATAACTTTCGAGAGCAAATTTATGTCAGAGTCAAACCAGCACGACGGAAATTGTTTTTGTGGCGCAGTTGAGATCACGGCGACCGGCGCACCGTTCGCCATGGGCTACTGCCATTGCAAAGATTGTCGCGCGTGGAGCGCTGGCCCGGTGAATTCATTCACGCTATGAAAGCGTAACGAAATTAAGGTCACGAAAGGTGCAGATTCGCTCGCAAACTTTGCGCTTACCGAAGGCAGCCAGCGCAAGTACTGCAAAAAATGTGGCGGTCACGTGATGACTGACCATCCCGCCGGGGATTTCACAGACGTTTACGCCGCCATCCTGCCGTCGGTGAATTTCGAGCCCGGTATTCACGTCAACTACAAATCCGCTGTACTTCGAATCCAGGACGGATTGCCGAAAATGAAAGATTTTCCGGCGGAAATGGGCGGGTCCGGCGAAACGATTCCCGAGTAAGCGAGATCCGGGATCAGAGTCGGCCTCTGACCCAATTTGGATTGCACCGTAATTGAGGATTTCTTGTGACAATTGCAGAGCTGGGTAGTATTGGCGAATTCCTGGGATCAATCGCTGTTTTTGTTTCGCTCATCTATCTGGCGGTTCAGGTGAAGCGCAGCACGGATGCCGCAAGGACATCGACTTACCAATCCGTAGTATCCGACTTCAGCGCGCTCAATCAGTCAATGACCAGTACGCCGGATCTTTCACTCCTGTTCGTCAATGCCCTGGAAGAATTTGAGTCGCTCAGTGCCGACGAAAAAGCCAAGGTCTCCCAGTTATTCTTCATGTGTTTTCGCAATTTCGAGAACATGTACTACCAGTATCGCAAAGGCTACCTTGAAGAAGAACTATGGGTCGGATGGAAGCGATTGATGCTGACCTATTTCGCGCGACCGGGCTTTCAGTCCTGGTGGTCCATACGTACTGATGTGTACAGTCGCTCTTTCGGAGAATTCCTGCGTACGGAAAAAATCGATAAACCAATCAAGACGTACTACGACATTACGCAGATGGCGGGACCCGCGACGAAAGAGTGAGCCCGACCGGGGGCTGCTCAAGAAGGGGTTGAAAAAGGGGTCTTGAAAAAGGGGTCAGAGCCCAATAACGGGCTCTGACCCCTTTTTCAGACATCTAGCGTAGTTTGTTGCCGTACGCATCCCAGACTTCGACTTCACCGTAATTCAGAGATCGAACCTGCTCCTCTATCTTCGACAGGTCACCCACTATTACCCAGGTGAGGTCGCTCGGACGCATCATCGCCTTCGCTCGAGTGTTTACACCTTCCAGCGTAACTGCGTCCACCCGCGCCGCCATGTTTTCAGCGTAGTTGTACGGCAAGCCATATTCACTGGAGCCAATCATGCTTTGCAAAAAACCTCGCCTGGTTGAAAACCTGCCAGGTTGCGAGCGAATTCGATTGAGCTTCACTCTTTGCAACTCATCTTCGGTTGCGGGCCTGGCGGACACGAACTCAACGAATTCCTTCCTGATTTCAACCAAGCTCTCCATTGTTTTGTCAGTCTGCACTGATCCGCCGACGGTAAGCGCCATGTCACCGCTGGTATTTTGACTTATTCCGGAACCCATCCCATACGACCAACCCTTGTCCTCACGTAGGTTCATGTTAATGCGGGCTTCGAAGTCGCCACCAAAAACCGCATTCAACACGGTGAGTTCGGTATTGTTCTCTTCATCGAACGGGGGAATTGCGTGTCCAACGACGATCGTGCTCTGTACCGCTTCCGGTTGATTGACAAGAATTATGCGCGGAGCTGACTCGATTGCGTTTCCGACCGGTTTCCGGCTGGAATTACTCCTCGCTTTCCATTTACCGAACGAATCGTTGACAAGCTTCGTCGCGATTGCAATGTCGATGTCGCCGATCATGAACACCGTCATACTGTCGGGCGCAATTTCCCTGGCGTGGAATTCACGCAGACTGTCCTGGTTAAGATTATCAACCAGTGCATGTGTCCAGACGCCGCCGAGCGGGTTCTCATTGCCATATATTGCGCGATTGAAAAAGGGAGTCGCGTTTGCGGTCGGATTTTTCTCAACATTGGAGAGATAGGCATAGACTTGCTGCCGGAATTTCTCAAGCTCATCCTCCGGAAACGTCGGATTTCGCAGCATTTCGGCGGCGAGATTCAGCGATTGATCAAGATAGGTGCTCAGAACCTGGTAGCTCATTGAGCTGCTCTCAACGCCGGAATTAAACCTGGCATCCATCGCAATTCTGTCTTTTTCAGTCGCGAGCTCATTGGCGTCAAATTTCTTCGTCCCCTTGTCCATTAGCGCGAACACGGCATCGGAGATTCCCTGGGTGCTGTAGGCGTCCGCGGTGTTGCCGGTATTGATCCTGATGGAGACATCAACCAATGGCAGCGACCCGCTGTTCGCGACAACCAGCCCCATACCGTTGGCAAGTATCGCCGTGCTGATGTCCGGAAAGTGAATATCCGACACTTCGGTCACCATGGGTATCGCGGACCGGTCCACTTTTTGATCACTGCTTTTAAGATCCGGAAACGGCAGCACCGTCAGTTCAAAGTGGCCGCGCGTCAACCATCGATTAGCGACGGCGAGGATTTGCCCGGCGGTCGCTTCGTTAAGCCAGGCGATTTCCTTTTTAACGTAGGTCGGGTCGTTGGAGTAAAGCTGGCCTTCTGCAAGCATGCGCCCGATCGTGGATTTACTTTCCATCGAACTGATCATGGACATATTTATCGCGAGTTTCGCATTCTCGAGAATTTCCTCGTCGGGGCCCGACTGGAGATAGTCCCCGAGAACCTTGTCAACCACTGCGATCACCTGTTCCGGCGCTACGCCCGGTCGCAAATTAATGGTTAACGAATACTCGCCACTGATGACTCGTCCATAAGCGCCGCCGCGCACGGCTGTCGCCAGTTGCAGGTCGTCGACGAGCGCCTTTTGCAGCGGCGAATTCTTATTGCCAACCAGCGTCTCATCGACGAGGTACATCAACGTCGTATCCCGGTTGTTGCCGTTCGGCAACGGCCAAACTCGAGTAATTCGTGTCTGGCCTACGCGGTCATACATGATCTCCGTACGATTTTCGTTGATTTCCGGGATCCATTGTTTTGGTTCTGTCAGAGGCACGCCCGTGGGCGCCTCCGCGAAGTAATGACTGACTTTTTCTCTCGCGGTTTGCAGGTCAATATCACCGGCGAGTACGAGGACAACGTTACTTGCTCCGTAGTATTTATTGAACCATTCGTGAACATCCTCCAGCGCCGCATTGTCGAGATCCTCCATTGAGCCGATGACTGAATGCCGGTAAGGATGATCGACCGGGTAAATGCCGGCGCGGACCCGGTCATACACGCCGGAATAAGGACGGTTATCGCCGCTGCGCTTCTCGTTTTGTACGACACTTCGCTGCTCATCCAGGGCATCCTGCGTTACGGCGCCGAGCAAATTGCTCATGCGATCGCTTTCCATCCACAGCGCCATATCCAGTGCACCGGTCGGCACCGTCGCGTAGTAATTGGTTCTGTCTTCATTCGTTGTGCCATTCATACCGGTCGCACCGGCCTTGGTGAATGGTTCGAAATATTCGCCATCCCTGCTCGCCGTTCCCTGGAACATGAGGTGTTCAAAAAGATGTGCGAACCCCGTCTTGCCCTCAGGCTCGTCTTTTGAACCGACGCCATACCACACGCCGACAAATATCGTCGGCGACGAATGATCCGAATAGACAAGCGTTGTCAGGCCATTTTCCAGGCGAAACATTTCGTACGGTATGTCCACCTGGCTCGCCAGGTCGTCGTCGGCAGCTTTCGCGAAGGTCGACAGCACAACCAATATCAGCACGGAGAGCAGCGAAGAAAATTTTCGGAGCATTATTTGCACTTGGTATTCCTTGTTACGGCCATCGATCCGACCACGCGGCCGGCATTATTTCACGATTCCGCCCGAACATAGGAACCGATTCCGGCTCTCGGGTTCCCGTTGTCCTCGGCAATAAAGGGGTCAATAAAGGGGTCAGAGCCCGTTATTGGGCTCTGACCCCATTATTGTTTTAGAGCCCGTTATTGGGCTCTGACCCCTTTATTGTTTTATCGACGATCGGACGTTGCTTTTGTTCACGAATCGACCTCAAGTCAATTATAGTTGGGCAACTCGAACAACAATGTGAGCGTCGCGACTGTGAGTTCTCAAGCCACTGAAAACTGGTCCGGCCGAATGGCCTTTATCCTGGCGTCTATTGGCGCCGCTGTCGGCCTCGGTAATATCTGGAAATTTCCGTACACACTGGGCTCAAGTGGTGGCAGCGCATTTATCCTGGTGTACGTCGTCGCCATATTTCTTGTCGCGACACCGATCATGCTCGCGGAAATGATTATGGGTCGGCATGCCCGCAAAAGTGCGCCTGCGACCTTCAAAGTGCTGGCCAGGGAAAGTGGTGCCAGCGAGAGCTGGAGCATTGTTGGCTGGATGGGTCTGCTGGCGTTGTTCCTGGTACTGAGTTTCTACAGTGTTATTGCCGGCTGGACCGCAGCTTACCTCGTTAAATCAGCATCTGGCGGACTGTCCGGCCTGTCGCCAGTGGAGGTCGGTGGCGACTTCGTCGGTTTCCTGCATTCGCCAGGGCAGATGATCTTCTGGCACGCATTGTTCACCGGCGCAACCATCTACATCGTTTCCCGCGGCGTCAAGATCGGCCTTGAACGTGTGGTGAAATTTCTGATGCCCGCACTGTTTATCACATTGATCGCACTGGTAATCAACTCCGCAATCACCGGCGACTTCGCGACGGCCGTCGATTTTCTGTTTACGGCAGATTTGAGCAAGATCACTCCGGTCGTCGTCCTCGCGGCAGTTGGCCAGGCATTCTTCTCTGTAAATGTAGGCATCGGATCGGTACTGACGTATTCCGCGTATCTGCCCAAAGACGTCAACCTGTTCCAGTCCGCTATTGTTGTTGCACTTGGGGACACGCTCGTTGCGGTGCTGGCCGGACTTGCCATTTTTCCGATCGTATTTGCGAACGGGCTCGACCCTGCTGAGGGTCCTGGGCTGATCTTCGTCACGCTATCGACGGCATTTGCAAAAATGCCCGCAGGTGCATTCATTGGCAGTGCGTTTTTTCTGATGATCCTTTTCGCCGCGTTGACGTCATCAATCTCGATGCTGGAAACAATGACTGCCAGAATTCATGAAATTCAGGGAGTATCACGCACGAAGGCAGCCGTCGTCATTGGAACAGCCACGTTTTTGATGGGGTTGGTTACCGTACTTTCATTTTCAACCTGGGAAAACGTATATCCACTCGGGCAGTTCGAACTGTTCGCCACCAAGACGCCTTTTGACCTGATCGACTACGCAGTCACGAATGTCATGATGCCACTCGGCGGCATGCTTTATGCGTTGTTTGCCGGGTGGTGGCTTTCCAAAGAGATGATGTTTGCGGAAAGCGGTTTCGGAGGCCGTACCGCGTTCGAATTGTGGCTCGTATTATTGCGTGTCATCGCACCGCTCGCGGTCGCGGTCGTATTCATTTACAACCTGGGTATCTTCTAACCCGGCGGACAGCGGTCAATTCCTGCTCCACCACCGGGTGGATGATTCTCGTTTGCGGTCAAAAAACCAGACGTCCATTTGCAACATGAGCCGGCGCAATCGCGTGCCAGCGAGCTTTCGCCACAGTCGGTTGTACCATTTGCTGAAATCGCGATTGTAGGGACAGACGCGAATACAGATTGAGCAATCCGAATTCTGCCCCGCCCAAAACCGGAAACACTTCTCGGCCCATGTCGTCCATTTAAGGACGCCCTTGAGATTCGATACGCTATACGCTTCGCGTGACGGTGCGCCGGATGGAATCGCCTTGGGTGGACACGCGCTGCTGCAGCGCTGGCAGATGTCACAGAATTCCTTGACGCCAAACCGCTTCGGTTCACTGATCACCAGTGGCATGTCGGTAAAGATCTTGCCGAGACGAAGCCGTGGTCCATACTCCTCTGTTATCAGCAGGCTGTGCCGCCCGACCTCGCCCAGTCCGGCCTGAACGGCTAATGGAATGGCCAACGCCGAATCGTTCATAGAAGCAATCGCGCGGTAGCCGAGATTGCGGATGTATTGTGTCAGGGTCAGCAACACCACCGTGTCATGTGTATAGCCCATACCGGTGGCCGCACCCGACAGGGCTGATGGGACGGTCGCGGTAAGACCCAGATCCATCGGCTCGCCAACGACGATAACGCGCGGCAGATCCTCTGGAATATCGATCGGCTTGCTCTCTTTCGTCTTTTCACTGAACCTGGCGCTGTAGATCCAGCGCTCGTCGTACTCGCAGACGCCAAGCAGGCCCGCGCCCATCGCCCTGGCGGCTTTTTTTAGATTGAGCGTGGCAGCTTCCGCTGATTCGAATGGATACGGATCCGGCCAGCCTTCCTCGTGCGCGGTGAACGTATCAAAGAAACCCTCCTTACGGTCATCACTCTTGCGACGAAGATCTCTAAGGACGTTGGTGACATGCCAGGTCGCATTCCTGAGTGCGTAATCCCGCTGTCCGAATCCATCCGCTTTTCGGGCTCGTGCATTTGGCATGTAGTGGCCGCTGAAAAAATCAGTTGCGTTCTTGCTCTTTATTTCCGGGTCCCATTCCGACCGACAGTAAATTTCATTGCGTTGATCGAAGCGCGAAAATTCTTCGGCGATGTCAAAACCGGTTTTGTCGTCAATTGGTTTTTTGTGTTTCATCTTCGCCAGTGTCTGATACAACATCGTCCCGCTTCAGTAGATTGCCAAGTTGCCCTTCTCCGTACTTTCCAATTCGCGTAAGCAAGATCGCCGCCGTTTGGGCATCGATCTTGCCAGAGAAGTCAGACGGCCTGAAAAGCATCTGAAGCGCTCGCACGACATCAGCAAGCGCCCCATCCTAGCCTGGCTCCCGGTGTCGGCCGCGAATCGCCAAGGCGAAACAACTCAGCGTGCCAATCGGGAACAGCCAGGGCCACGCCAGCAATGGTGCATCATACGCAGTACCAAACACGGGATTCAAAATCTGTGGCTCGTTGATCAGAAGAACGACGCCAATGCTGAACACGACACTGCCAGCGATATTCGCAACCCGGTGCCGTGGCGCGGCAATGCTTAGCAAAAAGAGACCGAGCATCGGGCCCCATGTGTAGGTCGTCATCGAGAATGCAAGCGTGATCAGGTCAAGCTCACTGGCAGAGAATTGCCATGCCATGAGTGCCAGTACCGCTCCCCAGAAAATGACCAGCGCTCGCGAAATAGCTAGCAGGCGAGTTTCGTCAGCGTCAGGTTCTATGAACGGCTTGTAAAACATTGTCAGCGATATCTGGGACAGTGCGGCAAGAATTGAATCCAGGCTCGAAATAGCGGCGCTCAGTGTCGCCGCAATCAGCAAGCCCTTCAGACCCGTCGGAATCTCCGAAATAATAAACAACGGAAAAATCCGGTCGCCTCTCTCCGCCACCGATGCGGCCAGGCTGTCCGCAAGCGGGAAGTATTCATAGAAGGCGAACAACCCGACGCCCACCATCAGCATTAATACAGGGACCAGTTCGCCAAGCGTGCTCCACAACACCGCTTTTTGCGCCTCCCGTTGATTGCGACAGCACAGCAGGCGTTGTACGAACAGATGGTCGGTGCCATAGACGGCGACGTTCTGGAACGGCATCGCAATGAGGGCCGCCCAGAACGTAAAGGCGACTCGAGGATCGGTGGAAAAATCAAAGGTGTGGAATTTTCCACCTTGCTGTCCGACAGAGATCAGCGTGCTCCAGTTATCGGGTAACCCGTTCACGATGAAAAACAGTGCCGCAATTCCACCGGCCACCAGGATGCAAAACTGGACGAAATCCGTCCAGATTACCGCCGCAATTCCGCCCATCCATGTCCAGAGAACCGCGAACATCGCAATCACGGCGATGCTCTGCATCATGCTCCACCCGGTGATGATTTCCAGGACCAGTGCCGTCGCGTAAACCCTGACCCCCTGACCCAGAATTCCACCCAGGAAAAACATTCCAGCCGTAATGCGCCCGACGACCGGCCCCAGGCGATCGGCCATGTACTCGTATGGGCTGTAGAACTCTTTCTCGTAGTAGAGCGGCACCAGGAAACGTGCAACCAGTATCCTCGCGATGACGCCACCCAGTGCCAGCTGCAGATAAACGAAACTGCCATCCGCGGCATACACGGTTGCCGGCACGCCGATAAACGTTACTGCACTGATGGTGGTCGCGATTGTGGACGCCGATACGGCATACCACGGCATGTTTCTGCCGCCCAGAAAGAAATCGCGCGTATTTTTTTGCCGGCCTTTCAATCGGTGACCGACTATCGTCGTGGCAACGATATATGCGGCGACCACCGCCCAAT
This sequence comes from Pseudomonadota bacterium, assembly GCA_027621915.1. GTDB lineage: Bacteria > Pseudomonadota > Gammaproteobacteria > Steroidobacterales > Woeseiaceae > SZUA-117. The sequence goes on from JAQCAD010000001.1 coordinate 226,105, forward strand.
CCAAAAATCCGAACACTCAGACGTTCCGTTTTCTTACTGGCGGCAGCACGATCGCAGTGTCCTTGGTCCCGGTCTTTAAATTAGTGCAGGCAACACCATACTCGCAAGACTGAGTATCAGGAAGAACCCGCACATGTCCGTTACGGTAGTCAGGAGCGGTCCGGATGCAACTGCCGGATCCAGCTTGAGTCTCCGCAGAATTAACGGCACTGTTCCGCCAACTGAAACAGCGACAACGGTATTAATAGCCAGCGCAGACCCGACAACCAAACCGAGTATCAGGTTGCCTTTCCACGCCCATGCGGCGATACCAAGCATAACGCCCAGGGCGAGCCCATTGATCAGACCGACGGCCACCTCCTTACGCCAGACACGAAACACGTCTTTTGGCACAGCTGCACCCAGTGTCAGTTCGCGCATGCTGACTGCGACGGCCTGGTTGCCGGAGCAGCCGCTCATGTCCGATACGATTGGCAGAAAGACAGCCAATGCAATGACTGCAGTCAATGTGTCTTCATAGGCGGCGATCACGCTGGCCGCAACGATATTGAGGAGGATATTGACGCTCAACCATGCCAGCCGACGCCGGGAACGGAGCCATACCGGCATGCTGCGCAACTCGTCGCCGCCGATGATACCGGCAGCTTTCAGGTGGTCGGCTTCGGCGCGTTCGGCCAATTCCTCGAGAAGCGCCCGGCGCCGAACGATGCCAAGCAAGTTGCCCCTGGAGTCGACAACTGGAACTGCCGCAATGTCGTGTTCATCGAAGAAGTCTTCAAGATCATCCAGCGTCGCGTCCGGCGGAACCGACAACGCCGGTTTCACAATCTCGCCAATTGTCAAATCCGGATTCGCAAATACGAGGTCGCGCAACCGGATTACGCCCTTTAGCTTTTTCTTCTTGACGACCACGTAGACGTAGTGAACGGTTAACAACTGGTAGTCGACCGCATCGCCGGTGAGATGGTCGACAGCGTCCCGAACCGTAGTCGCCATCGGGTAACAAGCGAACTCAGTCATCATCAGGCCACCGGCCTGATCCTGTGGATAGGAAATCAGGTCGCGGATTTCAGACGCGTCCTCATCGTCGAGCTCCGCCATGATCGCCTCGGCGTCCTCGGCGTCCATTTCACCCAGCACGTCCGCGCGGTGGTCGCTGGACATTTCTTCTATGATTATTGCCGCGTCGTGAGCGGACATTTCTTCAATCAGGTCCGCAACGTGCGTATCAGGCAGATTCTCAACAAGCGAAGCGGCTCTCTCCGGCTTGACCATTGCGAGCAGCGCTCGCTGGTCATCCGGCGCAAGGGAGAAGACGGCGTGCAAGAGATCGGCAGGATCGAGGCTATCGAGAATTGCCTCCACTTCATCGACCGGGCGCCTGCCTTCCAGCAGTGCGTGAATTTCATCCCAGGGTCTTCTTCTTTGATTTTCCATATTTCGATCCGCGAAAGTGTAGAGATTTACGTCAGTCGGCCACCGCCAACCCGTATGGTATTTGCCGCTAATTCCTTCGCGCCGTCAATGACGATGAAAAGTTATCGACAGCATGCCAGCCAGATTAAAAAGTGCCTGGGTCTCACTGATCAGGAAATCATCAGGCTGCTATCTGCAAGAAATCCCGCCCGGATCAGTCCCTGGCTTGAGATCAGGAAGATGCCGTCGGCGTGGACTGGCGACTTCCAACCGGGACGTCCGCCAATTACCAATAATAGGGAGATACGAATGAACGTTCGAGGCAGACTGATACTGATCCTTACTGCGTGGGTTGCTACGGCTTGCGGTGGAGGGTCGTCCGCACCGACCGTGGCCGGGAACTCACCACCACCGCCGCCACCACCAACCAACCAGGCCCCCGGCGGGCTTTGGTACGGCACGCTGACATCAGACCAGAACCTGGTCACCGAGGAATACATCGCGATGACTGCCAATGACGGCCGTTTCCGCTTTGTCTCTGCGGACTCCGACGTGCAGTTACGTGGACAAAGTCAGACCGTGGGTATGAACCTGACCGGCACGGGGCGTGCTTTCGCCGACACCGGGGTCAATTGGCTGGACAGTAATCATGTCGTCGATACGACGATCACCGCCATCGTAGCCGAGCGCGATTCAATGACCGGCAGCTGAGCAAACGCATCGGGCGAATCGGGCACATTCGAATTTTTCTACGACCCGTTGTTTGAAAAAGTGGTCAACACCAACTTGCTTGATTCCGTCTGGACAGGATTCGACGACCTCAGCAATCCGGAGGTCACCTTCACTGTTTTGGCTGACGGAAGCTTCAGTGGTCAGAATACCAATGGTTGCGTTTCCGCCGGGCAGTTTACGGTGATTGATCCGCTCTACAATCTTTACTCGATTCAGAGCGAAATTACGAATTGCCCGATCGCCGGCAGCTACTCCGGCTTCGCGTTCGTTGCCGACTTCGTGGCAGTGAACGATTTGCTGGCGATATCGATCGACGACGGTGTGAACACCATTTTAGCCATCCTTGAAAGATAAATTCGCCACCGGAGGTGAACGGTCGCGGTGGCCCTGTGCCACCGCGATCCTTTTTCGATGCAGTCCGGTCGGTTACCTTCTACAGGCGAATCGGTAAGTCGCGAGCGCGTATTCCACTTGCCGCAAAAATGGCATTACCAATTGCCGGCGGTACCGCGATCAAAGGAGGCTCGCCAAGGCCCATCGGGAACTCGCTGCTCTCGATGAAGTGGATGTCGAGCTCCGGTACGTCGGTCATCCTGAGTGGCGTATAGGTGTCCAGGTTTTGGTCCTTCACCTGGCCGTTTTCGATTTCGGTGCCCTCGTGCAAAGCCAGGCTCACACCCCACAAAGTTGCTCCTTCAGCCTGGGCCATCGCTCCATCCGGATGAACGACCGTGCCGCAATCGATCGACTGCCAGATCTTCTTGACCGTCACTGCTTTTGTCCCTGCGTCAACTGCGACGTGCGCTACACAGGCCGTCCAGGTCGGATTTGCCCTTTCCTGACCGAAACTGAGTGCCACACCCATGCCTTCGCCGGCCGGTAAATCTTTGCCCCAGCCGGAGCGTGCCGCGACATCGCGCAATACGTTCGCAAGTCGCGCTGCACCGCCGACAGAATTCGGCGCGACACCGGCATTCTTGCCGGCCGCATCAAGACGCGCCAATCGGAATGCAACGGGATCTTCGCCTGTCTTCGCCGCAACCTCGTCCATGAAACTTTCGACGCCCCAGCCGATCCAGCCAGGTCCGACAGCGCGTAACCACCCAGGCAGGAATGTGCGCTGTGCCAGGTCGTTGTTGATCGCCCGGACGCGATGATTAGCGAGTGTGTACCAGTGATCAGCACCGTTGCTGGCGAACGGGTCATATTTGCCACTGCCGTCGATGCCGTCTCCCAAAAACCCGGGCGCCATCGCGAGCGTGGGCCATCCGGCAACCGCAGCATGCTCAATTCCGGTCAGCGAACCCTCCGCATCGAATGATGCATCGAACTTCGCGACTGAGGGTGACCTCGCGCAATCGAACCGGCTGTCCTGTGCGCGCTGGAAGATGAGTTTGACAGGGCGCCCCAGTTCACGAGCGGCCAGCGCGGCCGGAATCATCTGGTCCCCGAACAGCCGCCGGCCGAAGCCGCCGCCAAGATAATACTGGTGGATGACAATGTTCGACTCTTCGACACCGAGCGCCGTCGCCAGATAAGGCAGTATCAGCGACTGCCACTGGTTGCCTGAATGAATATGGAAAACGCCGTCAACATATTCGACCAGGGCATTTTGCGGCTCCAGCGTAAAGTGCAACACCGAACTGGTGCGATAGGTCGCCGCCAGGGTCCCCGCTGCAGCTTCGCGAGCGGCTGCAACATCGCCGTCATTGACAACCAGCGCGCCGCTCGATGCATCCTCTGCGAGCTTCTGGCCTTCAGCCAGAATCTGCGCTTCAGATACGCCGGCCGTTGGCCCTGGCGCCCAGTCAATTTTGACGGCAGCAGCCGCTTTCATTGCAGCCGGAAAGTCATCTGCAATGACCAGCGCCCAGCCCTGCAATATTTCGCTGGGGTCATGGAGCTGCAGGGTTTGCAAATAGCCCGGGATGTCTCTCGCTGCACCGTCGTCAACGGAACGAATCTCGCTGCCATAACGCGTCGGCGGGATCATCGGATGGGCGTAGACCATACCGGGAAGTTCGGTGTCCAACCCGTAGATGGCTGTCCCCATTGTCTTTTCAGGTATATCCAGCGCAGCGCTGGCCTTGCCGATCAATCGTCGATCTGCTGCTGACTTGATCGGCATCGCAGCCAGCTCTTCGTCGGTTATCGTCCGACTGACATCACCTTTGGAAACGATTTCAGCGAAAGAAATTTTTCTGTTGCCACAAACGACACTGCCGTTCTCGGCACTGCATTCGCTCGTCTCGACACCCAGTAATCTGGCTCCCGCCTCGACAAGAATCGTACGGCCGGCTGCACCGGCCTGCGACAGCATCGCGAATGATGTAACGACCGACCATGAGCCACCGGTAACCATGTAGCCCCACTTAGGATCGGTATCAACGTGCTTTATCGAGACCTTGCTCCAGTCGGCACCAAGTTCGTCCGCTACGATGCGGGCCAGTGCTGTGCCGACATGTTGGCCCATCTCGGCTTTGGCGATGTTGATGAGTACGGCGCCAGAGCCGTTGATTTCGAACCAGACCGCCGGAGAGAAAAGTTTGCTCGCGCCAGCCGCGGCCATATCAATTGCGGCATCTTCGCTGCTGCAACCCGGCAGAACGGTACCGAGGCCCATCACCAGTGTTGTGCCGGCAGTACCTGCAAGAAAAGTGCGTCGATTCATTGTTAACGTTTGATTTGACTGTTTCATGACTAGGCTCCCCCGCCGTTCGCGGCGCTCTTGATCGCCTTGCGAATACGCGTATACGCCATGCAGCGGCACAAATTACCGTTCATCGCGGAATTGATATCGTCATCACCGGGATTCGGGTTGTCGGCAAGTAATCCCGCCGCCGTCATGATTTGCCCGGACTGGCAGTAACCGCACTGTGGCACTTGCTCTGATACCCAGGCCGCCTGTAGTGCCTGCCCGGCCGCGCTGTCGAGACCCTCGATCGTTGTCACCGACAGTCCCGCAACTGCGCTCACCGGTGTTACGCAGGAGCGAGTCGGCGTGCCATCGACATGGATGGTGCAGGCACCGCACATCGCGATACCACAACCGAATTTGGTTCCTTTGAGCTTAAGCTCGTCGCGGATAATCCATAAAAGCGGCGTATCCTCCGGACTTTCAGTCGCCACGGCTTCGCCGTTCAGTTCAAACTGGATCACGATTCACCCCTTTTTGAATGGTGTTTTGTTAAGAGTCGTTCCAAGGTCCGGCCCTGACTGCAAAAATACGCTTTTGGCTCGCACTAATCCCAGTTTAGCTGGTCAAAAACACCTCGGCCAGTTTCTGCAGATCCCGGACATGACCGGTTGCAGGGCACACATCACGGAATACCACGGGAAAAGGCCACATAATCGTGGTCACTTTCGCCCGGCAGAAGGGCTCCCGGCAACTGGGACACCGCGCTGAAAAGGAATACCAAGATGCTACGTTCTCTGACGATCGCTTTTGCGCTCAGCTTCGCGCTCATCTCTGCAACTCACGCGCAGACGATGACTTTTATGACGTCAAATACGAATTACCAGGTAACCAACGTTTTCAGCGACGTTGGCATATTTACGATCACTGTCGTAATCGATGCGCCACTGGTGGCAGGTGTCTATGTAAATCCGGATATTCTGAGTGTCAGCTATCAGGTCAGCGGAACCCTGACGCCGGGCACACCTTCCGGCTTTCCTGCCTTTGCACTATCGCGACAAATTACCGGCGCGGAATTTTATGCGCAGGGAAGCTCGCTCAGCTTTCAGATTTCCCCGGCTGCGGTCCTGTCCGATGGCGTGCAGGTGGCGGAACTGGTCGGCAACGGTGTCGTCCTGACCTACAACGCGCGCGAAGTGGGTAACGGTCGATTTCATCCCGCGCTGTTCGAACTCAGCGCCAATGGAACAGGCCGCATGCAAAACTCGGACAATATAGTCACCGAGAATCCGTTTTTACAGGTCAATTTCGGAGACGAGTACGTTACGGACCTGATGTTTGACCCGGGTAACACGACGGTCATTACCGGACCGGTCCCCATCGTGATCGGGGGCGGTGGTGGTTCGACTTCTGTGATGGATCTGCTGCCCTTGGCCTGCCTCTCAATCTTCGTTGCCGCTGTCGGTCGGCGACGTCGCCTGAAAAAGTGAAAAAGGGGTCAGAGCCCATTAATGGGCTCTGACCCCTTTTTCAGCAGAAACCAAATAGCCTGGCTGGATTGTCAACCAGCACTTTTCGCTGTACGTCAGGGTCAGGCATCATGAGTGGAATGATGTCCACCAGGTCCGCGTCATTGGGCATTATCCTGACATTCGGATGGGGCCAGTCCGTCCCCCAGATACAACGATCCGGCGCTGCTTCGATGCATAAGGCGCCAAACGGCGCCGCGTCGACGAATGGCGGTCCCAGGGTGGAGATGCGCTCGGCGCCCGATACTTTGACCCACAGATCATCGCTTGCGCGCAGCTTTGCCAACAGGGACTGGAACGGCGCCTGGTTAATACCATCGGCGACCGGCACGCGGCCCATGTGATCGATCACGACAGGTAATGGAATCGCGTCGATAACATCTTCGTATTCCAGTAGATCTTTCGCGTCGAAATGTAATTCAACATGCCAGGGCAAGTGTTGCACGCGTTCGATGATTCGCCACATCTTGTCCATGTCCGGCGCTCCGCCAAGGTGCCTGACGAAATTGAATCGGACGCCACGCACGCCTCCCTCGTGAAGTTCGTCGAAATATTCGTCGACGAACTCCTCAGCTACGTTACATACACCACGGTAACGCCCGCCGCTCGCCGCAATCGCATCCAGCATGGCCCTGTTATCCGTCCCGTGACAGCTCGCCTGGACGATCACCGCACGATCGATCCCGAGAACGTCGTGCAACTTTCGTAAATTCTCCTTTGGCGCATCCGGCGGCGTGTACTTTCGCGTTGCTGCATAAGGGAAAATATGGCCCGGACCAAACACGTGGCAGTGCGTGTCGCAAGTGCCAATCGGTGCTTTAAAGGTCGGCGTCCGTGTATTGGGATCCGGTGGCGGAATACTCTTCAACTCATGTCACCCCCGTTGTTCCGTCCCAAACCTGTCGCGGTATGAACACGTCGCCGCGCATCAACAACCGGGCTGTCCGAACGACACCGGCTTTCGACACTATTTTTTCTGCTATCGCGCTCTCATCGACGACCAGACGAACCTGGAAAGCACCGGACGGGTGCTCAACGCTGAGCATTTTCTCTTCGCCCGCTGGCACCGTTGCGATTTTTTCGGCAACGGTACCGGGGATCAGGCAGGCCGTAGCTACTGTCACGGCACCAAGGACGCCGATCGAACGATGGCAATCGTGCGGGATAAATGTCCGCGAGGAGATATTTCCGCCATCGACAGGCGCAGCGACCAGGCACATTTTCGGCACGGATTTTTTTTCGACGTCTCCGAGATTCATCATCGGCCCCAGCTTCAGGCGCAACGATTCAACTGTTTTTTTCAGCGACACGTCTCGATCGAGCTCCTCCGGTGTCTCGTACCCTGAGCAGCCGAGGTCCGCGGCCCGGATAAGAACAACCGGCATGCCATTGTCGATACAGGTTACGAACATACCGTCGATGTCATCGACGACGTTACCCGTTGGTAACAACGCACCGGTCATTGATCCCGCGATTTCCTGAAAATCGCAGATAACCGCCGCAGCACTTCCCGGCACACCGTCTATGACAGTTGCGCCGTCATACTCCACCACACCACCTGGCGTTTTCACGGTCAGCTCGCATCGATTGCCGCTGTTGACCATATGCACGCGAACGGTCGTGTATTCATTCCCGGGTCGTACGAGGTTGTTCTCGATAGCAAACGGCCCGACACCGGCCAGGATATTTCCGCAATTTTGTGCCGCGCTCACGTAGCTGTTATCAGGTGCCACCTGTAAAAACAGGTAGTCAACATCAGCGTCTGCAACAGATGCTGACCCAACGATCGCGACCTTGCTGGTCAAGGGATGTCCACCGCCGATCCCGTTGACCTGAAGCGCATCCGGGCCACCCATCACGGCTGTCAGCACCCGGTCACGCAGTGTTTCATCGGCCGGCAGATTCCTGGCAAGAAAATAGATTCCGCGGGATGTACCACCGCGAATCACGGAACAGGCGATTGTTGTTTGACGGGATTGCATAGTCAGTAAGTGCTGCCCTTGCCAATATCGACTATATTCTAAACACAAATTCCAAGACCCGACATTTGCACGGCAGAGAAGGAAACCAGCGCCAGTGATCATTGATTGCCACGGCCACTACACAACGGCGCCTGCTCCTCTTGGCGATTATCGCGACGCTCAGAAGTCCGCGCTGGCAAATGACGCCAGTCACCACGGCGAGAAAGGTGCAATCAAAATCACGGACGACCAGATCCGCGAGAGCCTCGAAAATGCTCAGCTGAAATTGCAGCGGGAACGCGGCACCGATGTCACAATCTTCTCACCCCGGGCGAGCTGGATGGGGCACCACATTGGAAACTCATGGACAAGCAAGTACTGGACTGAGCATTGCAACGAACTGATCTACCGTATCACCCGGCTCTATCCCGAAAATTTTGTCGGCGTCTGCCAGTTGCCCCAGTCGCCGGGAACAGACTTAAAAAGCTCCATCTCTGAACTAAACCGGTGCATCAATGAATTCGGGTTCGTCGGCTGCAACCTGAGTCTCGATCCATCCGGAGGATTCTGGACCTCGCCACCCCTTGGGGATCGATACTGGTACCCGATGTACGAAAAAATGGTGGAACTCGACGTTCCCGCAATGATTCACGTCAGCGAGGCCTGTAACCCGTGTTTCCATGCAACCGGATCGCATTACCTCAACGCGGATACGACCGCTTTTATGCAGCTGATGACCTCTACGGTTACCAAAGATTTTCCGACAATCAAGTTCATCATCCCGCATGGTGGTGGAGCCGTGCCCTATCACTGGGGTCGCTTCCGCGGACTCGCCGATATGATGAAGCTTCCGTCGCTCGACGAGCTGTTGATGAACAATGTCTATTTCGATACCTGTGTCTATCACCAGGCGGGAATAGACCTGTTGTTGAAGGTCATTTCGACGAAGAACATCCTGTTTGCATCCGAGATGGTCGGCGCCGTTCGTGGCATCGATTCCGAGACCGGCCACTATTTCGATGACACGAGGCGCTATGTCGACAACGCGGAGATAACGGACGAGCAGCGTGCAGCGATCTTTGCTGGAAATGCCCGCAAAGTTTACAGTCGGTTGAAGCTATAAGCTGTCGCGACGCTGTGAGGACGATTTGATGCGCACACAAGTAGCCATCATCGGTGGTGGCCCGGCGGGATTGCTGCTGTCGCACATCCTGCACAGAAGCGATATTGACTGCGTGGTGCTCGAACGCCGCTCGCGAGAATACGTGTTGCGTCGAATTAGAGCCGGTGTGCTCGAGTGGGGCTCTGTCGAGGTGCTTCGCGCGGCGGGCGTTGGGGACCGCATGGACCGGGAAGGACATCTGCATGACGGGACGGGCATCGTCTGGTCCGGTTCGCGCCACTGCCTGATCGATACCAAAAAATTCACCGGCAAACCAATGATGGCATATGGCCAGACCGCGATAACGGAGGACCTCTACGCCGCTCGCGATGCGATGGGTGGTGTCGTTATCGATGAGGTCGATGACGTCGGGATTCACGATATTGATGGTGACACGCCGTTTGTAACCTTCAGAAAGAACGGTGATGAGCAACGAATTGATTGCGACTACGTCGCGGGCTGCGACGGCTTTCGCGGCATCAGTCGACGAACGATCCCGCAGGACATCATTCGTATTTATGAAAAGGAATACCCGTTCGGCTGGCTCGGAATCATGTCAGAGACGCCACCACTGGACGAAATCGTTTACGCGAACCATCCACGTGGATTCGCACTCGCGTCCCAGCGAAACCCGATGCTGAGCCGTTACTATATTCAGTGCGAACTTGACGCCGACCTCAAAGACTGGCCGGACGATCGGTTTTGGGACGAACTCAAGGCCCGTTTTCCGACAGAGATGGCGGACAGGATAGTCACCGGACCGTCAATCGAGAAATCTATTGCGCCACTCCGAAGTTTCGTAGCCGAACCGATGAGCTATGGCCGGCTGCACCTCGCCGGCGATTCGGCACACATCGTTCCGCCGACCGGCGCGAAGGGACTGAACCTGGCGATTTCCGATGTGCACTATCTTTCCAGCGCATTGATCGCGCTCTATCGTGACGGTGACGCGAAACTGCTGGAACAATATTCGGCAACGGCACTTAAACGAGTATGGGGTGCTGCTCGACTGTCATGGTACCTGACGACACTGTTACATCGATTTCCGGACCAGGGCCCTTTCGATCTTCGCATGCAGGAAGATGAACTCGAATACCTGGCGCGCTCCGAAAGTGCGATGCGAAATCTGTGCGAGCAATACGTGGGGCTGCCGTTCTGATCAGAACAACCAGCCTGGCGGCGCGGAAATGCTGTGTGGTTCCATGAATTCACTCATGCCCTCGAATCCCAGCACACGACCGATACCGCTTTGTTTCATACCGCCGAACGGCCCGCGATGATCCTGCGCCATCGGTCCATGACCATTAATATAGGTGTATCCGGCCTCAAGGCGACGAGCCATAGCGACCGCGCGATCCCTGTCTGCCGTCCACACGGATGAACAAAGTCCAAACTCGGTGTTGTTCGCCTGTTGTATCGCTTCATCATCCGTATCGAAAGCAAGAATCGGCACAACCGGGCCGAATTGTTCTTCCTGCACGATGCGAGAGTTCGGTTCGCAATCGGTAACGACGACGGGGCGTTGAAAATAGCCCTCTTTATAGGTTGCGTCGTCTGCGATCTGCCCAAGCTCGCGTACCGTAGCACCGCTTCGACGCGAATCGTCGATGAGATCCTGCACAACTTTAAGTTGTCTTTCATTGTTGATCGGCCCCATCGTCACTGACGGGTCGGTTCCGTCGCCAACGACAATCCTGTCGACAGCACTGACAAATTTTTCAACGAATTCATCGTAACGGGATCGATGCACGTAAATCCTCTTGATCGCCATGCAGATCTGGCCGGCAGTCATGAAGGAACCGTTGACGAAGCGCTGCATGCATTCATCGTTAAGGTCAGCATCATCCATCACCAGTGCCGCGTCGTTACCGCCGAGCTCAAGCGTAATCGCTTTCAACGTGTCCGCCGCTACTTTCATAATGTGTTTGCCGGCACGGATGCTGCCGGTGAAACTGATCTTTCGTACCAGTGGGTTTGAGATCATTTCATCGCCAATCTCGGACGGCGGGCTGGCGATGACATTGATCACGCCCGGAGGCAGCCCGTCCGCCAGCATCTTCAGCAGCAGCATCGGGGCGAGCGGTGATTGTTCGGCGAGTTTGATGACCACTGTGTTGCCAGTCATCAGCGCCGGAGGAGTCTTTACACCCAACAGCGAAATCGGCCAGTTCCAGGGAACGATCTGCGATGCAACGCCGCGCGGCTGGTGCGTGATGATCGTGTCTTGCGGCGGACCGGACAGTTTCTCGTCCTGCGCAAGTTTTCCTGCCTGCGCTACCGGCCATGCGAATCGATCGCCGAACCTCGAAAATTCAATAGCCGACTCTTTCAGAATCTTGCCGTGTTCGCGGGTGAAGAGATGGATCATCTCGTTCAGCCGATTTTCATCGGCCGCCAATGGTGCTGCGGCTGCAGTGAGTCGCTCGGCGCGCTCCGCATAACTCAGCGCCGCCCACGCTGGATAAGCGCGGTGCGCAGCATTAATTGCATCGCGAACGTCATCCTGGTTGGCCAATGCCGCGCGACCGACGATCTGACTCGGATGTGCGGGATTGTTGACCTCATACATTCGCCCGCCTGCGGCTTCCCGCCACTCGCCGTCAATGATGTTTTGAACTTCAACCATGTAATTCCTCAACTATCCACAGATGACGCAGCTTGCTGGCGTGTGATCTAAAAGGTCAGCTGGAACAGCGCGCCCCCGCCTTTGTTATCTGTCACCCTGACGAATCCGCCATGGGCGATCATAACCTGGCTGGCCAATGCGAGGCCGACACCCGAACCGCCTTCTCGTGTCGTGAAGAAAGGCACGAAGATTTTCCTCGCAATTTCAGCAGGTACGCCGGGGCCGTTGTCGCTAACCTCGATAACGACATGCCCGCGTCGGTTCAGGCGCGCGGTCAATTCAATCCTGGGGTCAACGCTGTCGCCTATGGCCTGCCGGGCATTTCGCAGCAAATTGAGGAGAACGGGCTCTATCAGATCCCGATCTGCATAGACGTCGAGTTCCGGTGGAATCACAGTGCAGCTCAATTCTGGATTTTGACCGGCGGGACACTCTGCCTGTGCCAGCCTGGCAACGTCGTCGAAAAGATCACGAATTCCGATGCGTTTCTTTTCCGCCGGCGCAAGTCGCGAAATCTGCCGGTAGCTGTCCACGAAATCGGTAAGGCTGCTCGACCGGCGGGCAACAACTGAAACGGCCGACTGCAGATCGTCCAGCTCCTCTTCGACCGGTTCGCCCGCGTGAATTTTCTTTACAACAATATCGACCACCTCTGCTGCTGATGCGGCCAGAGACGTTACCGGTGCGATCGAGTTGATGATCTCGTGAGTAAGGACACTCACAAGGTCCTGCCAGGATTCTGCCTGCTTGGTGTCCAGCTCCGACTGAATATCCTGTAAGGAGATCAGTCTTTGGCCATTGCCGGCAACGGTTATCTCCGTTACCGCCAGCGTGAGCTGGTAGTCGATACCATCGACACTGAACTCGACCAACTCCCGCTTGCCGGGCACTGCGTAAGAAATCGCGTCTGCGAATGCGCCGCCGAATTGCCGGAGATCCTTAAGCCGGTTGACCTGGCTGGGACCAAACAGTCGTCGTGCTGCGTTGTTGTGGATTTCGATCGAATCATCCGCTTTCAATGTCATCAGTGGCACCGGAATATGCTCGATGAGCGCTCGCAGCTTTCTAACCTCGGTTTCCTGGCCAAGATGCTGCTCGCGCAACCGGTTGATGATGTTGGTGAATGCATCGCCGAGCTCGTCGAAACCGGATCCGACCCCTTTATAGGAAAAACGTTGCGAGAAATCGGCATTCGCCGCTGCATCGAGAAAACGGCCAATTTCCCGGTTCGTGCGGCTTACATAGCGCCAAAGTTCAGCCACAAGAAGCAAACAGATAACGGACGCGATGACTGCACCGACCGTGTAACCGCCTCTCGGGAAAAGCCACATAGCTACCGCCAGCGCCGCGCCCGCGAGAAACAGTCGCAGGCCTACACCGACGATAAAGCGGCTAGATATCATACTTTTCCATACGACGATAAAGTGAAGTTCGCGTCAGTCCCAGTTCGTTTGCAGCGCGCGAGATGTTGAACCCGTGCTTGAGCAACGCCTTGACGACCGTTTCCTTTTCAAGGTCGTCAAGATTGAATGTTTCGGAAGCGTCGCGCTCACTGGACACCTGCGCCAACCCGTCGAGTTGCAGATCAGCGGGTTCAAGCGAGGAACCTTTCGAGAGTATGAGGGCGCGCTCAATGGAATGTCGCAGGGACCGGACATTTCCGGGCCATTCGTAGGTAAGTAACGCTTTGTCCGCCGCCGCCGAAAAATCCTTGTCAGGCTTATTGTATTTGCGAGCGAATACTTTCGCGTAGTGACGAGCGATCGGCAAGATATCGTCCCGTCGCTCACGCAGCGGCGGAACGGTAACTTCAACCGTGTTAAGCCGGTACAGCAAATCCTGCCGGAAGTGCGATTGGTTGCGCAGCTTGTTCGACGACACATTCGTCGCTGTGACAATCCGAACGTCGACGTCCTCGGCCCTGTTAGAACCGACCGGCGTTACCTGACGCTGTTCGATGACGCTGAGCAACTTCGCCTGCAAGTGCAATGGCACATTGCCGATCTCATCCAAGAACAGCGTTCCGCCATTGGCCGCCTGGAACCGGCCCGTGCGATCATCCGTCGCCCCCGTGAATGCTCCCTTGACGTGCCCAAACAACTCGGATTCAAAAAGCGATTCTGCAATCGAGCCCATGTCGACCGGCAAAAAGATTCGTTCACGACGTGACGAGCGACGGTGCAATTCGCGGGCGATCAATTCTTTGCCAGTACCGTTTTCGCCAAGAATGAGTACGTTCGCGTCGGTCGGCGCTGCAAGGGCAATGATCTCGAGCACCTCTTCGATCTGTTTCGAGTCGCCGACAATCATTTCGCCGCGTGTGACGACTTCGGACAAAGCCTTGTTAGTTCGTCTTAAGGATTCCATTTCCACCCGACTTCGATGCAGCTCGACGGCCGCAGATACGGTCGCTACAACTTTTTCGTTCTGCCAGGGTTTGTTGATGAAATCCGTCGCACCCAGCTTCATGGCATCAACCGCCGTGTTAATGCTGCCGTGCGCAGTAACCATGATGACAACGACCCGCGAATCGATCTCCAGAATTTTTTGCAGCCACGCGAGTCCCTGTTCGCCGGTCGATTCACCCGGGCCAAAGTTCATATCCAGAAGTACGACGTCGAAGGCGTGGCGGGACATGAGGTCGGGGATGCGATCCGGCCTGCGGCACGTAACGATTTCCGCAAAATGCCGGCGCAGGAGAATCCTTCCCGCTGTCAGGATGTCGTCCTCATCATCGACGATAAGAATATTGCCAACGGTCGCCATTGTCCGTGAAGAGTATACGAAAACGGACACAAATTGCCCGAAAACGTGCACCCTCGTTCAGCTGCCTAGTATTAATATCCGATATTTCAATTAGTTACAGGTTGGCACACTGCTTGCTTTATACAGGGTAAGGCGTGCACTTTTCGCGGGTTAAAGAACATCAAAGTGAGTGAAATCAGGAAAATTACCCCAGGCCGGCAGTCGCCCGGCATCGGTATGTCGGGCGCCGGCATGGATCGCAAGGTGGCGCGAAAGATGCCGTGGTCGAAAAAGCTTGGCGCGGGTGCCGGTGGTGTCATTGTTTTGCTTCTCGCCTGGTGGATTGTTGACACGATAACGGGGGGTCGCTCGCTTACCGTAAATTCGCAACGCGTCACTGTCTCTGAGGTCACGGTTGGCACTTTCGAAGACTTCGTTCCGCTTAGAGGCCGGCTGGTACCCAAAAGCACGGTGTACCTCGACGCAATAGAAGGTGGACGGGTAGACAAAATTCTCATTGAAGACGGCGCCTTGATTGAGGCCGGAGAACCGATTGTTGTGTTGTCGAACACCAACCTGCAACTTGAGGTGTTGGGCCGTGATGCTGCGGTAACCGAGCAACTCAACAACATGCGAACGATCGAATTGCAGCTGGAGCAGAATCGCCTGTCTCATCGGAAGAATCTCGTCGAAATTGATTACCAGATAAAAAGACTGAATCGAAGCATTGAAAGACAAAAGGAAATGGCTGCGAAAAATCTCGTTTCGCAGTCGACTATCGATGAGCTGGAAGACGAACTCGAGTACTACATCAACAACCGCGATGTCACGCTGGACAGCCAGGACACGGATGCACGCATGCAGGAGCAACAACTCCGCCAGTTGCGCGCGGCCGGTGAGCAGCTCGAAGCATCTTTGACGCTTGCACGAAACAATCTCGATGACCTGAACGTCAAGGCTCCGGTTGCGGGCAAATTGTCAGGATTCACCGTCGAGATCGGACAATCGATCGAACGCGGCGGGCGCCTTGGCCAGATTGATGATCCGAACTCATACAAGCTCAACGTGCAAATCGACGAGTTCTACCTCGGTCGCGTCGATTTGCAGCAACGAGCGACAGCTGAACACGAAGGTCGCAATCTTGAAATGCAGATTTCAAAGATCTACCCCCAGGTCAACGGCGGCCAGTTCGAGGTCGATATGGTTTTTGACAATGAGCCGCTTGGCCTTCGGCGCGGACAGACGCTGCAACTGCGTCTGACGCTTGGCGACAACACAAACGCCACTCTGATACCGAACGGATCGTTCTACCAGGAAACCGGTGGTAACTGGATCTTCGTTGTAGCGCCCGATGGCGCGGAAGCTATCAAGCGCGCCGTTCGCCTGGGAAGGCGAAATACGAATTTTATCGAAGTGCTCGACGGGCTGCAGCCCGGTGAGCGGGTCATCACTTCGCCGTACACGGGCTACGTCGGTATGGATCGCCTGAACCTGGGCACCAATTAGCCGGCAGTTTGCTCATTCATTTCAGGGGAAATACAGCATGTTGAAGTTGCATAACCTATACAAGATTTACACGACAGACGAGGTCGAAACGGTGGCGCTCAACGGCGTCAACCTTGAAGTGGCGCAAGGCGATTTCGTCGCCATTATGGGCCCGTCGGGTTGTGGAAAATCGACGTTGCTGAACATCGTCGGCATGCTCGACAACCCCACCGAGGGAGAGTATTTCGTCTTTGACGAAAATGTCGCCGGATACCCGGAGCAGAAACGCAGCGCGATCCGAAAGAAAAATATCGGGTTCATTTTCCAGAACTTCAACCTGATCGATGAACTGACGGTCGCCGAGAATATCGAACTCGCCTTGCTATACCACAATACTCCCGCAGCAGCGCGCAAAAAGCGTGTGGCGGAAGTAATGGATCGAATGGGAATCGGGCACCGTGCAAACCACATGCCTGGTCAGCTGTCCGGAGGCCAGCAGCAACGTGCCGCCGTCGCTCGTGCGGTGGTCGGCAACCAGCCATTGATACTTGCAGATGAACCAACCGGCAATCTCGACTCCGCGCACGGACAGGAGGTAATGGAGCTGTTGCAGTCACTCAACCGTGAGGGCACAACGATCGTCATGGTAACCCACTCAGCTGCGCACGCCGACTATGCACACCGAACCGTCAACCTTTTCGACGGGCACATCGTTACGGACGCCACTCGCGCAGCCTGAGTCGACTCTGGGGAATCTAATGTTCTGGAATTACATCAAAATCGCAATCCGCAACCTGCGCAAGCACAAGAGCTTCGCGGCTGTAAACATTTTCGGGCTGGCGATTGGTTTGACGACTTATGTTTTCGGCGGGCTGCTCGTTCGCTATGAAGAAACGCACGATGCTTTTTTTGAAAACTCGGCGAACATCTACACGATCGGCGCGATAGCGGCGCCGGTCCTCGGGATGGGATTCAGTTCTTTGAATTCCATATTTACGGCTGCCGGCCCGCTGTTAGATGCGGAAATTGAAGATATTGAGCTGATGGCGCGGACAGTAGCTTTAGAGTATCTGCTCAGCGTGGGCTCTGAAGGGTTTTATCAGACACTGCTGTTTGCTGATTCAGCAATATTACAAATATTTGACTTCGACTACATTCACGGCGATCAGACCGCCCTCGAAAGTCCGAACAGTGTGCTGATGTCCGAGACCGCGGCAATCAAATATTTCGGCAACACCGATGTCGTTGGCCAGATCATCACATTGGATAATGAACACGAGTTTTTCGTGTCGGCAGTGATCCGGGATGTGCCCGCGAATTCGCATTTCAATTCAATGATTATTCTCGAAACGAAGTTTGATGTCATCGCGCCACTTGCTGTGCTTTCGAAAATGCGCGACTTCGACCTGGCCGGCGAGTGGGACAACCTTTCTCTTGGAAACATGACGTACGTCCTGCTGCCTCCGCAACTGGATGGCACGTGGCTCGAGGCCCAGATGGAAGGCGTATTCGATCGACACGCGTCGGAAGATACGAGAAAGATCATCTCATCGATGACGGCAACACCATTAATTCATGCGAATCTTTCAATCTGGGACAACTTCGGCATGCCTATGGTGACTATCGTCAAATTGCTCAGCTTCCTGGTGCTGCTCGTCGCCTGCGTCAACTACACGAACCTTGCGACGGCACAGTCACTTGGACGCAGCCGTGAGGTCGGTATGCGCAAGACCATGGGCGCAGAACCGCGGCAACTTCTCACGCAGTTCCTTGTTGAGAGCATGGTGATCGCATCGATTGCGATGATCATCACACTTGCCACGCTGGAGATCATCATCCCGTTGTTTAATGCGTCGACGGGAAAAATAATGTCGTTGAATTATTTTCGCACAATGCCGTGGTTGATCGGCACGACACTTTTCGTTGGACTGCTCGCTGGTCTGTATCCGGCATGGCTTATTACCCGCACCAATCCGATAGATGCACTGCGCGACATTGCGAGAAAGGGTAAAAGCGGATCCGCCACTCGCTCCTTCATGATCGGTGCACAATTCGCCATCTCGGCTTTTATGCTGGCGCTGGTTGCCATTGTCTACATGCAGAACGAGAAGGTTAAGGAGAGTAGCTACGTATTTCCACGATCTGAAATCTATACACTCGAAAGGCTCAATATCGACACGATTCGAGAGCGACTGGATACGTTACGGGTTGAGCTGGAGAATCTGCCAAATATCAGCAGTGTTTCCTATTCGTCACAGGTTCCTTATGAGCAGAATAATTCGACGCGCAGCGTAGCCAGGAATCAGGGCGATAAGGCCGGCGAGATTCAAATGCATATCATGCGCATGACGCCGGAATTCCTGAAAACTTATAACATTCCACTGCTTGCCGGGAGAAACCTGTCTCGGGACAATACCAATGACGCCATTGACGACGATAGGGAATCATTGAATGTCCTGGTCAACGAGCTGACGCTTGAAAAGCTTGGCTTCGCCAGCCCGGAAGACGCAATCAACCAGCGCTTTTTTAACCTGGACGACGAAGATACACTCCGTGAGCACATCATTGTCGGGGTCGTTCCCACGCAAAATATCGTCGGCCTGTTCAATTCGGAAAAGCCATGGATGTTCTATATTTCACCTGACAGTTTCCGCACTGGTTCCGTTCGTATAACCGGCGGCAACATCATTGATACGGTCAAAGAGATTGAAAACGTGTGGGACAAAGTTATTCCCGAATACCCCATTCAGGGCCGTTTCCTCGATGAAATATTCGAAGAGGTTTACTCCATACTCAGATACATGAATATGGCACTTGCAGGATTTGCGGGCGTTGCGCTGTCGCTGGCGATGATTGGCCTTTTCGGCCTCGCCGCATTCATGGCCGCTCAGCGCACAAAAGAAATTGGCGTTCGTAAAGTGCTTGGCGCAAACACCACTCAGATTGCCCGTCTCTTGGTCTGGCAGTTCTCGAAACCGGTGATATGGGCACTTGCGATCGCGCTACCGGCTGCCTTTTTTGCGTCAAAGACCTATCTCGATTTCTTTGCCGACAGAATCGGCTCGCCGATTTTCATTCTTCTTGCAGCAGGTGCTATCGCGGTGATTTTTGCGTGGGGCACGGTTGCCGGGCACGCAATTCGCATCGCGCGTTCGAATCCGATTCTCGCACTTCGTTACGAGTAAGCTCCCGGCGACGTTCCGCGATCGGCTCAACGCATCAGCATGCACTCCGCTTCTGCCGGCGCACCGGGCACGACATCCGGCGAAAGCAGCGGCACCGGTTTCCTCGCGATTTTTTTCGCGGCAACACACAATGAACGATAGTTGTAGGGCGATTTTGATTCGATCATTCGCCCGACCACGTTATCGAGGCTTCGTCGTCCTCGCGACTCTTTAATAAGGTAGGCGTCAAGTTCCGCGAGCAAGGTCGTCGCGCGTGCCGTTACCGGACCCGACGACCGTCCGACAAACAGGTCATCGACCGGATCACCCCATTTCTTCAAATCCGCAAGGGCTAAGGTGCCCCGACGGCCGTTCAGTGTGCCGGTTTCGCGCAGGATCTTGATCGAGTAGTACTCGGCAAGACCTTCGACCAGCCAGTCGTCGTGCGCGGAACCGGATACACCCATCGCGACATGCACGAGCTCGTGCAACATCGTACTGGTTCCGTTTTCGCTGATCATTGGACGATCTGCGTGTACATACAATGAGCCTGGACCTGACAGGCCACCGCGCCACATTGGATCGCCAGCACTGACGACGATCAGGCGACTGTCAAGAGTCGGAAAAACGGAACGTAATGTGGGCAACGTCCAGTTCAGGTACGCCATGATGTCCATCCGGTGCACGCCCTCGCCGACCGGCGACCCGATGGCAACGCGGGTGTCGGCAATCAAGCCGCGACGAACGCCGATGTCTCCTGCCAGGATCCAGCCGGTAGGCCGGTCGAAGCGACGTTCCGGATTGTCCACCGGGAAGGAGAGCTTGCTGTCGCCAGATAGATAAGGAGTTAAGGCCGACCACCCTTCGGGCAAATCAAGATCCAGGCGCGCGACCGAATTCGCACCGACCGTCGTTCGCGCGACTGCTGGCGGGAACACGTCGCCAGCACGAAACAATGCCCACTTTTCTTTCATCAGCGCATCGTAGCCGCCGCTCTGCCTTTGCTGGGATACCCTGACATCGTAGGAGAGCGTGCCGCCTTTTCGAGGCGGCTGCCAGACCAGTTTGCCGCAGGATTCACTGATGTTTCCGTCGCCGGTGAAATCAATATGCCGCTTGGGATCAATCGTGAAGCGCAGCTCGCGAAGCCGACGCGATTGCTGCTCGACGCGAATGCTGGCTTGCGCGGTGTCGTCTTTACCATCTTCGATGGTGACGGAATAAACGATGGAATAATTTTTGGTCTTCGTGACCACTTCCGTCTGCGGTAGCGGCGGCGATTGCGCGCAGGAGGCAAGCACGACGCACGCGCATACAATAGAACTGGTGCGGACAGTAGATCGAATTTTCATGACACGAGTATAACTGCCGACGGCACAAGGGCGCTCACCGAATAGGTTCAATAAGCCTGTGCCCGACAGGATTAGCGAGCCGCTGAGGCTTGTACTGCCCGTTGCGTGCGTCTTTGCGAGGAACGCAGTGACGAAGCAGTCCATTATGGAAATCTGAATTGCCGCGTCGGCCTTCCGCCTCCTCGCAAAGACTAATTCGTAGTTAGCGCCCGACAAGATTGACTCGAATCGCCTCAGGGCGATTCTCGCCCCTGCGGGGCGCCGTCGGCGTCCAAAACGCTGACGCGTTTTGTCGAACGAAGCTCGAACTTGATGCGCCACACCAAATAAGGTAACGCGCCCCACTAGGGGACCCGTTACCTTATTTGGCGCGCCCGACAAGATTCGAACTTGTGACCCCTGCCTTCGGAGGGCAAATTCAGCCCCGCAGCCCTACTCATCTCTGACGTTAATACATTGATTTATATTGCATACTTGTGCATACCTGTGCAGGAGTGTATCCTCACTTTGCACTTATAAGAGCACTTATTGCTCGAGTGATGGAGCATCCGTCTAATGAGTATTTACCGGGCGCAGCCAATTCGTGTAGCACTTATCCGGGACCTTTCTAAGAGAGCACCACCTGATCGACCGAGCGAGATACTAGACAGTTCAGCCGGATTGATACTAAGACATCAGCCGTCCGGCTATCTCGGGATCTACGCCAGCCTTGGACGTGGAAAGCGTGAAAGCCTCTGTGATGCACGCCGAATTATTGATTCCAATTCCAAATTAACGCTTGCCAAGGTCAAGAACCAAGCGCGGCTTCTCAGGGGGAAAGCGGCTGGCGGCCATGACTTCAAGGGTGAGCGAGACAGCAGGCGAGCGATACCATCATTGCAGTCGTTTCTCGACGAAACCTATGGACCCTGGGTGGTGCAGAACCGTCGAAGCGGTGGGGCAACACTCAATCGAATCAATGCCTGTTTCGCAGAGACTTGCAGCAAGCTCAAGCTGGATCAGATTACGCCAGCCCGTTTAGAGCCCTGGCGAACTCGACGACAGAAACAAGGCATTGCCGCTGAAACCATCAACCGCGACGTTGCAGCGTTACGAGCTGCGCTCACGAGAGCGGTAAAACTTGAGCTTATCAACAAGAACCCTATAACAGACTTCGATGCTTCCGAGGTCGATCGACACAAGCAAACAGTTCGCGCATTGACCGCAGATGAGAAAGCGAAACTTATTGAAGCACTGCGAGCCCGCGATGCGAAGAAGCGGCAAGAGCGCGTTAGCTCAAACGAATGGCGGGCAGAACGCAGTTACCAATTTAAGCCGCAGATCGGCCGCTTCGCCGACGTGTTGACGCCCGCCGTCATTGTGAGCCTCGAAACTGGATTGAGACGCGGTGAGTTATTTGCTCTGGAGTGGCCATCCGTGGACTTCACCGAGAAGATGTTGCACGTCGAAGGTAAGACAGCAAAGACTTACGAAACACGCAGCAT
>JAQCAD010000080.1 GCA_027621915.1 Pseudomonadota bacterium
GGAAACGCCAGTCGGCGCGATGCAGGGTCGCTACAGAATGCAGGCAGAGGACGGTATCGGCTTTGACGCACCGATTTCGCCATTCACGCTCGCTGTGCCGGGCATGCTCCACTAGCACAGGATAATCGGGTGGCGGAGTATGCGATCGGCGATGTACAGGGCTGTTATGATTCTTTTCGCCGCCTGCTCGACAAAATCGCGTTTGATCCCGACCAGGACACACTCTGGCTGACCGGCGACCTGGTCAATCGTGGGCCCAAATCGAGGCGTACGCTGCGATTCGTCAAAAGCCTGGGAAAATCCGCAATAACAGTCCTCGGCAACCATGATCTGCATTTGCTCGCACTGGCCAACGATATCAATGTATCGGACAGCCGATTCGAATCGCTTTGGAAAATCCTCGGGCAGGACGACTGCGATGAGCTCATTGACTGGCTGCGTTTCCGGCCCCTCGCGCACTATAGTAAGGGGCTCAACACCTTAATGATTCATGCCGGCCTGCCCCCTGAGTGGACAGTGAAGAAGACACTGCGTCGCGCCAAGGAAGTAGAAGTGGCCCTGCGAGCTGACAACTACGCAGAATTTCTGCAAAAGATGTATGGCGATCAACCGGACAAATGGTCTGGCGAACTCAGGGGTAATAAACGCCTTCGATTTATCGTCAACGCGTTGACCCGCATTCGCATGCTCACGCGTGATGGTCGAATCGACTTTTCGTACGCGGGCCCGCCCGAGAAGGCCAGCAGCAAACTGACCCCCTGGTTCGATGCAGAGAATCCGAAGTGGCGTGGCACTCGAATCGTTGTTGGTCACTGGAGTGCGCTCGGTTTGGTCGTATCGGACGATTTAATTGCCGTCGACACCGGGTGCGTCTGGGGAAACCGATTGACGGCCGTTCGCCTGGACACGAAGCCATCCGTCACAGATGTTCGATGCCGGGATTAAACAGGTTACACTGACGCCGATGACGACCAGCGACACGATCAAAACGAAAAATGCACCTCAGCCGGTCGGCGCCTACCCACACGCGAAGCGACTCGGTAATTTGCTGTTCCTCTCCGGCATTGGACCGCGCCCCGCAGGCGGCGGGCCAATCCCGGGCGTAACGCTGGATGATGCGGGTGAAGTGGCGACCTATGACATTGAGTCCCAGTGTCATGCCGTTTTCGCTAATGTCCGGGCTGTTCTGCAAAGCGCCGGCGCGGATTGGGAAGATCTCGTTGACGTCACTGTATACCTGACGAATATCAGGAAAGATTTCGAAATCTACAATCGGGTTTACTCAGAATATTTTTCAAGTGACGGGCCAACCCGCACGACAGTCGAGGTCAATCGACTGCCAACACCCATCGCCATCGAGCTCAAATGTATCGCCGAAGCGAAACCCAAGTGAGACTTTGACTGTGAATTCTCTGACAGCATTCAATTTCAGGAAGTGGATCGACGATCATCGACACCTGCTAAAGCCACCTGTTTGTAATCAGCAGGTATTTGAAGAAAACGACTTTATTGTAATGGTTGTCGGTGGTCCAAATTCGCGCACGGACTATCATTACGATGAGGGTCCTGAGTTTTTCTATCAACTGGAAGGGAACATGCTCCTGCGAACCATTCAGGACGGTGCGCGCGTCGACGTTTCGATTGGCGAGGGAGAGATCCTCCTGTTGCCACCGAAGGTTCCGCATTCACCGCAGCGATTTGCAAATACGGTCGGCCTGGTAGTCGAACGCAAGCGGCTCGCGGAGGAGCTGGATGGTTTCATGTGGTATTGCGAAAACTGCGACAATTTGCTCTACGAGGAATATTTGTACGTTGACGATATCGTTGGCCAGTTACCGCCGATCTTCGATCGATTTTACGGATCCGCCTCGAATCGAACCTGCAAGAAGTGCGGCACCGTGATGCCACCACGCAAAGCCTCCTGAGCACCGATGCTCAAGATTGACATTCACACCCATATTCTCCCCGAGAATTGGCCGGACCTGAAAGAACGCTATGGCTATGGCGGATTCGTTCAGCTGGAACATCACGGCCCGGGTTGCGCACGAATGATGCTGGACGGAAAACTTTTTCGTGAAATTGAATCCGATTGCTGGGACCCCGGCACCCGACTGGCAGATTGCGATCGCTGCGATGTCAGTGTCCAGGTGCTATCTACAGTACCGGTCATGTTCAATTACTGGGCCAAGCCCGAGGACACCGCGGACCTCGCGAAAATACTGAACGATCACATCGCAGGCCTGGTCAATGAATACCCGAAGCGCTTCGTGGGGCTTGGCACTTTGCCAATGCAGGATGCGAACCTGTCAATAAAGGAGCTGGAACGCTGTATGGGTTCGCTCGGAATGGCTGGCGTCCAAATCGGATCGAACATCAACGGCAGCAACCTCGACGACCCGCGAATTTTTCCGATTCTTGAAGCCGCTTCGGACCTCGGTGCTGCCGTTTTCGTCCATCCGTGGGAGATGCTCGGCGAAGAACGCATGGGTCTTTACTGGATGCCCTGGCTGGTCGGAATGCCGGCAGAAATCGCACTCTCAATGTGCACGATGATTTTTGGCGGCGTGTTCGAGCGGCTACCCAATTTAAGAGTGGCGTTCGCGCATGGCGGTGGCGCGTTTCCCGGTATCATCGGGCGCCTCGAGCATGGATTCAGAGTACGACCGGACATTGTTGCTACTGCGAACAAGCGCAATCCGCGCGAGTATCTCGGACAGTTCTATGTGGATTCGCTTGTACACGAGCCGGCAATGCTGCAATACATGATTGGTCTCTTTGGTTCCAACCGGATCGCGCTTGGCAGCGACTACCCTTTTCCGCTGGGCGAACATCATCCCGGTAAGATGATCGAGCACATGGCCCTCAAGAGGAAAGAACGCAACGATCTGCTGGCGGACTCAGCACTGGAATGGCTTGCAATGCATCGCAAGGACTTTGCATGACAAATTTCGAAACCTCGCGTGAATTTGCCCGATCACTCGACCAGGCCGATGAACTCAGGCACTTTCGCGATCACTTCAGCATTCCGCAGGATCGGGATGGCCGCAGGAATATCTATGTTTGCGGCAACTCACTTGGATTGCGTCCCGACTCTGCCGCGGTCCTGGTAAACGAAGTACTCGAAGACTGGGCGAATCTTGGCGTTGAGGGCCACGTTAAAGCCCGCAACCCGTGGCTACCGTATCATCGGCTGGCGACTGGCGGATTTGCAATGCTTACCGGTGCATTGGAGAGTGAGGTCGTCGCCATGAACACACTCACTGTCAATTTGCACATCATGATGGCGAGTTTTTATCGACCCGATGCGACGCGCAACAAGATAATCATCGAATCAACCGCATTTCCCTCAGATTATTTCGCCGTGGCCTCACAGATACGGTTGCATGGTTATGACCCTGAAGAGTGCCTGGTCGAATGGGTTCCGCGTGATGACCAGGTGCTGCACGACGAAGATCTTGAAGCCCTGCTGGATCGACATGCCGGAGAAGTCGCATTGCTCTTGCTTCCCGGCGTGCAGTATTACTCGGGACAGGTTCTGGACATGAAGAAACACTGCCAGCTGGCGAGAGACGCCGGCTGCAACATCGGTCTGGATCTCGCTCACGCGATAGGTAATGTCTCGCTTGAATTACACGACTGGGGGCCGGACTTTGCCGCGTGGTGCACGTATAAATATCTGAACAGCGGCCCGGGCGCAGTTGCAGGCGCATTCGTTCACTCCCGGCACCACGGGTTGGACACGTCGAGATATCTGAAAGGATGGTGGGGACACGAAGAATCCACCCGATTTAAGATGGCACACATTTTCGAACCCGCCGAAGGCGCCGAGCGCTGGCAGATGAGCAACCCGCCGATACTGTCGCTTGCACCCGTCGTCGCGTCGCTTGAATTGTTTCAGAAGGCGGGAATGGAGGCGCTGACAGCGAAATCAGCCCTGCAGACCGCGTACCTGAAATTTCTTATTGATCAGTATTTTATGGGAAAGATAGAATCAATTACGCCGATGAATGCCCGTGGATGCCAGTTGTCGCTCATCGTTACCGGACCCGGTCTGGACGCGCGGGAAATATTTAAGTCGCTTGAAACCATGAACGTGACCAGCGACTGGCGCGAACCCAATGTAATACGGGTCGCGCCAGTACCAATGTACAACAGTTTCGAAGATGTTCACGAACTCATCGAAAGAATGAAAACTGCGATCAGCGCAAATGAAAAAAGATAGCGCCACAATTCTTGGCGGCGGGCTGTGTGGCAGCCTGTTGTCTGTGATGCTCGCTCGCCGCGGCATCAAAGTCACTCTCCTCGAACGCCGGGCCGATCCCAGGACAGACACAACGGAGGTAGGGCGCTCGATCAATCTCGTCCTGTCCGCGCGCGGAATCCGGGCGTTGAAGTACGCCGGTGTATTCAATCAGGTCGAGTCGCTCCTGATGCCAATGCAGGGACGACTCATCCACGATGAGGCAGGCAAGACCGAGCTGCACCCATATGGCCAGAAAGAGTCGGAAGTGATTTATTCCGTGTCGCGCGCCGAGTTGAATCGAAAATTGATCGAATGTGCCGATGCTGCGAATAATGTAAACATCCGCTTCAGGCATGAGGCCGTTTCCTATTATCCCGGGGAGGCCATCCTCCGGGTCAGAGATCACTTGAAGGGCAGCGATTACGACCTGAAGGCAAGGCCGCTTATCGCCGCGGACGGCGCCGGTTCGAGAGTGCGACGCGCATTCAGTAATACGGACACGCTGGTTGGCACAGAAGAATTACTTGGACATAGTTACAAGGAGCTTGCCATCCCTAATGGTCCGGAAGGCGACTTCCTGCTGACGCCCGACGCATTGCATATATGGCCGCGTGGCGGTTTTATGCTGATTGCACTACCCAATCCAGGCGGGGACTTTACATTGACTTTGTTTTTCCCGGCCGAGGGAGACCCGAGTTTCGCGTCACTGGATTCAGATCAGAAAGTGGCGGATTTTTTCAACGAACATTTTTCAGACGCGGTGCCGCTGATCGACGACTTAATCGGCAGCTGGAACCGGAATCCCGTCGGTATTCTCGGGACCGTTCGCTGTAAACACTGGCATGACGACCGCAATCTTTTATTGATAGGTGATGCTGCTCATGCGGTCGTGCCATTCCATGGGCAGGGAATGAACCTGGCTTTTGAAGACTGCGTAATCCTTGACCAGGTCTGTGATAACCGGGACGTGGATTGGGAGACCGCGTTCAAGGTGTTTGAGGCTGAACAAATTGCGAACGCAAATGCAATTGCAGACATGGCCCTTGAAAACTACATCGAAATGCGGGATACGGTGCGGGATCCTAAATACCTGTTGCGCAAGAACCTGTCATTCGAACTTGAGAGACGATTGCCGAATCGATTCATACCTCGTTACTCGATGGTCATGTTTCACGATGAAATACCGTACGCGGTGGCCAAGGAACGTGGTGCCGTCCAGCAGCGTTTGTTGAAAGAATTGACCAGGGACGTCGATTCAATTGAAGATATCGACATCGACACGGCCGCTCGTTTGGTTGAAAGACGACTGCCGCCGGTGCATTAAACGCGACGGCCGGCATCGCGAGGAGCAGAGACAGCAGATTTCAGGCCCGCTCCCACACCTCGAATGCAAATCCAAACTGGCGCGCTGCCCCGGCAGGAAACGCTTCAGAAACAATGAGTTGCCAGTCGTCCGGATCGAGTTCGGGAAAGAATGTGTCGCCCTCAACTGTCGCATCGACGCGGGTTAGAAAAACCCGATCAGCCATTGGCAGGAACAATGCATAAATTTTTCCGCCGCCGATGACCATCACTTCTTCGACGTCGCCGGCCGCAAGGATGGCTGCTTCCATTGTTGCAACAACCTCGCAGCCCGGCGCTTCAAAGCCTGGCTGGCGGGTCATCACAATGCTCTTTCGCCCCGGAAGCGCTCTGCCAATCGAATCAAATGTCGCACGGCCCATGATCATCGGCTTACCCATAGTGATCGCTTTAAACTTCCTGAGGTCTTCTGATAAATGCCAGGGAAGACCACCCTCGACTCCGATGACATTGTTCGTCGAGGCCGCGACGATTAGAGAAATCATGATTTTGGCTTGACTCGCAGGAGCGGCACCTTGCCGCGATCGCGGCTCGAAGCCGCTCTTACACGGCGACCTTGGCAGCGATGTGCGGATGGCACTGATAATTGAGGATTTCGAAATCTTCAAATTTGTAATCAAAAATACTTTCCGGATGGCGTTTGATGGCGAGCCTTGGTAACGGCAATGGATCGCGTGCAAGCTGCTCGTCCATTTGTTCGAAGTGATTTGAATAAATATGGCAATCACCGCCGGTCCAGATGAAATCGCCCACCTTCAGGTTGGTCTGCTGCGCCATCATGTGTGTCAGCAATGCATAGGACGCGATGTTGAATGGC
>JAQCAD010000032.1 GCA_027621915.1 Pseudomonadota bacterium
CCTTTTCCGATAGTTTCATTTCTGTGCCGTCAACTGGCGTGCCGATCGTACCCAGTTTTTTGGTGTCGAACGGTATGTTTCCACAAGACAGGCCACTTGTTTCACTCATGCCCCAGCCTTCGCCAATATTGATTCCGAGTCTGTGGTACCACTTGAGCGTGCTTGGAGATATTGGTGCGGTTCCTGAACCATAACTCCGACAATTTTCGAACCCAAGTTCGCGCCGGATTTTTTTCGCAACGATCTTACCTACCAGCGGGATGCGCAGAAGCATTTTCAGTCTACCCGGTGGGATTTTGGCGTGCACGCCCGACTGAAACTTCACCCAGAGCCTTGGTACTGAGATGAAGACGGTCGGAGAGGCACGGCGCAAATCACGCGGGAACGTTTTCAGTGACTCGACGAACGAACATTCACAACCATAGTAGATCGAAGGGCCTGCCGTACAAGTGCGTTCGGTAATATGCGCAAGCGGCAAATACGAAAACAAATGGTCGCCGGGATTTATATGGATGGATTCCGCAGCGGCCCTGCAGGCATAAGCATAGGCCGAAAAGGAAATAACGACGCCTTTTGGCAATCCCGTGCTGCCCGAGGTGTACAGAATAGTCATAACATCGTCATTTTTCGGGAGTGCAAGGTCCGCCAGTGGCTCCTGATGTTCAACCATAGTCTGCCAGCGGTACTGGCAGCCCACTATCTCGTCATACGGAAAACCGATACGAGGAATTGCATCTGGAACCGCAGACAGGGCGGTTTCGTGATCATCGAGTTTTCCGACGAAGATCGCCTTTGCCTCGCTGTGTCGAAGTACGTGAGAAATAGTATCCGGGCCCGCCGTGGGGTATACGGGAACCGAAATCAGGCCCGCCATCGCGATAGCCACATCGGCAAGAATCCACTCAGCACTGTTCTTCGCGAGAATGGCAACTTTGTCACCAGCCTTGAGGTCCAGCGACAGCAGTCCGCTCGCAATACGGCGCGAACAATCGGCCGCCTCCCGCCACGTGAATTCTCTTAGCTCGCCATTGACGGGCTGGTGGAGAAACACACGATCCGGAGTCTTCTTGGCCCAGCCAACGAGCGCCTGGTGTGCGGTCGTGACTTCACTCATCGGGTGTTCTCGAAATTACACACGGGTCCGCAATGCGGGTCGAAGTCTCTCTGCGAATAATTAGACCTGCTTGCAGCGCGCAATCCGCCGGGGCTGTGAATGCGGTCATAAGGAAGTAGGTTGCCTGAAGTTCACAGATCAGGTTTGTCATTATTATTGGTCCTGTCTTGGGCCGAACCAATGTGCATTATAAGTGAACCGCATGTCCAGAAGTGTTTGTTTCGTGCGTTACCTAATGTTCCGAAAAATCGATATAAATCAGTGTATTCTCTGGCAATTACCTTGCGTTTTTCCTATCGTAGGGTCGACCTTAATTCCCAATATTCCCTGCATTCAGGTTCCAGTAAATTATGTGCAAACCAATTAAAGTTGCAAACAGGCTGCTGCTTCCAGCGCTCGTCCTCTTCAGCGGAGTGGCACCAATTCAGGCACAGGAGCCTGAAGACAGCGCGCTCGACGAGATCGTGGTGACGGCGACCCGTCGGGAAGGGGCCGTGCGGGACGTCGCCAGATCTATTTCCGTCATTGGAAAAGAACGGATTCAGCTTGGTACGCAGCAACTCGGTCTCGACGAGGCATTGGCCGGCGTTCCCGGATTGTATATGCAAAATCGCTACAATTTTGCTCAGGATCTTCGCATCTCTTTGAGAGGTTTTGGGGCTCGATCGGGTTTCGGGATCAGGGGTATCAAAGTATTGGTGGATGGCATTCCGGAGACGTTGCCGGATGGCCAGGCGGGCGTGGACAGCATCGATATGGGTTCGGCACAAAGTATCGAAGTATTGCGCGGCCCCGCGTCATCGCTCTACGGAAACGCAGCTGGTGGTGTGATCGCTATTTCAAGTGAACTGGGTAATGAGGATCCGTATATTGAAGGTCGGTTGGCGGCGGGTGAATTCGGTTATCAACAATACCAGCTGAAGTCTGGTGGCAAGTGGGGCGACTCAGATTACCTCGTCAATGTTTCCCGGACAGAGCTCGATGGTTATCGCGATCAGTCTAATGCGCGCGGAACTTTGCTAAACACCAAGTTTGGTATCCCGTTGAACGAGACGGATGAACTGATTCTGTCATTCAACCACACGGATCAGCCGGTTGCGGATGACGCCGGTGGCATCAATGCGGCCCAGGCAGCCAGCGCGCCATCGTCGGCCAGAGACCTGAACATATCGTTTGATGCCGGCGAAGCGCTGTCGCAGCAACGTGCCGGAATCGTCTATGAGCGGGATCGTCCATCCGGAAACCTGACGCTTCGCAACTACTACGTCTGGAGGGATTTCGTTAACCTTTTGCCGTTCACTAGTGGTGGGGCGGTTGACCTGCAGCGGTTCTACTACGGCTTTGGTGCGCAGTACAGTCTCGGAGACATGCTGCCGGACGATCTGAACCTGTCGTTTGGAGTTGACATCGATCGCCAGGATGACGATCGAAAACGTTTTGACAACAATAACGGTGTGCTTGGCGCCATGACGTTTGATCAGAACGAAAGGGTAGAAAGTTCTGGTGTATATGCGCAGGGGCAATATGAAATAGATGACAGATGGTCGTTACTTGCCGGTCTGCGCTATGACGAATTGACGTACGACGTTGGCGATCGCTTTCTGGTTGATGGCGATGACTCGGGAAAACTCGACTTCAATGAAGTGAGCCCGTCATTCGGTATCAATTACCGGACGGAGAATGGCGTTTTGTTTGCGTCATACAGCAGTTCTTTCGAAACACCGACTACCACTGAGCTTGCGAATCCGGATGCCAGCGGTGGATTCAATCCCGCACTCAACCCGCAACTCGCGGACAATATCGAAGTTGGGTTCAAGAGAAGTTCAGGCAGACTTTATTACGAAGTTGCTCTTTTCACGATCGACCTGAAGGATGAACTGATCCCGTTTGAACTCGCCGCATTTCCGGGACGCACGTTCTATTCTAATGCCGGTACTTCGACACGAGACGGCGTCGAAACCGCAATCAGTTGGGCAAATGAAAGTGGTCTTCGCGTGGATGCTTCTTTCACCTGGTCCGATTTCAGCTTTGATAGCTTCATAGACGATAATGGAACCGACTTCAGTGGTAATCAACTACCTGGACTGCCGAAGCAATTCGGTTACCTCGGGCTAACATATAACTCACAAAAAGGCCTGTCAGGCACGATCGAGGCTGTCTATTCCGGTGACCTGTACGCGAATAACGCGAATATCGCGAAAGTGCCGGGTTATACAGTTGGAAATATGCGACTGGCATATGAATTCACGCGTGATCGCTGGGTATTTCGACCTTATGTTGGCATCAACAACTTATTTGATGAGAATTACAACAGCAACATACGAATTAATGCCTTTGGTGGTCGCTATTTTGAGCCGGCACCGCCGAGGAATTTTTATGCGGGAATCGTCGTAAAATTCAGCCGCTGAAAATTCGCTTGAACGGACCTGGAGGAGATTGATGCGTTTAGTATCTGTAGCAATTGTCGCGATAGTTCTGGCTGGATGTGGCAGATCGGTTGACCTGTCTGGCGGCCACCCGCTTGCGGATCTCGTATTAACCAACGGCAACGTGATTACCGTTGACAGCAATAACCCAAACGCTGAGGCGATCGCAATTATCGGGGATCGGATCGTTGCTCTTGGCAGTGCCAATGCCATCGCTGCCTACGTAAGTGATGATACGGAAGTTATTGATTTACAGGGACAAACGGCAATTCCCGGTCTTATTGAGGGACACGGCCACTACACCAGCTTCGGTGGTTCTTTGTTGATACTCGACTTTCGCCATGCCAGGAGCTTTGCCGAAATCGTATCGATGGTTGAAGTCGCTGCGAAAAATACACCACCCGGTGAGTGGATTGTCGGGCGAGGCTGGCACCAGGACAAGTGGGAGCTTAAAGAGGCAGTTCTCGTAGAAGGACTGCCGGTTCACGAAACACTGAGCGCCGTCACTCCGGATCATCCGGCAATGCTTATTCATACCAGCGGGCACGGCGTCTTCGTTAACCGAAAAGCAATGACTTTGGTCGAAATGACGAACGATACCGCGGCGCCAGAAGGTGGCGAGATCGTCCGTGACGAAAAGGGCAACGCCACAGGAATGATGCGCGAGTCGGCGCAGGACATTTTTCGCGAGGCATTTTCGGGACATCAGGGCCGGCGACCGGCGGGCGTTGCAGATGACGAATTACGTCGCATGGTAATGCTCGCTGGTGAAGCAGCCCTGCGGCACGGCATAACCTCATTTCAAGATCTTGGCACGAGCTTTGCGGAGGTCGACCTACTAAAAAAGATGGCCGATGAGGGCAATTTACCAGTACGCCTCTGGATGGCCTTTGAAGAGCAGGCGGCCGATATGGAAGGACGCCTTGCCGACTACAGAATGGTTGGCTACGGGAACAACTTTCTCACCGTTCGCGCGATAGGGGAAAAGGTTCTCGATGGCGCTCTGGGAACCCATGGCGGCTGGTTGCTCGAACCATACTCTGACCTGCCTCGCAGTCACGGGCTAAATGTTGTTCCCATTGAAGAAATTGAACATTCCGCAAGACTTGCGATTGAATATGATTATCAACTCGCGATTCAGGGTATTGGCGATCGTGCATACCGCGAATTACTGAACATATACGAGGCGGAATTCGCGAAACACGCGGATACGACGGATTTGCGCTGGCGCATAGAACACGCACAGGTGATTCATCCGGACGATGTCGAACGTACCGTTGCACTGGGTGTCATACCGGCGGTGCAAGGAATCTTCGCTTGTTCCGACGGACCATGGGTTGTGGATCGCCTCGGCGAGGAGCGCACGCTTGAACGAGGATACATATTCAACACGCTCGCAGAAGCTGGATTGGTACCGACGAACGGCACTGACCCGCCGGTTGATGAGATCGACCCGATCGGCAGCTTTCATTGTTCCGTGACCCGCCAATTACCGGATGGATCGAAATTCCAGCCGCAGGAGGTTTACTCGCGGGAGCGAGCGCTTTATTCCTACACGATGGGAAATGCAATTGCCGCATTTGAGGAAGACGTCAAAGGATCTTTGACAGTCGGCAAACTGGCTGACATTACGGTGCTAAGCCAGGATCTCTTGACAGTTCCGGACGACAATATAATGGATACGAAAATCGTGATGACGATTGTCGGCGGTAAAATTCGTTATAGAAACGGTGAAATCGTTCCATAGGGCTGTTCTTTTTATGGCCCGGCGCAGTACATCCGTTCGCGCTCGTCTTTACGTTCATAAAAAAAAGGCCGCTAGGTGCGGCCTTTTTTGTCGGTCCGGTTGTTAAACTGGATTAGTTGGGCCGCGCCAGTACGACCTCGATTTCGATAAAAACACCGGGCCGCGCAAGTCCTGCAATCTGAATCGCGGAGCGGGCAGGTTTGTTCGGTTGTGCGTCCGTGCCAAAGTGTTTCGTATAGGCTTTCATAAAACCGCCAAAGTCCATACGACCGCCCATGTCCGGATCGCCGACAAGAAACACTGTCATCTTGACGACGTCGCCGAAACTGAGGCCGAGATTCTTGAGTGATGCTTCCATAATCTCGAATACGCTGTTCGATTGCGTTTCAGTGTCGCCAAAGTATTCGCGGCTGGAGGGATCCGCATTCGGATTCGCCGGGCCCGGGAGCGTGCCGCTGTGATAAACCAGCGTCGTGCCTGCGCTTACTTCGACCGCCTGCGCAATAGGAAACGGTGAGTTATTCGGTAAGGGGTGTCGGGTTACGTCAGCATTCGCGCACGCACTGCCGAGTATAAGTAGACCGATGAATGTGGCACTTTTCATATTTTAGAACCTCTATTATTTCCGCAATGTTGAAATATAACTGACGACGTCCATAATTGCCTGCTCGTCTGTCAAAAGCTGCGTTGACGCTCGCATCTGCATACCATAAATGTCGCCGGGATGGCTGCCTCGGATTCCGCTTTTGAAATTCTTCAGCTGTGTGACAAGGTACCAGTCGTCAACGGTTGTCAGCATCGGGCTTCCGAATGCCGGGTCGCCTTCGGCCGATTGGCCGTGACAGGCACCGCACGTGGTGAATAAGACTTTGCCCTTATCAATGTCACCGACAACGGATGACGCTGGTAACGCGGAACGGGTAGCGGACACGTACTCCGCCGCCTGGTTAATCTGTTCATCCGACAAGGCGGCGGCCATTGGTCGCATTTCCATTCCAACAACATCACCCTCGTGAGTACCACGCCAGCCTTTTTTGAATGACTGGAGTTGATTTTCAATGTACCAGGACTCCATGCCACTCAATCGAGGCGCTTTCAGTATAGGATTGCCCATCAATTGGACACCGTGGCACGTACTGCAGTAAGCAAGGTCATCAGTGGGTATAGGCAATTCATTCTCGGCGAAGACAGGTGCGCCGCTAACGCACAGCAGTATGATCGCCAAGAGCCAGCACCTGATTTGATTTTGCATATTTCTAACCCTTCCCTGACCTTGCGGACGCAGCGCGGACACGCTTATCCAGTTCAAGCAATGCATATTCTGCCGAGCCGAAAGCGCCTTCCTGCCAGCTTGAGTGATAACTAATCTGATCGCCGATCATAAAGTGTCGACCACCGGCCGGTTGCTGCAACAACTTGTAATACTTCTCGCGAATTTCAGGCGACCAGTCGGCGCCGCATCCCATCATGTGATTCATGCGGCCCCAGGGCACGCTGATACCGGCTTCGATGTAGCCCGAATACCCCTTGTGAATTTTGTCGCCGCACTTCCCGGCGAATTCAATACGGGCCGCGGGGGACATTCTCTCGAAGAACGCGGATTGCCTGAAAAACGCGTAAGCACCGAGCACGACGCCTTTCTTGCCGTGAATACCATGCGATGGATACCAGATCTGGTTTATTTTTTGACTGGTGTTGGTTATGCCACCGTAGATGCCCTCGTTTTCCCAGAATCGCTCCTTCATCTGCAGGCCAATTTTGAAAAAATTGCCAGGCTGAAGCGAAGCGAGACCCTTTCGATATTCGGCAGGAAGGTTGTTCGGAATGCCAGACATGAAATGGGACGGAATACTGTTGAAGCAATAATCAACGCTTAGTTTCTCTCGTTCGCCCTTGTGGTTGTAGACGACATCGACCCCATTTTCCTTCAGGGAAATAGACTGCACCTGGGCATTTGTCGTAATGGGGCTCGAGATATTTCGGACCAGCCCTTTGATAAGGCCGTCCATGCCGCCTGTAACTTCCATCAACGGCTCGCCCCAATCCGGGTTTTCAGACAACGTCATGCCCCTTTCCCAGAATTTACTGTCGAGCAGTGCGCTAAAATCCATCGGCGTGTAATGTTCTGCCGGCGTGATGAATCCACCGGACTTGTAACCTGCTCGAATCGTGCCTTTGTAAATGCCATTCGGATCGAGATCGCCATAAGCCGTTGCGAATTGCAGCATACGTTCCCTGTCTTCCGCCGAAAGTGGCTGATCGAACGCATTCTTATCGACCGCTTTATGCAGCAATTCCGACATGAAGCCTCGCGCGTCTGCGGTATATCGGCCAACCCTTACCGGTTTGTCGTCGAACTTGCCTTCTTCGTGAGTGTAGGCCGGACGGCTCATATTCGCCTTGACCTGCAACGGCACCTTCAATTCCTTGCAGTAATGAAGTACACGTCGGTGATGTCCCGGAATTCGCGCGGGGCCGCAGTTAAAATACAGATCCGGATCGTCGTCAAAATTGCACACCTGGGGCTGACCCAGTTCGTCGATGATGTCACCATGTCGCACCGTCAGGTTGCGACCGCCGAGGCGCTTTGACGCCTCGATGACAGTCACATCATAGCCAGCACGTTCAAGTTCGTAAGCGACTGTCAGGCCGGCGATCCCCGCGCCAAGCACGGCGACTTTTTTTCCATTTCTGCCGGCTTTCTGCAAATCGAGTTGTGCAACCGGACCGGTATCCTGCATCAGCCCGAGTGCCATGCTGGTCTTGTATACGGCAGTGGAGCCGCCTGCGGCTCCAACGAGGTTCAGAAAACGTCGGCGAGACAGGTGCTTTTTCATATGGTGTCTTTCGATACTGCGAATTTGATGAATCAGAAGGGTTTGTAACTGTGGCCCGACATTAGTTCCATGCAGGCGCGTTGGCCCTGCAATGACAAACGCCATAACAGGCTAATTGAGCGTTTCGCTCAGCAGGAAAAGATCCGTCAGCAGCGCTCTCAGGTGAATTGATGCGTTCAAGTTATCCACCAGCTCAGAGCTTATTTTTCCTTGCGACATCACGAGCGAGATTGCAGCCATCGACTTTTTTGCGTCATCGACGACAACAGGCGAAAACGAACCGTCGTCCGTGGCCAGCAACTCGACAATGCCGGACGCAGCTTCAGACATTCCAGCCAGCGTAGTACGCACTTCGGATCCGCCCGCACCCTGGTCAGACTCACGACCTTGCGCCGCGTAGGCGAGCAAGAACTCGTAGCCAGCCTCGATAACTTCAATGTAGTCGTCCAGAGAATTACTCACGTTGTCTAGTCCGCGTCGTCAGGTTGAAAGTCGGTAGTGCTGGGGTCAGGAAGATTCGTCAGGCGTCCAGCGTTGCGGATCGTGATTCGCGGCGAGCTCGTCTCTTGAAATCCAACCTTTAATCATCGATCGGGTATAAAACAATTTCTCAGGCCGGAGTGCGAAATAAATGTGCAGTGAAATCACGCCGATCAACGCGAGCGTAGTAATCCCGTGCACAAAGAAAACGACACCAAGCATCGCTTCCGAAAGCGCGTTGGTGCGTTGCCACCACGGCGTATCAATTTGCAGGAACATGACAATGCCGCTGGCGATCACCAGCAGCGTCAGGACAGTAACAACCAGGTGCAGGCCTTTTTGGGCCACCGAATATTTTCCAGGCTTGACGTTGTCAATTGGTTCTTTCAGATCTTTGCCGCTTATCCACATTTCAGAGCCGGATTTGAAGAAAACAGAGCGAATGATATGAAAAACGACCACCACGGTTAGTGCGATTCCGGCGATCCAGTGAAGTTCGAGCCAGGCAAATTCGATTCCAATAATGGGCAAGACACCAGTGACCAACAGAGCGAACATACTGATAGCCATGATCCAGTGGTACGCACGATCGATCGAATCGTGTCTTTTTACGCGTTCACCACTACTTGACGGCCTTTCGCCACGTTTCCGCATCGCCTCGTACACAGCATGGAGTGCGATTGCGACAAGTGCCGCGACGACGACCAGCCAGAGCAAATCCCAGGAGACTCCCCGGATTACCTCTCGTCCCCAAACATCATTTCTATAAGTTGCGAATTCCACTGCTCTAACCCCGCATCGCGCGACGGACGAGATTTTCCATCAACGGCAGTTTGAAATGATTGTAATTTAAAGGTATTGCACCGGCACTGGCGAGCGGTGCAATAGCATCAGCACTCGCCTCGGATAGCGAATTTCCTCGGGCAGCACTTTCAACATTCTTTAAGCGGTGTGGAGTACATGCAACACCGCCACATACGAAACGGCTCTCCGCGATCGAATCACCTTCCAGTCGCATGGCGACCGCGATGCTGACAAGGGCAAAATCCCAAACGTCGCGATCGGCAACTTTCTCAAAATAGAATCTTTGGCCGGCCCACTTTGATGGTATCCGAACAGCCGTCAGGATTTCGCCCGGCTCAAGTGCGGTCATCTGTGTGATATGTGTGGCAGGACCGACAAAAAAGTCTTCTGCAGCGATACTTCGTACGCCCGACGCGCTGGCGACAACCATCATGGCTTCGAGCGCTACCATTGCGGTGGCCGTATCCGATGGGCTCACTGCGACGCAACGACTCGCGCCCAGGACGGCATGTTCCCGATTCATTGACTCGGGTCCGTCGGCATAGCAAAGGTTGCCGCCGGCACGATAACAAGCAAGTCCACGGCGGTAATACCAGCAGCGAGTGTCCTGTGACAGGTTTCCGCCAAGCGTGCCAACATTCCGGATCTGCGGGCTTGCCACCCTGCCTGCGGCCTGAGCGAGCAGGCTGAAATCACGATTGATGCGCTCATCGCGAATAATTTCGCGCAGCGTCGTCGTTGCTCCAATCTCGATCCCGTCATCGGTCGTGCGAATTCCGCGCAACGAATC
Source organism: Pseudomonadota bacterium (assembly GCA_027621915.1). Lineage (GTDB taxonomy): Bacteria > Pseudomonadota > Gammaproteobacteria > Steroidobacterales > Woeseiaceae > SZUA-117. Next base: position 10,199 of record JAQCAD010000032.1, read on the forward strand.
GATTCCACTCAGGTCGATCATGGCCTGCGGATTCTTGGCGCGGTCTTTCAGCCACCCGTAGGTGTCCTGCCCGCCGCCGAGTACCCAGCCGCCGTCGCCATACCGTTCGGCGAGGCTTAGTGCGTCGTCCAGTTCCACCGGCTGGTAGAGCTGGATGTCTGGCATTACATCGAAAGAAGCCATCATTAACCTCAGAAGTTATTTGTTTGTAATGGCAGGAATGACTGGTCGCGACCGGTGACATGATTGACGATCATGTCGGGGCTGACCGGAGTTCTGCCGAATATGTGGCCATCAAGCGCATCTGATATCGCCGATGTCAGTGCCGCGACCGAACAGCCCATCGCCGGCTCGCCAATGCCGCGCGCGCCGAACGGATTTTGCGGGTCCGCAATATCGACGGCGCCAGTTCTGGTTACAGAAGGCACATCGAGATAAGTCGGGATGCCGCACTGGTGATAGCCGACGTTTGCCGGCAAGCCGTATTGGGGGTCGTATACATGGCGTTCCAACGCCGCCATGCCCATTCCCCAGACGGCGCCTCCCTTCATCTGCTGGGCAAGGCCAGCCGGGAACAACACCGTGCCGCACTCAGCAATACCGACATAATCAAGAATCTCGTACTTGCCGGTTTCTAGGTCGAGCTCAATTTCGACAAACGCACATGCGAGACCCGGGATGGTGCCTTCCTGCGGCAGATTGTCCTTAGCGACGCCGACCAGACCGCTGCCGGCAAGATTTTGCACCGATCGCTGTGTGATCTCGTTGATATCGTCAGGGTAGGTCTGTCCGCTATATTCGCCGCCGAGCTGAATGGCTCGCGCTGCGATTGCACCGTACGACATTCCCTGGGCCGCGTTTTCGGTAAGGAACACGCGTTGACCGTCGATATCGTAGTCATCCGGTTCACCGCCCATCGTATCCGCTGCGATAAGTTTCATCTTGCGCAAAGCGTCCATAGCAGCGACATAGTTGGTACGTGTATGCGCAAAAGTTGAGACACTACCGGCCTGGTAGGAATTCCACGGCAGGTTTTTCTCGGAATGGCCGTTGTGTATTTCACAATTTTCCCAGTCACATTTCAGGACTTCGGCCGCGGCGCGGGATGTTGATGCAAAGGAATACGTACCGAGGTTTCCGACACCCGTATGAATATGCAGCTTGCCATCCGGCGTGATCCTGATCAGGCCATCAAAGCCGGTCGCGCCGGCCGAGTGGTATCCCTGTCCTATGCCCAGGCCGCGCACTTTTGAGCCATTCTTTTTCGGTTGCTGGCGACGGTTTTCCCAGTCGAACATCTCGGCACCCATGGTTAATGCTTCTTCGAGATATGCGCTGGTGACGCCACGTTGTTCTTCGTAGACCGTCGTCGCATTGTTTGCTGCATTGATCTTGCGAACGGCCAGCGGGTCGAGCCCGAGTTCTCTTGCCGCCTTGTCCATGATCGGCGCCATGACCGCCGCAATCTGGTTCTGACCAGGACCACGCTGGGCTCCTCGCGGCGTCGTATTCGTCAGTACCGGCAATCCGCGAAAACGCATTGCGTCCGGATCGTAAACCAGAGAGATCGCACCACCTGCAGAGGAAGCATCGCCACCGGTTGCATTCGCACCGATATCTTCGATGATAAATACATCTGTTGCGGTTGCCTTGCCGTTTTCGGCAAATCCCATGCGAATCCAGCCCTGGAATCCGACACGCGCCGATCCCATGTAGTACTCCTGTTCGCCGGTGACCCGAAGCTGAACAGGTCGTCCGATTTTTTTGGAAAAATATCCTGGCAACGCGGCGATCGGGTAGGCGCCGATTTTAGAGCCGAAACCACCGCCGGTATTTTCGCTTATCAATACGAGATCTTTCGTTTCGATTCCCAGGAGCCGGGCAAGCCCCGGCATCCAGAAGGTATGACTTTGAGCTGATCCATGTACGTAACAGGTGCCATTCTGCCAATAGGCCATCGCGGTCCGCGGCTCCATGCTCATGTGTGCATAGCCCGTCGTGACAAAATTTTCTTCGATGATCACCTTGGCATCGGCGAATCCCTTGTCGAGATCGCCATATTTCCATTCAGCCGCAAACTCTCCGGTGGGCTCTTTGCCGGCCCTGAAGTCATCAATTTGTTCCTTGGTCCATTTTACTGTGCGAAATCCTGATCCTTCTCTGGATCGGGCATACACGTTGCCCTCTTCCCGGGCATCCGGGCCCCCGGCGATGAGGCTATCCAGCGGATCAGTAACAAAAGGCAGCGGCTCGATTGTTATTTTAATCGCGGCGAGTGCATCTTCAGCCGTTTTCTCGTCAACAGCGGCTACAGCAAGAATCGGATCGCCGATGAATGCCGGAGAGTTTGTCAGGATCGCCCCGTTCGGCGCTTCAACCGCCGGTACATCGTCTGCGGTGAGAATGCCAATCACGCCGTCCATCGCTTCAGCAGCGGAGGCATCGATATGAGTAACTTTGCCGTGAGCCATTGGGCTCGTATACATCCGTGCGAAAACCATGCCGTCGACTCGAAAGTCTTCCGCATATTTGGCTTTGCCGGTTACCTTGCCCATGACATCCGGCGGTGTGAAGTCCTTGCCAACCAATTTGTAATCGTTCATGAGCTTTGCCCCGATGCGCGCATCACACCATTGAGATAGTGGTCATACGCGCCACAACGGCAAAGGTTGCCGGACATCGCCTGACGAGCCTCTTCGCGGGTTGGCGTCGGATTCTCATTGAGTAATGCGACGGCCGACATGACCTGGCCGGGGGTGCAAAAGCCACACTGGGGACTCAGTTCGTCAATAAAAGCCTGCTGCACCGGATGCAGCGTGCCATCAGCGGCCTGTAGACCTTCGACAGTCTGAACTGCCCGGCTTCGAACGCTATGAGTCAACGTTGAGCAGGAGTAATTGGTAATGCCATCGATCAACACTGTGCAGGTCCCGCATTCGCCGCGATTGCAACTAATTTTGGTGCCGGTCAGGCTGAGTTTGTAACGAAGCGTGTGCGCCAGCATTTCCTGCGGCGCCACATCGACGCGTCGCGTCTGCCCGTTGATGTTGAGAGAGATCAGGCGTTCAACAGCACCGCGCGGACGATCCTGCGCGAGTGCTGAATGGAAACCTGTGCTAGATGCAGCGGCGACGCTTGAAGCAATAACTGCCTTGATGAAGCGTCGGCGTGAAAGTTGGGGATTCACAGCCGTTTAACCTGCCTTTTATCGCGTTAGTTAGGAATGGGTCGACTCATGACGGGCGTGCCCTTGGATTCGTTTACCTAGGACCTCACCTGACCTTCGTCCCCCCGGTTCGTTATAGCTATATCTGTTAAGAATAGTTTCCAGTGGCCCGACGTTCCACTGGAAACCGGATAATTCCTATTTCTTGTCCGATGGCCAGGGTGTGCCCTGGTCCATGACCGTGACCGGTCCCATGCCCTTGTAAGCGAACTTCTGTACGCGTTTACCCTCATAGGTCTCCGTCGTGTAGATGTTGCCTTTTGAATCGGTAACCAGTCCGTGAACCGCAAAGAACTGCCCGGGATTGCGGCCACCAGCGCCGAAATTGGTCAGGATCTCGAGTGTCTCGCGTTCAATAATAAAGATCTTGCGATTGGTGCCGTCGGCCAGGTAAATGAACGTCTGCGCCGGATCTGGCGAGAAAGAAATATCCCAGACGGAACCATCGCCAAGGCTGTTTGGCTTAACAAAGATCTCACGAACAAATGTGCCGTCTTTCGTGAAGACCTGTAACCGATTATTGACGCGGTCACACACATAGAGTAAGCCATCATTAGAAGGCTGTGCACAATGGACCGGGTTGCGAAACTGCTGTGCAGGCTCCCCGCCTGGAACGAACGGACCAAGGTCAGTATCGTCCGGCTTATTGCCATACGCGCCCCAGTAACGTTTCATTGCGCCGGTGTCCATATCGAGTACAGCAACGCGTTTGTTGCGATATCCGTCAGCGACGAATGCCTCGTTCGCTTCGGCATCAATCGACACTTCCGCGACGCTGCCGAAATTGACCATGCTACTGCTGTCGGTATCAGCGCCCGGCGTACCGTATTCGGCGAGAAATTTACCGTCCCGAGTGAACTTCAATATGTGTGAATCGCTGCGGCCGTTGCCGCCAATCCAGACATTGTCTTTGTGATCGATCGTGATGCCATGATTCGACGACGGCCATGTGTAGCCTTCACCCGGGCCGCCCCAGTGAGCAACGAGGTTTCCGTCCGGATCAAATTCCAGAACGTTTGGTGCAGGTATGCAACAGTCGGCCTTGACCGGATCCGTAGCTGCACCGATCTCCGTTCGTTCGTTGAACGTATCGCGACGATGAATAATGTAAATGTGATCACGGGAATCAACGCCGATGCCGATTGTTGATCCGAGAATCCATTGGTTCGGCAGTGGTTTCGGCCAGAACGGATCCACTTCGAACATCGGTGCCTGTTTGCCTTGCGCCTGTGCGGCGCCGTCGAGTGCTTTTTCCGCGCAACCCAATGCCACCAGGACTGCAACCACGGCTCCCGCTGTGTACATGTTTTTCTTCGTCATCTTCCGGTACTCCCCCTTAATTTTTTTAATCGGAGATGTTTCTTAACTGGGCGGCAGTATACTATGGTTTGCGTACGACATCCTGTCCGGCAAACAACAAAAACAAGCGAAAAGCTGACTTCCTTTTGGTACGCAAGTCATTGAGATTTCGACAATTCGAATGCGCAATCGTGATCCAGAAAATTAGCAGGTTAGTTTCAATTGTCATCATGTCGCTGGTGGTTTCGCTGGCGTCCGTTTTTCCGGCAGGTCGCACGATTGCCCATGAAATACCGACTGACGTAGTCATACAAACACTGATTAAACCCGAAGGATCAGAGCTGAACCTTCTGGTGCGTGTGCCGTTGCAGGCGATGCGCGATGTTAACTTTCCGGAGTCGGGGCCAGGATATCTCGTCATTTCTGAGGCGGACAAAGCGCTCAGGGACGCGGCCCAGATCTGGATCGCCCAGGAAGTCGCCCTCTTTGAAAACGACCGGCGCCTGGACGAGTGGTCGATCGATGCAGTTCGCGTTTCGCTGCCTTCCGATCGATCATTCGATTCGTACGACAACGCCTACCGGCACGTTCTGTCGCCGCGTCTTCCTGATGAATCTGAACTGTATCGCGAGCAAGCGATGCTTGACGTCATGATTCGCTATTCAATTAACGATTCGTCTTCCGATTTTTCAATTTCACCTGAATTTGCCCGGCTGAGTTTGCAAACGACGACTGTTGTTCGATTTATTGCTGCAACCGGCGTGGAGCGCATATTCCGGTTCTCCGGCGACCCGGGAATCGTGCGTCTGGATCCTCGCTGGCATCAGGCGTTCTTCCGTTTCGTCGGCACTGGCATCGGCCACATTCTTGACGGTACCGATCATCTGCTTTTCGTCATTTGTCTTTTGATTCCGTTCAGAAGAATCCGACCTCTGGTTGCCATTATTACGTCTTTTACTGTCGCTCATTCACTGACGCTGATTGCATCCGCATTCGGCATGGTGCCGAACTTTCTTTGGTTTCCACCGCTGATCGAAACGCTGATCGCATTGTCGATCGTTTATATGGCGTTCGAAAATATCGTTGGTTCGCAGTGGCAGAAACGCTGGATGATTGCGTTCGGCTTTGGACTTGTCCACGGTTTCGGATTTTCCTTCGCTCTAAGCCAGACACTGCAATTTGCCGGCGAGCACTTATTGACATCCTTGCTGGCATTTAATATTGGTGTCGAAATCGGCCAGTTGATGGTTATCCTCGTGGCCGTGCCGATCCTGAATTTCGCTTTCAAGAACGTGATTGCGGAGCGCATGGGCACGATACTCCTCTCAGGAATCCTGGCACACAGTGGTTGGCACTGGATGAGCGAGCGTGCGGCGCAGTTAAATGCCTATAGTTTTCAGATGCCGGCAATGGACTATGTGTTTTTTGCAGCACTCACGCGTTGGCTGATACTAATAGTGATCATTGGCAGCGTCGTCTGGATGTTGACACTTGTATACGGTCGCTATCTGAAATACGAAGGCAACGCGAATCTTTGATAATTGAGTTGCAGCAGTTAAGCTTCAGCAACAAACTGAAAAGGGGTCAGAGCCCTTTTAATAGAATGAAGTAATTACACAGAAAAGGGCTCTGACCCCTTTTTCGGGGGAAATCATATGCAGTCCGTCATGATTGTCGCGATGGGTATAGCCGGAATGACATTCGGCTGGTTCGTATATTCGAAATTTATTGCTGAGAAAATTTATCAGCTCGACGCGGACTTTGTTACACCGGCGCATGAATTTAATGACGGCGTCGACTATCACCCCACGAACAAGTACGTTTTGTGGGGGCACCATTTCACTTCCGTTGCCGGTGCCGCACCAATCGTTGGTCCGGCCATCGCCGTGTACTGGGGCTGGGTACCGGCAGTTCTTTGGGTAATCTTTGGCACCATATTTTTCGCCGGCGTGCACGATTTCGGCGCTATCTGGGCGAGCGCGCGAAACAAAGGCAAATCGATAGGAGCCGTATCGGAAATTGTCGTGGGGAAACGTACCCGCGCGCTGTTCATGGTCGTAATTTTTCTTGTATTGCTGATGGTCAACGCGGTCTTCGGAGTAGTTATCGCGAACGCGTTTGTCGGAACACCGAATTCGGTTTTTCCTGCCTGGTCAGCTATTGCAGTCGCACTCGTTATCGGTCAACTCGTGCATCGCAAATTCAATTTAGTTGCATTGTCAATTGCCGGCGTAGTCACGCTCTACGTGTCTGTTTACATTGGCAGTGTTTTGCCTATCGAACTGCCGGCAGAACTGTTTGGCCTGAATCCGAATGCGAACTGGATTCTTGTCCTCTTTATCTATGCGGCCATCGCTTCAATGTTGCCGGTATGGGTCCTGTTGCAACCGCGGGACTTTATCAATGGCATGCAACTCGTCGTAGGATTGCTGCTTCTTTATGGTGCGGTTCTTATTTCATTGCCGGATATTTCTGCGCCGGCATTCAACAGTCAGATGGCAGAGAGCGCGCCGTCCCTGGTGCCGCTGCTTTTCGTCACGATTGCCTGCGGTGCCGTGTCAGGATTTCACGGAATCGTGGCATCGGGAACGACATCGAAGCAGTTGGACAAGGAAACCGATGCAAGATTTATCGGCTATCTCGGAGCAGTCGGCGAGGGGTCCTTAGCACTGATTACCCTGGTCGCAGTAAGCAGCATTGCGCTGGCTGCCACTCCGGAAATCTGGCACGAGATTTATGATCAATACGGCACTGCCGGCGCCGCGACTTTTATCCAGGGTGGCGCACAATTGATCCAGAATGGCTGGGGTATTCCATTCAGTATTACGCAGACCCTGCTCGCGACCATGGTGGTACTTTTCGCCGGTACTACGATGGATTCGGGTGTGCGCCTGCAGCGCTACATCATCCAGGAATGGGGCGACATCTACAAAATCCCGCCATTGAACAACGGCATTCTTGCGACGCTGATTGCTGTCGCGTGCTGCCTGATGCTTGCGTTCGGTGCCGGTGGTGCTTCGGGAAGCGGCGGCCTTATTATCTGGCCATTGTTTGGTTCGACGAATCAGATTCTTGCCGGACTGACTTTGCTGGTCATTACCGTGATGTTGATCAAGATGGGGCGGCCGGCACGTTACACGCTGTTTCCGATGATCTTTATTCTGATTACTGCCTCCTGGGCCGCAGTATTGAAGCTGATCGAATTCTATCAGGCAGGAAACTGGCTGCTGGTGACGATTGACCTCATTGTCGTGATCACTACGTTGCTGGTCATTCTCGAAGCAGCATCAGTGATTTCGAAATTCCGCAAAGGTGGGTAGGCCGGCAGCTGACGCAACGGCGCAATCAAGCCTTCAAATCGCAAGCGATCAGACAGGGGACTCCGATCGGTTTTTGCGCTCGATTTCGTGACTGAAAAGGACGGGAAAACGGCTCAAATCAGGAGCAGGTTGCAGCGACATTTGTGCTGTTGCTGTCGCGCCACTTTGCTACCCGGAGCACACTGGCAATGCCCAATAATCGGCTATTTTTCAAGATTTCATGAATATCGGCCGTTTGTTGTAATATCACAACAAACTATTGCCGCTGAAACCAAAAAAATGGCCACTAAAGCTTTCTTTTCAGCTTAAGGAGTGGTTCAATCGGGAACGCGTGTCGTGCCGGTGGGCGATTTGCCCAACGCTTGACGCGACGATTTCTTACCAACACACCATATTTTATGGGGGAGAACCAAATGCTTAATCTACCTAAGCTTTTTAGGTTTATCTTTTCAATCTCTGCCTTGACGCTTGCGGCACCGGGACTGATTTCAGTCGCGTCCGCGCAGCAGGGCTCAGAAGAGATCGAAGAGATTATTACCACCGGTTTGCGCGGCAAACCGCGTTCGGCGACCGACTCACCGGTCCCGATTGATACATTTGACACGGCAGCGATCGAATCGGTTTCGCACACGGATACAGTAGATATCCTGCAGACGCTGGTTCCGTCTTACAACGTCAGCCGCCAGCCGATTTCTGACGGTTCGACGTTCATCCGCCCGGCGGAGCTGCGTGGTTTGCCCTCGCATCACACGCTCGTACTCGTCAACGGTAAACGCCGTCATCGCGCGGCATTGGTTTCCATCGGTGGCTCGGGTACGCAGGGTCCGGACGTAGCGACGATCCCCTCATCGGCGATCAAGAGCATCGAAGTCCTGCGTGACGGTGCATCGTCGCAGTACGGCTCTGACGCGATCGCCGGCGTAATCAACTTCAATCTGAAAGACGATAACGACGGGTTCTCATTGACCGCTGGCACGGGCTCATATTTCGAAGGCGATGGCGATCAGTACACGATTGCTGCCAACCTCGGACTTCCGCTCGGAGAGAATGGCTTCCTGTCTGTTTCCGCAGAGGTCGACGAAGCTGACTTTACGCAGCGCGATACGCAGTACTGTGAAAACTGGTTCTGCCTGGATCCCAATGGCCCGCGCTTCGGTAATCAGTCACAACAACGGCAGGACTATGTCAATGGCGTGGCGACCCCTGGTTTGACGGCCTATGAAAATTCATTGCAGCTGGCCTTTCCTGCTGGCATTCCGAGCGCTTCAGTTTCGGGCAATGTAGCACAGCCCTGGGGCCAGCCGAACGTCGAGTCCGTGCGAACCTTCGTCAATGCGGGTTATGAACTCGACAATGGCGTAGAGCTTTACGGCTGGGGTAGTTACTCCAACAGTAAAGGTGACGGTAGCTTCTTCTACCGGTATCCGGGCAACGGCACGATTGAAATGCTGCGAAACGCCGATGGGTCCCTGTACAGCCCGCTGGAGAAATTCCCGGGCGGCTTCGCACCGCGCTTCGAGGGTGAGGTCGAGGACGTCAGTCTAGCCGGCGGTTTCCGTGGCAGCAGGAGTGACTCCTTTTCCTATGACGTCAGCCTGCGTTACGGTTCCGACGAAATCGACTACCGGCTGTTCAACACGGTCAACCCGTCCTACGGCATCGATTCGCCGACGGACTTCAAACCTGGCTCGCTCACCAACGAAGAGCTGCAGTTCCAGATTGATCTCATTAGCGAGTTTGACGTCGGCATGGCTTCACCGCTTGTGCTCGCCTACGGCGTCAGCTACATGGATGAGGAATATGATGTTGGCCAGAGCTTAGACGCTGCGTCCTATGCTGCAGGTCCGCATGCGCTGCAGGATCCTTATGGGTTCTGCACAGACGAAGCTGACCCGCTCCTGCGTACACCGACAGCGTCCACTGGCACAGGGTCTTGGACCAACAACGGCGGGGCGAGTATCGGCGGCGCTAGTCCAGTAGCTGGTACGGCGGTAGTCGGACTGGATTGTACGAACACAGCTGATCCCGTCTACAAGGTCGTCGGTGTGGGCTCCAACGGCTTCCCGGGCAACTCGCCGGCATTCTCGGACAAGTACACACGCGACTCCTACGCGGTTTATGGCGACCTCAGTGCGGACATCACCGATAACTTCTTCCTGCAGGGCGCAATCCGCTACGAGGATTATTCGGACTTTGGTGCCGAGCTGGTCGGCAAGATCGCAGGCCGCTATCTTGTAAACAATCAGTTCGCGATCCGCGGCTCCGTCGGCACCGGTTTCCGGGCACCAACGCCGGGTCAGCAGGGCACGACCAACGTATCCACGCGTCTGCCGAACGGCTTCCCGGTTGCGACCGGTCTGTTCCCGGCGTCCGGCCCCGTCGCCCAGGCACTGGGTGCATCACCGCTGAGAGCAGAGACGTCTACGAGCTATACATTCGGCTTTACGGCAGACCTCGAGAAACTGTCGTTGACGGTCGATTTCTACAACATCGACGTAGACGATCGCTTCTCCGCGATCTCGACACGGACTGTCTCGACCGATCCGACCGCAGGCAGCGCATATACCAATTACGTAGCATTGCGGGATGCAGGCGTTTCAGGTGCTGAAACCATCGGTGGCGTGTTCTACTTCACGAACGCCTTCGACAGCTCGACACAGGGTGTGGATGTCGTGGCTTCCTATCCGATCGAATGGTCTAACGGACAGGAAACGACATTGACGTTCGCTGCAAACTACACCAAGAGCAAGCTGGAATCGGATGCAAGTGCTTTCTTGAACGCAGAAGACCGGTTTGACTTCGAGAATGTAGATCCGAACATTCGCTGGAACCTGACAGCGACCCACTCGATCGATAAGCTGTCGGTTATGGGTCGGGCTCGTTATTACGGCGAAGCTGATAACTCGAACAACAACACCACACCGTTGTCTGTTCAAACGTATGACGCTGTAATGTTCTTCGATCTCGAGGCTAATTATCAGATCAACGACAACTGGCGCGTCAGCGTCGGTGGCCGGAACATCTTCGATGAGTTCCCCGACGAGATCGACAAAACCCTTAACGACTTCTGCTGTGGTCGTAGGTACTCGTCCCACAGTCTCGTGGACTGGCAGGGTGGCTATTACTTCGGTCGCGTTTCGGTATCCTTCTAAGGAAACCGGACACCCGGGGCAGGTCCCCGGTTATGGAAAGAATGGAAAAGGGTGCCCTCGGGCACCCTTTTTCTTTATGGGGCTGAAGCCCTTTTAATTCGCGAAGTGTTTCGCTTCGCCAGTCGCCGATATTCCGTCATTCCTCGACAACATTGGACTCGGTGAAAATGTCGGTGCCGGCACCCTCCGCGCGACCGATGGTGATTTCCCTGCCAATCGTCAGTGTCATCAGGTCTTCGGCGACCAGCATCCTGCCGGAATAGTCTGTCAGGCCAAGTAGCTCATCCGAGCCGATCTCCGGTGGGATGATATGCGAATAGACACCGAGTCGGGGTCGGGTCTGGTTAAACACATAGGCGACCTGCGCCGGCGTTGAGTGAACCGACAGGCTCACATTCGCGAGCCTTGCTTCGGGCGTATCGCCCGGTGCCGGAACCTGAGTCTCATGTATCAGCACGTCTACGCCTTTTCCCATCGGGATAATCTCGCTCGAGGGAGTCGAACGCGTGTCGCCTGAAAACAATACCGAGTAATCGCCATAATCTATTCGGTAGCCAAGCGTTGCGCCTTCGAGACCCAATGATTCACCACTTTCGAGGTCAATCGGCATGTGTTCAACGTCAAACGCGGTAATCCTGAGACCGCCTTTATCGAAGAAGACACCAGGGCCGACGTCTTTGGCGATCAATTCCGAGCCTTCCTGGTGCACGCCAACGGTGGTGCGATAGCGAATGTCCCAGTCATAGGCCGTTCGGAAATTTGCCATCATCGCCGCGGTTCCGGTTGGGCCGTAGACGTTCATGGGTACTTTTCGACCAAACAGCCAGCCGGTTAGCCACAACCCAGGTGCGCTGATCGTGTGATCGAAGTGAAGATGTGTAATCAGGAGATGGTCGACAGACGTGAGCATCTCGAAGCCCCCTGCCTGGAACAGCCGCTCGCGCATTCCCGGGCCGGCATCGACCATGATTTTATAATCTCCCGCCTCGACAAGGATCGCCGGGCCGTATCGATCATGCGAAGGGCGGGGCGCCCCGGTGCCAAGAAAAGTCAGCTTGATCTCGTCATTGCCTGCAGCAGTTGCCGGTTTGGCGATGACGAGACCGAATGAAGCGAAAGCAACCAGGAACAGTCGTGCGTTGATCATAAAATTTCCCCGAAATAGTCTGGCGTGCATTGGTGATTTTTCGAGTGTATCCAATTTCGCGCGGCGCTACCCGCGGACCGCGCCAAGCATTCGCCTAGAGCTGGAACTGAACCCAGGAAATGATGTCGGCCGTCACCTCGTCGCGATTCGTTTCATTCAGCATTTCGTGTCGTCCGCCAGGGTAGACATTAAGACGTAAATTATCGTGGCCGCTTTTTCGATAGGCATCCGCAAGCCTCGCCAGCCCGATTCGACCACCTACCGGATCGTATTCGCCGCCCATAATCAGGATTGGCAAGTCGGTGCGTACCGACGCTATCGAATTGCTCGAAGTGATCTCCAGCAGTCCGCCGGCCAGGTCGTACCAGAGCCGATTCGAATACAGGCCGCCACAAAACGGATCAGCGATATAACGATCGACCTCGTCAGCGTCTCGACTCAGCCAGTCCAGTGCTGTGCGACACGGCCTGAAGCCGTTGTTTAATTTTCCAATCCACAGGTAGTTAAGTAATTCGCTGGTGCGGCGTTTTCCAAAAATCGCTGCAGCGATTCCGGCGACGGCATGACCGATGGCCAGTTCGACTCGACTCGCGAGAGTTGATGCGGACAAAATGAGCGCGACGTAATTCCCGCCATGGCGCATCACGAAGCTTTGTGCGACGAAAGATCCCATACTGTGTCCCAGGAGAACGACAGGCAGATTCGGGTATCGGTCGGTAATGTCCTCCCTGACCTGCAGTACATCCGCAATCACCTTGTCCCAGCCATTCGCGTCCGCGAAGTGACCATAGCCTTCGCTTGCGCCATGGCCGCGGTGATTATGCGCGACGACGATCAGATCATTGTTATTGCAGGTGTTCGCAAATCGTTCATAGCGTGCCGCATGCTCACCAAGTCCATGCACGACCTGGATAACAGCCGAAGGTGTCGAGATGCCGGCACACCAGTCATAAATTTTTATTGAGTGACCGTCATCTGCAAGCAGCTCACGCTGAGGTGATGTCATCCCTTAGCCATCCGACAATCGGCGGATGCCAGCTTTCGCGTCATTGATCCACGACTTTTGCGCCTGACGGTAGTGTCGTGGCGCGAGATCCGCAGTCGTCATGATTTCTTCGTATTCCGCCAGTGCTGCTTCATTGTCGCCCTGTGTTTCGAGGAAACGCCCGTATCGAAGCCGGGCCTCTGCACCCGCATAATAGGCAGCAACCACCGCATACTCCTCCCGGGCTTTGTCGATATCGCCGCAGGCTTCTACTGACCGCGCATACATCAGATGGCCGTCTTGAGACTTGAAGTCCGGATTGTTATCTATAAGTCGATCGAGCGTCCTGCGGGCGTCGTCATACTGCTCATTGCCGAACTCCGCAGTAGCAAGTCCCAGCAGCAGGTCAGGGTCATGCTGGTAGAGGCCGGTTAACGCGCCCTGGTAATGCACAATCGCTTCCTGGTAGCGACCAGTAGCTACGAGCTCGCCAGCCAGGCGCCGGGTTGCGTCGACGCTGCCAGACAGTTTGTGTTCTTTCTCGTGCCGCCTGAGATCACCACCGGGATCCAGTGTCTTCCTGATGCCTCGAAACGCGCTTCGCGCCTGGTACGTTCCCATCAGGTCGGGCAGAAGTTCAACGATGAAATATGCCAGCGGGCCGATACCGGGAATGAAAATAATCATAATCCAGTAATACGGCCGGCCTGTGCGAAGTGCGTGCACAATCAAAGCAATCTGGATGATGAAGGACAAACCGATGGCAGGCATTTGTCTTAAATTTCCGTTCTTGATGGAATTCGAAGCGACTTAAATCCTATCCACGCGAGCAGGAACAATTTCGTAAGCTCAAGTATCGAATATGCTGCATGGGCAATCGATGACGCAGGTTCAATTCCGGCGATTATATGCTCGGTCCTTGCGGAAAGTTCCGGTAGCAACCAAATAGCCTGAATCAGCAGAATCAGTGCAAGCCCCATACACACTGCCAGCAGTTTTCGAACATTCCCCGACACCCGGACGATGATTAAGAGAACGATCAGTGCTACAAATTCAGCTTTGTTGAGCGCAGCAAATACCACTCGTCCCACATCCAAAGCAATGGGTCGGGTTATCGTCGCAGCGCTGAAGCGGACCGGCGTTGCCAGCAGGGACACGCCGAATGTCATGCCCAGCCAGATGAAACTGATCCACGCCGGATTCAGGACGATGGTTGATGCGTTCTTTAGTGACAGTTGTTTCACTGCTTAATCTCTCGCTTGTATTCCCGAGATGGCGGCGGCAAGCTTTGAATCCTACCCGGGAAGACTAAACGATATGGACTCGACAAACGAATCTCAACTTGCATCTGCCGTCCTTATGATCCGGCCTGTCAGGTTCGAGAGCAACCCCCATACGGCTGCATCGAATAAATTCCAGGGCCGAAATCCGTCGAAGCCAGAGCAGCAGCAGATCGACGCGGTCACGGAGTTTGATGGACTTCGAGCCGTGCTTGAATCGAATGGAATTCAGGTCATTGCAATCGAAGACACCGAAGACCCGCACACGCCTGACTCGATTTTTCCCAACAACTGGGTCAGTTTTCACGCAGATGGAACCGTCGTGCTTTACCCGATGGAGGCACCGAACCGCAGGACGGAGCGACGTTCCGACATCATCGAAACGCTGTCGGACGAATACGGCTTCCAGGTGCGGAACGTCCTCGATTTATCGACCCATGAGGACGAAAGTCAGTATCTCGAGGGCACCGGCAGTCTTGTGCTGGATCGCGTGAACCGAATCGCTTACGCCTGCCTTTCATCTCGCACGCATCTGGATGCACTCGGTGATTTCGCCCAGCGAATGGACTACAAGGTGATCGCATTTGACGCTGTCGATCGCGATGGCGAGGCGATTTACCATACCAATGTCCTGATGAATGTCGGCGAGGAGCTCGCTGTAATCTGCGACGAGGCATTAGTTCGGCCAGACCAAAGAACGGCGGTTGTGCGAAGCCTTGAAGACACCGGCCACGAAGTAATTTCGCTCAGTTTCGACCAGTTGGACGCATTTGCCGGCAACATGCTTGAGCTAAGGTCAGCTTCCGGCGAGCGGCTGATTGCGATGTCAGGACAGGCAAGGGCATCACTCAGCAAATCGCAACTCGACAGAATTCTGAACCATGCGAAAATCATCAGCGCACCAATCGACCGCATCGAGAGCTCTGCCGGGGGCAGCGTTCGCTGTATGCTTGCAGAAGTACACTTGCCGCGCATACGTTCCTGATCTGCCGGAATCTTTTACAACAACTCTACGAAAGCCAGGGAGCTCCGAAGAATGGGCATCATGCGAGACAAAATTCTGATGTGCCCGCCGGATCATTTTACGGTCGAGTACGTTATCAACCCGTGGATGGCGGGGCACGAAAGCTCGCTGGACATTGAGCTTGCCAAGGTACAGTGGCTTCATCTGCGCGACTCAATTGCCGAATATGCCGATATCGTCGAGATGCATCCCGAGCCCGATTTGCCCGACATGGTATTTACGGCGAATGCCGGGGCCGTCTATGGAAACAAGGCGATAGCGAGCCATTTCATGCCGAAAGAGCGGCGTCCGGAGGAGCAATATTTCAAAAAATGGTTTCGCGAAAACGGTTTCGAATTATTGGACCTCGACGAGAAAATAGGATTTGAGGGGGCCGGCGATTGCCTTCGCGATCGCGGTGGTCCATGGCTCTGGACAGGTTACGGGTTTCGCACGGAAATCGAAGCACACAAGGAAATTCAGGAATTCTTTGATATCGAGCTTATCTCAATAAAGCTCGTCGACTCGCGTTTCTATCATATAGACACCTGCTTCTGCCCATTGACTGATGGCTTCCTGATGTACCATCCGCCCGCGTTCGACTTTGAATCCAGAATGGCTATTGAAAGCAGGATTCCGTCTCACAAAAGGATCGTTGTCGATACGAGGGACGCAGGAAATTTTGCCTGCAATGCGGTCAACGTGGGCGATATGGTATTTCTGAACAAGGCGTCCGATCCGTTGAAAGCAAGACTGATGCTTGCGGGGTTCAAGGTTCGTGAGGTGAATTTATCGGAATTTCTGAAAGCTGGTGGTAGTGCCAAATGCCTGACGCTTAAACTTGTAGAGCCCGTATTAGCCTAGCCGCCCCGGTTGCCCATGTCGTCGACACCCCATCAGTACACAATCACTCCGAGCGACCCCGCAGGACATCTGTTTGAAGTGACGGTGACTGTTGCAAAACCCGATCAAGCCGGCCAGATGTTCGTTTTTCCAGCGTGGATACCGGGCAGTTACATGATTCGGGATCTCGCCCGCAACGTCGTTGCCGTTCGTGCCGAATCAGATGGTGCCGAAATTGAACTCACCAAGGTTGATAAAAGTAGCTGGCAGGCAGCCGCCTGCGCGGCTCCGTTGACGCTGGTGGCGGAGATCTACGCTTTTGATCTGAGTGTCAGGGGAGCGTATTTGGATACCATGCATGGTTTCTTCGATGGGTCGTGCGTCTTTCCATCCGTCGTTGGGCAGGAAGATGTCGCCTGTGAATTGAAAATTGATCCACCGCCTCAGGCCGTCGGTGGGGACTGGAGGGTCGCAACATCAATGCGTTCCGGTGGCGCGCCGCGGTACGAGTTCGGCACCTACGTTGCCGAGAGCTATGCGGAGCTGATCGATCACCCGGTCGAAATGGGAGACATCCATTTCGGAGAATTTGAAGCTTGCGGTATTCCGCACGCCATCGCAGTTTTTGGCGAAATGCATTTTGACATGGCGAGAATTTGCCACGATTTGTCGAAGATTTGCGAGCAGCAAATCGGTTTTCTTGGGAAACCTCGGAATCTCGATCGTTACCTGTTTCTTCTTACGGTGCGGGAGAACGGTCACGGAGGATTGGAGCACTGTTGGTCATCAAGCCTCATGTGCAGCCGAAAAGATCTTCCGAAGCGCGGGGAATCGAAAGTAAACGACGATTACCGGAAATTCTTAGGCCTTTGCAGTCACGAGTACTTTCATCTTTGGAACGTCAAGCGCATGAAACCTGAGCGCTTTACTCCCTATGAACTCACTGCGGAGTCCTATACCGGCCTGCTATGGGTATTCGAGGGCATCACGTCATATTACGACGATCTGTTTCTTGTTCGTTCCGGATTGATTTCTGAGATCAGCTACCTGGAACTCCTTGCACAGACGATCACGCGAGTGGAACGAACTCGCGGAAGATTACGACAAACGGTGGAAGCGTCCAGTTTCGATGCCTGGACTCGATTTTACAAGCAGGACGCCGGCTCGAGTAACTCCATAATCAGCTATTACACAAAGGGCTCGCTGATTGCATTGGCGCTTGATCTCACGATTCGCAAAGAGTCCAGCGGGAAATTCTCGCTCGACGATGTGATGAAAAAATGTTGGGCGCTGTATGGCGAGACCGGATCGGGAATGCCGGAGCGTGGCCTTGAGTCAGTCGCCCGATCTGTTACCGGACTCGAGCTCGTAGATTTCTTTGATCGTTTCGTACGTGGAACGGGCGACTTGCCATTGTGCGGGTTGCTAAAAGCGGTCGGCGTGGAGATGCGGCTTCGTCAGGCCATCGATAGCAAAGAGTTGGGGGGCAAACCCGCCAATAATGATGCCACTGCGCCGCCGTGGCTTGGGGCCACATTAACGCGACAGGGAGGTGTGAGTTCTTTTGCAATAGTGCAGGCGGGCAGCCCGGCCGAGACTTCAGGAATTGCACCGGGAGACGAGGCGATTGCGCTGGACGGCTTGCGGCTCACCTCAGACAACCTCGACAGCAGACTGCGGAATCACCGGGAGGGTGACCAGGTGACCGTCACTGTTTTTCGGGATCACAACCTGATGCGACACCGTGTAACGCTTGGGACTGCGCCTGAGGATACCTGCTACCTGATTCTCGATGCTGATGTCGACGATGCGACGGGCAAGGAGCGCGACAAATGGATGGGTAAAGCCTGATTGGAAATCATAAAAGCGTCAATGCCTGATCGAGAATCTCTATTTCAAATAGTCTCTGCAGTGGTTGAGCTTCTCCGTCAAGATGGCTTGGAACCGGCGCATCGGCAACCAGTTTAAAGGTCCGTATTCTTTCCGTGCATATATCCGGTGAGCCAATGTGCGTGCCTTTGATCAATTTGGGTAACAAGGCAAGAACTCTGCGTCGGGTCACGGGTTTCGCATAAACAAGATCAAGGTGACCGTCATCGATTCTGGCCATTGGCGCGATGTGAAACATGCCACCGACCCACGGCCCGTTACTAATATTTGCAAGTGTAATTGGACCGACATGTCGCGCATTGTCGAACGTCATTTCGACATTCGGAGTGATCACGCCATCCCACATTCCCTCGAATACGGCGAAAAGATAGACGAGATCCCCGATCGGCCATTTGTATTTCATTGCGATACGATTGATCTTGGCGTCGAAGCCAATGCCGACGCCGTTCGCAAAAAAACGATCGTTCATTCGGCCGGCGTCAATCGTCCTTTGCGAGGCGCCGTCGCGCAGGCGCGTTGCGAGAGTGAAAGCTGCCTCCTTCCAGTCAAGCGGCGTTGCAGACGCCTTTGCGAAATCATTTCCGGTTCCGATCGGAATTATCCCGAGCGCGGTATTGCCCCGAACCTTCAGTATCCCGTTGACCGCTTCGTGAATGCTGCCATCTCCGCCGGCGACTACGATCTGTTTCGCGCCGGACGCCGCGAATTCACTCGCGAGGCGCTCAAGATCACCGACCCCTTCGCTCATGACGAGACTGCTCTGTATGCCACAGGACTGCATAATCCGGACGATGGATTCTGCGCGCCGACCGGCACGCCCGCGACCTGCCGCCGGATTGAGCAATATGGGTATGAGCGCTTCGTTCATTCCTGGGTTGCCCGGCGGATGGAGTGACCGTGATGCTACAATGCCGGCCGACAGCAAATAAAGCACGGAATGTTTGAATGCTCGAATTGGCGATAAAATTTCTTCTAAGCTATTTCCTCGGGTCTGTCATGGGATCACTGGTGATGGGAAGAATTCGCGGTGGCGTTGATATTCGCACGATGGGTAGCGGCAACGCCGGCGGCACGAATGCATTGCGTACGCAAGGTTGGGCATTCGCGCTGGGTGTGATGGTAATAGACATCGGAAAAGGCGTCATAGGGACCGGGGTTGTTCCTGGTATCGAGCTGCCAATGGTTGGTATCAGTCCGGACGTTTCGCGAGAGTGGCTAACACTTTGTTGCGCCGCTGCCTCGGTTATTGGCCATGTCTGGCCAATGTGGCACCAGTTTCGCGGCGGTAAAGGAGCGGCTACGCTGGTAGGTACTCTGGTCGTGTTGGCACCATTTTTATTGCTGCCCATCGTCGCCGCCTGGGCGGTCGTGCTTGTGCTATCTGGCTATGTAGGCCTTTCAACAATGGTGGCAGGATTCGTCGCCCCGGTTGTGCTTGCCTTGGTGCGGCTGCCGGAAGACCAGCCAGTCTTTATTTACTGTGCGGCAATGTCGATGTACCTGGTTTTTAGCCATCGGTCGAATATTCGGCGAATGCTGGAGGGCAGTGAAACCAGGACGAGGGGCGCAATGATTTTTCACAGGCGCCGCGCGTGATCAATTCGCTCGATGCGGAAAGCGTTCGCGCCCCGATATCCGGACTGCCTCGCGAGCAGCTCGACTCTCTGGAGGTTTTCCCGGAGATCGAATCGACGAACAGCTATCTGCTCGACCAGCCGGCGCCGATGCCGGGCAGGTTTCGCGTAGCGCTGGCAGACCACCAGACCGCAGGTCGCGGTCGCAGGGACAGACAATGGCAGTCGCCCGGGTTGTCCGGCGTGTGCTTGTCGATGTCATATACTTTCGCGAAGAAGCCACCGATGTTGTCGTGCCTGACGCTGGCAATCGGTGTAGGGGTCATTCAGTCGCTTGAACGCCTCGGCGTTCGTGGCATCGGACTTAAGTGGCCCAATGATCTGATTGCTCGCGACCGGAAGCTCGGTGGCATCCTGACAGAAGTTCGGCCGGCCATTAGCGACAAAGTCACTATCGTTACTGGAATCGGTATTAATTATGATCTTCGTAACGCTTCCGACCCGGCGGTCCTGATGACGGGACTTGGGGCAGCGATCGATCTTGCCGCTGCGATGCGTGAATTGCCCTCGCGCAGCCTCGTCGCCACTATTCTTATCGAGGGCTTATTTAACGTCCTTGCAGATTTTGACGCCCATGGTTTCAGCGATTTTGCGGATGCCTGGGAAAGATATGACTGGCTCCGCGGACAACGAATCAGCGTCGATGCCGCCGATCGCATCGTGACTGGGATCTGCCAGGGCATTGATGACGATGGCGCGCTGATATTACAAACTGATGCCGGACGGCAGCGAATCCTGTCAGGCAGCATAATTTTCCACGGTCAAAAGGAGGGCAGACCGTAATGTCAGGTCGGGCATTGCTCATGGACGTGGGCAACAACAGACTGAAATGGGGCACATTCGATAAAGGCAGAATCATACGCACGGGAAGTATCCGTCATGACGCGATACATGTTTCTGGATTCAGCGCACTGACCAGCAAATTGCCACGTGACCCTGATTCTGTGCTGGTGAGTAACGTCGCTGGGCCGGGTTTTGCGGCAAAGCTAATACGAGTGCTCGGAATCCATTGCAATGTAGAAACTCGTTTTGCCCGTTCCGAGAAGTCGGCATTCGGTGTTCACAACGGCTATCGACAACCCAGACAAATGGGTGTGGATCGCTGGGCGGCGATGATTGGTGCGAGGGCTGAGTTCAAATCCGCACTTTGCATCGTCGATGCAGGTACCGCCGTTACCATTGACGTGCTGGATCGGGACGGCCAGCATCTCGGCGGTCAAATCATACCGGGATTGCACCTCATGGCGAGGGGGTTGGAGAGCGAAACCAGTGGTATAAACGGGCTCCGCATACGGCCGGGTGATCCGGGAACCGGAATGGGAATGTTCGCAAACGGTACCGAGCGGGCGGTTCGGGCGGGGGCGCTCAACGCAATTTGCGGTGCGATCGAAAGGGCCGTCAGGACAATGCGAGTCCAGGGCTACCGTCCGGGAATCATCTTGACCGGCGGGGGCGCGTCGCGCATCCTAAAGCAGCTTGATGGCAAGGTAATTCACCGCCCACACCTAGTATTGCAGGGCCTGGCATTCATGTTGCAAAACCATTCATGAAGAAATTGTCATGAAAAACATTCTGATGGCCCTCATTCTCGCGAATGTCCTCTATTTCCTATGGGAACGGTTTATCGATGAACCGGAGGAGTCCGGCGTCGTGGTTGTGGCCGAATCCGTCCTGGGGCCGC
Source organism: Pseudomonadota bacterium (assembly GCA_027621915.1). GTDB lineage: Bacteria > Pseudomonadota > Gammaproteobacteria > Steroidobacterales > Woeseiaceae > SZUA-117. The sequence continues at coordinate 31,659 of JAQCAD010000032.1, forward strand.
CTTTGGTCGTCTCTCGATCGACCGTAGCCGAAGCGGCCACCAGCGTCGGTGCGGTGCTCGGTTCTGGCAAGTCTTCTGACCTTGCTGCAGTCGTAGGCCGGTCCTGTGTCAGCATCGGGCCGTTCAAATCCAATGGTGATGCTGACGGTGCGCTCGCGGAATTTGAGAGAGACGGCATGCGAGCCAGCATTCGAACAACCCAGGGACAGGTGTTTGTAGGGCACTGGGTACAAATCAGGAACATACCCGATCGCGATGCCGGCAACGCGATCCTGGAACAACTCCGGATTGGCGGGCTTGGCGATGCCTATCTCGTACCGACCGACGATGAAGGAATGAAGATCTCTCTTGGATTGTTCGGCGAGATGAGCCGGGCAGAGCGCGTCGAGTTGCAGGCCAAGTCGCTGGATCTGGATGCGGATATCACACCGCGAATGCGTGATGCGACGATATTTTTTGTCGACATCGGCTTGCCACCGGGACGGGGCGCAGGTGCGATGATCGAAAAATACGGCGAAGAAAAAGTGCTGCTTCGCGAACAGGCGACCTGCCCGAGATTGAATTAATTCGCCAGAAAAGTGACGGTATACCCTTGCCTGATCGGGCACAAACACCAATAATGCGTCGCCCGACAATGTGGCCGGCATAGCTCAGTTGGGTGAGCCGGCGAAGTCGAAGCGCAGCTTAGACTCGGCGAACGCCGCGCCAGGATGGCGTGGCCGGGTTTTGGAAATCACGAGATGCTGAGCCATGGATGGCAGGCACTTCGCAGAAAATTGGCCGGCATAGCTCAGTTGGTAGAGCAACTGATTTGTAATCAGTAGGTCCCGGGTTCGACTCCTGGTGCCGGCACCAGTTTTTCTAAGGATTTTCTAAGGCCGTTCTAAGAAAGTCCTATTTCACAGCCCGCAGACGGCGGGCGCGGTTGTACCGGCGCATGAGGCCGAGGCCGGTTTCATGGTCCGAATCCGCCTTCGCACGCAGGGGTTGGCCCGGAGACGGCAAGCGGCTATTTGAGAATGCCGGAGGCATCGACGAACCAGAAGTATGTACGCCTGTTGCCGATACAATGGGAGGTGTTGAGAAGCCGTCTATCGACCGTAAGGACAAATACGGTTACTAGCCGGTTGTTATTTCGTTGGTGAGCGGTAGCCGGAACCCTTCATACGCGAATGCCATTTTGATCGTTTCGCAGTCTTTTTCTGAGACGCCTTCGCGGCGGCAAATTGCATACCATTGATCCTTCACCGTCTGTTCCATATCGTCGATGATTGCTCGTGCGTCCTCGGGTTTAAGCAAGAAACGCGTGCACTGTGAAAGCAGGTTCTCTGCATGGGCGTAGCGGCCCATATCGCCACATTCAAGCGCGAGATCGCGGCGCTCTACGCTGATGGGCATGGAAGGTACCAAGTCATAGGCCGGGGACAGTCCCCAGTCTTCATCCATCGCGATCACGGCATGATTTCGGGGATGGTCATCGTTATTCGTGATCAGGGCGTTGAAGCACATTCTTTTGAATAGTTCCGGCGCGTCTACTTTAGGCTGCGCTGAAACACGCCGAATTTCTTCGGCAAGAAGTACGTAGGACCACTTGCTGCGGTTCTGATGGGTATCCTCAGATCGCAGTAATGTAAGTGCGCTTATCATTCGCGCGCGTCGGTAGCCAGCCATTATTTCTTGCCGGTCAAAGCGCTTTACCAGCAGCGCGTCCCGATCGCCAATTGCCGTCAGTTTACTAACCGCCGTCTGCAGTCCACACGCGCGTGCGAGCTCCAACATCGCGCGTTCAGCTTTGGCATGGTTCCATTTGTCGTCGGGACGATTGAATTTTGCGATCCAGAGCGCGCCGTCATCCTCCACCACGGCCTTGGGGCGCGCACCGCCCATCGACGTACCTTCGAGCAAGAGTTCCTGTGCTTGCTCGGCATCGGCTCCCGTCGGCAATTCTTTGTCCGTAATAATGGCGTCCGCGAATTCCTGGAGCTTGCCGAGATCGAGCGTACGATTGAATTTTCTCTTTGGGGCCGGAGGCTTTTTATTTCGGCCAAAGCCCAAGGCACCGGCGCGATCGTCCGGTGAGTGGAGCAGGTAGTCCAGTTCATCTGGTCCAGGTGAGCCGAAGTGCCGTTCTATTACGCGCCGCCCCCAATGATCGGGGCTTGCGTCACGCAGTGCACCGAAGACGCCCTTGAGCAGGCCTGTCTCGTAAGTTTTTGTGCCCAACTTGAGTTCGAGGGGATCTATCGGCACAGCGTTTTCGCGGCCAAGATAGCTCTTGCCGTAAACGAAACGTCCCGTGGCAACACCATGGCGGTCCAATGTGCGCTGAAAGCGGCCTGCCGTGACGAATTCCGTTTCGCCGGGCAGGACGATATAGACAAAGCATTCAGAAGTCACTATCGAGTTCCTCCGTCTTTTCGGGGCGCGCGCGTTCACGGCGCGTGGACATGGCGAGCCCTGCCTCGTCATTTGCCGGGTCGGCTAGGTTTTCCATCGGGTCATGGAGGTCATAAGCCCAGAGCAAAGCGGTATATACAACAATCCCTGTCGTGATTTTTCCCTGCTCGGCATCCGACACCGCTCGCGGCCCGGTACCGATCTTATCGGCCACCTCCTCGATCGTTAGATTGCGGCGGAGCCTTGCGGTGCGCAGGTTTGCGCCGAGGCGTTGTATCGCCTGTTCGACTGCGTAGGGCGGGGTCTGTGTCAATGTATTTTTCTTTGCCATCTGCTTTTTAAAGCCCTTTATCCCAGTTAATCTGCGTTTTAAAGCATATCAGTCGTATTGGCCCTTGGGAAATTAAATATGCTTTTTAAAGCTGTTTATCTCGGTTAATCTGCTTTTTAAAGCAGATTAATGGCTGTTTTCTACCTAAACTGACACTATTTCCGACCACGAGCGGTTATTCCAACAGCGCCAATCGAAATAGAGCTATGTTGGATCGGGAATGCCCTCGAATCTCTACGTAGTCCACTCGGGTGAATTTCGAGCTACACGATTTCCTTCTAAGGATTAGCCTGTGTACTGCGTACTCACGAGGTCGAATCTCGGCAAAATTCTAAAGGAATCGAGCTGCAGGCCGCATTATTCCTTGATTGCAGAATTGATTTGTAATCAGTAGGTCCCGGGTTCGACTCCTGGTGCCGGCACCATTTTTTCTAAGAAAAATGAGGGGTCAGCGCTGGCTGGCGCTGACCCCCTTTTTCACGTCCGCGCGTGGGAGGCTCTGGCGACAGTGTGAAAGCAGATGTCCACCAATTAGTGCCGTCCACGTTACGTGGACATCGCGAAGAAATGGACACCGCTGCAGAAACCCAATTGCTCGACATCGCCCCGGCTGATGTGTTACAAAACCTCGGACAATAAGGAAACTTGTCCGAGGTTTTGTAACAACCGAATGGCCACTGAAACCCAACAAGATCGCCTTATTCAGCTGCTGCGGGATTACCCACTGGCGCGTGCTCGTGACCTGAAGGCGGAGGGGATCGATGCATCTACGATTGCCCGCGCAGTGAAGACCGGTGTTGTCGTTCGTGCCGGGAGAGGGCTTTATCAACTCCCAAACAGTGAACTGGACCTTGAATCGACCCTGGCAGAAGCGTCAAAGCGGGTACCGAAAGGTGTGATCTGCATGATTTCTGCGCTCGCCTATCACCATCTGACGGACCAGATGCCGCGCAAAATATGGATGGCGATTGGCGCGAACCAGTGGGAACCCAGCATTGACTATCCGCCGCTTCGTATCGTTCGTTTTCGATCTCCATATCTCGAATACGGCGTCGAGCGGTATCTCATCTCGGGAGTCGACGTGCCGATCTACTCAATTCCGAAGTCGCTGGCAGACGCGTTCCGCAGCCGGCGATTCATCGACCGATCTGTTGCCGTGGAGTGTCTGCGTAACGCGATAGAGCAGCGCAAAGCGACACCGGGCGAAATTGCAAAGGTGGCAGCGGACTGCGGAGCCTGGAAGCAAATGCAACCCTACCTGGAGACAATGACCGCGAATGGCTGAAAAGCCGAGAAACTCGCCGGCCTCGGTCCGACAGAGGCTGATCAATATCGCTCGCGAACAAGGCCGAGTATTTGAGGTCGTTCTCGTGACTTATGGCCTTGAGCGCCTGCTTTACCGCTTGTCGATATCGAAGCATCGAGACTCGTTCGTCCTGAAGGGCGGCATGCTGGTCACACTCTGGACAGGTGATCAAAATCGCGTTACTCGTGATGTCGATTTCCTGGGATTCGGCGACGCGTCAGAAGACCATTTGATTTCCGTATTCTCGCAAATTATGCGACAGCCGGCGGATGACGGGCTCGTGTACGACATAGACCGATTGGCTGCGGAAGCGATTCGCGAGGAGCAGCAATACGGAGGCATCCGACTCAAGACGATCGCCAACCTTGGCAAGACACGAATCCCTATCGTCATCGATATTGGTTTTGGTGACGCGATGACGGTAGTCGATCGCTCGATAAGGTATCCAACGCTTCTCGATATGCCGGTCGCAAGTATTCGAGCCTACCCGCCGGCGACTGTCGTGGCGGAAAAGTTTCACACCCTCGTTTCGTTGGGTCTGGCCAACAGCCGCATGAAGGACTATTACGATCTGTGGGCTCTATTGAATTCTCAGTCCATCGAGGAAGGCGAATTGGACGAAGCCATTCGTGCCACGTTCGCGCGTCGCGAGACGGACATACCGGCCGAGACACCGGCCGGACTGACGAGGCAATTCTCAACGGACCTGCTGAAAGAGCAGCAATGGTCCGCGTACACGGCATCGATTGGCCTGGAAGGTTTGCCTCTCGAAAACGCGACAGATTTGGTCTGGGCTGTTCTCGGTCCTGCTTGTGAACGATTGACCCGTTGACCAGTTCATGTCTGAGCGTCCATCCCAAGAATTTGAAGCGGAGTTGGTACGGCTACGATCCGAAAATCGGCGCTTGCACAGCGAAAACGAAGAACTCAGAGACAAACTCGGGTCACCGGCTCGAAAAGCGCCATCGGAACCAGACAGCTCGAGCCGAACACCCGGTGTAACGGTAATCATCCCCTTTTTATCTGTCGCCAAAAATAGATGTCATGCTGCTTTCAACATTATATTTGGTGGCAAGCCACCGTTAGCTTTGTTGGGCCGTTCATG
>JAQCAD010000033.1 GCA_027621915.1 Pseudomonadota bacterium
CGCTCCACACCATAGAACGCCAGGTAGGGGAAGTTTTGTTTGTGCATCGAAAGCTGGGCCGTGATGCGGTTCGCGCCCGTGTCCTGGAACTCCTGGAACTGGTCGGTCTGCAGCGCGCCAGCGAACGCCTCAAGGCCTACCCGCATGAACTCTCCGGTGGTCAGCGCCAGCGGGTGATGATTGCCATGGCGCTCGCCAACGAACCGGATCTGTTGATTGCCGATGAACCGACGACTGCGCTGGACGTCACCATCCAGGCGCAAATTCTGACACTGCTGAAGGATCTGCAGACTCGCCTCAGGATGGCGCTGCTGTTGATCACCCATGACCTTGGCATCGTTCGCAAGGTCGCCGACCGGGTGGCGGTGATGCGTGACGGTGCCATTGTGGAAGCTGCATGTTGCCGAACGTTGTTTGAGGCGCCGGCCCATGCCTATACCAAGGCATTGCTCACGGCGCAGCCAAAAGGCAATCCGGTGCCGGCGAGAGTTGACGCCAAGCCGCTATTGCAGGTCGACGGGCTTGCCGTTCACTACCCGTTGGGCGCCGGCTTTCTGGCGAAAAAGCGTGTGCTCAAAGCAGTGGATGATGTGTCCCTCATGGTGAAGGCGGGCCACACCATTGGCGTGGTTGGCGAATCCGGGTCAGGTAAGACCACGCTGGGCATGGCGGTACTGCGACTGATCAAGAGCCGGGGCCAGGTCAACTTCGCTGGAGAATTTATCCACGATCTCAACAACCGGGAATTGAAGCCTTACCGCAGCCGTATGCAGATCGTGTTTCAGGATCCCTACGGGTCGCTCTCCCCGCGACGATCAGTACAACAGATTATTGAACAGGGGTTGCGGGTGCACGAACCACAGCTCACGGCAGAAGAACTGTCCCATATGGTCGATGAAGCGCTCACCGATGTGGGACTTGATCCCTCCGACAAGGAACGTTACCCCCATGAATTCTCGGGCGGCCAGCGGCAGCGCATCGCCATCGCGCGCGCTATCGTGCTGCGCCCGGAACTGGTGGTGTTGGACGAACCCACGTCGGCGCTGGACATGTGTGTCCAGGCCCAGGTGATTGATTTGTTGCGTGTCCTGCAGGAACGCCATGGCTTGTCGTACCTGTTCATCAGTCATGACCTGAAAGTGGTGCGGGCGCTGGCCGATGAGCTGATCGTGATGAAGGACGGTGTCATCGTCGAACAGGGTAAGGCCATCGATATTTTCGAGCGGCCGCAGCAGGTCTATACGAAAGCGCTACTGGCGGCGGCATTCGACCTCGCGGTGGTGGAGACATGATTCGGATCCTGACCCTTTGTTGTCTCGTTAGCCTCTCGAGCGCATCGTATGCGAATGAGAAAGACAGCGAGCCGGACGAACGACATTGGCAACATGGGCTGTCGTTTTATGGCGGCTTCAAATACCCACCCGGGTTTGCACACTTCGACTACGTGAATCCGAATGCGCCCAAAGGTGGCCGGCTCGTTCGGGCGATCGGGTACAGTTTCAACAGTTTCACACCCTACATTAACAAGGGACTGACCGCGCCCGGCCTCGACGCGATCATTGAACCGACATTGTATGACTCGTTGTTGCGGCCCTCGGGTGACGAGATTGGTGTGTACTACGGAAGCCTTGCCGGTGAAATTGCCGTATCCGATGATTTCACTACGGTATGGATGCGAATGCGCCCCGAGGCACGCTGGCATGATGGCGTGCCGGTCAGTGCTCGGGATGTCCAGTTTACATTTGAGCATATTCGCGATCACGGTATAGCCTTTAACGCGGCCTATGCTTCGCTAAAGCAGGTGGAGGCAATTTCCGAACGCGAGGTTCGGTTTACCTACCATTATCCTGTCAACTTGAATGGGATCATGGCGCTGGGAAAGGTGAATATTCTGCCAGAGCACTATTGGCGCGAGCGGGACATTACCGAAACCACGACTGAGCCACCCCTCACCAGCGGCCCCTATCGCATCGGCAAGTTCGAGCTCGGCAAGTTCATTGAGTTTGAACGTGTGGATGACTACTGGGGCAAGGATATCGGGTTGCACAAAGGTTCCTTCAATATCGATGTGCTGAGGTACGAGGTCTACCGTGATGCCACGGTACAACGAGAAGCGTTCCGCAAGGGATTGTTGGATACCTTCAATGAGCCGAGTGCCGCACTCTGGGTTACGGGGTATGACACGAACTCCGGTTTGCTCGTGCAAGTTCAGCACACTTACCAACATTATATCGGGATCCTCTCTGCTCTGGCTTTCAACCTCACGCAGGACCGCTTCCAGGACGTGCGGGTGCGGGAAGCTCTTTACCTGGCCTTTGATTTCGACTGGATGAATGACACGTTTGACTATGGCGTTTACGAAAAACCACAGAGCTTTTTCCATGGTACGTTCATGGCGGCGACAGGACTGCCTTCTGAAGACGAGCTGGTACTGCTGGAACCGTTTCGCGACGATTTGCCTCCGCGCGTTTTTGACCAGGCACCGTTTGCTGGTAGCGCTATCGCACGAATGAGCAGGCGGGAAGCACTGGTACGCGCGCAAGGACTACTGGCTGAAGCAGGCTGGGAGTTTCGGAATGGAGGGCTGAAGAATGCAGCAGGCGAGCCTTTGGAAATTGAGTTTCTGGTTCCAGCCTCTGGTCAACAGCGTGCACGCCTGGCCTATGTTGAACAACTGAAGCGACTGGGAATCAGTGCCCATGTTCGGCTTGTAGAGAGCGCCCAGTACGTTAGCTTACTGAGGGCGAAAAAGGCGGATGCCGTGGCCGGTAGCCTGGCGATCAGCATGCCGCCCAACCAGGAGGTTCCGGCTTACCTGAGTTCCCAAAGCCGTGGCCCGGCGAACTTCGCCCACCTGAGTTCTCCAATCGTGGATGCGCTGATTGTGCAACTGTTGACTGCGAGCACGCGCGAGGAATTGATGACCGCAGGCCGGGCGCTGGACCGTGTGTTGTTCTGGCAGTTCTACTTTATCCCCCACCGCCTGGTTGATGGCCAACGTATCGTGATGTGGAACAAATTCGCCAAACCTGCGATCCAGTCCCTGGACATGGGTGGCTTTCCGGCAACCTGGTGGTGGGACCCGGCGAAGGCGGAACAAGTGAACAGGAATCTGAAAAACCGATAAACCGTTGGGAATATGTCTGTGTTCAAGATGGAGCACACCGATTCCCAGAGATGAAAGGAGAAAATGATGGAGATCAAAGACTGGCCGCTGTGCCTGCCGCAAGCGAAGTTGTACCGCGAACTGGCGCAACTGGATTTACTGCAGAACCTTGCTGAACTCGACATGTTTGGCTTTACGGTCGTGCCACCTGAGAAGGTCGGGCCACCTGAGTTTCATGCCCGGGTCGAGCAAGCCGTTGTCAACGTGGTCGAGCAGCGCTTCGGCAAGCTTGGCAGTGACGGGCTGAGCTGGAAAGACCGCAACCAGATCATCCGCATGATCCTGTGGGATGACCAGGTGTTTGAGGAACTGGTCCTGAATCCTGCCGGTCTGGGCCTGGTGCAATCGCTCGTGGGTACCGACTGTATCCTGTCATTGTTCGACGGTTGGGTGAAAGGGCCCGGTGACGAGCGTACTACCCTGCACCAGGATAACTGGGATTACTCGCGACCCGCCAAGCCTCCGGAACCGAATAGCGCGAATTTCAATTATCTCGTGACTGACTATACAGTCGAAGATGGCGCACTGACGTTTGTGCCCGGCAGCCACAAGTTGCGGCGTGCGCCGACACCCGCGGAAGTCGAACACTGGGAAGACAATGCCCAGCCCATAGAAGCGCCCGCGGGCTCAATGGTGGTTTGGGGCGATCTCACTTGGCACGCTTCAACGCGCCGCACCAAGACAGGCGAACGTCTGATGGTGCTTGGCACTTTCCAGCGGTCAATCCTGCAAACCCAGGGCCCCTACCGGCAGATGGTGACCGAAGAGGCACTGGCGCGAAACCCGGTCAGATTTGCGGGTCTCATGGATGTCTACGGCGCCTTCCCGTTCGGCAAGCAGGACATGGACGGTGAGCATTTGCGCAAACGCGCCGAGATTGGTGGTTATCACAGTCTGTTTGATCGGGAACCGGCCGGCGGCAAGGTGTCGTTACGGCCCAACTACGATTACACGGCTTTTGATCGTGAAAAACACCAGCAGAACTTCGCGAAGATGAAGGCGATGCGGGCCGAAATAGCCCGCAAGAGGGAGGCCGGTATCGCTGGCCGCAACAAGCCCTAGTGAAGACGTTGGGCGGAGTGCAGCTTCTGGAATAGCGTTTCCTGTGTAGCAGAGAGATTCACATGCGACTGAATGAAATTACCGTTGATGACACGCCAGAGAGCTGGGCGGCTATGGGCTTTACTGTCATGGATGGCTATGTGCCGATCGGGCGCAGCCTTCGGTTCAAGCTCACTGGCGGCACGGGGCGTGGCGTACTCGACTACACCTTTGGCGATGCCGGACGGCAGGCGTCCCAATCCGTCAATATCAACGGACTCAAGACATCGATCACGGGTCTGCCGGATTACCTGTCCGCGCCTATTGTGAAGCACAGGAATGGCGTCGTTGGCTCGATGAAAACGGTGATTCTGGCGAACAGTGCTGATGCGACCACAGCGCGACTGCTGGCGTTGATGCCCGAACTGGGCCAACCGGCAATATCGAACACGTCTGACACCGGCATACGCTACGACTACTGGACAAATCTGGATGAAACCCACTTCGAAGTCATCAGCATGAAAGATGAAGTAGAGAGGGATTCGGTGGCGGTGATTTTTCTTGTTGTTGATGACCTGGATGCCGCCATTGCCACCTTTGGTGAGACGAATGTCAGTGCGAAATCGGTGTATGACGAGCGCGATACGGTACAGGTTCTGCCTGCATCTGGTATCAGCGCGAGCCTGCGGCTGATCACACAGAGGAAGAGCAATTCAGAACCGGAGTGACACTTATGAGACATCAACGCACCAGGTGGAGCCTGGTGCTCTGCACAGCTCTGGCCGCCCAGTGGCCATCGGCCCATGCCGGGGAGGGGGAGGTACAATCCTATTCTCCCTATGCTGGCGACAGCTATCCGTCGAACGTCTACTGGGGTGACATGCATGTGCACACCAGTTACTCCTCCCACGATGCCTACATTGGCGGCTGGAATCGAGTCGATCCCGCCGTGGCTTATCGCTTTGCTCGCGGCGAGGAAGTGGAAGCTTTCAACGGCATGCGGGTGCGTCTGCAGCGGCCGTTGGATTTTCTGGTGGTGGCTGACCATGCTGAGGGGTTGGGTATTGCGGACGCTCTGCAGGCCGGCGATCCCGCATTCCCCGACAGCCCGGTTGGCCGGAAATATCGCGAGGCGTGGGACGAGTATGTCGTCAAGTCGACCGAGGAGGGTGCCGCGTTCTACTCGCCGATAGTGGGTACGCTGATGCAGCTGTTCTGGGCGCAGCCGATCGATCTGCCCTACCGGCGCACACTCTGGCAGCGGGTGATCGCCAACGCGGACGCATACAACAATCCGGGTAAGTTCACCGCGTTCATCGGCTATGAATGGACGTCATCCACTTCTGTGGACGGTCCGGAAACGGGCCTCGCTAATCTGCATCGTGTGGTGGTTTTCAAGGATGGTGCGGACGAGACCGCTCAAACCTACCCATTCTCCCAGGCAGACAGCGACAAGCCGGACGATCTCTGGCGGCACCTGGTGGACTACGAGGATCGTACAGGTGGCGAAGCCCTGGCGATTCCGCATAACTCCAATCTGAGTCAGGGGCTTATGTTCCCCGAGCAGAAAACGGCGGGCGAAGCCCTGGATGCCAGCTGGGCGGGGCTGCGCAGCCATTTCGAAACGATCATGGAGATCACCCAGATCAAAGGCGACAGCGAAACACATCCGGTACTGTCGCCCACGGACGAGTTTGCGGATTTCGAGACCTGGAACGACTGGGGCGGTCCACCGAAACCGGGGTTCGTCCCGGAGGACATCGAGGCATTCGCCGCGCGCAAGCGGGGCTCCTATGCCCGCGCTGCCCTGCAAACCGGTCTGAAGCTCGAAGCGGAACTCGGCATCAATCCGTTCAAGCTGGGCTTCATCGGCAGCACGGACAGCCACACGGCGCTCTCGACGGCTGACGAGGACAACTTCTGGGGCAAGTGGGCCATCGGTGTGCCGAGCGCGGAACGGGTGTCGACTTCCGCCTATGGATGGTCCATGTCCGCGGCAGGACTTGCGGCCGTCTGGGCGCAGGAGAACACGCGCGAAGCGCTGTTTGATGCGATGAAGCGCAGAGAGGTGTACGCCACGACGGGGCCCCGTATGACTGTCCGCGTCTTCGGCGGCTGGGATTTTGCTGATGCCGACGCTGCCGCGCCGGATTTTGCCCGGATCGGCTATGCGCAGGGTGTGCCGATGGGTGGTGATTTCGTCGGCGGCGCAGAAACAAAGTCCCCCCGCTTCCTCATCCGCGCGATGAAGGATCCGGACGGTGCCAATCTGGATCGTGTGCAGGTGATCAAAGGCTGGCTCGATGCAGAGGGTGTCCTGCATGAAAAGATCCACAACGTCGCCTGGTCTGGTGGCCGGGAGTTGAAGCCGGATGGCTCGCTCGATCCCGTGGGCTCGACTGTGGATGTATCGGCAGCCGCCTACTGGAACACCCTAGGAGATGCGGAGCTTGCCACCGTCTGGCAGGACCCTGACTTCGACCCGGCGGAACGCGCGTTCTACTACGTGCGGGTACTGCAGATCCCGACGCCGCGCTGGACGGCCTATGAAGCCGCATTCTTCAGGGTTAGGGACATTCCGGAGGAGGTGCCGGTCATTACGCAGGATCGCGCCTACACCAGCCCGATCTGGTACACGCCGGGCGGATAGATTGGTCGGGCTTGGTGGCTTGACTCCAATGACTATAAAATATTATATATAATATTTTACATATCCCTGCTTACCGGGGAGATGGAATGCCATATCTGACATTGGAAAACGCGAAGCTGTTCTTCGATGTCGTCGGCGAAGGAGAACCCATCATCACCACCCACGGAGTTGCGGAGAACGGGTCCTACTGGTCTCGCACCGGTGTATCCGAACGACTCGCCGCTGCCGGATACCAAGTGATCGACACAGACATGCGCGGTCACGGCCGCAGCGTACCGCTGGGTAACGGCGATTCAGGCTATGACGTCGCGACGGTTGCGGACGATTTCGCCCGGATTGCGGATCATCTCGGCCTCGACAGGTTTCACCTGCTCACTCATGCCACCGGCGGCATGGCCGGCCTGCACTACGCTTGCCATCACGGTGAGCGTCTTCTCAGCCTGATGAGTACGGATTCCGGCTCTGCGACCATTCCCACGGATGAGTTCGCGGACGAGATGTTCGAAAGCCATGCCTTCGAACTGAGATCCGTACCCTTGAGCAATCCCATGGCAGATAACCGGGAAAGCATGCTCGTGCTCGAAACGCTCAAGCGTGCGCGCGCGAGCAGCGGTGGTCCGTTCCTGAATCGTCTGAATGCCAACCCCGAACCGGACCGGTGCTGGGCGGAGACGGCGGACATCCTGGCCACCAGCACCTCCTTTCACGTTGCCGACTTCATGCGCCATTTCTACACGAATCCGGATCCGAAGATCGCCCTGCTGCGGCAGATCGATTGCCCGGTGCTGCTGCTGCTCGGCGAGCACGACGTGATGTTCGTCAAGCCGAACGAGCTGATGGCCCGCGTGATACCCAACGCGAAGCATGTGGTGATGCCCGGGCTTGGCCATATGACGGCCATCGAAGACCCGGAAGGGCTGACTCGTGAACTCCTGTCCTTTCTGCGCGAGATACATCCAAAGTGAGTGAATCCACCGCCAGCCTCGGCGCCAATGAGCGCTATTTCGACACGCTTCCCCCGGATGCCATTTCGGATGAATTGCTGCCGGAGATTGAGCAGCTGGGTCTGGTCGACAACTGTCGCCAGCTTGCCATGGAAGGCTGGACGGTCATCGAAAACGCCGCAACACCGGAATTCAACGCGGCTTTCCGCGACAAGATCCTGCAGGTGGGCAAGGGCACAGGCGCCAACATGCTGCTGGCGAAGGATGCGCTGTTCGCCGAGGCAATACTCAATCCGAAGCTGCTGGCCATGGCGGAATTTTCCGTTGGCCGCGGTTTTCTGCTCAGCCAGGTCGCTGCGAGCGTGCGTGGCAAAGGGGCGCCCAGCATCGGCTTGCATGCGGACAACAACTGGATCCCGGCCCCGTTTCCCGCGCACAACATGCTGCTCACCGCGTGCTGGGCATGTGATGAGTATACGAAGGCGGGTGGAGCGACATTGATCGTCCCGGGCAGCAATGCGCTCCGCCGGCATCCGGATGAGGTAGAGACTGCGGCGTGCGCTGGCGCCATACCGATCGAGTGCCCGGCGGGTTCGGTGGCCATGTGGGATGGAAACCTGTGGCACTCAAACTATCCCCGCACCCTCGATGGTGAACGGGTGGTCTGCCACATCACCTATACCCGCCTGCTGTGTCGGCCGGTAGAAGACTACGAGCCTTGGGCCGATGATCTCATCGGTACATACGGCAAAAAAATGTCGCAACTGCTTGGCCGCGAGGATGCGCTGTTCAAGCGCACCGGTGCCGACTACAGCAAGCTGACACAGACTTTCAACAACGCAAAGCGATAGATACGCCAAAGCAGGAGGTAATCCATGGCAACCACGACTGAGCAATCTGCGAACGTGACCAAAACGTCGCCTATCCTGGCCCGCATGACTGGCCGAAAGGACGAAGAAGCGCGTATTCGCGTGCTGGCGAACATCGAGGCCCTCGGTCTCAACGACAATCTGCTCGAACTAGAAACGCAAGGGTTTACGGTCCTCAAGGGCGTTCTATCCGACGATCAAATCGACCGTGCCAAGTCCGCGATCCTGCGGCGGGTGGAGCGCAACACGGGCAAGCAGATCGACCCGGAACGTGCCACGACCGATGACTTCCACGGCATGAATTATCAACATTACCTGATCTTTGACGATCCTGTTTTTCCAGAAATTCTTCTGGAGGAGAAGCCGCTGGCGCTGATGTACTACCTCCTCGGCGAGAGTTGTGTGCTGTCGTCCATGGGCAGCCACTTCCGCGGCCCGGGCGGCATGCCCCTGCCGGCTCACGCCGACGGTGTATCGGTTGGCATGACGGAGGTTTCCCTGGTGGCCAACTGCAACTATGCACTGACCCCCTACAGCAGAGAAGCTGGGGCGGTGGTGCTGGTCCCCGGCAGCCATCGCAAGAACCGCCAGCCAACACCGCACGAGAACTGGATGGCCGGGCACGAGACCATCCCTGAAGTCATGGCCAGAAATCCGGCGCCGGAAGAGCTGGATGCCATTGAATGGACCGCGCCCGCCGGTGCCGTGACGATGGATATCGATCCCGGTGATGCCGTGGTGTGGCACGGGAACTCGTGGCATGCCGGCTGGCGCCGGGAGATTCCCGGGGTGCGCATCAATCTCGCGTCCTATTTCTGCCGGCCGCACCTGTCGACTCAGGAGCGCCGTGGAGACGATCGTTATCCGGAAGTTTTCGAGCGCTTCGCCAACGATCCGCGCATTGCTCAGTTGATGGGAGAGAATATTTTCAACGGTTGGCGGGAAGAGGGCCCTGACTTTACGGGTGGGAAAACCGCACCTTCGGGGCTGTTCGACTGAGGAGGGCAGTGGGTAAGGAAGGCAGCGTGGATTACGTGCAGCTTGGCCGTTCGGGATTGCGGGTCAGTCCCCTCGTGCTCGGGACCGTGAATTTCTCCTGGCTGACCGATGAGGCGGACTCGTTCGCGATCATGGATGAGGCGCTGCGGCTCGGTGTCAATTTCTTTGATACATCGGACAACTACAACGCCGGTCAGACGGAGTCCCTGCTCGGGCGTTGGTTTGCCCAGGGTGGCGGGCGGCGTGAGCAGGTGGTGCTCGCGACCAAAGTCTACTCGCCGCCCAGCGAATGGGGCTCACCGGACGAAGCCCGGCGTACGGGAAGCTGGGTAGGGCCCAATGACAAAGGTGTGTCCGCCAAACACATTCGAGCAGCCGTAGAAGCAAGCCTCAAACGTTTGCAGACCGACTACATCGATGTGTACCAGACGCATCATGTCGACCGCGCGGTGCCCTGGGAAGAGTTGTGGCAGGCAATGGATGTGCTCGTACAGCAGGGGAAGGTCCTCTACGTCGGCAGTTCAAACTATGCGGGTTGGCACATTGCGCAGGCGCAGGCGGTTGCTCAGCAGCGCGGGAGCTTTGGTTTTGTCAGCGAGCAGAGCGTTTACAATCTGAGGAACCGCCACATCGAGCTCGAGGTTGCCCCTGCCTGCGAGGCATTGGGCCTGGGTTTGTTGACCTATAGTCCGCTGGCCGGTGGCAGTCTGGCAGGCCGCCTGCCCGAAGGGGAAACCGGACGTCGTTCGTTCTTACCGAACTCCGAAGCTGACCGTATGCGGCGGTATCTTGCCTTATGCAAGGAAATCGGCGAGCCACCTGGCAACGTTGCCCTTGCCTGGGTTGCCGCTCAGCCTCACGTCACCGCACCCATCATCGGGCCGCGAACCATGGTCCAGTTTTCAGACAGCGTCAAAGCCATCGGCATACGGCTGGATGCGAACGTGTTGGAAGAGCTCGATGAGTTGTTCCCTGGGCCCGGCGGGCCGGCACCTGAAGCCTACGCGTGGTAGTCAAATGCGACCGCTCATGGGTGGTGACTATTCGGGTCGTCTACCGCAGCGGAAGCTCTGACTCAGACAATGTGAGGAGGTAAGTTGAAACATCTGGCATTAGAGGTGAATGACGGTATTGCGCTCGTCACTTTTGGTAACCCGCCGCTGTCGGTCATGACGCCGCAGACCGTCCACGAGTTGCACGAGATGCTGCCCGCGCTGGAGTCATCCGAGGTCCGGGCCATACTCATCGCAACACGGGAAAAGACCCGTTATTTTCCCTATTTACCCATCACGTAGCAATTTGGGAATCCGTGTGTGTGCATGCCGTGCAAGGTACGCATGCCGTCTTTCCATTTATCGGTCAGAGTTTGACCGTTGCGGCCATATAGGTCGTAACCTGAGCGGCGCGTATAGTCAGTGCCAACCTGTTGGGTGCGAATTAGAATTCAAGCCGCTGCTGGCAGCTGATACAAACCGCGGCAGTACGCTTGCCAGCGATAATTATTCAGGCGGGCAATCTTACGATCCGTGATACCACCTTGCTCGTTGGGGGGAGCGCGGTCGAGCCCCCGGTGAACACGGTCCCGGTTGTAATATTCCTGAAATAGCAGCAACTTCCGTTCTAGATCGAGAGCACCCCAGAAAGATACCTGATCGAGATACTCTCGCCGTATCGTCCCGATCAGTCTTTCAACGAATGGATGCGATAGTGGGACGTATGGCACTGTCTTCACTTCCGTCACCTCGAGAATTCGAAGGTTGGCCTTCCATCGATGAAACATGAACAGCGGATCATTGTCGGAGCTCAGATACCGCGGGCTCTTAGTGCTACCGATGATGCTATTGAACATGCGGCAGACGGCGGGTCCGTCGAGTGCTCCGGCATGGACAGCGAAGCCGATGATTCGCCGGGTACATTGATCCATTACAACCATCACCCAGTGAGACTTGAGGATTAGCGATTCACATCGAAAAAGGTCCACGCTCCACAAACTGTCTTTACTGTGGCCTAGGAAAGTGAGCCAGGACGGGCCGTTAGTTCCAGGCTCGGGCCGGTAGTGCTTGGCCAGCACGTGCCGCACCACATCCTTATCAACTTCGATGTCGAAGACCAGGGAAATCTGGTCGGCGATGCGCTGATAACCGAAGTTCGGGTTTCTGCGTTTCATTTCGACGATTGCTGAAACCAGTTCTGGAGCAGGCCCTCTCGGACCCGGCTTACCACGATTTTTCGGCGTAAACAGCCGGCGCTACTTCCGTTTCACCAATGCTCGATGGAAGCTGAGAATCGTGGAGGGCTTAAGGACGATGGCTGATCGTAACAAGCGGGCAGGGCGCATCAAGATTGCGCATAGCCCAACAATAACTCGGTCTGTCGGTCGAAGGTCCGGTGCTCGCGCTCTTGAGCGATTGAGGATCAGAAGCTGATGTTTCACAAGCAGTGATTCGGCGACGACGGATCGAGCACCACCAGGCCCGAACAAGCGGGCAAGCGTTACGACAAGGTGGATGAAAAGTAGGGCGAGATCACGTATCACTGATTCATCGTAACCAAAGCATCGCAGATGACAAGACTTGGAAATCTCAAGCATTTATCCGAAGAATAGGAATTCGCACCCGACACGTTGTTGCAATAGCCAGGTCCTTTCTTGGCCATACCGAAAGCATGGTCCTAATAGAGCCATTTATCTAGTTTCCGGCCGGATCATACCCCTGCATTCGTACAAGACGGGGTACGCGATTGGCGCACTATGGGAAGTAGTGGACCGACGATTGTTCTAGCAGTCAGGTTTTCTTCGCTATCGAGACCAGATCCGCGCTCCAGCGACTTGCTGAAAGCACAGTGAGTCGGCAGCCGTGCCATTCCACCGTGTCTCCCTTTACCGGAATCCGTCCGAGCAATTCCATGACCAGACCCCCGAGTCTGCGGGCTTCTGTATCAGCCGGTAGTTTGATTTCCAGTTTTCGGCATAGCTTGCGAAGCTCAATCGTCCCTAGCGCATGGAATGAACCGTCGTCCTGAATCCACAGGTCTACTATCACCCGATCACTTTCATCGACAATGTCGCCGACGATTTCCTCGAGCACGTCTTCGAGAGTGACAATTCCTTGAACATCGCCGTACTCGTCGACGACTATGGCCATGTGGCGGCAGGCATCCTTGAAAATCCGCAGCAGTGAATCGAGGCGTGCGTTTTCGGGCACGACGATCGGCTCTTTGACCAAGCATGACCAGTCAATCGTCTCATCGGATCCATCCTGCAACTGCAATAGTAGCTCCTTCGCAATTACGACGCCGCAGACCTGATCAAACTGATCCGTCGTTGAGAAAGGAAACCGGCTGTACCTGGAATGTTTCAGCAATTCCAATACCTGTTGTCGGTTGCTCTCGGCCGAAAGATATATGACCTGATTGCGGGGCCGCATCACATCCGACGCACTCAGATTGCCCAGCCATGATGCCCCGACGATGATTCCCGCCGTTTGCACGCCGATCACTCCCTCCGTACGTGCAAACGCAGTCAGCAGCCGAATCTCTTCAACGGAAGTCATCGGCACGTTCTTCTCACTCCGCAGCGATCGGGAGATTGCCCCGCTTAAAAGAACAAGTGGGCGCAACGCGACGGTCAATGTATGAATACCATACGCGACCGGCTTGGCTAACCTCGCGGCATGCGCGATTCCGAGGGTTTTCGGAATGATTTCCGTGAAAAGCAGGACGGCTATCGTAAATATGATCGCGAAAATCCACAGCGTTTCGGAGCTGAAAGCGTCCACATAGGCTGCACCTGCTACTGCGGTGCCAATCGTATGCGCCATCGTATTTGTGATGAGAATTGCGGCGATAGGCAGGTCGATCCGGCGCTTAAACTCCTTCAGGATCTGCCCGTGCCGTTTGCCTTGTTGAGCCAGCGACTCAACCTGTGCGTTATTGATGGATAGCAGAACCGCCTCGAATATAGAACAAAGAAACGACACGATGAGCGCCACCGATACCGCGGTGATGAAAATCTGCATGATGTCCTCCAACGACGAAACCTGCTCGCAGATACCGGGCATTCCGGTTCTCACAATGGTATTACCGAGCACATGGCTGGTCACGATTTAGACGATAACCGGGGTTGGCCAAGACGTGGCCCATCGCGCCGGGTCCGGCAACCCATCGCCAAAATTGGCCTGGCCCTTATGAAGGCACTGATTGAAATCGGCATGATTTTCATTGCTGATGACAGGACGACGAACGCCGATACCGCGGACGCTCATTTCCCGGAACGTGGGCCCCAGGAAAGGTATAGAGTGAGCCACTGTTGCTTATGTCAGAGCCACGACGGTGGGGGGCGGCGCGCGTATATAAAGGGGAGATCGGATCCCCGCTACCAAAATGGCCTTGTGAATTAACGATGGCAACAGCGGGGGTACTGGCTGCAGGAGCCTTGGCCCACTCGCTCCAGCTACTCGCCGATTCTCGGTTCGCCGATAAGGTCGGGTCGGTTGGGATCGACAGGGCGATCGGCATGTAAGGTCGGCTTTCCGGCTTCGCAGGCTCATTCGCAACCTCAAAGTGCCGGTACAGTCCGAATCCCATGGCAGCGACGGCAGCCAGGATAATTGCCGTTCTGAGTCGATTAGCACGGTAACTCGGCCATTTCACCAGCCCGCCGGGCTCGCGGCCGTCCTTTCTGAGGTCAGATGTCTGATTTGTTGGCGTCACATGAGAGATTGTAAAGCAGATTAAAGAGCAGAAGGGCTGCCGCGTCGGCCGTTCCGTCATTGCACAAGTCAGGAATATTGCCGTATAATCGCGCGCCAAGTCGCGGTGGGCAGTATGGAGTCGCGCAGCCAGAGTCTTCGCAGAAAAGGCCCCGATAAGGGGTTTTTTATTGTCAGCAGGATGATCATGCGGAGAATTAGAATGGGCTTTATGCCCATTTTTTGTTTTTAGAACATGTACTTATGGATTATTTTTAAAGTCAGTTGTTATGTCGAGAGATGAGATAGTCAAGTTGCTGGAGCCCGCGATTGAACACCTGGGTTATGAATTAGCTGATCTTGAGTTAAAGACGGGCGGACGTGACGGCATTATCCGGTTGTTTATCGACAAAGCTGATGGTGTTGGGATCGAGGACTGCGAAATTGTAAGCCGGCACGTCAGCGCGATTCTGGATGTCGAGGATCCGGTGCAGAGCAACTACTCACTTGAGGTGTCGTCGCCCGGCCTGGATCGTACTTTGACCAAACCGGCCCATTTCAAGCGATTTATGGGCCAGGATGTACGCGTGAAATTAAGGTTTCCGTTGTCTGGGCGGCGCAATTTTCGTGGCGCCCTGAAGTCTGCGGATGATGAGAAGATTGAAGTTGAGGTTGATGGTGAGTTGCATAGCTTGTCGATCGCGACAATAGAATCAGCACGACTGATTCCGACACTTTAAGAGTGCCGGATTCAAGCTATTTTGGAGTAGCAAGGTAATGAGCAAAGAAATTCTGATGGTTGTCGACGCCGTTTCAAACGAAAAAGGCGTGGACAAAAACATCATATTCGAGGCGATCGAGGCGGCACTCGCATCTGCGACCCGGCGGCGGCATGGTGAAGATATTGACGTGCGTGTTGCAATTAATCGCGATACCGGTGGTTACGATACATTTCGCCGATGGTTGGTCTTCGAAGACGAGTCAACAGAGCTCGAGTTTCCGGATCGTGAGTTACGAATGATAGATGCCGTCGATGTCGAAGAATCAGCTGTCCCGGGCGGATTCGTTGAAGTGCCGATGGAATCGGTCGATTTTGGCAGGATTGCGGCACAGACGGCCAAACAGGTCATTGTGCAGAAGGTACGTGAAGCTGAACGTGAGCAGGTGGTCGAGGAATACCGAAGCAGGGTGGGCGAGATGCTGTCAGGTCTTGTGAAACGTGTTGATCGCAATGGTGTTTACATCGATCTCGGCGGGAATGCTGAGGGTTTCGTATCGCGCGAGCAAATGGTCCCGCGCGAGCCGGTTCGGCCGCAGGACAGAATGAAAGCGTTGCTGGTGGAAGTTCGTTCGGAGCCTCGCGGGCCGCAACTTTTCATGACCCGAACATCACCGGAGTTTCTGGTCGAGTTGTTCAAGATCGAGGTGCCCGAAGTCGGTCAGGGTCTGATCGAAATTCATGGTTCGGCAAGAGATCCGGGGCTGCGCGCGAAAATCGCAGTTAAAAGTAACGATTCGCGTATTGATCCAGTAGGCGCCTGTGTCGGCATGCGCGGTTCGCGCGTGCAGGCCGTTTCGAATGAGCTCGCGGGCGAGCGAGTGGACATCATTCTTTGGGATGAAAACCCCGCGCAATACGTGGTCAACGCCATGTCGCCAGCGGAAGTCGTATCGATTGTCGTTGACGAAGATACCCATAGCATGGATATCGCCGTCGATGAGGACAAGCTCTCGCAGGCGATCGGTCGCGGCGGACAAAACATTCGTCTGGCCAGTGAGCTCACTGGCTGGGAACTCAATGTCATGACAGAGACCGATGCTGAGCAGAAAAGCGAATCTGAAATGAAGGAGCTTATCGCTCTGTTTTCGAAGCAGCTTGATGTCGACGAGGAAGTCGGTCTGATCCTCGTACAGGAAGGGTTTTCCACGATCGAGGAAGTGGCTTATGTTCCTGCCGCCGAATTGGCAGCGATTGAGGAATTCGACGAGGACATCGTCAATGAGCTCAGAAACCGGGCGCGCGACGTTCTATTGACGCAGGCGATTGTTCAGGAAGAGAAAATAGACGAAGCCGAACCGGCGGAAGATCTTTTGACGCTTGAGGGTATGGACAAGAGTCTCGCGTTCAAGCTGGCAAGCGAGGGAATAGTGACCCGCGAGGACCTTGCTGAACTGGCTACGGATGATTTGCTCGAAATACACGAGATGGACCAGGAAGTGGCGGCCGCACTTATCATGAAAGCGCGGGCGCATTGGTTTGAAACAGAACAGCAGGCCTGATCCAGGCATTAGCAGGTAATACGGAGTTCAAGCATGGCCGACGTCACCGTCTCACAATTCGCCGAAGTACTGAAAGTGCCGGTCGAGAAGCTCATTTCGCAGCTGGACGACGCCGGTATCAAGGTCGGTAGCGCAGATGACACGATAAGCGAGGACGCGAAACTCGAATTGCTGACTCATTTGCGCCGAGCGCACGGCCAGGACGACTCATCTGCGACCGGTGCGGCCCCCAGGCGCATAACACTTCGTCGCAAATCACAGTCCGAGCTTCGTCTATCCGGTGCACAGGGACGTTCCCGAACTGTCAACGTCGAAGTTCGCCGCAAGCGTACTTATATAAAGCGTGACGTACTGGAGAAAGAAGCACAGGACAAGCAGGACGAGCTTGATCGCCAGAAAGTTGAAGAGCAGGAAAAGATCAGTGCACTGGCGCGCGAGCAGCAACTTAAGGCGGCCAAACTGGAAGAAGAAGCCAAAGCGGCGGAGGAAAGCATAAGGATCGAGGCAGAGGCCAAGGAAGAGGCGGAAACCAGCGCCATCGAAATCGAACAAAAGGCAGCTATCGCTGCCGAGGAAAGTGCCCGCATCGAAAAGACCGAGCAGGATGCGAGGGAGCGGCGCGCCAAAGACAAAGACAAGAAGAAGGGCAAACCAGACGAAACCAAGTACGGCCGTAAGGAACTGCATGTCGCCGGAGACAAGAGCGGTCGGCGCAAGCGCAAATCGCCGGCTCGTCGACGACCTGTTGCAATCAGCTCGGATGGGCAGCATGGATTCGAAATGCCGACGGCCCCGGTTGTCCGCGAAGTAGAGATTCCGGAGAGCATCTCCGTATCTGAACTGGCGCAGCGGGTTGCTGTTAAGGGGACCGAAGTCGTCAAGGTCCTGTTCAATATGGGTGCAATGGTTACGATTAACCAGGTAATCGATCAGGACACCGCAATTTTGGTGGTCGAAGAACTGGGGCATATCGCCAAGCCTGTGTCCGGTAAAGATTTCGATGAAGCTCTGCTTGCGGATCAGCAACCGGTTGGCGAAACAGCACCACGAGCACCTGTAGTCACGATCATGGGGCATGTCGATCATGGTAAGACGTCATTACTCGATTATATTAGGCGCACTAAAGTTGCGGATGGAGAGGCCGGAGGCATCACACAACATATCGGCGCATACGCGGTAAATACCAGTAAAGGAAAGATCACGTTCCTCGATACTCCGGGCCATGCGGCCTTCACGCAGATGCGTGCCCGAGGCGCCCAGGCGACAGACATCGTCATCCTGGTAGTCGCCGCAGATGACGGAGTCAAGCCGCAAACAGTTGAGGCTATTCAACATTCGCGTGCCGCCGGTGTCCCGCTGGTTGTCGCGATCAATAAGATAGACAAGGAAGGCGCAGATCCGGAGCGTGTGAAAAACGAGCTAACGCAGCACGAAATTATTCCTGAAGACTGGGGTGGCGAGCAGCAGTTTGCCAATGTCTCGGCGAAGACTGGTGAGGGCGTCGATGCGCTGTTGGACGCAGTGCTTTTGCAGGCGGAAGTAATGGATTTGCGTGCAATTGCGGACGGTCCGGCACAAGGGATCGTAATAGAATCAAGTCTGGAAAAAGGTCGTGGTGCTGTCGCGACGCTCTTGGTACAGGCTGGCACCCTGAAGCAGGGAGATATGATTATTGCAGGCGAGGAATACGGTCGCGTGCGCAATATGTTTGACGAATTGCACCAGTCCGTTACATCCGCTGGGCCATCGACCCCTGTTGTCGTACTCGGTCTTTCAAAAACGCCGAGTGCCGGCGATGATTTCCTCGTGGTTACAAATGAACGTAAGGCACGTGAAGTTGCTGAATTCCGGCAAGCGAAGACGCGTGATTCGAAACTCGCGCAGCAGCAGGCCTCGAAGCTTGAAGATATGTTTAGTCAGATGGCCGAGGGCAAAAACAAGGTTGTTCCGGTTCTAATCAAGTCTGATGTACATGGTAGTGCCGAAGCATTGCGAGACGCCCTTACCAAGATTTCTAATGACGAAGTCAAAGTCAAAGTTATTAGCTCTGGCGTGGGCGGAATTACAGAATCAGACGCTACACTAGCAGCCGCATCCCATGCGGTCATTATCGGTTTCAATGTGCGCGCAGATGCTGCCGCGCGATCGGCCATTAAGGAATCTGGTGTCGACATTCGTTACTACAGCATCATTTATGAAGCAATTGATGATGTAAAGGCGGCAGTTAGCGGCCTCCTGTCACCGGAAATTCGCGAGACTATAGTTGGTTTGGCAGAAGTTAAAGAGGTTTTCTCCTCACCCAAGTTTGGTGACATCGCGGGCAGCATCGTGACCGAAGGCTTCGTCAAGAAGGCGAATCGAATTCGCGTCTTGCGTGACAACGTAGTTATCTACGAAGGTGAGCTTGAGTCGTTGCGGCGGTTCAAAGATAACGTCAATGAAGTTCGTGCCGGTACAGAGTGCGGTATTGGCGTTAAGAACTACAGTGACGTGAAAGTTGGCGATCAGATTGAGTGCTTTGAGCGCATTGAAATTGCCCGTACGCTCGATTGATCAGAAACAGGATTTAAAATGCCACGCGAATTTTCACGAAGCCAGCGCCTGGGGGCTCAAATGCAGCGGACTCTGAGCGAGCTCCTGCACTTTGAAACCAAGGACCCAGGATTGGCGGATGTCTCGCTGACAAATGTCGAGTTGTCAAAGGATCTGAGCATAGCAAAAATTTATTTCAGCCTGCTGAACCCGGATGCAGACCCCGCACCTGCTCAAGAGGGCCTGAAACGAGCATCCGGGTTCCTTCGTAGTAAGCTCGGATCGGCGATGCTCATGCGACATGTCCCTGAGCTTCGCTTCGTACATGACGACAGTATCGCCCACGCAGCGAAAATTTCCCGTTTGATCGACGACGCAAACGACGCTAGTCGGCAGTCCTGAATGACTGGCCATCCTGATATTCCCGGCCGGCGCGATGCGGCAGTCGTCAACGGCTTGCTGCTACTTAATAAGCCGGCTGGGATGACGTCGAACCAGGCGTTGCAAAAGGTCAAACGCCTCTTGCAGGCGAAAAAAGCAGGTCACACAGGCAGCCTCGATCCGGCAGCCACCGGCATGCTGCCGCTCTGCTTCGGTGAAGCAACCAAGATCTGCGCGTATTTGTTGGCGGCAGACAAGACATATCGCGTGACCGCGCGGCTCGGCGAGGCCACAGACACCGGCGATGCAGACGGACAGGTCGTAGAGACAGCTCCGGTCCCGGAATTTGGCCGGCAGGAATGGGAAAAGCTGATATTGGCGTTCGTCGGTGAGACCACACAGATTCCTCCGATGTATTCGGCATTGAAGCAGAACGGCAAGCGACTTTATGAGCTCGCACGCAAGGGTGAGGTTGTTGAGCGCGACGCACGACCGGTCAGAATTGATGAAATTAACTTGTTGGAGGCCAGTGGGACAAGACTGGTACTGAGGGTCCGCTGCTCAAAGGGCACCTACATCAGGACACTCGTGGAGGACATCGCGAAATCTGCCGGAACCGTAGCGCACACTGTGAATTTGCACCGCGAGACCGTAGGCAACTTCAAAGCCGAAGATATGCTGGACATGTCCAGCGCGGAGTTGGCGGCTAGAGACGATCCGTCGGCGCTAAGAGGACGGTTGTTACCAGCCGATGCCGCACTGACCGGTTGGCTCGAGTGCCGTGTTTCGGCAGTTGACGGACAGCGGTTTTGCGGAGGGCAGGCTGTGCCGTGCAATATCGGGGGGCGGGAATTGGTCAAAGTTTACGGGGCCAACGGTAGTTTCCTGGGGATTGGAGCGCTGGAGCCTGACGGAATGGTTGCGCCCAGACGAATTTTCAAAGTCTCGGGCGCAGATTTGTAATTATGGGGTCAGGCAAAAAAAGCCTGATATTTTCGTGTTTTAGGCTGTTACTGGGCCGAAACTGACGCTAGAATAGCGCGCTCAAAATATGGGCTAAAACGTTAGTAAGAACGATTGGAGTTTCTTAAAGATGTCACTGTCAAGTGAAAGCAAAAGCAATATCGTCTCGGAATATTCCCAGGCAGAAAATGACACAGGATCACCGGAAGTTCAGGTTGCCCTGTTGTCCGCACGCATAACGGAGCTGACCGGTCATTTCGGTGAGCACAAGAAAGATCACCACTCCCGTCA
Organism: Pseudomonadota bacterium; assembly: GCA_027621915.1. Taxonomy (GTDB): domain Bacteria; phylum Pseudomonadota; class Gammaproteobacteria; order Steroidobacterales; family Woeseiaceae; genus SZUA-117. The sequence goes on from JAQCAD010000033.1 coordinate 20,805, forward strand.
AGGTCTGCTCAGGATGGTAAACAAGCGACGTAAGCTGCTTGACTACCTCAAAGGCAAAGATCAAGGTCGGTACCGCGAGCTGATTTCCCGGCTCGGTTTACGTCGATAAGTTCTAATCGGCGTCCTGGCGATGATTTAAGCAGGCTGTCGGTCCTGTAACGGGACGCGACGCTTCGTCGTGCACTATCCACATATATTCGAGAATTTAAAGTGAAATCAACCACGAAGTCGTTCCAATTTGGGGAACACAAAGTATCAATTGAAACAGGCGCAATCGCGCGCCAGGCGGACGGCGCCGTTATGGTCAATATGGCCGACACCGCTGTCCTGGTTACGGCGGTTGGCAGAAAATCTGCGGAACCTGGCCGCGATTTCTTTCCACTCACCGTCAACTATCAGGAAAAAACCTACGCGGCAGGCAAGATTCCTGGCGGCTTTTTCAAGCGTGAAGGCAGACCGAGCGAGAAAGAAACGTTGACGTGTCGCCTGATTGATCGTCCATGCAGGCCGCTTTTCCCGAAGGGATTTACGAACGAAGTCCAGATCATTGCAACCGTTGTATCGCTGAACCCGGACGTCGACCCCGACATACCGGCGCTGATTGGCGCATCAGCGGCGCTGGCAATTTCAGGTATGCCGTTCGCAGGCCCCATAGGTGCTGCGAGGGTTGGCTACAAAGACGGCGGATATCTGTTGAATCCAGGTCGAGCTGCAATTGCAGAGTCGGCACTTGATCTTGTAGTCGCTGGTACAGCTGACGCTGTCCTGATGGTTGAATCTGAAGCCAATATGCTTTCAGAGGAAGTCATGTTGGGTGCCGTCATGTTTGGCCACGAGCAAATGCAGGTTGCCATCAACGCGATTAGAGAATTGGCTGCCGAGGTCGGTAAGCCGGCCTGGGATTGGCAGGCTCTGCCAGCAGACGAGGCGCTGGACGCGGCCGTTGATACGGCGGCTCGAAGTGGCCTCGCCGATGCCTACAGGATTACGGACAAGGTTGAGCGCCAGAATAGTGTGGGCGACGTGAAGAGTGTCGCAGTCGAAGCGCTTTGCGGCGGCGACGATGCTCGCTGGAACGCAGAGCAAGTGAAAGGCGCTTTGGCGAAACTCGAAAAGAAAATCGTAAGGAAGCGCGTAATTGCCGGTGAGCCACGTATTGACGGCAGGGATACAACAACAGTGCGTCCCATCGACGTGAAAGTAGGCGTGCTTCCGCGCGCTCACGGATCGGCGATATTCACTCGCGGTGAGACCCAGGCTATCGTCGTTACGACACTGGGTACCGGCCGCGACGCGCAGATCATTGATGCCATCGAGGGCGAACGAAAAGACCCGTTCATGCTGCACTACAATTTCCCTCCGTTCTGTGTCGGCGAAACCGGATTTGTCGGTTCACCGAAGCGTCGCGAAATCGGCCACGGCAAGCTTGCGCGCCGCGGCGTTCAGGCTGTCATGCCGGATATGAATGACTTTCCCTATGTCATTCGTGTCGTATCCGAGATCACCGAGTCGAACGGGTCCAGTTCAATGGCCTCAGTTTGCGGCACGAGCCTTGCCTTAATGGATGCCGGCGTCCCGATCAAGGCGCCAGTAGCCGGTGTTGCGATGGGTCTTGTTAAGGAAGGAAGTGATTTCGCTGTTCTGACAGATATCCTCGGCGATGAAGACCACCTTGGCGACATGGACTTCAAGGTAGCGGGCACAGACGGTGGAATCACTGCGTTGCAGATGGACATCAAGATCCAGGGGATCACCAAAGAGATTATGAGCAAGGCGCTGGATCAGGCGAAAGCCGCGCGTCTGCATATTCTCGGCGAAATGGCGAAAGTCATTAGTACTTCTCGTGAAGAGATGTCTGAATGGGCACCGACCATCATCAATATCAGGATCGACCCCGAGAAAATTCGTGACGTAATTGGAAAAGGCGGATCGGTGATTCGCGCCATTACTGAAGAGACGGGCGCAACCATCGACATCGACAACGATGGCACGGTTAAAATTGCATCGGTCGACGGTGAATCGGGTCGGGAAGCGTTACGCCGAATCGAACTCATAACGGCGGACGTCGAGGTTGGTCGCATCTATGACGGCAAGGTCGCGCGCCTGATGGACTTCGGTGCATTCGTCACGATTCTTCCGGGAAAAGATGGCCTTGTTCACATTTCGCAAATCTCCAACGAGCGAGTGGAGAAAGTCAGCGACAAGTTGGCCGAAGGTGATGATGTCAGGGTTAAAGTCCTTGAGGTCGATCGCCAGGGCAGGGTTCGTCTCAGTATGAAAGACGTCGAAGCCCGATAACCGACTTACCGCGAAACCTGTTTCAGGAAAGTGCGGTAGAAAAAAAGCCCGATGATCATCGGGCTTTTTTGTTACGTCGTATTCACTGGATCTAGCCGAGAATTTTTCTGTACACCTGTGCGAAATATTCCATCTCGTGAGGTTTCGCCATGCTGACGCGAACCCAGTCTGTCATTGGCGGAAATGGTCGGCCGACCAGGATATTTTCCGCTTTGAATGCCTGATTAACTTCGTTTATATCTCTTCCGGTATAGATGAAAGAGAAGTTCGCATTTGACTTGACGTAACGGTGCCCTAGCTCGTCTAGCATGGTCTCGACAATGCTTAGCGATTCCTTGTTCCTGCGGACTGTGAACTCCTGAAAGTCTTGATCCTGGTAGCTGGCATACGCCGCATTCAGTCCCAGGACGTTAATCGCGCCGGTCTTGGCGTCGTTAATCTGCCCGGTCAATTCCGGGTGAGCAAAACCAAATCCGATTCGCATGCCCGCCAAACCATGAATTTTTGAGGCGGTCCTGGCAACGACAATATTCTTATGGCCATCTCGAACGAGATCCATTAGTGATTCGTAGTCAGGATTATCAACAAATTCGAAATACGCCTCATCGATGAAAACCATACGGTCTTTAGAGACGTCCAGAGTAAATTCTCGAAGCGCATTTTTTTCGATGATTGATGGGATCGGATTATTCGGGTTTGCGATGTAGACACACTTGGTGTCTTTTCGGATCGCTTTGTGCATGGCGTTTAGGTCAACATGCAGCGTTTCCGGATTCACGGGAACGCGAATGATCTTTGAGCCGGCAGTCTCCGCGTATCGGATAAGGTCGTGGTAGGTGGGGTCGGCACAGACAACTGATCCTTTATCAACCGATGCCAGCATCCCTGCTGTTCTCAATATTTCGCCCGATCCTGTGCCAATCGAAATGTGGTCAGTAGGAAGGTTGTGAATCGTGCCCATCAGATCAGTCAACGCACGTCGGTTGCCACCGTAAAGGTTGGACATCTTGATTGAATCAACTATTGCCTGCAGCGCAACGCGCGAAGGCCCCCAGGGATTCTCGTTCCAGCCCGCACGGATCATGTAATCCGGTCGTGGAAATTCCTCGCCAAATGCTTCTTCGATCAGGCCGATACGGGGCAGCATGCTCGACCCGAGTAACGCGCCTCCACCCATCAAAACATGCCTTCTGGAGACAGTTCTCATGTTCAATTTCTCCCTAATGTAAATTCGGTAATTCCAGCGGCCATTTGGCCGATCATGCATTCCACGCTGATGCTCAGTTTGACCCTCTCGAAGTCAATTCATTGCCTGGGAGTTTCAGCTGATTCAGAGACCCCGGCACCCTAATCTCAAATTAATGCTGACGCAAATCCGTATGGCAAATCATTGTAAAAAAAGAAGTTTTAATTGCAATCGAAACCAATAGGTCATCGTGCCGGTTTCTCAATTCATTTCGATTTCCAGGCGGCTGCAATTCTGGACTACTCTACTCGTGTCGCCACCGTGGGTAACTGGCGGGGCCCAGACAACGTCGCCGAGTTTGAATGATTGCATCTCAGTTTCGCCGTCGGATGTCACTTCCATCCAGGCGCAGGGGCTCAAATGGACGATGAGACGTTCCGGATGGGAATGGAGCGGCGCAGTCTCGCCATTCCTCTCCGTGACCTTCAAAACCCTGACTCGCTCATTTTCAAGAACATTTTCATAGATATGCGGTGCGACTCGCACCGGATCAAGTGCCGGAAACTGTGCAGTTGCAAGGCTGAATCCAAGTGCTCCGCCGAAGCAGACGAGAATTGACGCATGGACGTTTTTCAACATAGGCAAATCTCCAAAGTGGGCTGTCACATTCCGGGTAATGGCCGCCCGTGACGGCTTGATTCAGAAATGCAGCGATCCAGAAACTCGATAATCCGGTCAGGAAGGTAATAGTTCGGTCTCCAGGGAAGCCCTCCGTTAATGAATCCTACATGCCCCCCATACTTGCTCAGCTCCATTTGTACGGATTCGGAGAGTTGATCCGGGCGAGGGACTGCGGCCGGCGTCATGAACGGGTCGTCCAGCGAGTTAATAATAAGTGTCGGTCTTCGAATTTCAGCCAGAAACCCGATAGAACTACAGCGGTCATAATATTCATCCTTGCCTGAAAAGCCGTGCAGGGGTGCGGTGATAGCATCGTCAAATTCGGCGAATGTTTTCGCGGCCATCGCCCGATGCCAGTCGAACGCCGCGGTGTACTGGTCGAATTTGCGGCGTACGGCCTTCTTCATTCGTTTTATCAAGTAATACTGATAAACTTTTGAAAAACCAGAAGATAGTGCAAGTGCTGAGTCGTGAAGGTTTAAGGGTACGCTGACCGCCGCCGCGGCATCCAATGGCGTTGATACGCCATTTTCACCCAGATATTTAAGCAATACGTTTCCGCCCAGGGAGTACCCGGCGGCTACCATTGGGCCTTCATGACCGGCTGCCCGAAGCGATTCCAGAAAGTAACGTATGTCGGCGGTTTCGCCGGCGTGATAGCGCCTTGGTAACCTGTTTCGATAGTCACCACAATCGCGAAAATGGAGCACGGCACCCCGCCAGCCATAATCTGCGGCGGCCTTGAGCAACATCCGCGCGTAGGGTGAGTCGGCGGATCCCTCCAGCCCGTGAAGGATAATGAGGATGGGGGCCCCAGAGTCTGGTCCCGGCCCTGCGTCCATCCAATCGACAACCGCGATATCACCATCCGGCAGCTCGAGGTTTTCGCACCGAAGCTTTATTTTCGGAGCGCCGGACCAGGGAAATGCCGGATACATTGTCTGGGCATGGCGATTCGTGAGCCACCTGGGGGGCTCGAACCGGCTGGGAAAAATGTTTTTTTCCACCGTGTGTTCCTGTGGCTCCGCGATGTCCAGGAATAAAAAAGGCCCCCCGGTTGCGCCGGGGGGCCAGCCATGGAGTACAAACTCCTTCAGGCTGCAACAGGGGGCGGGGGAGCCTATCCCTGCTGCAGACTCAAAATTAGGCTAGTTGCAACCCCTATGTCAAGCAATCGGAAATCGATGTAGTTGGTGTGAGATCAGGCCTTCTTGCGATCTCGCGAGAGTAATTCCAGTCGGCGATCGTCCGCCCTGCCTGAACCGACAAATCGGCGCAGGACCTCTTCCTGGAGCGCTTTCCACCGAGAAATATTCTTTTGTGCAACTTCGGCTACCGCTGCGAACGGGTCGTCTCCAACGACCCGCTTGACCTGAATCCTGAGGTTCTTCTGATGGGTCATGAATAGTTTCATGCTCTGTTCCAGGTAGTTTGCCGCGAATCCGGGAACAACCTTCCCATAAGAGCGGATCACCTGGGACAGGAAATCCGGGCTCATCACCGCTTCCCCTTGCTGTTCCTGCTCCGTAATCACCTGGAGCAGGATAGTTCGGGTAATGTCATCGCCACTTTTCTTGTCGATGACGACGAAATCTATTTTTCTGATCACAAGGCTTCGAACGTCGGCAAGCGTGATGTAACAGCTTTGGACGGTGTCATACAGGCGCCGGTTAGGATACTTCTTGATCACTCGGGCGGTGTTCATCGAATACCTCACAGTAGTTAGCTTCCGTACGATAGCCGAATTTGCGGCTCAGCCATAGCCATGCAGGGTCGCCGGGATCTCTTTCTTGAAGCGGAGCTCCCGGGCGCTCCAGTTCTCGGACACCCATTGCCAGATGGTGGATACACCCTCATCGGCCAGTCCTGCTGGAACATTCTGATCCAGACAGTGCAAGGCCATGCAAAGCTCTTTTCCGGCATTTTCTGCCGATATTGGCCTCGCGCCAGTCGATTTACTGAGTTTTTGCCGGTCGCCGTTGACAGCGATCGGCACGTGCATGTACGCAGGGGTTGTGAATCCGAGTTGTCGCTGCAGGTAGATTTGTCGAGGCGTAGAGTCCATCAAATCGATTCCTCTGACGATCTCGGTAATGCCCTGGTCGAAATCGTCAATGACGACGGCGAGGTGATAGGCAATCAACCCGTCGCGGCGTTTGATGACAAAATCTCCGGACACGGACTGGAGCTGGTGCCCGTAAGGCCCTTGTAGCGCGTCCTCGAATTCAACAGGTCTATCATCGACAATGATGCGGACTGCAGCGGCACCAGATCCGCAGCCATTACGACAAGTACCGGGATAGATTGCCCCTAAAAGTCCTCGTGTTGCGTCTGCGAGGTCGCGTCTTGAGCACGTACACTTATATGCCAAACCTTGATCCAGGAGGCATGCGACGAGTTCGTCGTGGCGCGGCGCAAACGTACTTTGGTAAGAGACCGGCCGATTCCATTCGAATCCGTATGCCTCGAGCATGTCCAGGATCAGTTTGTCCGATCCGTGCTGTTCGCGCGGGGGGTCGATATCTTCGATTCGAATAAGCCACTCGCCTCTATGCACCAGCGCCTGCGCGAAGCTGGCCACGGCCGTCAAAAGAGACCCAAAATGGAGTGGGCCGGTCGGGGACGGCGCGAACCGGCCGACGTAACTGGCAGGTTCGCTTGTCATTTGAGAATAACGAATGGCCCGATCAACGACGCCGGCCGCGGTTATCGGTAACGATCATCCCGATCACGGTACTGACGTTCGGCCAATTCCCGTCGTTCTTGAGCTTCGACACAGAGTGTTGCAACCGGACGCGCTTCAAGGCGTTTCAGCCCGATTTCTTCACCGGTCTCCTCACAGAATCCGTAAGTACCTTCCTCGATTCTGGCTAACGCCGAATTGATTTTGCGTAAGAGTTTGCGTTCTCTGTCACGGGTTCGAAGTTCGAGTCCGAATTCGGACTCTTGCGTAGCCCTGTCATTTGGATCCGGAAAATTGGCAGCTTCATCCTGCATATGGTGAACGGTGCGATCGACCTCGAGCATCAATTCGCTCTTCCATGACGAAAGAATCGCGTCAAAGTGGGCCAGCTGCTGAGGGCTCATGTACTCCTCGCCACGCTTGCTCACATAAGGTTCGATGCCATGGATCGGTCCTGACAACATGTCCGTGCTTGACCGGGCGCCTCGCGCCTGGGGCTTTCGCAGCACCGGGTCAGGCCTGACTATGACCTTCCTGCGGGTAGCCTTTATCGGGCTGACCTTCTTGACGCTTGCTTTCTTTTTCGCGGCCGGCTTTTGGCGGGAAACCTTCTTGGCTGACTGTTTCTTGCCGGTAGGCGGTTTCTTGCTGCTGGCTTTCTTCTTGGCAGCCGGCTTCCTGCCAGAAACCTTCATTTTACTGGCTTTCTTCTTTGCGGCAGGTTTCTTCTTGGTCACTTTCCTGGACGCGGATTTCTTTGTTGCCGGCTTTTTACGGGCAACAGTCTTCTTTTTTGCCGATACCTTTTTCTTACTCACGGTTCGCTTAGTTCCTGCTGACTTCGATTTGCTTACGGGCTTGCGTTTGGCAGCCTTCTTCCGGGAGCCCTTAGCGAGTTTGTGCTTACTGCTCGCAGTCTTTTTTACGGGCATTTCTGCCTCCTGCCGGTCCGAGAAAAACGCGCAATTATACATTGATGAGGCTGACATGGAAGCCTTTAAAACCCGGCAGTCGACTGGCGTAGAAATCGGCCGCGAATCGGGTCGGCAATATTGGAAATTCAGCGGTTGATTTTCTTTACAAACCAGAATTGGCGGGCCTTTCAGCGCTCATGCCTTTTCCGGACTGCAATCGTTTTATCGAAACAATTGCATTACACTAGTCCGATTCTTTCAGGCGTTGGGCGAACTTCACCAAATGCGACTTAGCAAGATCAGGCTTGCCGGCTTCAAATCATTCGTAGATCCCACCACAATTCCCTTTCCAAGCCGCCTCGTTGGTGTGGTTGGACCGAATGGGTGTGGAAAATCAAATGTAATTGACGCCGTTCGATGGGTCATGGGCGAGAGCTCGGCCAGCCGCTTGAGAGGTGATTCGATCACCGACGTCATTTTCAATGGATCCAGCTCCAGAAAACCCGTCGGCACAGCTTCGGTGGAACTTCTGTTCGATAATTCCGAATCCACGCTCGAGGGGCAGTATGCCAAGTATTCGGAGATTTCTATTCGACGCGAAGTGTCAAGAGACGGAATTTCCAACTATTACCTAAATGGGACGCGTTGCCGTCGTAAGGACATTACTGGCGTTTTCCTGGGCACAGGCCTTGGCCCCCGCAGCTACTCAATTATCGAGCAGGGCACAATTTCCAGGATGATCGAGGCAAAGCCTGAAGAAATGCGAACCTTCATTGAGGAAGCGGCCGGCATTTCGAAGTACAAGGAACGCCGTCGCGAGACGTCAAATCGAATCAAGCATACAAAAGACAATCTTGATCGCCTGGCCGACGTTCTTGACGAAGTAGAAAAACAGATTAAGCATCTGGATCGGCAGGCAAAAACCGCTGAGCGGTACAGACGACTCAAAAATGAAGAACGAAAAACTGTCGCGGAGTTATTGGCGCTTCGATTGCGTGATCTTGACGCTCGTGCCAGGGAGGCGACAGGCGTTTTAAGAGAAAAGGAAACAGCGCTTGAGGCGTTGATTGCCGATCAAAGGAAGACCGAAGCGAAAATTGAAGATGCACGTGTGCAGCAGGCCGATCGCTCGGATGCATTCAACGAAGTACAGGCTCGATATTACCGGTCCGGTTCCGAGATTGCCCGAATTGAGCAAACGATCGAACATGCTCATGAACTCCGTACAAGGCAGGAGCAGGATCTCGATCAGGCCATTTTGGGCGCCGGAGAAGTCGCTGGGCATATAAACAAAGACCAAAGCGATATTGCGCAGCTTGAGCTGACTCTCAATGAGCTTGTGCCGGGTCTCGAAGAGGCGAGATTGCGACAGGCTCGTTCGCAGGAATCACTTGAGCAGGCGGAAAAGGCACTGGCCGAATGGCAACAACGTTGGGATGAACACACGAGCGAATGGAATAGTACGCAGCAGACACGAAATGTGGAGCAGACTCGGACGGAACAACTCGAATCAAGGCTTGCAAGTCTCACCGATCGGCGTCGAAAACTGGATGAGGCGCGACAAGGCGCTAATCCGCAAGAATTAAAAGAAAAATTCGAACAATTTGCCGCAGTGGAGCAACGAAAGCGACAAGCTCGGGAAGAATTCGAGCGAGCGATTACAGATGTTAGTGACAAAGTTTACAAACTTCGCGAACAGGATAAGAGACTGAGTAAGCTCGTTGACGACCGTCGGGAAGCGCTGATCACGTCGCAATCGAAGTACACGTCACTTGAGGCCATTCAAAAAGCCGCACTCGGTGAAGGTGATGAAGAAATTCAAAGTTGGCTTGAGTCGACGGGGTTCAAAAGCAACGCGCGAGTTGCACAATCAATTGATGTGCAGGATGGCTGGGAAGTAGCAGTTGAAACTGTACTTGGCGAGTACCTGCAGGCCGTATGCGTAACAGACGTCGCCAATGCGACCGCCAGGCTGGCTGAACTTAAGAAAGGCACCGTGACCATGCTTGTTGATTCGGCGAGCGCAGCGCCAGGCGGCGACGCGGCGGCGACGCTTGCCGCGAAAGTTTCAAAAGCGCCAGCTGCTGTATTGGAAATCCTCCGGACAGTCCGCATTGCGGAATCGCTGGACAGAGCAGTTGGTATCAGAGAGCAATTGAACGATATCGACGTTGACGGTTCTGTCATCACCAGGGATGGCGTTTGGTTGAGTCGAAATTGGCTCCGTGTCAGTCGCGACAAAGATTCGCGATCAGGCATCCTGGGTCGCGAACATGATATGCGTCGATTAAAAAACGATATTCGTGAGTTGCAGGCAAGAAGCGATGGCGCCGAAAAATTAATGAAAGACGGTCGTTCTCGGCTCCGACAGCTTGAAGAGCGTCGCGAGCAACTCCAGCTTGATGCGAACGCACTGTTGGACGAGTACTCGGATGCAAAAGCGAAACTCGATACAGCGCGTTATCAAATGGACCAGGCCACTGCGCGCCAGGAGGCGATCTTTGAGGAACGCAACGACATCGAGAAAGAACAATTTGCCGCGCAGGAACAAGCGCGGGCTTCTCAATCTCAGTATTCGCATGCTGTCAATGTGCTTGCAGAGCTTGAGGCGCAGCGCGTGGCGCTGGAGTCACAACGTAGTGAACTGCGATCGGAACTCGACCGCGTAAGGGAGCAAGCCGATGAAGATCGTATTTCTGCTCACGATCTGGCGATCCAGTTCGAAACCCGCCGCTCAAGCAAAGACTCTGCCGCGCAAAGCCTGGAGCGCATGCAATCGCAGTTGAATCACTTTCGTCGCCGCGAGCAGGAAATTCGTGTTCAACTGGAGCAAAGCGAGGCACCGCTGGGCGCCAACAAAGCCGAGCTTGAAAAGCAGCTTCAGATTCGTATTGACGTCGAGGCTGAGCTGGCGGAATCGCGCCGAAAGGTCGAAAATATAGAAAGTGAATTGCGCGAACTGGATCAATCGAGGTTGCGCAATGATCAGGCAGTAGATGAGTCCCGAACTATAGTTAGTGATGCAAGAATGGCGACTCAGGAAATCAGCGTGCGACGAGAAGGATTCGCCGAGCAACTTAACCAGACGGCTTTTGAGCTAACTGAGTTGCTGGCGACCCTTGAGGAATCGGCGGACCTCAAAACGTGGGAAGAGAAGCTCGAGAAAGCAAGGCAGCGAATAGAGCGGCTTGGGCCAATCAATCTTGCGGCAATCGATGAATTCAAGGAACAGTCCGAACGAAAGGAGTATCTCGACTCGCAGCTGGCGGATCTCAACGATGCGCTTGCAACGTTGGAAGGCGCGATTCGAAAGATTGATCGGGAGACACGAACCCGGTTCCAGGAAACTTTTGCCAAGATCGATATTGGTTTCAAGCGACTGTTCCCAAAATTGTTCGGTGGTGGGCATGCGTATCTTGAGTTGACCGGGGACGACCTGTTGTCCGCGGGCGTTACAGTGATGGCTCGCCCGCCAGGCAAGAGAAACAGTACCATTCACCTGTTATCAGGTGGCGAAAAAGCACTGACGGCAGTCGCGCTGGTCTTCGCTATATTTGAATTGAATCCGGCCCCGTTCTGCATGCTCGACGAGGTTGATGCGCCGTTGGATGACGCCAACGTAACGAGATTTTGCGAAATTGTTAAAGAAATGTCGGAAGTAGTTCAGTTTGTTTTCATTACGCACAACAAGGTCACGATGGAAATGGCGCGACAACTGACTGGCGTTACCATGCAGGAACCCGGTGTGTCTCGTTTGGTTTCTGTGGATCTTGATGAGGCCGTGAAAATGGCCGCCAGCTAGTTTGAGATCATTAGAGAATTTGTATGGACGGTCTGCGTTGGTTGCTACTGTTGGTCGGACTGTTAGTCGTCGTCGGCGTATATCTATACACGCGATATCAGCGTGGCCGAAACGAAGATAAATCCGAAGCAGAGTCGTCTGCACGCCGATTCGAGCCTTCGATTAGAGATTCCGAAAATTCCGAAACTGAGTTGCTTGCCGATTCTGATATCGACGATGAGGAATCCAACTCTGTTGAACCGGTACCGCCTCAGAAGATCGTGACCTTGCGCGTGGTTGCACGCAACCATGGCGCATTCCCCGGCGATGATCTGGTGTTGAGTTTGCGTGGTATAGGTTTGCGACATGGCAAGTTTGGCATTTTTCATCGTTTCGAAGGCAGTGACGAAAACAAGATTATCTTCAGCGCCGCCAGCCTGGTCGAACCTGGAAGTTTTGACTTGGCAAATATAAAAGACCAGGTCATCCCCGGCGTGAGTTTGTTTATGGTCTTGCCAGGGCCAATTGACGGCGCACAAGGCTTTGATCTGATGATGGCGACCGCCAGAGCACTGGCAAAGTCGTTGGATGCGGAGCTTCTGGACGAATCAGGAAGCACACTCAGCATTCAACGGGAACGATACCTGAGAGAAGAAATAATTCATTTTCAACACAGCTCAAGTTTGGCGTAATTCCAACGCTCGGCAAATGACAGTACCCGTCGCGATCAGGAAAAACGTCGAATCACTGAGAGCGCAGATTCGTGACCACAATTATCGATATCACGTGCTTGATGCGCCCGAAGTCCCGGATGTCGAGTATGACCGGCTTATGCACGAACTTCAGGCGCTGGAAGCTGAATATTCTGAACTAATCACGTCAGATTCCCCGACTCAGAGGGTCGGCGCTGCGCCCGCCGCGTCATTTGGCACGTTTGAGCATCAGCTCCCGATGTTGTCACTTGACAATGCATTCAATGAAGTTGAACTCAGGGAGTTTCACCGGCGCGTGGTCGATCGACTCGGAATCGAAAATACCGAAGCGATCGATTATGCGGCCGAACCAAAGCTTGATGGGGTGGCAGTAAGCCTGCTTTATCAGAATGGCTTGCTGATTCGCGGTGCGACTCGAGGGGATGGGTCAACAGGTGAGGACATTACCCACAATGTAAGGACTATTGGGTCGGTGCCGCTCAGCCTGATCGGGAAAGGCTTTCCCTCTACTCTCGAGGTACGGGGAGAAGTTTTCATGCCACGCGCCGGATTCCTCGCTTTCAACGCCGAGGCGACGAGGAAAGGTGAAAAGACGTTCGTCAATCCTCGAAATGCTGCGGCTGGAAGCTTGCGTCAGCTGGATCCCCGATTGACCGCCAGCCGCCCGCTGGACATCTATGTTTATTCGGTTGGGCAGGTCGTTGGTGGGTCTGTACCCGATCGCCATAGCGATGTACTGGACCAGTTGCGTTTATGGGGCCTAAAAGTCTGTCCGGAACGTAAAGTCGTCGAGGGTATTGACGGTTGCCTCGCGTTCTACGCGGACATCGGCGAGCGACGAGATTCACTAGCCTACGATATCGACGGTGTCGTTTATAAAGTCGACAGACTGGATTACCAGCAACGTCTTGGATTCGTTTCCAGAGCGCCTCGATGGGCCATCGCTCATAAATTCCCGGCACAAGAAGAGCTGACGGTGGTCCGCGATATCGAATTTCAGGTTGGCAGGACCGGTGCAGTCACGCCTGTCGCCAGGCTGGAGCCGGTTTTTGTTGGTGGTGTCACCGTCAGCAATGCCACGTTGCACAACATGGACGAGTTGCACCGAAAGGATGTCCGGGTAGGCGATACCGTGATCGTGCGCCGAGCGGGGGACGTTATTCCGGAGGTAGTCAAAGTTGTCCTGGGACGACGCCCAAAGCGCACGCGGATTGTCAAAGCGCCACAGGCGTGTCCTGTGTGTGGATCAGCTGTCGTTCGCGAGGACAACGGGGCCGTTGCGCGTTGTACAGGAGGACTGTTGTGTGCGGCTCAACGGGCTGAGGCGCTCAAGCATTTTGTCTCCAGACGTGCCATGAATATTGATGGTTTGGGTAGCAAACTCATTGAACAGCTCGTTGCGGCGGATCTGCTTCAGAATCCGGCGGACCTTTTTGGCCTGACGAGCGGCGACCTGGTCGAGTTGGACCGAATGGGCGCCAAATCTGCTGAAAATTTGCTTAATGCAATTGAGAATAGCAAGCAGACAACGCTCTCACGCTTCCTGTACGCCCTGGGAATCCGTGAAGTAGGCGAGGCAACTGCCGGCTCCATTGCGTCGCACTACGGCCAACTGGAGCGGATTATGCATGCCGACGAAGAGGCACTGCAGGAGGTTGCCGATGTCGGTCCCGTCGTTGCGTCTCGAATTCGGGCTTTTTTCGCCGATAGGCATAGCCAGGAGGTGGTCCGGCGATTGATCGAGTCAGGAGTTGCCTGGACGGAATTCGAACCGCAGGCCGATCTGGTCAACGGGAAGCTTGCAGGGAAGACGTTCGTGCTGACTGGCACATTTGCGAAGATGTCTCGGCAGGAGGCGAAAGATCAAATTCAGGCTGCCGGCGGAAAAGTCACAGGCTCGGTGTCAAAACAGACCGATTTTCTGGTTGCAGGTGACAAAGCTGGTTCAAAACTAACAAAAGCGCAGAATTTGAAAATCACCGTCCTTAATGAGGTCGAATTGGAAAAAATGTTGTCTGATCAATAAGTAACCTGCTTTTGGGAAAATTTGCGCAAGAAACCTCAATAAAATCAACCCCTAAAACTCGGCAAGACCTTTAGAAATAACAATCGTTTCGCTCGGCAATTGAACGCAAAACTTGGGCCTAATTTCCCAAGAGGCTTATTTCGTTGACGAAGATCGCCACGCGTCCCTATATTTCGCGTCCATGTCAGAGACCATTCAACGCCATATTCTTAGTGCGCTCCTAGTAGCATTGAGACCATTGGCCCGAGCGCTTCTGCGAGCTGGCATAGGGCATCGCGAATTCAACGAAATATCAAAGTCTGCTTATGTGGACGTCGCCACCAAGGATTTCGGACTCAGAGGAAGACCGACAAACGTCTCGCGAGTGGCAGTAATGACCGGCCTTACTCGGAAAGAAGTACGACGTCTCCGGAACAAACGCGAAGCTGGAAAAGAAACCGAAGTCGGTCGAACGGCCCCAATGGGCGTTGTGTTGCATCGATGGTATACGGAGAGTGAATTCTTGGCCGATGATGGTCAGCCGCGAGACCTCCGATTTGAAGGAGGGGAAAACTCATTTTCAGACTTAGTAAGAAAATTTGGTGGAGACATTCCGCCTGGAGCAATGCGCACTGAGCTCAAAAGAATTAATGCTATTTCTGAAGTCAGCGACGGAATTCTACGGGCGGTCAAGCGCAATGTGTCGCGCCAAGAAGTGCATGAACGTCTAATCGACGGATTATCCATCGTGATCTATCCAGCCGTTTTGGCTCTAGCGAACAACACGGATGCTGAAGGTCCCGAATCGACTTGGATAATGAGAACAGCTGCGACTTCGAGGCTGCGAGAACGAGATGTGCCTCGAATCAAAAGAATCAGTTCGGATAGATTGGTTGAGTTTGTGGAGTCAATTGACGATTTGTTCGCCGCGTATGAAACCCTTCACGATGATGACCCGTCTGAGTCGAGCAAGAAATCTGTTGGGATAGGCGTTTTCTACTTCGAGGAAGACAAGGCCGATTCGCACTTTTACAATCGCGCCTAATATTCATAATGCCGCCTGACCTCGGGAATGCCGTTCCAGATTGGGGAACTGTTACGCCTAACACGCAAAGCCGGTGTCAATGCGTGTTTCAGTGCGCATTAATCCTTGCTTGCCGCCGCAATTGTCAAAAATTGGGCTTCCCTAACGAATCGCGCTTCGTTCTTCCTGACGCAATCCTTCAAAAATCCCTAGATCGTCCGTGTACGTCGTTAGTTCTTAAGTGAAACATTAAAAAAAAGTTGTAACATGTTGACAGACATATGAAATAAGCCGCCATTTAGAGCGGTCGAGTTGACGAAAAACCATCAAGAATCGTAGCTTCCTCGAGCTATCCTCCGCGCTCCCTCATCAGAGTGGCGTAACTCATTGATAGTTATCTTTCAATCTTTTCAATCTGATTGAACTTAATGTTGACTGTGACGCGGTTCGGGAATAAATTCGAGCTATGGTCAAATCTGGTGTATGCCGATGAAATCAAGCGGCGACCTGGTTGGGTTGTTCGATCTCT
>JAQCAD010000002.1 GCA_027621915.1 Pseudomonadota bacterium
TTCAGCGCTTTTTTCTACTTTGGCGGTTCGTTCCTGATCAGGTTGCTCACCGACATACCGGAAGTGATTAGCGTGACTCTCATCTACTTGCACTGGATGACGTTGATGCCGATCGTTGCTGCCTGGTCCTATTTGTACGACGGTGTCTTTGTCGGCGCTACGCGCGCGCGTGAAATGCGCGACATCATGCTGGTATCGACGTTCCTCGTATTCGTGCCTTCATGGTATGTGTTCCGCTTCCTGGAAAACCACGGATTGTGGCTCGCACTGGCCTTGTTTCTCGCCAGTCGCGGCATCGGCATGCACTACTACTATCGTACTCGCGTAACAAAAGAGGTTTCCGCCTAGATGGTCTCGGATACCACGACAGGCGCCCCGTGGCGGTTGCATTGCTCCTCCACCGAGGCGCGCGCCCATACGTACGAAAGAGCGCCGGTAATGATATTGGCGACGGCGTACGAAACGAAAACGCCGGTAATGCCAAAGTATTTTTCCGTAATCATCGCGAGCGGCACGTAGATCAACATCATGCGTCCGACACTAACGTGCACAGCCGGCATCGGCTTTCCCATACCATTGAACGAAGCGTTCATCACCATGACCATACCGTAAGCACCGTAGCTGATCGGCACGATCATCAGAAACAAAGTACCGACGTCCGTCACCTCGGCGTGGTCACTGAACAATGAGGGTACGAAATCTCCGGATAGCGCGAGCAAGAGCGCGATCACCAATCCGGAACCAAGACAGAATGCTGTGCACAACCAGAGTGCCCGAAATATTCGGTCCGGTCGGTTTGCGGAAATATTCTGGCCAACGAATGGCCCGATGACTGCCGACAAGGCGTAAAACATCACAAGCACCAGCGACTCGACTCTGCTCGCGACGCCGAATCCTGCGACCGTCTCCGGCCCGTATTTGGCCAGCATGGCCGTGATGACTCCCGTGGCGATCGGGATAATCGCATTTGTGCCTGCTGCAGGAATACCAACGTGCAGAATGTCTTTCCAGGACCTGACCAGTTCATCCCGATCCGGCTTTTTGAACGTAAGCAAATCAAGTCGCTTGTGCATCAGGTACAAGGTGCCCGCGAATATCACGCCACGAGCAATCAGTGCCGCCATAGCCGCACCGTTGAGTCCCATCGCCGGGACCGGGCCAATGCCAAAAATGAGAATCGGATCGAGTATGACGTTAATGATCGCCGTCACAACCATGAGCATACTTGGCAGTCTCGTATCGCCTGTCGCACGCATGCTGCTCATGCCAACCATACCGACGACTACAAATGGCACACCGACATACAGGATTTTCATGTATCCCGCGATCAGCGGAATCAGTTCGTCCGGCGCGCCGAGCAATCGAAACAAAGGGGTAATCGTCGCAATTCCAACCGCACAGATCACAACAGTTATACCGAATGACAGCAACAGGCTGTCCGTAGAAAGACGTTTGGCGCGGCGATGATTGTCGGAACCGATCGCTCTTGCTACAACAGATGAAGTACCAGCCCCAAGACCGATTGCAACACTGGTCACGACCATCAGTACCGGGAATGCGAAACTCAAGGCTGCCAGCTCACGCACACCTACACGGCCGATGAACCACATATCGACAAAGTTCTGCAACATCATTGTGGCAACGCCGAACAACACGGGCACTGCCATGGTGATCAGCTGCCGGCCGACCGGCCCCTGTGTCAGGCGTGGTTGCGATGATGCCATGGATAATTCCGGAGACAGTGAGTAGCCAGGAAGGCCTGAACTGCCAGCTTTTCTGTAACGTTAACTATGACTTACGTGCAGGAAACGTGCAATCAAATATAGCCATCGAGGTATTATGTGTGTTCCTGCCGACGTTGGATTTCAAAGTGAAAACAAAATTCGAATTTGCGATAGATACCGGTCTGGGTATTGTACGGACTGCTCTTGGAGCCCCGGACATCGTGCGGCGATTCGGACTGACGGTGAATGGAGACGAAGCTGGTACGCCCGGATGAGCTGGGAGACGCTCCGGTCCAGAATCATTTATGACAATCCCTGGATAACAGTATTTGAGGACAGGGTTGTCAATCCACGCGGCGGCGAGAACGATTACGGACATGTTCATTTCAAAGGCAAGGCAGTCGCGATCATTCCGCTGGACGATGAGGGCAACACCTGGATTGTTGGTCAGGACCGCTACACGCTGGGTGAATACAGCTGGGAGATTCCGATGGGCGGCTCGGAAGGCGATGAAGACCCGATTGAAACCGCCCGGCGTGAGTTGACCGAGGAAACCGGTTTGACCGCAGCATCGGTTACGCTGTTGATGCACCTTCATACCAGTAATTCGATCACGGACGAAGAGGGATTCGTATTCATCGCCAGGGATCTCGAAACTGGTGAGCCTGATTTTGACGATATGGAAGAGCTTGCGATTCGAAAGCTGCCGCTGATCGAGGCGATCGAAATGGTCAGGCGCGGTGAGATTACGGACGCGATCAGTGTTGCGGCATTACTTCGGGTAAGCGTCGACGACCTCCTAGAAAATCATGCTGGCTGACACAACATAGCGCATCGGCCCTCCGGCCTCGAGTGCATCAAACGGATAACAAGTGACCAGGCTCATTGTCGGTGCGTCGGTGTCGAGCACGATGCTGCCCCGGCGCGAATCCACTACATCGATTTCTGTCACCTGGAAAAGGTGCCGACGCCCGCTTGGCAACTCCACCTGAATTGTCTCCCCCCGTTTCAGGTATTGGAGAAATTGAAAGTGTGTGTCGCGATGTCCGGCGATGATGCTGTTGCCCTTTTCACCCGGAAGCACGCTAATGGCGAGGTGCCCCGGCCCGAAAGCAAGCGTTCGACCGGAGCCACCTTCAAGGACAATCAGTTCGACTTCGCCACCTCTGGCAATCAGTCGAGCGACGGGAGAGGTATCCGCCCACGGCCAGGGCACAGGCGAGGGTTCGCCACCTTCAGCCTTGCGCCACGCGCGGTGCATCAACTCCTGGGCGAACCATGCTTTGGCAGAGATATAGGCTCCCTGTCCGAATTGCCAGAAACCGAGGCAAAGTAGCGAGGACACGACGATTTGGATCGCGCGCCGACTAGGAATCAATTTGCAGAACATGTTGAGGTCTCCGTCCCAGAACGCCAAGCAGCAGCAGGGCCAGCACAATGAGTGCCAGGCCATGGACGAGCAAGGCACCAGCGCCCGTTGCCGTTGCCGGGAAACCAAAAATCGCCTCGACGCTTTGGCCATAGGGAAGAAGGTTCGGAACTTGCTCACTGTCGAGAAACGCTGTCTGCGGGCGTACTGGTGTTTTATCGACCGCAACGAGGCTGGTGTGCTTGCTTACAAGATGATGCGCGAGTGCCGTCTCAACCACCGACTTCCTGACTTCTTCGGCGCTGGCACCGCGTCGCTCCCGGTCCATAAACTCGCCGATTCGTGCCCGCGCCCATAGTGCTGCTATACCCGGACTCGGCCTGCTGATATTTATCGGCATCTCGGCACCCCAGCTTCCTGTTACCGAGTTGCCGCGCACCGTAATAATGTCCGAGTCGCGCGCAGCAGCGTCGAGGCGTGCCCTCACGAACACCGGCTCCCCCGCGTACAGGTCGGGAACGACCGACGGATATGTTTCCGCGACCACACCATCCGGCCATTCGATAACGATGTCCGTAAGTTGCGGCTGTTCAAGATTTCGAAACAGTCGCCCCATTTTTTCATTTACTTCATGTAGCGCACTGATGAACGTAAACGTACCGCGACCTGCCTCGGCTGCCTTGCGCATGAAGAGGCTGTTTGGCGCGGACCCAATGCCAACGGTAAACAATCGCGCCAGACCCAGCTTTCCTTCGATCAGAGTGAACAGCTCGTCCTCATTACCAACGCTGCCGTCAGTAATAAATATGATCTGTCGCAGATGCGATTCCGAAACAGGTGTGGACAACGACAGCAGCAATGCGGGGCGCATTTCTGTACCGCCGTTTGCGGAAAGTCCGGCAACGTAACGCCGGGCTACATTAATGTTCGCTTCCGTCGCGGCAACGCTCTCTGCAAACAACGCGCTCGTTGCCGAGTTGAATTGAATGACATTGAACCTGTCATCGACGTTGAGGCCGTCGAGCGCCATTGTCAGCGCTCTTTTCGCCTGGTCCAGTGAGGTCCCATGCATCGAGCCGGATGTGTCAATAACGAAGATCAGATCGCGGGGTATCGACTGTTTCTGTGCTGCCGAGTCATTCGGCGGCAGCATCATCAACAACACGTGCGGTTGCCCACCCACCGATTCTGTAAATAGCATCGCGCGTGGGGCGGTGTCCGGCACGGGTTTCCAGGTAAGTTCGAGATCATGATCCATCGGCACATTTGATTCGAATAGATCGATCGTGTACCGGTCATCTGTATTGCTGGTCCCAATCGGTCTGACGTCAATCGGATGATATCGACTGGCGACAAACTCAACGGGAACGCCGGCGTCCAGCTCAGCATGAAACGCTACCCTGTGCTCGTTCGAGTTCGCGACAACCGGAAGAGTGATCCTGGACGCATCCGGCACGGTCGTCGTATCGCGTGACCAGCCTGATCCTTTACGTCCTGGCAGCGGCGTACCCGGGATGTACCGCGGTGTAAATGTCAACGGAAAACGAATATTGAAAGTTCCCTCGTCGATCCTCAGGGTTTCGAGATACCCGATTTCGATCGAGACCGTTTCTCCGGGGCCGATGTTGGCCACTGAAGTGGTAAAGAGATTTGCACGTTCCTGCTCGACGAGGCTGGCCTTTCTACCAGCAGCTTTGGCGGCTTCGTATTCCTTTTTCGCTTCGGCTTTCTCGCGAATCTCACCTTCTATGAATCGCTCACCGATATGCATTTTCAGCCGGTCCACGGCGGCCGTATCCGGAAGCGGAAAAACGTAGACACCCTCAACCCACTCGTTGCCGTGATTGCGAAACTCCTGCCGCACGGTCACGCGAGCAACGAGCCCGCTGATGCTCGCGTCGATTTCCGTATTCATTCGAGTCGCGACGGCGTAGCCAGCCTCCATTTTCAGCAGCAGGCTTCCGGACTGCATTGCGCCCGGTGATACGTCATCCGAAACGTCATCACTGGTGCGGGCGACGACAGAACCGCTCATCAGGACGACCAGCACGACGGCAAGCCAGTTCCGGGACCCCTGCCGAGGCGGATTATTGGCCGGCCGTGGCCGAGCTTCGACCCTGGCGTAGGGATGCCAGCATGATCTTTTATTGCACGAATTTTGGCGCCCGATTCCCGCCCTGACTGCGCGCTTGTTGCCCATCACCTTCCTCCTCAAATCCGATACGAGGATTAAATCGATCGTTTGGGTCGGTATCGGGGCAGGAGCATGGCAATGCACCGATGTAATGTGGCAAATTGTGACCTTCGATAAGGTCGACGGTTTTATGCCCAGAAGAATTGCAATTATTGAAGACGAGCAGGCGATCCGCGAGAACTACGCGGCAGCATTTCGGCGTGAGGGTTATGCCGTCGAGCTTTTCGAAGCGCGACGGCCGGCCATGGATTCTTTCGAAGCAAGGCTCCCTGATCTGGTGATCATCGATATCAACCTGAAAGACGACGTAGAGGGCGGCTTCGAGTTATGCCGTTCGCTCCGAAGTCACTCCGCTGACCTGCCAATCATTTTCCTTACCGCGAGAGATAGTGAGTTTGACGCCGTTTCCGGCCTTCGACTGGGCGCAGACGACTACCTCACGAAAGACATCAGCCTGCCGCACCTGATGGCAAGGGTTGCTGCACTGTTTCGGCGTATGGATGCGTTACTCAAGCCTGGCGGCGAAAACAACAACATGAAGCGCGGTCACCTTGAGCTTGATATCGATCGTATGACCGTCAGATGGAAAAATGAACCCGTCGGTCTCACCCTGACGGAATTCTGGATGGTTCATGCGCTTGCCCGTTATCCTGGCCACGTGAAAAATCGTCAGCAGCTTATGGATGCGGCGCAGGCTGTTCTTGATGACAACACAATAACTTCTCACGTAAAACGAATTCGGCGCAAGTTCGTGGCACTGGATGCAGAATTCACCGCCGTCGAAACTGTTTACGGAATGGGCTATCGCTGGCTCACCGACTAGCCGCTTGTTGGTCCCGGGAAAATGAATCTTAGAAGACAGTTGATGCTCGTCAGTCTTCTCACGTTGATTCTGCCGTGGGCCGGTTGCCAGTTCATTCGTGAGACAGAGTCGGCCCTGCGCGAAGGCCAGCAACAGATGTTGGGTGGCACCGCCAAAGCCATTGCAGATTCCCTGTCTCAATACCCCGATGATCTGTTGTCGAGCGGAAGTTACGATGCCGCCAACCGTATATATGCACATCCGCTGGTCAGCGCCCCCCTCATCGATGGCTATGTCAATGAATGGATTATTCCGGATGGCGCCATGGCGACCCTCCGCGGAACCGACGGCGCTATTCGTTATGTTGTCGGCGCGCACTCCCAGTACTGGTATCTCTACATTGATGTTCGCGACTCATCGATTGTTTTTGTCGATTCCCAGAGCAAAAACGGTGAAAAGAAATTTTCCGATTACGTATCGCTTGTCAGCTTCAATGCTGCCGGAGTGCGTGACGTTTTTCGTTTCAGCGCTGAGGCCCCTGGCGATATAGTTACCACGCGTGAGACCGGCCGACAGATATTCGACGAAATGCGAGTCACTGCCTACTGGCAGGACACAGCAAACGGCTACAGCCTTGAAGCGAGAGTCCCGCGCACGCTGGCGGGGCCGCGAATTGGATTGGCCGTCACCAATACGGACGACGCGTCACGACCCGGTGTGACCAGCGCAACATATGTTGGTGATAATCCCGGCCCGATCGTCACCGTGTCCCCGGTTCTTCGATCTGTTGCAGCAGGTTACGTGCAACCGGGATTGCGGCTCATCATTACGGATAAAGATGGTTGGCGCGTCGCCGAGGCGGGCAGCATCTCCAACCAGGGCCCGGGCGACCGCGGCTCCAGTCCGCCATCAGGTTGGCTGAAGATTCTTTACAACCTGCTCCTTGAGCCAGGTGCCGAAGCGGTGCTTGCCGAACCGGCTGCCAGTGGGCGTGAGCAACAGAGTTACATCGGCGAAGCACTGCGGGGCGTTCCTTCGACCAAGTGGTTTCGCAGCCCGGGTACGGGCCGTGCAGTTGTGGCTGTCGCACAACCAGTCTGGTCAGGCACCGTGCAGACCGGTGCCGTCGTTCTGCAGCAGGGCACTGATGCGATCCTCAGCCTCACCAACCAGGCTTTGACCCGGCTGATTATTCTGACGCTGATCGCGACGGTTGTTGTTGCTGTCGTGCTGCTGGGCTATGCCAGCTGGCTTTCCCTGCGGATCAGGCAACTCAGCAACGCCGCCGAGCGGGCGCTCGATGAGAAGCGGCTGCACAGTGCGCTGCCGAGTGCACTTGCCGGCGACGAGGTTGGTGATCTTTCGCGTAGCTTTTCGAGCGTGCTGCGACAACTCGGCAACTACAACGACTATCTCCAGTCGCTGGCCGGCAAACTGTCTCACGAATTGCGAACACCGCTGACGATCGTCAGATCCTCGCTGGAAAACCTCGTACATGAGTCTTTGTCTGCTGAGGCTACCGAGTACACGGCAAGGGCGATGGAGGGTACAGACCGCCTGCAGAAAATTCTGAACGCGATGAGTGAGGCAAATCGAACCGAAGAGCTGATGAAAAATTTCGAGTCAGAAAGCTTTGATCTGGGCGAGGTATTGGCATCAGCCGTCGCTGCGTATGCCGATGCATGGCCAGAACGTAAATTCAAATTGCGTCGCCACACTGGACCGGCCATCCTCGATGGCTCGCCCGAGCTTATTATTCAGTTGCTCGACAAGCTTGTAGGCAACGCCGTCGACTTCACTGGCGTTGGCGATGTGATCGATGTTTCGCTTGACGCCGAGACAGATTCACTGGTTATGGCCGTTACTAATCCGGGACCACCATTGCCGGAAAAGATGGGTAACCAGCTATTCCGCTCTCTGGTGTCGGTGAGAAGTGGGGATGCAGGCAAGCATTTGGGCCTTGGGCTTTATATCGCACGGATTATCGCCGAGGGTCATGGTGGATCGATAAGTGCCGCGAATACCGACGTCGGGGTCTCTTTCCAGGTCAGGTTGCCCGCTGGAATTTCCACCTGAGCGCGTTCGCGGGTCGTCTCCACGATCGCGCCATTCAATCAGTACAGACCACGATCAACCTGAATGACGCCACTTGACGAGAACGGGATCGGTTTCGTAAACGGAATATCGACGGTCAGGCTTCCCAGCAGTTCATAGTTGACGTTCCCGGGCACACCCCGGCTGAACAAGGACACAAATTGTGTGGCCGTATTTAGAAAGTCGAGATCCACGCTGATTACGAAATCGTCCCGACCGTGTGCCGGTACAGTAAAGCTACCTGTCGTTTCCCCGCCGGCGAATCTTTCATCGTCGAGGAACACTCTGTACTGGACGACCTTTATCGGCAGCGGAAACGGGTTCGGATTGTCGACGTCGAACCCAAGTTCAAACGTCTGGTGGCGGAGGCTGACGCCGGTAAGTTCGACGCTGGTGAGATTCACCGTTGGCGAATTGACCAGGGTACCCGTTCCGGCACATGCCGCAACGCCAAAGGCAATTAGTGCAGCGCTGGCGGTGCGAAGTTTTCGAATATGTCTCATGACCCTCTCTCCGAATACCGGTTTACAGTCACTCAGTGCATCTCGCCGCCAAGTTCACCCCAGCGAGCCCCGATCAGCAGCCATTCGCTATCCACCCTGTGAAGCTCCAGGTCGAATCGATAGGCATCGGCCCGAAAGCCCCATGCGCCGGCGTTTGTGCCGGCCATGCCAACTGTCAGCGCGATCCGTGCAGCGGTGTCATCAAAGAAAACGATTTCGTCAATGCTGGTCAACAATTCGATCGATTGCTGCCTGAGAAAATAGAGCCTGAGAATGTCGCCAATCTGCTCGCGATTGTTACTACGAGAATCCAGGTAGTCGTCCGATATTAACTCCAGGAGGTCGCCCCTGTCTTTGGCTTCGGCGGCGGCCTCGCCGCGAGCAACCCACTCACGCAGCGCGTCCTCGGGATCGCTGGCGGAGTTGCCGCAGGCCACGAGCAACAACATTACCAGGGTCATTGTTATAGGGCGCATGAACTCCTGCCTGAACGCCAGAACAAAAAACCGTTGCGGCCCTGTAAATCGCGCCGCGTCAATAGCATTTGCGGGCATCCGGTGTTAGAACTGACTATGAGCGGTTGAGCGTCACACATGCTGTGACGCGGTTCGCATAACCACCGGAACCCCCCCTGTTTCGGCACAATCGCCATATTGTGAAAACCTGCAGGGCGAACCAGATGACAGTGAAACTTCTCAGCGAGAGCGAAGGCGCAACGATTAATGATGATGATCAGAACAGAATAGACGCGATTCTGGCGTTCTGGTTCAAGGAAAAGCAGCTGACGGCCCCGCAGATCGATGGCCGGATGGATGTCTGGTTTGGTGAGGATCCTTTGTTCGACGAGGAGGTTGCGCAGAACTTCACAAACGATGTCGAGAGCGCGTCAGAGGGACTGCTTAATCATTGGGCGCAGGAACCCACCGGACGTCTTGCGTTAATCCTTCTGCTTGATCAGTTTCGCCGCAATATATACAGAAACCAGGCTGAGGCTTTCGCAGAGGACAAAGCCGCGCTGAAACTTTGTGTCGAGGGCGCCATGCAGAAAAAAGACAGGGGCCTGACACCTATTCAACGAGCATTTTTCTACATGCCGTTGCAGCATGCAGAATCTCGGAAAGTGCAGCAGAAGTCGCGCCAGATATTTGGCAAGCTTTCGGACGCCGTATCGGCTACATATAAGGAGACATTCGAAACAATCGCGCAGTTTGCCGATTTGCATGCCGACATCATCGAGCAGTTCGGTCGCTTCCCGCATCGAAACGGCATTCTCGGCCGCGAGAATTCGCCAGAGGAAGATGAGTACCTGGCAAGTGATACGCCCGACTTCAGTCAGGGCGAGAGTTGACTCAGGCGTCCGCCAGGATTTGTTTCGACAATCGATTGAAGCGAATCGTTAACAGCACAGCAGCAACAGTTAATCCCAGTACGAACCCTCCCCAGATGTAGGACGGTGGCGCGCGATACGTTACGGTCGCCATATAAGCGAGGGGAAATCCAAGAACCCAGTATGCGAACGTGTTTATCAGCATCGGCATCCTGGTGTCCTTGTAACCCCGAAGCGCTCCGGCTGCACCGATTTGTACTCCGTCGGCGATTTGAAAAATTGCTGCCATTAACAACAAGCTGATCGCAATGCGCGTGACTGACGGGTCATTCGTATAAATTCCAACAACCGCATCGCGGAACAACAACAGGAATGCCGCCGAGCAGGCCATGAACAGGATACACATCAGTATTCCTGCTGCCCCGCCCAAACGCGCGGCCACCGCATTACCGGCGCCCAACGCATGCCCTATTCGAACTGTTGTGGCGGCGCTTATCGCGAGCGGAATCATGAACATTGTTGCGGCAAAGTTAAGCGCAATCTGATGAGCCGCAGTGACATCAGCACCGCGAGTTCCAACGAGTATTGAAACTGCGGAAAAAAGACCGGCTTCCGCGGTTATCGTGACTGCGATTGGTGTGCCGAGCGCCAAAATTTCCTTCAACACAGGCATGCGAATAGGCGCCATGTGATCGAAAATTTTCAGCGCGCGATAGATCGGCTTGCGTGCGACATAAATTGTCATCACGAACACCATCAACCACATTGTGATTGCACTCGCCATGCCACAGCCAACGGCGCCATATGCGGGCATACCGAAGTGTCCGTACATCAATACCCAGTTCAGGAATACGTTGCTGACAAGCGCCAACAGGGAGGTGTACATGATCGGCCGCGTAAATCCGATACCCTCTGACGTAAATCGAAATGCCAGGAAAGCACAGATTGCCGGCGCCCCAAACATGATGGCCCGAACGTATCCGATTGTCGTATCACGAAATCCCGCATCGATGCCGAGATGGGTGAGGACCGGATCAACGAATAACTGTGTCAGCGTAAACAGCGTCAGGCCAAGCACCATCGCCAGCCAAAGTCCCTGCCGGGTATAGCGACCGATCATTTCCGGCCGACCAGCGCCATAAAATCGGGCCGCGATTGGTGAGATCGACATCATCAGGCCCAAACAGACGGTAAATCCGAGAAACCAGACGCTGCCTCCAACCGCTACGGCTGCCAGTGACTCGGCGCCAAGTCGGCCGGCCATTACCGCATCGGCAAACTGCATACCCGCGATCGACAGGTTATTCACGATAAGCGGACCCGCTAAACGTAACAACGCCCGGGCCTCTTCAAGCCATTTATCAAACGATCCGAACACAGTGATTGCCAAGCCAGATATCGAATTCTGCCGACTCTATCACGAAGCGCTTAACCATCCGTCCAGCTATGGTGTAAAGTTGCCGTGGCATCGGCATCTGTATGGAGACAGATATGTTGCATGACGGTAAGGCGAGACGAGTTGCTGTCGTCGGCGGGATCAGAATTCCTTTTTGCAGAGCGAATTCCGTTTATGCGAATAACTCGAACCTGGAGATGATGACGGCCACGTTAACGGCCCTGGTGGGAAAATACGATCTCAAGGGGCAGGTCATCGGGGACGTTGCTCTCGGCGCTGTTATCAAGCATTCCAGGGACTGGAATCTGGCCCGGGAATCCGTCATCGGTTCTGGCCTTTCATTGCGCACGCCCGCGGTCGACATGCAGCGTGCCTGCGGCACCAGCATTGAAGCCTGCATCAATATTGCCAACAAGATCGCACTCGGCCAGATCGATTCGGGCATCGCCGGCGGCACCGACTCCATCAGCGATGCGCCAATCGTTTTCAATGACCGCTTTCGGTCGATATTGCTTCGCAGTCATCGGGGGCGATCGTTTTTGAACAAGTTGACTCCCTGGTTCGGACTTCGTCCGGGTCACTTCGCACCGGAGCTTCCCGGCGTGACGGAACCGCGCACCGGTCTCTCCATGGGTGAGAGCATGGAGATCACTGCAAAAGAATTTGAGGTTTCCCGGGATCACCAGGACCAGTTGGCATTGTCCAGCCACATTAAGGCTGCCGCTGCATATGATGCCGGTTTTTATGAGGATCTCATCGCTCCGTTCATGGAAGCCGAAGAAGATAACAATATTCGCAGGGACACCACGTTTGAGAAATTAAAGAAACTCAAGCCGGTTTTTGACAAGAGTGAATCCGGCACGCTGACCGCCGGCAACAGCACGCCACTGACGGATGGTGCGGCGGCTGTGCTGCTCGCGTCGGAAGCCTGGGCAGAGCTGAAAAACGTACCGGTCATTGCATACCTGACTCATTGCAAAGTCGCAGCCGTTAACTTCATCAACGACGACGGCTTGTTAATGGCACCGGTGTATGCGGTTTCGGAAATGCTGAAAGACGCCGGGCTCAGTTTGCAGGACTTCGATTACTACGAGATTCATGAGGCATTCGCGGCGCAAACCATCGCGACGCTGGTCGCGTGGCAGTCAGAGGCGTTCTGCCGCAATCGACTGGGCAGGAACCAGGCGATGGGCCCTATCGATCTCTCAAAACTAAACGTTAAGGGCGGCAGCATTGCGATCGGACACCCGTTTGCCGCCACTGGCGCGCGGGTCATTGCGACAATGGCCAAGTTGTTGCATGAGAAGGGTAGTGGGCGCGGCCTCGTATCCGTTTGTACGGCTGGTGGCATGGGCGTCACAGCGATTCTGGAAGCCGCGTAGCAGCATTAGCTCGACGGACCCGATCGTCGGGTTCTCACCAATTGCGGGGTCGACCTTGCACGGCAACAGGGCGGTCGACATGATGGTTCGCAACTAGATCCAAAAACAAGCCAGCAACCGGGGAATAACATGGACGACCTGAGCCAGACACTCGCGACGATCAATGCGGTTCTCTGGAATGAGACGTGGATTCTCATTATCGCCGGCACCGGCGTTCTGTTTACGGTTTGGAGCGGGTTCTGCCAGTTCCGTGCGCTGACGCACGGCCCTCGAGTCGTCAGTGGAGTCTACGACGACGCCAACGATCCGGGTGCCATCAATCATTTCCAGGCCTTGTCCGCAGCATTGTCAGGAACAGTCGGGCTTGGAAATATTGGAGGTGTCGCGCTCGCCATCACGTTGGGCGGGCCTGGTGCAATATTCTGGATGTGGATAGTCGGTTTCCTCGGCATGGCTATCAAGTTCGTCGAAGTTACGTTGTCGATGCTCTACCGAAATACGGACGATCCTGATAATCCTCACGGTGGACCGATGTGGGTCGCGGGCAGCGCACTCAAGAAGATGAAGCCCAAACTTGGTTGGCTCGGCACCGTTCTCGCGTTTCTTTTTTCGTTTTGCGTGATGATGTCTTCGGGAACCGGCGGCAATATGTTCCAGGCCTGGAACGTCGCCGACATCACCAACGAATATTTTGGTGTCTCGGGATGGATCACTGGCGCCATTCTTACTGTCATTGTCGGCGCGGTACTCATCGGTGGTATCAAACGTATTGGCAAAGTCGCCGGCATGCTCGTTCCGGGAATGGTGCTGATTTACGTCGTCGCCGGCTTCTACGTTCTCTTCGCCAACTTTGGCCAGATTCCGGAACTGCTCGCCCTGATTATCACCTCCGCATTTACGCCGACGGAGGCAACAGGCGCATTCGTCGGTGGCACAGTCGCTTCTGCTTTTCTGTTTGGCATGAAGCGTGCAATTTTCTCAAACGAGGCGGGACAGGGCTCATCAGCGATTGCGCATGCTGCCGCCAAGACCAATGAACCTGTCCGCGAAGGCCTCGTGGGCGGCATGGAGCCGTTCATCGACACGATTGTGGTTTGCACATTCACGGCCCTGATCATTCTATCGACCGGAATCTGGAGCCGCGCCCCCGATGTCGCCTTCAGTGAAATTCCACAACCGATTCAAAATGGGACCAACTGGGATTATCCGGATACAAAACTTGGCGCCGGGGAGTGGCAGGACCAGGAACCCGTGTTGATGATCGTCAGAGCTGGCGAAAATCCGGCCACAGGCCAGGAGTTTCATCGGGTCAATGGGAGCGTATCCTCAACAGGCAACGGCTATGTGGCGACGTGGCAGCCGTTTGACAGTGATATTGAACCGCAAATCATCGGTGGGGGTTTTTACCAGGATTACGTGGGCGCAACGTTAACAGCGAAAGCGTTTGACTCGGTCGCGCCAGGACTCGGAAAGTGGTTGATCACAATTGCCTCCTGGCTATTCGCGATATCGACGATCATCGCGTGGGGTTATTACGGTGAGCAGGGCGCCATTTACATGATGGGCAGCAAGAGCGCGATGCCTTATCGCCTGATCTATTGCTCTTTGACCTTCGTCGCGACGCTGGGGCACATCAAGACCAGCGCTGATCTCGATAATATGACCGGCATCGGTCTGGGCGTCATCATCTATGCGAATTTGCCCATTTGCTGGATATTCGGCTACCAGGCCATACGAGCCTACAAAGATTACATTGCCCGACTCAAAGACGGGCGCATGGGACCGGACCATCCACCGCCGAGCATTGACGATCTGATCAGCGGCCGGAACGTGCAAAAACAGATTTAGTAATCGGGAGTCGTATTTTCAAAAGACCACTAACGTCGTTCACGATTGTCAATCTTCGCTGGATTCCTGCCGGCGCTTTCCCAATGCGAGTTTGTGTAACGACGCAATTGCCTTGTCCAGACGTTCTTTCGCCTGTTTGGTAACGCCACCTTTTCGATATTCGTCGATCACAAAATTCTCGACCCGACTGACCATCGCGTCGATATCCCCATCGGGAAATTTCACTTTGTCCGGCCGGGACTCCGGCAGCAGGTCGGCGGCACCGAACAGGTTAATCCAGCGCTCACTTTTTTTACCCAGCCGCATCACCCGATAAAACTCATTGCCGGCGCTGCAATCGGACTTTGCAAGGCTAACGATTCCGGCGAAGAGAGAAACCGGCACGAGGACCACGTCCCTTACGCCATCCACAATGAGTTTCATCTGCAAGACAGCAATGTTGCGAATCAGTGTCCATTGTTCCGCACCCCTGTTTCCATTTAATTGTCGCGGCTTATCAGGCACTGGTCTGCTCCCTGTTCGATTCCAACAATAATACGTCATTAGTGGCATGCGTCCCGCCAATTTAGTACTGTGCGTCAAACACTTACGCGACATGGCTGCCTTTGCTGGATTTTATGCCGCAATACAAATCTACACCGAATTTCGAACATGGGCTGCCGGAGTCGCTCGGCGTCCTCCTGGTCAACCTTGGGACACCGGATGCACCAACACCGGTCGCCGTGCGACGTTTTTTGAGCGAATTTCTGTCCGATCCGCGAGTTGTCGAACTTCCGAGACTGATCTGGCTACCGGTACTACACGGCTACATACTTCGAACGCGACCCCGGCGATCGGCTGCGGCGTATCGAAAAATCTGGACCGAGCCGGGTTCTCCGCTACTCGTTCATTCCATGAATATCGCCGTTGCACTACAGAGGCTTTTGACGGAAAGGCTGGACGGCTCGGTTTGTGTCGAACTTGCCATGTCATACGGCAATCCGTCCATCCCGCTCGCGTTGCAAAAGATGCATGAGCAGCAAGTTCGGCGACTTATCGTTTTGCCCCTCTATCCTCAGTATTCCGGCACGACAACTGCCTCGGTTTTTGATGCGGTGACGCGGGAGCTTTCGACGTGCCGATGGGTGCCGGAATTGCGTTTTATCAGCCACTATCACGATCACGCAAATTACATCGCAGCCCTGGCGGCGAGCGTACGTGAATTCTGGAGTGTACGAGGACGTGGTGAACGATTACTCATGTCGTTTCACGGGGTGCCGCAACGCACACTTGCCAGCGGCGATCCTTATCATTGTCAGTGTCAGAAAACCGGACGGCTGTTGGCGCAGGCACTGGAACTCAGCGACGACCAGTGGCAACTGGCTTTTCAATCGAGAGTGGGTCGCGAAAAGTGGCTTGAGCCTTATACGGATGAAACGCTTCGGCAGTGGGGGCGTGACAAAAATGGCAACATCGACGTCGTTTGCCCGGGATTCGCCGTTGACTGCCTGGAAACGCTCGAGGAAATAGAATTACAAAATGCGGCTCTGTTTTCCGCATCCGGCGGTGGCGACCTTCGCTACATTCCCGCGCTTAACGTCCGGGATGACCACGTGACTTTTCTCGGTGGCCTTGTCGAAAAACACGTCGGCGGCTGGCCGGAAGCGTCCACCGATCGAAACCCGTCAGAAACTTCCCGTCAACTGGCCAATACCCTGCGGCGCGCGCGCGAGATGGGTGCGAGTTGTTAGGGCGGTATCTCGAATTCAGCGTCCCGGCGCCGGATATCCTGGAGTCGCTGGGTTTTTACAAATCACTCGGATTCCATGAGCTGAACAGCCGCGACGTCTGGCCTTACCGGTACGCTGTCGTCAGCGATGGCGAGCTCTGTATCGGATTGCACGATCGGGAATTTGCCGGTCCTGCACTTACCTTCGTCCATCATGAAGTGGCCAAAGAAGCCCGGTCAATGACCGACCATCGTTTCGAATTTGAATACCTGAAAATCGACGATGAGTCGTTTAACGAACTCGGATTCGTGGACCACGATGGCCACCTGGTCACAATGATCGAGGCGCGTACGTTTTCGAAACCACACGATGACATGCGAAATTCGCTTTGTGGCCACTGGTTTGAAACCACGTTACCGGTTCGCGATACCTTGCGAGCCGGGCTGTTCTGGGCACCGCTTGCGCCGGAACTGTTACGCATGCGGGAAGAGCCGACGACGCACATGCGCTTCAACGCGGGCGGAATGCCGCTGGGTTTGAGCGAGAGCATCGCCCTGACAGGCCCGTCACTCTGTTTTCGCTGCGAGGATCGCGAGGCGGTCTGGATCGCCCTTGCGAAGAGCGGGTTCATACACAAGGAGTATCCGGGTTTCGAAGGTGCGTTTATGTCGATTACCGCGCCGGAGGGAACAACCCTCTACCTGTTTGCAGAAGATTTCCTTGGGGAGCTTTACGAGGTCGCCGAACTTGACGAAGTTCCGCCAGCACAACCACAAAATGATTGATCAGAAAGCAACTAAGTCATTTCCTGCAACATTCGTTCTGCACGCGCGAGGTACGTTGCGCCAAATATATTGAGATGATTGAGCACATGATAGAGCTGATACAGACGCTCTCGTCGCTCGTGACCGGCAGACATCGGCCAGGCCTCTTCGTAGGCTTCGTAGAACGCGGGACCGAAACCGCCAAACAGCTTTGTCATCGCGATATCTGACTCTCTGTCGCCATAGTAAACCGCGGGGTCGAAGATAACCGGCGTACTATCGGCCGCAGCCCAGTTGCCGCCCCATAGATCGCCGTGCAACAGTGATGCCTCGGGCCAGTAGTCACTGAAATAGTGGCCGATGTTATCGAGCAGGCGCATCCCCAGCAATTGCAGGTCGCCCCGGAATCCATTCTCTGCAGCAAGCTCCAGCTGGAACGCGAGCCGGTTCTCCTTATAAAACCGGACCCAGTCATCACTCCACCCGTTACGCTGCCGTGTTGGTCCTATCGTGTTGTCACGCCGCCAGCCAAACCTGTCCGCAGAATACCGATGCAGTTTCGCAAGGTTCCTGCCGAGCATCCACTCGGTGCTCTCTGATGCGAGCTGAAAATCGATCCATTCCATGGCCAACAGGCTTTCTGTCCTGGAATAGACACATCCGAGGACCTTCGGCACACGAATGGCTTTGGCCTGGGCGAGCTCTTTCAGCCCATCGGCCTCGGCCAGAAACATTTCCAGGGAACTGAGTGGCCCCGTCTTGAGAAAGACTGGCTGGTTTTCCGCCCGGGCGCGCCAGGCCGAACTGATGCCACCGCCGCCAACCGGGCGCGGCATATCACTGACGGACACGCGAATATCGTGCTCTCGAAGTGCGGTAAACAGTTTTTGCCATTGGGGCATAGCCTAATTATAGCCCGCTATCTCTACAAGAGATCGGCCACCCGCTGGGCCTGGCGTCGAAGCGCCATCCCGATCCCCGTCTCGTCGAAGAGCGCGTTGATATTACCGAGATCCGGCGCAACCGGGCGAAGCCCGGTATGAGGGCGTTCGATCGGTGCATCGCAGGCAATGCCAGTCAGCCTGCGCGCCAGCAGCGCGTCCTCCTTGTGGGTCTCGAGTTTCAGTGCGAGCGTCTTGGCACCGCGCACATTGACCTCGTGCACTGAGTCGAGACTGTCATAAAGAATTTCCATGGATCCAAAGTGCTGCAACAGGGCGACTGCAGTTTTCTTCCCGACGCCCGGCACTCCTTTGATGTTGTCGACTGCGTCGCCAGCCAAAGCCAGGAAATCAGCAATCTGCTCTGGCCGTACACCGAAGTAGTCCGGAATGTCTTCGTATCCTATTTTTCCTCGTCCTGCAAAATCCCAGAACACGTCATTTCTGTCGATTAGTTGGGCAAGATCTTTGTCGCGCGTGACGACAGTCGACGGCATGCCATTTCGACGCCCTTCGGCGACCAGCGTGCCAATCAGATCATCGGCCTCATATCTCGGATGCGAGCTCTCCATCAATCCCAGTGCCCGGGTAAATCGACGGCATTGTCCAAACTGGCGCTTCAGCTCCGGTGGCGCCGGATCCCGATTGGCTTTGTATGCCGGATATATTTCGTTGCGAAAAGATTTAGACAAACTTTCATCAAACAGTACGGCGACATGCTCCGGTTTCACCTGCTCCATGAAATCGCCAAGAAATCGGCAAAATCCATAAAGTGCATTTACAGGATTACCGTCACCATCGACCATGTCATCAGGCATTGAGTAGTAAGCCCGGAAGACATAGACACTGGCGTCTATCAGGTACTGCATTGGTGCCCGAGTGCCGAGACCTTCTTAAATTTCATCGAAAATCGTTTCGTTTTCCGACAGGTGACCTGTTAGCCGTGCGTGAATCGGACTCGACCGCGGGATGTGTGCCAACAGGTATTGCATCTGATCGGTGAGGACGCGACGGCCTTTAAGGTAGATGTACTCCGCATATGTCGGCGTAAACGGGACCGCGATAAGTTGCATCGATGCCTGCTCAGGCGTTCGACCACCTTTGTGATTATTGCACCTGCGACACGCCGCGGCGACGTTATTCCAGACATCCCCGCCGCCCTGGGATAACGGCGTGATGTGGTCACGCGTGAGATCGCGGGTTTGAAATCGGATTGCACAGTAAAGACAGAGATTGCCGTCGCGCTTGAAAAGTGTTCGGTTATTGAGAGGTGGCACATACTGGTCCCGAACATAGATCAGACCCCGGCTTGTCCCTTCGGTCGCGATGATCGAACTCACGTCGACCCGGCTTCGATGGCCACCGGCCGCGCTGTATCCGCCAAACACAGTGTAAAGTCGTGTTCCGCACGCATACGCTACCTGCTCATTGTGATACAGGCGAACGGCCTCTCGATAGTCAATCCATTCGAGCGGCATCCCCGCAACATCGGTCCGTAAGACCTGTTGAGAGAGATTTGACGCGGTTCCGTACAACATTAGTCGACCCTCTGTCGTGGGTGATAGTTTGCCGTACGCATTGGCAATTGCAAGATGCTTTCGATTCCTGACTCCCGACAAGAAAAAGGCCCCTTGCAGAGCCTTTGACGTTGTTAACCGGGCCGAGCATTCGATCTGGGCCTTACCTGCTGCTGTCGTTGTCTCAGCTGGTCTCTGATCTTTTGCCTCTGGTCGGGCGACATGTCACGAAAACGATCGCGCAGCTGTTGCCGGCGATCTGCCGGCAATTGCCTGTAGCGCCGATAGTTGTCACGAATCCGCGCTTTTTCTCGCGGCGGCAAATTTTGGAAATCCTGGTAACGATCACGAATTGCGCTTCGCTGTTCGTCACTTAGGTTTCGCCAGTCGCTAAAACGTTCCCGGGCTGCCGCACGCTCATCTGAATTCATTTCAGTCCAGCGGCTTGCACCCTCGGCAAGTCTTGCCCGCCTTTCAGCCGGCAATGACTCCCAGCTCTCCATGTAAGGTGCCAGCGTTTTTTGTTGTTGATCAGACAGGCTGTCCCAACTCGAGACGTCCTCCTGTGCAACCGCGCCGGCTGACATCAGGAACAACACTACAATTGCGTTTATCAGATATCTAGTTTTCATCGTCCAACTCCGCCACATTCTTTTCCTGTGATGCAGGATCGGTTTCACTACTTTCGTCATCGGATTCGGTTGCATTTTCATCTAAAGAAAAGAGCACCCAGTCCTCATCTGACCCTTCCCAGCTTCCGAGGTATTCCAGAAGAGCCAGGTCGGGAATTTCCGGCTCGTCCGACAGGGCGACACCGCTGCCGCCAAGCAATCCGCAAATCAAGGCGACCTTCAGACCGGCCTCTGTCTGCGTTCTGCTATCCGACATTGTTCGTCGGCCCTTGTGTTTCAGTCGCTTCACCGTCGAATTCCATCCAACTGTAGAACTCCAGATCTTCCAGCATTTCCAGGCTATCTTCCGTGAGCAGAATCTCCATATCAGAGGCAACTTCCGGTGTAGCCAGTTCGCTGATCGAGGGATTGCTGCTCCAGACAACCAGGGCTACAACCGCCGCCGCCGCCAGACCGCCGGCAGGTGCCCACTGCATCCATCGGCCGGTTCCTGATTGCAGTTCGGCCAACACTGCCTGGCGCCCGCGATTGAGCTTCGAACGCGTTTCACCGTCCAGGTTCGCAACGCTTTCGTCAAACAATCGTTTTGCCTTTCCTGCAAACGCGTCGTTCGGTACGTCGTTTTTCCGCTCGTTCATTGCCAGTGTTCTCCCAATGTTTCGCGCAAGCTGTGCACCGCGCGGGAGTAGTGAGTTTTGACACTCCCCTCACCGCATCCCATAGCCGCTGCTGTACCTGCTACATCCAGTCCTTCAAAAGTTCTCAGCATGAATGCCTCTCGCTGGCGTCCGGGCAGCGCAGCCAGCGCTCTCTCCAGACTTACCATCGCCTCAAGGTTTTGCAGCTCCTCGTCCGGCGCCCGTCCCGCCAGATCCGGTGCCGCCGCGACAGGGTCATATTCATCGTCTTCGTTGCCGCGACCGAAAAACACCATGACCCGATTGCGGACTGCGGACCGGCGCTGCCAGTCCCGAATCCTGTTCTGCAGGATTCGGTAAAAAAGCGGGGTCCACTCGTCCTCATGACGATCTGCGTACTTGCGTGCCAGCCTGATCATTGCATCCTGTACCAGGTCGAGCGCTTCGTCGCGATCACGAATACTGATCTCCGCAATCCGGAGAGCACGCCTTTCGACGTCGGCGAAAAACCGATTAAGCTTGGCCTCGCGTTGCAGTGTATCGACTCCCGTCTGGTCTTCAGCGAAGCAAGATACCGCAAAACTGGCAGTGTAAGCATTCATTCGTCATCCTTGCCCGTCTGGAATCTCGTGAGATCCGTCTCAATCACTTTTTGCCTTGACTCCCTTTCGGGAATCATGACTATTTAACGTCCCGCGAGGTTCCGGGTTGACAGACCCCGGAATAAATATCGGCGGCATTATGGTGTATTCAGAGCCATGCTGCGTGCAGACAACTGGATTGTAAGTAATTGTTTTTATGAAAGAAAATAGTATGCACTGCGTCAAAGTTGACCGGCGGTGAGCCACGGACAGATCCTCCGGGTGGCGATCAATGTGCCGTTGTCGCGTCTGTTTGACTACCTTGCCCCGTCTCCCGGTCACGTCCCCCCCGGTTGCAGGGTCAGTGTGCCATTTGGTCGGCGGACGCAGATTGGCATGGTTATGGAGATCTCCGGCGATTCAGACCTGCCAATAGAAAAATTGAAACATGCGAAGGCCGTGCTCGATGAAAACCCGCTTTTGTCTGAAATCGATCTTTGGCTGATTCGATTTACCAGCGCCTATTACCATCACCCGATCGGTGAGGTTGTCGCAGCCGCGTTACCTATGTTGCTCCGGCAAGGCAAGGCTCGGGACTCGTTGGTCCGAAAGGTCTCGGTTACTCCCGAGGGCGCACGAACCGATCTCAATTTGCTGCGCAAACGTGCCAGGCGTCAGGCTGAGCTTCTGGCGTTACTGCAAGATGCTGAATCTCTGTCTTTCACCGAACTCGATGAGACTATGCCCGGCTGGCGGCCGATTCGTGCGAGCCTGATCCGGAAATCGCTGCTCGAAGAATTCGAAACGACTGACGATGAGAGTCGGGCGGACAGGTTGGCAAATGTCGAACAGGAAATCGGGCCGACCCTGAACGCAGATCAGAAAAGCGCTCTTAAATCCATTCGCGGAGCGGCGGGTTTCCACTCCAGCGTGATTGACGGTGTAACCGGCAGTGGCAAAACGGAAGTTTATCTGCACCTTATTCAGGACGAACTCAAGGCCGGTCGACAGGTACTCGTTGTCGTTCCTGAGATCGGTCTGACACCACAACTCGTATCGCGTTTTCGAAGACGCCTTGGCCTGGAGCCGGTGCTGATGCATTCGGGCCTGACCGACCTCGCACGGTTGGCAACGTGGCGGGCAGCAGAGAGTGGACGTGCGGGTCTGATTCTCGGTACGCGATCGGCAATTTTTATACCGTTGAAAAATCCAGGTCTTATTATCATTGACGAGGAGCACGACGGTTCGTTGAAACAGCAGGAAGGGTTGCGATATTCGGCACGCGACCTTGCCGTAGTCAGGGCCAAAAAGCTTGGTATTCCGGTGGTGCTCGGGTCGGCGACACCTTCTTTGGAAACTTTGCAGCGCTGCGATGATGGCGCCTACAACCTGGTACGGCTGCCAACTCGGGCCGGCAAGGCCGTGCCGCCAATGATGCGGCTCGTCGACCTGGCCAAACATGATGCCTATGATGGCTTGAGCCAACCGGTCGTCGATTCGATTACAAAGACCATTTCGCACGATGGCCAGATTCTGATTTTCCTCAATCGCCGGGGATTCGCGCCAACATTGATTTGCTCGGGTTGCGGCAATATTGCCGAATGCACACGTTGCGACTCGCGCATGACGGTACACGCCGCCAGCAATTTGCTGAAGTGCCATCATTGTGGTGCACAACGCCGAATCGATTCCGACTGCGCTGATTGTGGCTCGCCGTGCCGACCCCTCGGCCATGGCACGGAGCGGCTGGAGGACGCCCTTCGCAGCTATTTTCCCAATGAAGTCATCACCCGCATTGACAGTGACAGTACCCGACTCAAGGGAACCATGAGCAAGGCGCTAACGATGGCGACGTCCGGCGAAACCCGCATCCTGATCGGCACGCAGATGCTGTCAAAAGGTCATCATTTTCCCAAGCTGACCCTGGTCGTCGTGGTCAATGCCGATCAGGGTCTTTTCAGCACTGACTTTCGTGGCGGCGAACGCCTGGCCCAAAGCCTGGTGCAGGTTGGCGGTCGCGCCGGAAGAGAGGAACGACAAGGCGAAGTCATTATTCAGACGGCCTTCCCTGATCATCCGTTCTGGAGCGAACTGTTTAACGGCGGGTATCCGAAAGTCGCCCGGAGCGCACTGGTTGAAAGAGAGAGCGCAGGATGGCCGCCATTTTCGCGACTCGCCCTCATTCGCGCAGCGGCGACGAGTCGGGAAGACGCACATCGATTCCTGACTCGGGCGCGTAAACTTGCCGATGCCACAGGTATCGATGGAGTACGTATACTGGGTCCGGTCAGTGCGCCGATGGAACGCAAGGCGGGGCGATTCAGAGCGCAACTTCTCTTGCAGAGTCGACAACGTGGGGTTCTGCACCAGGTGCTCACGTCCCTCCGGCCTTCGCTGGAGAGCAGCACGGAGGCTCGACGGGTAAGATGGTCCATTGATGTCGATCCAATTGAGCTTTTCTGAATCGACGTTAAGATAGCCGCCAATTCTCTGGATAAGCACAATTGAAAAACGAAATCGCAATACTCCTGGAGCAGGCCATTCGCAGCCTGCCCGAATTCTCGGACGCGCCGGAAATCGCGTCTGTTCATGCGACTGTCGAACGAACTCGCGACTCCCGTCATGGGGATTTCACAACCAACATCGCGATGCGCCTCGCCAAGTCGGTCGGACGCAATCCCCGTGAGATTGCACAATCGGTTATTGCCGCTACGCCAGGCAGCGAATTGATCGACAAGATTGAGATCGCGGGGCCCGGTTTTATCAACTTCCACGTCAGTCCGGCCGCTTTCAATCGTGAGCTTGCGCACGTTCTTCGCGACGGCGAAAACTACGGAAGGCAGGCGACCAGGACGACACCCCGGATTCTGCTCGAGTTTGTCTCCGCAAACCCCACCGGACCGCTGCATGTTGGTCACGGCAGGCATGCTTCCTATGGTGCGACACTTGGCAATCTTCTCGAAGCTGCCGGGTATGTGGTCGACCGCGAGTATTACGTGAATGACGCAGGCCGGCAGATGGATATCCTTGGCATCAGCGTCCTGCTCCGCATGCTCGAGGCGCGGGGCGACACAATTCAATTTCCGGAGGCGGGGTACAAGGGCGAGTACATTCGCGAAATCGCTGCCGCGATTACCGAAGACATCTCCAAATTAGTGGCGTCGGACCTGTTCGGCAATCTTCCGGAAGGCGACAAGGAGGAGATTATCAGCGGGTTGATTGAAGGTGCGGAAAGCATGCTTGGCACCGACGAATTTGGCAGAATTCGCCGCCAGTCGCTCGAATCGATTCTTGATGACATAAAAGACGACCTGTCCGGATTCGGCGTGGTTTTCGACAGATGGTTCTCCGAGCAGAGCCTGACCGATGACAATCTGATCGATGACGCGCTGGCGGTTCTGAAAAAACGGAACATGCTGTATCAGAAAGATGGCGCAACATGGTTTCGAGCTGCCGATTTTGGCGATGAGAAGGATCGCGTCGTTGTTCGTGAGAACGGAAAGAAAACCTACTTCGCATCTGATATCGCCTACCACTATGGCAAGCGTGAACGTGGATACGATCATCTGATCGACATTCTGGGCTCGGATCATCACGGTTATATTGCTCGCGTCAGGGCGGGACTGCAGTCGATGGGTTACGCCGCCGACTGCCTTGAGGTCGAGCTCGTTCAGTTCGTTACACTTTATCGTGCCGGCGAAAAAATGCAGATGTCGACGCGGTCGGGCGAGTTCGTAACCTTGCGGCAGCTACGCGAAGAAGTCGGAAACGACGCGGCAAGATTTTTCTATGTCATGCGCTCAAATGACCAACATCTTGATTTCGATATGGAGCTTGCCAAGAGCCGTTCGAACGAAAACCCGGTTTACTATATTCAATACGCCCACGCACGTGTCGCCAGCGTATTCCGACAACTTGCGGAAAAGTCTCTGGAGTATGAGCAGCCCAGAGGAGTTGCAGCATTTGATAAACTTACCGAGACACACGAAAAGGCCCTCATGTCCTCCCTGACTCGCTATCCGGAAATTATCGAACTGGCCGCGAACAATCGGGCACCGCAACACCTGGTTCATTACCTGCGTGATCTCGCGAACGACCTGCACTCTTATTACAACGCGCACCAGTTTATTGTCGACGATCATGACCTCCGCAACGCGAGGCTTGCATTGATAGATGCGACCCGCGCGGTGATCG
The DNA here is from genome assembly GCA_027621915.1 of Pseudomonadota bacterium. GTDB lineage: Bacteria > Pseudomonadota > Gammaproteobacteria > Steroidobacterales > Woeseiaceae > SZUA-117. The sequence continues at coordinate 25,616 of JAQCAD010000002.1, forward strand.
CCAGCGGACTTGGCATCATCGGCGTGTCAGCACCGGATGCGATGTAATCCCATGGCCAAACGAAAGCGAGCGCGCACGCAGAGTAGAAATAACCGGGAAGCTGAGTATCCGGGGTGGATGTGGATGCTGTTTGGCCTGGCCATCGGTTTGTCGGTGGCGTTCGCAATCTACAAAAAGGACGTGGGCGTAAGACAATTGCCGCAACCGGTAGCACAGCAACCTGCAAGCATGGACTCAACAATTGAACAGGAATCGGTAGAGGCGGAGGCGGTAGAGGCGAAAGCGGCTGAAAGCCGATTTACGTTCTATGACATGCTGCCGAAATTCGAAGTCGTGATTCCTGAAGAAGAATCGGACGTCCGCCGGGACCGAGCTGTCGACGTCGTGCAAGACCCGGGTCTGTATGTTTTACAGGCTGGCTCGTTCGGTGAGCTCAAGGACGCTGATCGGCGACGCGCCCAGCTCGCACTTTTGGGCATCGAATCCACCATTCAGCGGGTCGCGATTGATGACAAGACCTATCATCGTGTTCGTATTGGCCCGATCGACAATCTGGATCGACTTAACCGTATTCGCAGCCAGCTAAGACAGGCCGATATCGACGTATTGCGCATCCGGCTTGGCGAATAAGACGATTCGCCGTTTAATCGTCATACTCTTATTAATAATGGCGGGCTGCGCCACGCCACCCCCATTGCCCGAGTCGCCCCCGGCAGCGACGGCGCCACACGGAACAGCTCCGGAGCCGGAGCCGTCACCGCCCCCGGTTATCAGGCCGGATCTTTCGACAAAAAGAATAAGCATTGCAGCCGTCGGCGACATGATGCTTGGCACCGATTATCCGGAGAACCACCTGCCGGACGATGATGGCGTCAGTTTTCTGTCGGCGGTCACACCTGTTCTTTCGGCTGCGGATATGGCGTTTGGCAATCTTGAGGGCGTGCTGGTCGACGGCGGCGAACCGGGTAAAAAATGCACCAACCCGAATGCCTGCTACCTGTTTCGCTCACCGTCGCGCTACATCGAGCACTTCAAGGCAGCCGGTTTCGACGTGTTGAGCCTGGCCAATAACCATGCAAGAGATTTTGGGGACGAGGGGCGGCTCGCAAGCATGCAGACGATAGCCGCTGCCGGACTGCACCATTCTGGTCTCGAAGGCGATTTTGCGTCGATGAATATCAACGGGCTTGACGTGGCCGTACTCGCTTTCGCTGTTACCAAGAATTCAAACATGATGCTCGATTACGAGTTGGCCAGAACGATCGTTGAACAGCACGCGACCAGTCACGACATCGTAGTCGTCTCTTTTCATGGTGGAGCTGAAGGGCGCGACGTAACTCACGTTCCGTTCGCCGAGGAAGAATATTTTGGCGAACCGCGCGGTGACGTCGTCCTGTTCTCCCGAATGGTAGTCGATGCCGGCGCAGACCTGGTGATCGGACACGGGCCGCACGTTGTGCGTGCCATGGAAAACTACAATGGCCGCCTTATCGCTTACAGCCTGGGAAATTTCGCGACCTACTACGGTATCAGCGTGGAAGGAATCAAGGGCGTTGCGCCGATTCTCGTCGTTACGCTAAATGGTGATGGTGAATTCATCGATGGTCAGATTCACTCGACAATACAGTTGCGCCCGGATGGTCCTTCGATTGATTCTCGAAATCGGGCGCACCACCTGATACGGGACCTGACCAACGAGGATTTCCGGCAGTCAGGCATAGAATTCGGCGAGGGCGGAAGAATTCTGCCATTATCCGGAGGGTCGACAGCGCCCTGAAAAGTCGAATATTTCCAGGAAGCGAGGCATAAAATGAAAAAGAACCTGTCGCTTTTAGCAGTCCTTTTTACCGCTCTTACCTGGCCCTCGTTCCTGCTTGCCGCACCAGTCAAAGTCATTCCGGCAGAAGACGTCGGAATGTCATCCGAACGACTACTGGCACTCAAGGACCGTCTTCAGCAGGTACTGGACGAAGAGTCCACTGGTGGTATTCAGGTGCTGGTCGCGCGCCGCGGCCAGGTGGTCATGTTTGAGAATCTCGGCTATGCCAGCGTCGAGGACAAATCACCGATTACAGACGACACATTATTTCGAATCTATTCGATGACCAAGCCTGTCGTTGGCGTTGCGATGATGATGCTGTACGAGGAGGGCAGGTTTTCATTGTCCGATCCCCTGTCGATGCATATTCCCGAATTTGAAAACCTGCAGGTTTATGCCGGCGTCGACAGTGATGGCAATATGATTCTCGAGAGCCCCGATCGCGAACCGACGATTCATGACCTGATGCAACACACAGCCGGGTTTACTTACGGTATTTTTGGTGACACACGTGTCGATAGGATGTATGTCGAAAGAAATATCGGGAACAGCGACGATTCGATGCAGGATCTGATCGGTAAACTCGCGAGAACTCCTCTTTTGTACCAGCCAGGACAGCGCTGGGTGTATAGCGTCGCTGTTGATGTCCAGGGTTACCTGATCGAGAAATGGACGGGGATGGATGTTGGAGACTTTCTGCGGCGGCGCTTATTCGAGCCGCTCGGCATGGATCAGACCTTGGCCTGGGTGCCACCGGAGGAGGCGCCGCTGCTCGCCAATATTTATACGCATGACACAGAGCACGTCCGAGTGAAATTCGAAGGCGCGCTTGCGGACAGGCACTTGCGCCCACCGGGACGCTTCAGCGGCGGTGGCCAGCTGATATCAACGGCCGACGACTATTGGCGATTCAGCCAGATGCTCTTGAATGGCGGCGAATTTGACGGCAAACGTTACCTGTCCCCACGAACTGTTGACTTGATGACCGCTAATCGCCTGGGTGCTACACCTGCACAACTGCCGTTTAGCGGAGCCGGATTTGGCCTGAATTTTGCGGTCATCGAGAACGAATCGGCGGTTTCTTACCCGGTCAGCAGGGGCGAGTACTTCTGGGGTGGGCTCGCCACGACGCTTTTCTGGATCGACCCGGAAGAAGAACTTGTGGTCATTATGATGACTCAATATTTGCCGTGGAACGAACCGTATTACAGGGACATGATGCATCGCTTGGTTCATGCCGCAATTATCGATTAGGAGCGACCAATGACACTGCCGCTCGTTGGCCCCGACCAGCACTTCGCGCTTTGGGCCGTATTAATCGCTATCGCGGCGTTCGGTTTGTGGTGTGAACGATTCCCCTGGGGCAGAAAATATTCTGGGGTAATGTTGCTGATTACACTCGCGATCGTGTTGGCCAACCTTAGAATTATTCCAACATCGGCGCCGGTCTATGACGTGGTATGGGAATACCTGGTACCCATCGCCATCCCGCTGCTTCTCTTCAAGGCGGATATGAAGCGGATTGTCCGGGAAGCCGGCCCGACGCTGATCGCATTTATAATCGGTGGCGCCGCCGTCGCCGCCGGTGCAATGGTTGGAGCGATATTACTCGACCTCGGGCCGAAGGAGGCTGAGCTCGCCGGCATTTTCACCGGCACGTACATCGGCGGTAGTCTGAATTTCGCTGCGGTCGCGGAAGCGACCGGAATGCAGGAAAGCAGCATGCTCGCCGCCGCCGTCGCTGCCGACAATGTCATTACCAATCTGCATTTTTTGCTCATTATTTTCATTCCTGGTATTGGCTGGTTGGCGAAGCGATATCCGACTCACCATATGGACAACGCCGAGGTAACGAACGTCGGTTCTGACGGTCCCGTGCATCGTATAGCAGATCTCGACATCGCCGGATTGCTGGCCAGTCTTGCGCTCGCGTTTGCTATTGCGGGAGTGGGTAACTGGCTGGCGGCGCTTGCCGGATATCCTCAGTTTGGCATTCTTGTCATCACTGCAATCGCGTTGGCGATTGCCAGTCTGCTTCCGGGCCAAATGAAAAAACTGTCGGGTTACAGTGAAGCTGGCAACGTCATGATGTTTATTTTTCTCGCAAGTATCGGTGCCAGTGCCGACGTCTGGGAACTGATTGAGATCGCGCCAGTGCTGTTCGTCTACGCGACGATCATCATCGTCGTACACCTTGTTGTACTGTTCGGGATTGGCATGCTGCTGAAACTCGATCTCGCAGAACTCGCGATGGCATCCGCCGTTTGCATTGGTGGGCCCTCGAGCGCCCCTGCGCTTGCATCCGCGAAAGGGTGGAAGGACTTGCTGATTCCCGGCATTCTCGCTGGATCCTTCGGATACGCCACTGGCAGTTTTATCGGCGTAACCGTTGTCGAATGGCTGCGCTAGGCTTGGGATCGCTCGTGTTTCCTGTAGACTCTGGCGACTTTGTGAAAAAATAACACGATTTTCCGGGACCCGCTCATGCAAGAACTTGTCAGTAATATCAATGCTTGGGTCTGGAGCCCCGCGCTTATATATCTCGCGCTCGGCGCCGGGCTGTTTTTCTCCGTGCTGACCCGGTTCGTGCAATTGCGATTGTTTCGCGAAATGATTCGCCTGCTGTTTTCCAGCAAGGAAACCGCGCGAGGTATCTCATCGTTCCAGGCACTTTCCGTATCGCTTTCCGGGCGCGTCGGTACCGGCAACATTGCGGGTGTTGCAGCTGCGATCGGATTCGGAGGACCCGGTGCGGTCTTCTGGATGTGGGTCGTCGCGTTTCTCGGCGCATCAACGGCGTATGTCGAAGCGGCTCTCGGACAAATTTATAAAGAAGTAGACAATGGTCAGTACCGAGGCGGCCCCGCTTACTATATCGAGAAGGCGATGGGGCAACGGTGGTATGCCTGCATTTTCGCAGTTTCGACGATATTTGCCTGTGGCATGCTGCTGCCGACCGTCCAGGCGAACGCGATAAGTACCAGTGTCGAAATTGCCCTCGGAACACATGGAACGATAGAGACTTTCCTTGGCAACATCAGCACGACGAAATTAGGGGCAGCAATTTTCGTCGTTACCGTGTTCGGATTTATCATTTTCGGCGGCGTCAAACGAATAGCGCACGTAACCCAGGTCGTAGTCCCGTTCATGGCGCTGGGCTACATCCTCGCGGCCGTTATTATTATTTTGATGAACATCGGCGAACTGCCGAGAGTGATTGGACTCATCGTGGGAGACGCGTTTACGCCGATGGCGGGCGTCGGCGCTGCGATCGGCTGGGGCGTCAAGCGAGGCGTTTATTCAAACGAGGCTGGCCAGGGAACCGGGCCGCACGCCGCAGCCGCAGCCGAGGTACAACATCCGGCGCAACAGGGACTTGTCCAGGCATTTTCCGTCTACGTTGACACTTTGTTCGTTTGTTCAGCAACGGCGTTCATGATCCTGATCACCGGGGCCTACAACGTTCACGGAGGTGATGGTGGCTTCATTATCATGAACCTTCCGGCAGCAACAGATCCGGAGAGCGCGGCGTTTACACAGCTCGCGGTAGAAAGCATCATGCCCGGCGTTGGCAAGCCGTTTGTCGCAATGGCGCTGTTCTTTTTCGCCTTCACTACGGTTCTCGCCTACTACTATATCGCGGAAACCAATATCGCTTATCTGCGGCGCTATTTCCGGGTGCCCGGCGAGATGGTGATACTGAAAGTTGTCATGATGAGCGCTGTGTTTTACGGCGCCGTCAGAACGGCAAGCCTCGCCTGGGGACTCGGCGACATAGGCGTTGGCCTGATGGCCTGGCTGAACATCATCGCGATTCTCATCCTGTTCTTTATGGGCAAGCCAGCCCTCAAGGCGCTCGCGGACTATGAAAAGCAGAGGAATGCCGGTGTGAAGGTCTACACGTTCGATCCCGAGGCACTGGGAATCAAGAACGCCGACTTCTGGGCAAAAAAAGAATTAAATAAAGGGGTTAAATAAAGGGGTCAGTAAATAAAGGGGTCAGTAAATAAAGGGGTCAGTAAATAAAGGGGTCAGAGCCCGTTATTGGGCTCTGACCCCTTTATCGACCCCATTATTGAACTGGTCAGACGCCCGGGCCGCTGGATTTGAACTCTACGCCGAGCGATCGCAGTTTCCGGTAGAGGTGGGTTCGTTCCATTCCCACGCGCTGTGCGAGTTTGCCTACCTTGCCATCACAAAGTGCCAGTTGTTGTTGCAAGTAGGCACGTTCAAATTGCTCACGAGCTTCTCGCAGCGGCAGTGAAAGCAAATCCTGATTGACCAGCGGCTCATTAGGCAATGAAACAGCGCTGACTTCGCCCTCTACTTCATCGAGTGAAATTTCCTCGTCCGATTTTGTTAACAAAAGGCGGCGGACAAGATTTTTCAACTCGCGAATGTTACCCGGCCATGGATAGTTTCTGAGTCGATTTTGAGCGGCAACGCTAAATCGACGAAACGTTAAGCCCTCTGAGTCCACCATCTTGTCAACGTAATAGCTCAGTAATTCCGGCACGTCCTCTGCATAGACTCTGAGTGGCGGCACCCTCACGGTTAGCGTACTAAGATTCGACACCAATTCACGGCGAAGCTTCCCGCCGTCCATGGCCTTTTCGTAGTCAGCATTCGCAGTCGCCATCACGCGCGCCTGCAACTTGACCGGCTTGTTTCCGCCGGAACGTACAAACTCACCCTGCTCAAGGACGCTGACAATAAGTTTTTGCGCCTGATCGCACATATCGGTCAGCTCGTCGATAATTATCGTGCCATTTTTTGCGCGCTCGAAATATCCTTTGTGTACGTCTGTACCGGACTCGCTGCCGAGCAGTTGTTCTTCGGCGTTACTGTCGGTAATCGATGCCGCCAGCAGGGTCACCAGCGGCCCATCTGCGTTCAAACTCATTCCGTGAACGTAACGGGCGAATGCACCTCGCCCGGTTCCCGGTTCGCCGCTAAACAAAATGGAGGAACTATTACTCGCAAATTGCTGAACTTTATCTCGCAAATTTTTCATCAATGGGCTTCGCCCAATTGGCGCTGGCATGGACGGCAACATGCTTCGCGTTGTGCCGGGGCTCTTTCTCGAAGAATCAATTGCTCTTTCGACCGTGCGCAAAAGCTTGGCGAGAGACAGCGGCTTTTCAACAAAATCGAAAGCGCCGAGGCGAGTCGCCTCTACTGCAGTATCAACGGTGCCATGCCCGGACATCATGACGACCGGACAATCGAGATCACCCGGTTCTGACCATTCGCGCAAAAGAGTGATGCCATCGGTACCTGGCATCCAGATGTCGAGAAGGACGAGATCGAACTTGCCACGGACTTTGGCTGCCCTGGCTTCAACAGCATCACGGGCTACCGTGACACTGTATCCCTCATCGGACAATATTTCGTCGATCAGGACCCTGATATCAGCCTCATCGTCTACTACCAGTACGCGTGAGGTGCTCATGCTTTTTCCCTCCGTTTTTCAGAGCGTCCCGGCAGCTTCACAATCATCTGGCCTCGGGCTATTTCGTTTACGGGTAAATGAATTGTTATCACTGCACCACCTTCATCGCGGTTTCGAGCCGTTATTGACCCAACATGTTCCTCGACCAATTTCTTGACTATCGCGAGTCCAAGGCCTGTGCCCTTGGGTTTCGTTGTCACGTAAGGGTCGAATATCTGGCTGACCGAATCGCTTTTGAAACCCGGCCCATTGTCTGCGACCGTCATTTCAATTACTTCGACGCCATGTACTTCCACGGCGCTAATACCAACGTCGATTCGTCCGCCTGGCACTTGCTCCAGCGCCTCGGTGGCATTTACGATCAGGTTGTGAAGAATCTGTCGTATCCGGCCCATATCGGCTTCGACTTCGGGTAATGCTGCATCTGTTTCCAAAACAATATCGATATCGCTTTCCTGGGCTCGATAAAGATCGACAACCTCATGTGCCAGCGTGCCTATGTCGAAACGATTCAGATCAATGTCCGGTGCTCGAGCGTAATCGCTGAAAGCGTTAACCATTTCTTTCATCGCTTCGACCTGCTGCACAATGGTGTGGGTAGCGCGATCGAGCACCTGGGCATCTTCGTCACTCAGCGTATGCAAATACTTCCGACGCATACGTTCCGCGGAAAGCTGAATCGGCGTAAGCGGGTTCTTGATTTCGTGTGCAAGTCGCCGGGCAACCTCGCCCCATGCTGCATCGCGCTGAGCCTGTAACAGCGCAGTTATGTCGTCGAAAACGACGACATATCCAGCAGCGTGGTCTTCATCGCCGGGTAGCGTCGTACAGGCACACGTTAGCACTCTTCGCCCTACCTCACCACGCAATACAATCTGCTCGCGCCATTCTGTCTCTCCCGCATTCAGATGCACTCGAGCGACATCGACGAATTGCTCGAGCAAAGGTTGTCCCTTCGCAACGTCAGGAAGGTATTCGCCAATGCGATGCTCGAGGTCAACATTCAGGATTGAGCCAGACGCCTCATTCGCGTTACGAATTCGAAGATCAGATTCCAACGCGACGACACCGGTAGATAGTCTGTCAAGTATGACCGCCAGGTTCGCCCGCTCCGCTTCGACCAGTGCCTGACTAATGCTCGCCTCTTGACGTGCGGACGAAAGGTGTTGAGTCATATCGTTGAAAGAACTAATCAAGAACCCGATTTCATCTTTCGATGGCGTCGGCAACAGTGTGTCGAAATCTCCTTCCGCCACCGCTCGCGTCCCGGCGACCAGATCCTGGATGGGAGCGACAAGTCGGCGAGATAGGACGAAGGCACCATAAATCGATGCGAGCAACGACAACATGAGCACGACGGTCAATGTTAGTGAGAAATTCTGTTTAAGCGGTTCACGTATGAAAACTGCCCGTTTGTAGTCGTTGTACGACGAGTCGACACTGTCCGCCATTCTTCCAATTCGGTCGGGCACGGCGTAGAGCGCCTGGATCACACCACTTCGATCAGCACGGTTCGAACCTCCGAAAGGCACTGCTGTCCGAATTTCGAATCCACCGCCATCCATTGGATCCAGACTCACGAACGGTCTGTTCTGACGAATCTGAAATGCGACCTCATCGGTCAGCGGCCGCGGCAGGCTCCCTGCAGAATGATCCGAACTCGTCGCGATAATCTGGCTGTTCCTGCCGTAAATGGAAATCTCACTCGCGCCGCTTTCTCTGCGCAACATGCTGAGATCGAAAATTAGTTGCCGCGAGTTCACATCCTGAAGCCGATCGGAGATCTGGATGGTCGTTCGCAGATGATCGCGCATCTGGATTCCCAGCGCAGTCTGGCTGAGTTCCAAAGCGTCATCGAGCGCTTCCTCAATTTCGATATTGAACCAGCTATCGATGCCACTATTTATGAATTGAATTGAGAAATAGAAAACAACGAGCAACGGGAGAACTGCCAGCCCGACAAACATACCAACCATTCTTGCCTTTAGTCGCGATCCCGGTACGTGGTTGCGGTAGTCCTTAAAAAGTTTTGCCAAATTTCCGACCATCAACACGAACAGGACAATGACGCCTGCAATGTTGATCAGCAGAATCGTGATATGCAGAGACTCGTAGTCTTCCGAGTTCTGCGGCGTCCAACTCAAGAGGAAAAGCGCAACCAACGCGAGCCCGACGCCGATGACGCCGACCGCGGTAATCGCTGCTCTTCTTATCGTGCGAGTGTCCATTCGTACCAGTCACTCTCCAGTTGCCATTGGCTGCGCCAGAAAAACAACAATCGCAGTGCCGCCGGGTATTGCTGTGTACTCAGACGCGCTCTAAGCCTAAGTCGGTAACGACTCTCAGGATCCAGAAGTGCGTCGTCAACAACGGGCAATCCCTGAATTCGTCCTAGGTTGTTAAGCGCCGAATAAAGTGTCGCGAATGAATCCTGGTCGCCGCTGTTCAAGTTTCGAACAATGTAGCGTTGACTAAGCGGCCTGTACTCAAGCTCGTAGGTGAAAGTAAGTGCGGCGTCCTGCGAATCGATCCAGAGCCCGCGAACCCGGATTACTTCGAAATCGAGTTCAACCGTTAACGGGACGCCGCTATTAAGTGCCTCCAGCGCTTCATCACTCAAGATGAGTTGCAGTCGCGCCTCGAGTTCGTGCACACCTTCGTTCAACAGCGTGGTTGCGGACCGTATGTCGAAGAATCCCTGCCGTTCCGGCAGTTGCTGAGCCGCAATCGGAGCGAACGCCGCCATGCCGGCAACGAGGGCCAGCACGAGTCCGGTAAAGCCTTTGATTTTTATTCCTCTCATTTTCTCTTCAGGACACTCTTTCCAGGCAGGCAAAGTAGAATCCATCAAGACCTTCTGCGCCGGGCAATACCTGGTAGCCGGAAGTCTTCTCGCACATTAAATCGCGGATGTTGTAATCATGCAACACGCGATCCTCCCGTGCATCGTCATGCCTGGCCAGGAATTTGCTGACCACTCCATCGTTTTCCTCCGCCAGTACCGAACAGGTGACGTAGAGCAGCCGTCCCCCTGGCTTTAACATCGTCCAGAGAGCCTCCAGCATGTCGCTTTGTACGCCGGCCAGGGACCTGATATCTGTTTCGCGTCGCAGGAGCTTGATATCAGGGTGCCGCCTGATCACACCCGATGCGGAGCATGGCGCGTCCAGCAATATCCGATCGAAAGCCCGTCCGTCCCACCACTCACCTGGTTTTGATGCGTCGGCGGCCAACACCGTTGCAGAAAGTCCGAGACGGTCCAGGTTTTCCCGCACGCCGACAAGCCGCACGGCGTCCGAATCGATTGCGGTCAGATCGTCATCCGGACCGAGAAGTTCTGCCAGGTGACCTGTTTTTCCGCCAGGTGCAGCGCAGGCATCAAGTACACGCCCGCCGCCCTTCGCCAATAACCATGGCGCGGCGAGCTGGGCGGCGCCGTCCTGCACGGATACCCGGCCCTCGTCGAAACCGGGTAGTTCCTCGACTGGCAAAGGCTTATGGAGCCGCAACGCCTGACCCATTCCGGCCAGCAATGTCCCCTCAAGCTGGTTTTTCGCCTGATAATCTGCGGCAGTCATGATTCGGCCGTTCACCCGCAACCACATGGGTGCCCGATCATTGTTGGCTGTGATTATCTGTTGCCAGTCATCCGGCCAGTCTGCCTTGAACCGTTCGATCAACCAGGCCGGATGATTGAATCGCACCTCGTCATCGTCCGATTCCTTCCCTGCAATATCCCTGCGCAGGTAATTTCGTAAAACACCGTTAATCAGTCCAGCATACTTGGGCCTGCGCAATAATCGTGCTGCCTCGACTGTTGCTGAAACCGCGGCATGGTCCGGTACCCGCGTATCACTCAGCTGAAAGAAGCCAATGGTAATCAACGTTTCGATGATGCTGTCTCGAGCTTTAAGGGGTTTGTCGAGTAACTGGGCGAGCTGCCAACGGAGTTGCCAGTGATGGCGCAGGCAGCCATAGCAAAGCATACGTATCATCGCGCGGTCGGCGCCTGTGAGGTGTTCGTCGCTCTTTGCAAGCGCCCTGTCGAGTGACCGGCCGTCGTTAACGACGGCGTCGACTATTTTTGCAGCCTCCGCTCGCAGCCTGGCTCCGGACTTCGCCGCCATCACTGCAGGTCAACCGAGCCGCTGGCCGACAAGGTCTACCTGCGCGGCGAATTCAGAACCTGTCACCCGATTCCTGCCAGGTCGCTGCAATTCAATGAGACGCAACGCGCCGGAACGACACGCCACTACGATCCCGCTTTTGCCAGCTTCAATAACACTGCCGCTCGGCCCACCCCGATCGGCAACAATTTCAGCGCTCCAGCATTTGATGCGGTCGCCTTCCAGTTCAAAGTACGCGCCGGGGACCGGGTTGTACGCCCGTACACGACGCCTGATTTCTTCGGCGTCCTTGTCCCAGTCAATCACAGCATCGTCGCTCCGTATTTTGTCGGCATACGTTGCACGACTTTCGTCTTGTTCCACTGCGGCCAATTTGCCGTTGATGATTTCATCGAGATAGCGTACGAGCAACTCACCCCCCATTGTCGCCAGGCGATCGAGTAACTCGCCGGCCGTTTCATCGTTTCCTATAGGCGTTGACGCACTCGCGTAGACGGGGCCGGTGTCAAGACCGGTCTCCATCTGCATCAGGCAAACACCGCTTTCTTCGTCGCCACTCAGTATCGCCTGCTGAACCGGCGCCGCACCGCGCCAGCGAGGCAACAATGAGGCATGAACATTCAGGCAACCAAATTTCGGAATGTCGAGTATTGCCGGGGGAAGAATCAGCCCATATGCCGCCACGACGATTATGTCGGGAGCAAGATCCGTAACTCTAATGGTAATGCCCGGATCCCTGAGCGTCACGGGCTGCCAGAGTTCAATCTTGTGCGATTCCGCAAAAACCTTGACCGGGCTCGAGGTCATTTTTTTGCCCCTGCCGGCAGGGCGATCGGGCTGGGTCAACACAGCTATTGGTGTGTGGTTGGATTCGACCAGCGCACGGAGTGACTCCCGGGCAAACTCCGGTGTGCCGGCGAACAGGATTGTTGCAGCGCTCATTTTATAGTGGTCGGGTCTGACGGTTTCGAATGGCAGTTCGTCAGAAAACCATGGCCCCTTCTTCCTGGCGATTTCGTCGGTCTTTTTCAAGGCGCTTTCTGATGCGCTGCCGCTTTGCTTCAGACAGGTAATCGACGAACAGTTTTCCTTCGAGATGATCCATTTCGTGTTGTACGCAAACTGCCAGCAACCCGTCGAACTCCGTTTCGACCTCAATACCATCACGATCGAGATACCGTACGCGAACGCGTTCCGCGCGTTCGACTTCCTCGTAGTACCCCGGAACCGACAGGCAGCCTTCTTCCGTCACTTCAACGCCATCGTGCTCAACGATGACCGGATTGATCAATACCCAGGGCGCGTCCTTGTCCGTGGAAACGTCCGCAACCAGCAGGCGACGGTGCACGTCGACCTGGGTTGCCGCCAGGCCTATACCCGGCGCGGCGTACATCGTCTCGAATAGGTCATCGATCAGCCGTCGTAACGCGTCATCGACGTTTTCGACCGGTTGGGCCTTCTTCCTGAGCCGCGTGTCGGGAAATTCCAGTATTTTCAGTTTGCTCATGTGCTCGTATCAAATCTAGTGTGAGTTCCCACAAAAGAGACCTAAATTTTTGACTTTATTGAATAAGATAGCGGACAATGCCGCGTGATATCTGGGCTGCCAAGCCCTCTTTTTGGGCCGAAATTGTGACGTGATTGGCATCCCCGAGGGCGCCGACACGACATATTATAGCAACGCCTGCCCATGGGCAGACACTGACTACCAGGATGGAGCACCCGTCAATTATGTCTCCTGACAAAAACCGCCTCAATTTCGGTCTCCGACTGACCGCATTCGCCCTGGCCGCAAGCATGGCTGGCTGCACGACAATCAGCAATCTGAATCCGTTTGATTCGGACAAGAGTGATGCACCGCCTCCGGTAGCCCGAACTTCAACGGTGCCCACTGGCTCCTCGTCGATGGATGCAGGCTCGAGCAGCAGAACATCATCCGTGCAGAATCAGCCGGTCATGCAGCGTGTCAGCGAACCGGTACCACTTGCATCAGGTGCTCCGGACGAATATGTCGTTAAGGTCGGCGACACACTTTGGGATATCGCCGCTACGTTCCTCCGGGATCCGTGGTACTGGCCTGAAGTCTGGTATGTGAATCCGCAGGTTGAAAACCCACACCTTATTTATCCGGGCGATGTGCTCGCGCTCGTCATGATCGATGGCCAGCAACGGATTACGAATGTCCGGGCATCTACGTATCGGCTGTCGCCGCAAGCGCGTGTCTCGCCGTTAACTGAATCGATAAGCAGCATTCCGTACGAGGAAGTCGACGCATTTTTGGCGAGAGGTCTCGTGCTTGAGAAAGACCAGGCAGATGGTTTGCCGTACATCCTTGCCACTCGCGGCGATCACTTGATGGCAAGCGCCGGCAACGAAGTCTACATACGCGGCGGTAAAGCGGCGCAGAACGGGACGCGTTACAGCATTGTGCACGTTGCAGACAAGTTGGTTGATCCGGATGACAATGACGTTATCGGTTACCAGGGAATCTACGTCGGCGAAGGCGCGCTTTCACGTGGCGGCGATCCGGCGACCGTATCGCTGACCGATACGAATCGTGAAGCCCTTGCCGGTGACCGACTTATTCCGGAAACCGTCGACATTCCGCTGAATTTTTTCCCGAAGGCGCCGGACATTGATATTGATGGCCGGATTATTTCTGTCGTAGACGGCGTCTCACTGATTGGCCAATACCAGGTCGTCGTGATGAATCGCGGTGCACGAAATGGCCTGGCACCTGGTGACGTTCTGACGGTGTACCAGGCGGGTGAGCAGGTTAACGACCGGTATGCAGGCGGTTCGTTCCTTGGCGCCAGCAAACTGATCGGCAAGGGACAGACGGTGACATTACCTGACGAATCAGCCGGCACAATCATGGTATTCAAAGTCTACGATCGCATTGGCTATGGCCTCGTCATGGAAGCCACTAGCGACATCCACGTTCTCGATGCAGTGCGCAATCCGCTCTGACCCGTCGAAAATAGCACAGCAATAAAAGGCCGACGCCATCCTAAGGTGTCGGCCTTTTTTGTTGGTGACTCCAGTTATGCCCTTAATGTCGGGGTCCGTACGCGTTTAGAATCCGCGCATGGCGATTGAAAAACAGAATCTCGACTGGGCGCGGCACCCCAACCATCACATTATTGACTCTGCATCGGATGACATGCCGGAATTGCTGCTGCGAATTCCGAATCCTCCGGAGCGTCTGTTTGTCGTTGGAAATATAGACGCGTTGCATATGCCGGCTCTCGCCATCGTAGGCAGCAGAAACCCGACTCGCGGTGGGAGACAAAACGCTTACGAGTTCGCCAAGCATCTTGGTCGCTCCGGTTTCTGTATTGTCAGCGGCCTCGCAGACGGGATAGACACCGCTGCCCATGAAGGGGCTCTTGATGCCGGCGCGATGACCGTAGCTTATCTCGGCCACGGCATCGACCAGGTTTACCCGGCATCCAATGTTGAATTGGCAAGACGCATTGCGCTGCAGGGTGCCTTATGTTCAGAATTCCCGCTTGGTTCAAATCCCCGTCGCGAACACTTTCCGCAGCGCAACAGGCTGATTAGCGGCACCTGCCTCGGCACACTTGTCGTTGAAGCAGCAAAACGCAGCGGCTCCCTGATCAGCGCACGTCTCGCGTCTGAGCAGGGTCGCGAGGTTTTTGCCATTCCCGGTTCGATACATAATCCGATGTCGCGTGGCTGTCATCAGCTCATCCGGCAAGGTGCGAAGCTCGTCGAAAGTGCCGCCGATATCATTGATGAACTGGGCCCGCTCGCCGCACATTTACTGCAAGCCACTGATGAATCAAGCACTCCCGGGACTATCGCAACAAATGTCGATACAGAGTATGAGAAATTATACGCAGCATTGTCTTTTGATCCGGCGACGACGGACGAATTGGCGAGGGCATCCGGATTGACGATCGAGCAGGTTTCCTCCATGCTTCTTATCCTGGAGCTTGAGGAGAAAATCGAAGCGATTGCTGGCGGTCGCTACTCAAGACTGCAAAAATAACCAGACAACGAGCACATTAGGGAGACGCTCCAGGTATGAAAGAAAATGTACTCGACGTTTTGATGTATCTTTTTGAAACTTACATCGACGCTGAGGAAGAACCCGAACCCGATCAGAATGTGCTCAGAGACGAGCTATCGCGGGCGGGCTTTGGTGATTCCGAAATTGACCGCGCCCTCAAGTGGCTCGATGGTCTTACCGAGAATCACGAAAACTTCCACTACAGCCCACAGTCTGGTCATGGCACTCGCATTTTCAACGACGTTGAAACTGCGCGACTTGATGCGGGATGTCGCGGATTTATCACGTACCTGGAGCAAATTGGTATTTTGTCTCCGACGCAACGCGAAATCCTGATTGACCGACTCCTGGCACTCGAGACACCAGACATAGACGTCGAGCAGATAAAGTGGGTAGTTCTAATGGTTTTATTCAGTCAGCCCGGGCAGGAATCGGCTTATGCTCGGATGGAAGATCTTGTATTTGATGAAACCGAGTCGCCGTTGCATTAGCCATTTTTCAACGCCTATTTACCCGCGTTAAGACTGTCATTTCTTGACAGACCGCTTGTAAAGCTGTAATTCAACCGCGGCATTGCCCGCGGTTTTGCTTTTATGACTCTTAATTTGAGGAACGATTAACCCGAATGGCCAAGAATCTTGTCATCGTCGAATCACCTGCTAAGGCAACAACCATTAGCAAATATCTTGGCAAAGATTTCGAGGTCCTCGCCTCATATGGCCACGTTCGCGACCTCGTTCCCAAGGAAGGCGCCGTCGACCCCGAGCAGGGCTTCGCGATGAAGTACCAGGTCATCGAACGCAATGAGAAACACGTTAAGGCAATTATCAAGGCGCTGAAGGGCGCAGAAGCTTTATACCTCGCGACCGACCCGGATCGCGAGGGCGAGGCGATTTCATGGCACTTGATCGAACTCCTCAAGGAACGCAAAGCACTCGGCGATCGAGCCGTGCATCGGGTCGTCTTTCACGAAATCACCAAAGATGCAGTCAGGGCTGCAGTGGCCAGCCCACGCGCAGTTTCCGATGACCTCGTCAGCGCACAGCAAGCCAGGCGAGCGCTGGACTATCTCGTCGGTTTCAATCTGTCACCGCTTCTTTGGAAAAAAGTGCAACGCGGCCTCTCCGCGGGTCGCGTTCAAAGCCCCGCATTGCGAATGATCGTCGAGCGAGAGCTTGAAATCGAAGCATTCAAAGCGCGCGAGTACTGGTCAATCGAAGCTGACGTCAGCAAAGAAAAACAGGCTTTTTTGTCGAGGTTGGTCCGTTACAAAGGCGAGAAGGTCGAACAGTTCAGTTTTGAAAACGAAAGCGCCGCACGTGAAGTTGAAAAGACGATCATCGACGCGGCGTCCGGGAAAATGACTGCCGTCAGTGTCGACAAGAAACAACGTCGACGTAATCCGGCGGCGCCGTTTACGACCTCAACGCTCCAGCAGGAATCATCTCGTAAACTCGGATTCAACACTCAGTGGACGATGCGGCTTGCACAGCGTCTGTATGAAGGTATCGAGCTTCCGGATGTCGGGAACGTCGGACTCATCACGTATATGCGAACCGACTCGGTAACGCTCGCAGATGTTGCCGTTGCGGAAATACGCGACGTTATCAAGGAGCGCTATGGGGCCGTGAATGTCCCGGACGAGCCCCGGGCTTTCAAGAACAAATCGAAGAATGCACAGGAAGCGCACGAAGCCATTCGACCGACTTCGGTTGCGCTCACGCCGGAGTCGTTGAAAGGAAAGCTCGATGAGGAACAACTGCGGCTTTACACACTGATTTGGAAGCGCACCATGGCCTGCCAGATGGTGCCAGCCGTGTTCGACACTGTTGCACTCGAATTTGCGGTGGGAGCGACTGATCCTGCGAGCGCCGATGAAAAGCACCGGTTCCGTGCAAACGGGTCAGTGCTCGTTGAGCCGGGCTTCATGGCCGTTTATCACGAGGGCAAGGACGATTCCAGTGATGACGACGGCGATCGCCTGTTGCCAGACATTTCTGTTGGAGATGTGATCGATCTGGATCTCCTTCGAACGGAACAGCATTTCACAGAACCCCCTCCGCGATTTACTGAAGCCAGTCTCGTCAAAACGCTTGAAGAGTACGGAATTGGCCGTCCGTCGACTTATGCGAGCATCATCGGGACATTAAAAACTCGCGAATACGTTGACATGGACGCCAAACGGTTCCTGCCAACGGACATCGGCAGAATCGTCATTGGATTTCTGACCGAACATTTTGCGCAGTATGTCGATTATGACTTTACGGCCCGACTTGAAGACGATCTCGACGCAATATCGCTTGGTGAGAAAGACCTCGTGCCACTCCTCGAAAATTTCTGGCTGCCCTTCCACGAGCTGGTCGTTGACAAGGAAAATAGTGTTACGCGTGAGCAAGTTGCACAGGCGCGTGAGTTGGGCACTGATCCAAAGAGCGGCAAGCCGGTAACCGTACGCATGGGACGCTATGGTCCGTTCGTGCAGATCGGCACGAAGGACGACGAGGAAAAACCGAAATTTGCCGGGCTCCGACCCGGCCAGAAAATGAATGATATCGATCTGGCCTCTGCAATGGAGCTGTTCAAACTGCCGCGAGCGCTTGGCGAAACTGCGGACGGGCTTCCGGTAGCAGCGAGCGTCGGGCGATTCGGTCCGTATGTTCGCTACGGTGACAAATATGTATCGATCAAGGATGAAGACCCGTACACGATCGAATTGCCGCGAGCGCTGGAGCTGATCGAAGAAAAAATGATTCTGGACGCCAATCGCATCATTCATGACTTTGAAGCGGAGGGCATCCAGGTTCTGAACGGCAGGTATGGCCCGTACGTGACCGACAAGACAAAAAACGCCCGCATACCGAAAGATCGCGAACCCAAATCGCTGACACTGGAAGAATGCGTCGAGCTACTCGCGAATGCGCCGGTGCGTGGCAAGCGCGGGAAAAAGAAAGTCGCCAAAAAAGCGTCGGAAAAAAAGGCACCGAAAAAGAAGACGACCAAGAAGAAGGCTGCAAAAAAGAAAGCTGCGAAGAAGAAGCCGGCGAAAACGAAAGCGACCAGAAAAACGCCTGCCGACAAACAGCCCGCTGATCCTGGCGCACCCTGATCACGTTGGCCGAACGACATGGCCGGGTCACAGAATATTCGACACGCTGCACGTGTTCTTCGAGCGGGTGGCGTTATTACCTATCCCACAGAGGGCGTGTTCGGCCTCGGCTGCCTGCCCGATAACCATGATGCGGTGGTCAACCTGCTCTCAATCAAGTCTCGAGATTTTTCGAGGGGCCTGATATTGATCGTATCTGATCCCCTGCAGCTCGCTGCATGGATAGATCTGCCGCAGGCCGGACTGGACCTCAAATCTGACAGCCGGCATCCGGTTACCTGGATCGTTCCGGCGACAGAAGAAGTGCCCGTGTGGGTCAGCGGCCATCACGACAGTATTGCGGTCCGGTTGACTACGCACCCGATCGCGCATGCGCTGTGCGAGGCAGCTGATTCGGCAATAGTATCCACAAGTGCCAACATTACAGGTCATGCGCCGGCGCGAAACTTGCTGTATTTGCGTAGACAGTTCCGCAGTCTAGTAGACTACATCGTACCCGGTGAGTGCGGCCCCGCGATGGGTCCCTCTGAAATCCGGGACTACCTGACCGGAAAGGTATTGAGGCCCGCATGAGCGATTTGAATATCCAGAATGTAGAAGAGTATCTGCGCACGTTGCAGATGCGAATCTGCTCGTCGCTGGAAGACACTGACGGTGGCAAGAAATTCAGGCGCGATCATTGGGATCGATCCGGAGGCGGTGGTGGTGAAAGCCGGGTTTTAACGGACGGCAATATTTTTGAACAGGCCGGCGTCGGTTTCTCACATGTGTTCGGCAATGAGATGCCACCGTCCGCAACAAAAAGCCGACCGGAACTTGCTGGAAAAAGATTTCAGGCGATGGGCGTATCGCTGGTGCTGCATCCGCGTAACCCATATGTGCCAACAACGCATGCAAATTTCCGTTTCTTCTCGACCGACAGTGAGGACGGCGAACCTGTCTGGTGGTTTGGCGGTGGATTCGACCTGACACCTTATTACCCGTTTCATGATGATGTTATTCACTGGCATCGCAATGCAAAGGAGGCCTGTGATCCTTTCGGCGCCGACATTTATCCAAAATACAAAAAGTGGTGCGACGAATATTTTTACCTGAAGCACCGCGATGAAACGCGTGGCGTTGGCGGCTTGTTTTTCGATGATCTCAACGAGCCGGACTTTGAGAAATCCTTCGACTTCACGCGGGCGATCGGCGATCGATTCCTGCCTGCCTATCTCCCGATCGTAAAATCACGGCACAAGCACAAGTATGGCGAGCGGCAGCGAGAGTTCCAGTTGTACAGGCGTGGACGGTATGTGGAGTTCAACCTGATATACGACCGCGGTACGTTATTTGGGCTCCAGTCCGGAGGCCGAACCGAATCCATCCTGATGTCCCTGCCGCCGCGAGTTCGATGGGAGTATGACTGGCGGCCCGAGCCGGGGTCACCCGAGGCGGACCTCTATGAAAACTACCTCAAACCGCGTGACTGGCTGTCCGCTTAGCGGGACCCATTGAATTGGGCGGTGTCGCGCCTGTGGCAAGCCAAGCGCCATGTGTGCTAACTTCCTTGTAAAACCGGGGTTTACACCGGTTTTCTGAACCAGAATCGGCAGGAATTGTGTTGCGAGGACGCGATCCTGACCTTAGGCGATCGTGTACGCTGGTGCGGAAATTACAAGGAGCGCCGGTAAATCCGTGAAGTTCTTCAGACTGACAACTCTTTGCGTGTTCTTCGTGGCCGGCGTCGCTTTTGCCGACGTCGAATCCCGCCTGCGCGATGGAGGACCACCCTCTGCCATTCGCCTGGCCGGAACGGACGATGCCAACAGTGAGTCCAGGGTCTACATCGTTCAACTGCGAACACCATCTGCGGCGGAGATTCACGCTGCGACAACGGCCCGCGTAATTGGCAAACCGGCAGTCGGGCAGCTGCAAGGTGGTGCCACGTTCGACAAGAACAGCGCGGGTATCGAAAACCACGTTCGGGTTCTTGAAGATGAGCAGGCAGGTGTTATTGCGAAAGCCGGCACAAACGTTCAACAAATTTACAGTTATCGATACAGCCTGAATGGTTTTGCTGCCCGAATGTCGCCAGCCCAGGCAAACAAGGTTGCGCACATGGCGGAAGTCCTGCACGTCTGGGAAGACGAGGTCAGGCCACTCACCAGCAACTACAGCGCCGAGTTTCTCGGGTTGTTCGACGCGGAAACTGGACTGCGGGGTTCGCCCGGACTCAATGGCGACGGCGTTGTAATCGGCGTCATTGACAGCGGTATCGCTCCTGAGCATCCGTCGCTTCAGGACACTCGCGAGGCGAGTCGACCAAAAGCCTGTCTCAGTACCTGGGGCGAAACTTCCCTTCTTGGTCGCTGGCTATGCCATCGCTACAAGCAAATGGAAGACGTGAAACTTTTCGAGCCGCCGGAAAACTGGAATGGCATTTGCCAGACCGGGCCTCAATTTACCGAGCAAAACTGCAACAACAAGCTGATAGGGGCTCGCTATTTTGTTGATGGCGCCACTGCGACCGGGCCTATCGACAGCGGCGAAATTTTCTCGCCACGAGACGTTGACGGACACGGCACACATACCGCTACTACCGCGGCCGGTAATAAAGTCAAAGCATCAATATTCGGTACGTTTCTTGGCAACGTTGAGGGCATCGCTCCCAAGGCACGCATCGCGGTTTACAAAGCTTGCTGGTTACGCCCGGATGCGACCCGATCCGCCTGCAATACTTCAGATCTCGCCAACGCGATAGACATGGCAGTGGCCGACGGCGTACATGTCATTAACTACTCCGTCGGCAACTCAATGTTAACGGTGACCGGTCCCGACGACGTTGCCTTGACCGGTGCAGCCAAGGCCGGAGTACTGACCGTCGTCGCTGCGGGCAATGAAGGGCCGATTTTTCAGACGATCGGCTCTCCTGCCGGAAACCCGGCCGTGATCACGGTAGCCGCTTCGACGCGGGATGGTCAGCATTCTGTCGAGGCGATGAAAGTGAATGCGCCTGCATCGGTGGCTGGCAAATATGCAGTAAAAGAAGCATCGTTTACGCCGCCGCTTCGAGACAGGGATCCACTCGAGGCACAACTCGTTCTGGTCGATGACGGTGACGACACACTGCCGGACGACGGTACGCCTGGCAATGCAATCGATGCCTGTCAGCCGCTTGTGAACGGCAGTGAAATTTCGGGCAACATCGCCTTTATTCAGCGCGGTGGGTGTGACTTCGATCTAAAGATTCAGCACGCTGACAACGCCGGCGCGATCGCGGCTATCGTCATCAACCTTACCGGTGACCCGATTGTCATGGTCGGGCAATCCGGAACGTCTGACATCCCTGCTCTGATGATCGGCTCCGCCGACGGTGATCTGTTGCTGGATGAATTGAATCAGGATCGCCTTGTCGACGTCGTACTCGACAAGAGCTTCTTCCTCGCGGTTGCGGACACCGGCAATGTCATGGCGAATTTCTCTTCGCGCGGTCCTGGCCCGCTGCAGGATGTACTGAAGCCGGACGTTACCGCGCCGGGAGTGAATATTTTGGCGGGAAGCACACCGGATGCCGTAAACACAGTTTCCGGCGAGTCATTTGCCTTCCTGAGCGGTACCTCAATGTCGACACCGCAGGTTGCCGGAGTTGCTGCGTTGTTGAAGCAGGGACATCCCGACTGGACGCCGGCCGCGATCAAGTCAGCGCTGTTGACGACAGCGCGTCAGGATATAACGTTGCCGGATGACAACTCCGCGATTCCGTTTGATTTTGGCAGTGGCCATATCGTCCCTAACAGTGCCAACGATCCGGGCCTGGTTTTTGACATTACTGATGATGAGTATGACGCGTTCTCCTGTGGCGTCGCTTCGCCTGCAATCGACCAGGCCCGCTGTGATCAGCTAGCGGCGGCTGGTTACTCATTCGAAGCAGCAGCTCTCAACCAACCGTCGATATCGCTTTCCCGACTGACCACGCAGAGAACAGTCACTCGTCGCGTTACGAATGTCACTGAGAACTCCGAGTCGTACATGGCTGAGATTGTCCCGCCGCCCGGCATAGCCGTGCAGGTAACACCGGTCAGTCTGACCCTGGGCCCCGGACAGTCCGCGAGCTATGACGTCACCCTCACCTTCCAGAGCGGCCCGCAGGACATATACCGATTCGGCAGCGTGACCTGGGTGAGCAATGATCACAGTGTACGTAGCGTCCTCGCGGTTCGCCCGTTGTCCATCGATGCGCCGGGGGAGATCTTTTCATTCGGCGGCAGCGGAACCGTCACATTCCCGGTCGAATTCGGATACACGGGGAGTTATACACCGAACGTGCATGGGCTGAGTCTTCCCTATATTGACGATGGCTTCGTCGCCCAGGACCCGGACAAGACTTTCAGTTTCGGAACTTCGACCGGGGTGACGACTCATCTTGTAGACGTGCCTGCCGACCAGCTTTATCTGCGGTTCGCCATGTTCGACGAACTTACTGACGGCGACGACGATCTCGACATGTATGTTTACTACTGCCCCGACGGAGTTAATTGTTCGAAAATCGGCGAGAGCGGCGAGGCGACTTCCCGGGAGCAATTCGACCTGTATCTTCCCGGTGCCGGAACCTATGCCGTATTCGTGCACGGGTTTGAAACTGATCCGGCAGGCGGATCGGGAACGTTTTATACGTTGCTCGGCTGGGCATTCGGAATCAACGACAACCGCGGCAATATGTCTGCGATCGGGCCCGCGTTCGTGAATGCCGGAACGACACAAGACGTAACTGCGACCTGGACCGGACTTGCGCCGGACACGATCTATCTCGGCGGCGTCTCGCACAACACGCCGGATGGTCTCGTCTCACTGACGCTGATCAATATCGGCAACTGACGGCTATAAAAAGGGGTCAGAGCCCGTTATTGGGCTCTGACCCCTTTTTGGTAAAGCCAACGCATTCCCTCGAGGTATGCCGCTGGCGGCGCTGACATGTGCGTGTGTCCTTCGAGGTTGCCTACACGAAGCTCCCACGGCTTGTCCTCTTCATTCGTCCAGTGCTCTATCCATTGTGTTCTTGGTTCCAGGAATCTCGGGTCATCATTGGTGGCATTGCCGACGAACAATCGCGTTCGACCATTGTTGTCGGATTTCGGCGGCGGCTGCAGGTAGAAGTCCAAGTTGCGATGCAGTGCCGGGTTACTTGCAATCGCCCCCCAGAAAAGACCAGGATCCGTCTGTGCGGCAAACAACACGAACTGTCCGCCGATTGAATGACCGAATACGATTCGGCGATCCGACCGGGAGCGGTATTCAGACTCGATCATTGCAAAAAGTTCGTCGGTGAGGAATTTCTTGAAACGGGCCGCACCACCCCAAAAATCGCGTTCGTTTGACGGTGCTGTGTAGTCAGTGCTTCTGAAGTTTCCATTATCGAAATCATCCGAACCGTACGAGATTCCGACGATAATCGTTTCGGGAAACCCTTCACCAAAATTCAAGTACCGATGGTAAGACGCCATCATAGGAAACAATTCACCACCGTCGAGAACGTAAAGTGTTGGATAAGTCTCGTCGGACTCTCCGTAGCCATCCGGCAGCGATACATAAATGTGATAGCCACGACCGACATGCTTCGAGGCGATATAGCGGTATTGAGTGTCACCCAATCCCTGCAGGAATTGAGTGTCTGCAGCAAGCGCGAGGTAGGAGGACATCATGAGCAGCAATGCTGCTAACAGTGGTTTGATTTTCATAACGAATAGTTTGTCCGCCAACAGGGCCATTGGTTCCCTGTTAAGAACAGTCTCTTACTACTTTTGGGTATACTGCGCCGACACAGTGAGGAACCAGAATAGTGAGAACAATCCTCCGCCCATCCGGGGAACAATACTTTCTGAAGGATGCCATCCGCGATCTGATTGTCGTGATCGTCGGTATTCTGGCAGCGCTGTATCTCGAGGCCTGGTGGCAGGACCGGCAGGATCGCGCTGAAGAGGCATTGCTGCTTGAGGGCTTACGCGCGGAATTTGTTGCCAATCGATCGCAGTTGGCCGAAAAGATATCGGTTTGGTCGGGAGTTTATGACGCAGCGAAGACGGCACAACAATTTATGGGAAAGCCGTTGGCGGAAGTGGACTCATCAATCGTTGTGCCAACGATGTTGGCGACACAGTGGATGCAATTTTATGACCCGAGGACAGGCCAGCTGGATTCACTGATCAGCTCCGGAAAGCTCGGCCTCATTCAAGACACTAAACTGCGTGCGATGATCGCCGACTGGCCAAGCCTCGTTGAAGACCTCGACATCGAGCGCGAAATTGCTCTGCAGGCGGCAACGACGGGCTTTGTTTACCGCCTGATGGAATATATTTCCTTTCCCAGCGAGAACAATGCATTTGAGGATCGAGTCGACGCACTCTTGGGTGACAGACGAATTTTCAACGACCTGATGTCAACATCGGGCAACATGGGTCGGTCCATTCGCGAGGGAGAGATTATTCTTCATGCGTCAGATGAAATCATCGCGATGATCGACTCCGAGATTAATGATTAACGGGGTCAGAGCCGGGCTCTGACCCTAATTGAGAGAAAAGTATGACAGACCGATTTTCCGGGGTTTTGAGCCCCGTTGTAACACCATTTGTTAATGACCTGGGCCCCGATGCCGACCGGCTCATCGCACAATGCCAATGGTTGTTGTCACAAAACGTGGGGCTCGCCGTATTCGGTACCAACAGCGAGGCCAATTCCCTGTCGGTCGATGAAAAGATCGTGTTGCTTGACCGGCTGGTTGAGGCGGGCATCGACACCAATCGCATGATGCCGGGCACCGGTTGCTGTGCATTGACTGACACGGTGAAGCTCACGGCACATGCCGCGAAACTCCGCTGCGCCGGGACGTTGATGCTCCCGCCTTTTTATTACAAAGGCGTTAGCGATGACGGCATCTTCGCGAACTTCGCGGAAGTGATCGAACGTGTCGGCAATGAATCGCTTCGCATCTATCTCTACCACATACCTCCGGTAGCGCAGGTCGGATTCTCAACTGACCTGATCGAACGCCTGGTCATTCGCTATCCCAAAATTATCGTAGGCATTAAGGACAGTTCCGGCGACTGGAAAAACACGTTCGCCATGCTCGAGAGAAAGTGGGATGACTTCAGGGTTTTCGTCGGCAGCGAGAGTTTCCTGCTGGCGAACATGCGAAGCGGTGGCGCTGGCTGTATTTCCGCGACTGCAAACGTCAATCCGGCAGCAATTTATCACCTTTATCAAACCTGGCAGGACGACGATGCCGACTCGCAGCAACAGGCGCTCGATGAAATTCGCAGTACTGTTATGGCCTACCCGATGATCCCGGCACTTAAGGCAACCGTTGCTGAGTTTTCCGGGGACGATCAATGGCGAACGGTACGCCCGCCGCTGGTTAATCTGGCCAAGGACAAGAGCGCTGAATTAGCAGCAGCGCTTCGGAATAAGGGATTCGAGATGCCGGGGCTGTAACACAAATAAAAAGGGGTCAGAGCCCGTTATTGGGCTCTGACCCCTTTTTAATTCCTTTTAAAGGTTAGCTCAGCCAGCCCTTCTTCTTTGCGTTCATCGAGTACCAGATCAGGAAGGCCGCGATTCCTATGACCATAACCGGCATGATCATTCCGCCCGGGCCGTAGACCTCGATTGATCTGACGACAAAAAGGGAGTGATACATTTGCACGATGATTCCGACAAACGAAATGATGAGCACCGGCGTCGCGAAAGCCTTTCGGAGCAACAGGAGCAGGCTGCCTAACACACCGCCGTTAACGGCGATCGCAAATGCCGCGGTCGCCCAGGCAGGTACATTTTCGTAAAGCGCTCGTTCGGCATCCGGCATGGCATTCAGCACGTCAGGAGACATGGTGACCTGGGACACGTAGGCACCTACGCCCAGCAGATCCCAGATCAGTGCAACGCCCGCGATCCAGTAAAATGACTTCGGCACGCCGCCGCTTGATTCTTCGGACATGATGTTCCACTTGATTGCGATTTTTGTTTTGGGGTGTTGCGAAGAGTGTCCGCCGAATAGCACTTAAAATCAAGACGTTATGGACTCATTAGTCCGCAAAAAAATAACGGGCTCTGACCCCTTCTAGCGACGCTTCGCCATCGCCGCACATTCCTTGTGGCGAAAGCAATTGACCTGATGATCGTTGACCATGCCGGTGGCCTGCATGTGTGCGTACATGATTGTGCTGCCAACGAACTTGAAGCCGCGTTTCCTGAGGTCCTTGCTCAACGCATCTGATTCGGCCGTCGTCGCCGGAAATTCGGAATTGCTACGGAATTTGTGCTGAACGGGTTCCCCGTTTACGAAACCCCAAATGTAGTTGCAGAAGCCGTCAAACTCCTCCTGAACTTTCAAAAACAATTTGGCATTCGTCACTGCCGAGTTCACTTTCAGCCTGTTCCGGACAATCCCTGGGTCGAGAAGAATCTTCTCGATTCGCTTCTCTGTAAATCTCGCAATTTTGCTTGCGTCGAATTCCGCGAAGTTTCGTCGATAGCCTGCGCGCTTGTTCAGAATGGTTGACCAGCTTAAGCCCGCCTGTGCGCCCTCAAGAATCAGGAATTCGAAGTGAGTCTGATCGTCCCAGACGGGAACACCCCATTCCTTGTCGTGATATTCGATGTATTGAAGACTGGACTCTCCCGCCCATGCGCAACGTTTGATTTTTTTCGTCATGGTCTGACATTACCTGTTTGTGCAGTCCTCCGATGCTATCAGCAGTTTCTCGCTGTGGCATCTGTCAAATCAAGGCGAAGGATAAAAAAAGGGCCCGCAGATGCGGGCCCTTCTTATTAAAGCAAACTCTAACTTAGGTGGTTTCTTTGTCGCCACCGCAAGAGCCTTCTGCAGCTTCTTTGTCGCCGCCACAAGAACCTTCAGCGCCTTCTTTAGCTGCGCCTTCCTTGTCACCACCACAGGAACCCTCTGCAGCTTCTTTATCGCCACCACAAGAACCTTCAGCGCCTGCTTTAGCCGCGCCTTCCTTGTCACCGCCACACTTGCCTTCACCACAGCTGCCTTCCGCTTCCTGTGCGCCGAGCAGGTAACCTGCGCCCAACGTCGTAATTGCGAACGGGCTTACACCGGTGTCGGCGTTAGCACTTGCAGAAAAAACGAATGCGCCGGCCAATGCTGCACCAACAGCTACCGCTACGGGCTTTAATACTTGCTTCTCAGACATTTCAATCTCCTACCATCGATTTTAAATGCCCAGGTGGGCATTGGATTAAGCCCTTTTTAGGGGGCGCATTAGATCAGTGAGCCTAGATACTCCACTCCACTGAATCAAGAATTCGTTGTTCGATTTCTCCGAGCGGCTCATCGCGCTCAGCGATGATCGCAATACTGCCATTCCCCATCGGAATGATGACGCCATTAACCCCCTTGCCATCGAGCGTTATTGCACCATCGATCATTTCTTCCGGCATCAGGAGCAACGTAATTGGACCCTTCTCTCCCTGGATAACCAGGTGCGGAATTGTTTTTCCGTTAATGATGCAACTCTGGGCATAGGTAACCAGACCAACATTCCGGTCCATGGTTCCAACCGACGGATTAACGACACTTAAGAATCGCTCATCGGAGACTGCGACGTTCGTTACTCTGAGGGCGCCCGGTTCGTGATCGACATGTGCCAGAACCTCTTCTGAAAGCGTCAATCCGTTACCTGGGTCGAAGTCGATCATGCGTACGCCGATGAATGCCGCGAGAACCACCGTAGCGGCAATGCCGATCCATGCCGGTGCGGAAAATGTCTGCCTGGTTCTGAATGGGAGGCTGGTGACGTTGTCGTCTTCAATTTCCGGCAGCTCTGGAATCCTGAGATCCGGCACATCGATTGCGAGCGCTTTCGCAATCTTTGCGTCGAACGCCTGCATCTCTGCCGTAAAAGCCGCACAAGACTCACATGCTGCCAAGTGCAGGTCGCCGCCGTCGATCGATGCCGACGGGTCTCCTGCCAATGCTTCTTTATAATCTTCGCAGTTCATCATTTTTCCGGAGACCGTCATGTCGCTGCCTCCTGCTCCACTTCTTCCTTCAGTTTGATGCGTGCCCGGTGCAACCGTGTCAGTACGGCCCCTTGCTGCATCCCCATCAGTTCCGCTATTTCCTGGGTGCTGTGGCCCATCAGGACCTGGAGCACCAGTGGCTCACGATAATCGTCGTCGAGCCTGTAAATCGCCTGTCGCAGTTCGTCGAGCTCCGAGTCGTCGGTCTCTGCCAGCATCGCCGACTGAGCGGGACTCAAAGCGTCGATATCGACAGTTTCCAGCCTTTTCCTCTCGAAATACCTCGCGTTCTCTCTGCGTACAATCGTCAGCAACCACGGCTTGGCAGCATCGTCGTCGCGCAGCGCATCCAGGGACTTCCACGCCCTAAGAAGCGCCTCCTGGACAACTTCCTCGGCGACGCTCGGGTCGCGGCACAACCACGCCGCGTACCGGTACATATCCATGTGAAAAACGCTTACAACCCTGTCAAAACGCCTGTGGCGCTTGCGGCCAATATCATTACTGTTCATACGAGGTGACCCGATTCCCGAAGGAATTATTACCTGTTAATTGTTTTTTTGTGATGCAGGCGTAGAAACCCTACCGAAATACAGGGAAAATCCAAGCTGGGATTATGTAAGACACTGATATGAGTGAATTTCCGGCAGCTTTGTTCCCCGCAATTCGCATGCGTCGTACCCGACGCAGCGCAGCATTGCGCGCTCTGGTTGCAGAATCAACCCTTGGGCCCTCTGACCTGATCTATCCGGTCTTCGTTCTGGAGGGCGAGAACAGGGTCGAAGCGGTTCCCTCGATGCCGGGAATTGCGCGAAAAAGCATCGACATCCTTATAAAGGAAGCTGCCGAAGCATCGGCACTTGGTATTCCGGCCATCGCCTTGTTTCCGGTTATCGACGGTAAAGGCAAGTCGCTCGACGGCGCAGAATGCGCCAATCCGGGCGGGCTGGTGCAACGCGCGGTCATAGCACTTAAAAAGGAAGTGCCGGAACTCGCTATTATCACTGACGTAGCCCTTGATCCGTACACGACGCACGGTCAGGACGGTATCATCGATGACAGCGGCTACGTCCTGAATGACGAAACCGTCGCGATGCTGGTCCGCCAGGCGACGTCGCATGCCGAAGCGGGTGCCGATATCGTGGCGCCATCGGACATGATGGACGGGCGTATTGGTGCCATTCGTTCGGCACTCGAAGCGGGCGGCTACAGCAACACGTTGATTCTCGCCTATGCAGCCAAGTATGCGTCCTGCTTTTATGGTCCGTTCCGTGATGCCGTCGGCTCCGCTGCAAATCTGGGTGCCGGCGACAAGCGCAATTACCAGATGGATCCGGCAAATACGGATGAGGCCTTGCGTGAGGTCAATCTGGATCTGGCGGAAGGCGCGGATCTTGTGATGGTTAAACCGGCACTGCCGTACCTTGACGTCATTCGGCGTGTGCGCGACGAGTTCGGCGTACCGACATTCGCGTACCAGGTAAGCGGAGAGTACGCGATGATCAAAGCAGCCGGTCAAAACGGCTGGCTCGATGAAAGAGCAGCGGCGCTGGAATCACTCCTTTCAATCAAGCGTGCGGGCGCAAGCGCGATACTGACTTATTTTGCGCTTCAGGCCGCGCGCTGGCTGGCGGAGTAGTTGCGTGGCGACAGGCATCGTAGATCGTTACGGAGTCATGGGATACCCGGTTTCCCACAGCCGTTCGCCGGTCATTCATCGACTGTTCGCGCTGCAAACGAACCAGAATCTGCAATACGAATTGCTCCAGGTTGCGCCGGCCCAGCTCGAAAACGCCGTTCTTCAATTTGGCAGAACCGGCGGCAAGGGTCTCAATATTACGGTGCCCCACAAGAGCGAAATCGTGCGACTCGTTAGTGACATGAGTGACCGGGCGAGCAACGCGGGCGCTGTCAACACACTTGTGTTTCGCGGTAATGAAATCTATGGCGACAACACCGATGGTGTCGGCCTGATGCGCGACCTGCAGGCAAATATTGGGGTCCAGCTCAAAGACGCCAACATTTTGATTCTTGGTGCGGGCGGCGCAACACGGGGAATCGTTTCGCCACTGCTTGAGGCCGGACCCGAGATGATCGTTATTGCGAATCGGTCAATATCCAAGGCCCGTGCATTGGCTGAACATTTTTCAGCGTCAGGCCCGGTGGTATCGTGCCGCTTCGAAGATGTCCATTCGCTGCCGATCTATGACCTCATTATTAATGCGACCTCCGCAGGCATTAAGGGCGAAACGCCGCCGTATCCGACGGATGCCATTCACCCGCACACTGTTTGCTATGACCTGTCATACGGGCTGACGCCGACCCCGTTCGCGAGTTGGGCGGCACAGAACGGTGCCGCGCGCTCAGTGATGGGTTGGGGCATGCTGGTTGAGCAGGCGGCAGAATCTTTTTACATCTGGCGTGGTGTGCGCCCGGAAACAAAACCTGTGCTCAAACAACTGACCGTCAATATCGCTTAGAGCGAGAAAAGGGGTCCGACCCCTTTTTCTGACTAACGCAACGTAACCAGCTCTTCCGCACTCGTTGGATGAATCGCTACGGTGTCATCGAAGTCTTGTTTGGTGGCGCCCATGCGAATCGCGACCGCAAATCCCTGCAATATCTCGTCGACACCATCACCGATCAGGTGACAGCCGACGACGCGTTCTTCGGCTCCGACCACCACCAGTTTCATCGCAGTCTTGACCTTGTCTTCACTGAAAGCATAAGCCATCGGGTTAAAGCGAGTTTCGTAGATGCTGACACTGTCCCCGTATTCTTTTCGCGCTTCCTCTTCGGTCAGACCAACAGTGCCAATAGGCGGATGCGAGAAAACGACGGTTGGGATCGTATCGTACTCGAGCCGCCGGTCGGTCATTCCATTGTACAAGCGATCGGCAAGTCGTCTGCCCGCCGCAATCGCGACGGGTGTCAGCGCATCGCGGCCTGTAACGTCACCAAGGGCAAAAATATTGTTGACGTTTGTTTTTTGCCAATCGTCTGTCGGAATGAATCCGCCCGCGTTTGTTTTTATGCCGGCCGCAGAAGCATTCAGTGACATCGTGTTAGCCGCGCGACCTATGGCCCACACAACCGCGTCGAATTCACCGAATACCCTCCCGTCCTGTCCCAGCACGTTGATGCCACCGGCCGTTTTCTCCAGTGAGCTTGGTACAAATCCGGTGATGAGCTTAATGCCGCTTCTTGCCAGCGCTTTCTCCAGCTCATCTCGCAGCATCGTGTCGAAGTTGCGAAGTACGCCTTCTTTTCGTACCAGGATGGTGGTATTCGAGCCGAGTCCGTTGAATACGCCCGCGAGCTCGACCGATATATAGCCACTGCCCACAACAGCAACGCGTTGCGGGCGCGTCGGAAGACTGAAGAAACCGTCTGACGTAATGCCGAGCTCGGCGCCAGGAATTTCCGGCACGATCGGGTAGCCCCCGGTAGCGATCACGACGCGTTCCGCTGTGTACGCTTGACCATCTACGTCAACGGAGTTGGCATCAACGAATTTTCCATGACCCCTGAGGTACGTCACGTCGCGACTGCCGAGATTTTTTTCATAAATCTCGTTCAGCCGTCGAATATAGGCATCACGACTCGCTTTCAGGCTCGGCCAGTCGTGCCCGTTAACCGCGATATCGAAACCAAAATCTCCTGCATGCTGTAATTGGTGTGCGTGATGAGCCGCATACCACATGATCTTCTTTGGCACACAACCGACGTTCACGCATGTACCACCCAGCGGCCCGGATTCAACCACCGCTGATTTCGCGCCATACTCTGCTGCGCGCTGGGCGTGAGCGAGCCCACCGCTTCCACCGCCAATTACTATCAGGTCAAAATTCCTGGCCACTCGGCTTGTCCTTTTCAGAATTTCAGTTATTCGTATCGATCGTTACAGAACGGCGCTGTGATACCATCCCGTCGCACACACCAACTCGTCAGGATTGCATGTCCAACCCCCTACTTGATGTCTCTGGCCTTCCGCAATTTGACGCGATCAAGCCGCAACATGCGTTGCCCGCGCTCGAGGAGCTTATCGCAGCGCATCGGCAAAAGCTTGCCGCACTCCTCGAAGATCCTGTCGCCTGCGATTTCGAATCGCTGATCACGCCGCTGGAGGAGATGAATCACGAACTGAGTCGTGTCTGGTCTCCCATCAGTCACCTGCAAAGCGTGCTCGACGATCCGAAGTGGCGCGACGCATATAATGCATCGCTACCATTAATGACCGAACATGGTACTGAATTATCACAAAACGAGAAGCTTCAGGCGGCCTACCAGCGAATCGCCGACACCATGTCGGAAGATGCCACGCCCGCGATGCGTATGCTCGTCAGTCAGGAGTTGAGAGATTTCCGACTCGCCGGCGTAGCACTGCCCGAAAAAGACAAGGCCCGCTACCGTGAGATTGCCCAGGAAAAGGCGGCGCTCCAGGCAAAGTTCGAACAAAACGTACAGGACGCCACCGACCACTGGCATTTTCATGCTACTCGTGAATCCCAAACCGCCGGTATTCCGGAATCCGTGCTGATGCGAGCTCGAGACGACGCGACCGAAGCGGGCGTAGATGGTTGGTGGTTCAAACTCGACTATCCGAGTTACCACGCCATCATGACCCACGGTGACGATCGAAAGCTTCGTGAGAAATTCTACCAGGCCTGGTCGACCCGCGCTTCAGACCAGGGCCAGGATCCCAAGTGGGACAATAGCGAAATTATCGATTGCATCCTCGGACTCCGGCACGAAGCCGCGGCGTTGGTTGGTTTTGATAACTATGCCGACTATTCCCTCGCTACGAAGATGGCCAGCACGGTCGCGGAAGTACTGGAATTTCTGGCAGAGCTTGCGGGCAAGTCCCGTGAGGGTGCGATCCGGGAGCTGGACCAGGTACGAAGCGCGGCAGGTGCGCCGCTCGAGCCCTGGGACATCCCCTACTACCTGGAAAAATTGAAGCAACAGAGGTTCTCGGTTTCCGACGAGGAGCTGAAGCAGTATTTTCCGTTCGCTGTTGTAAAACGCGGCATGTTCGGTCTCACCGAGAAGCTTTACGGTATCTCGGTCATCGAAAACCCGTACGTCATTGGCTGGCACGATACGGTCCGTTACTTCGAACTGAAGGATAAAACCGGAAACGTCATTGGTAGTTTTTACACCGACCTTTTCGCGCGCAAGGGAAAAAGAGGCGGTGCATGGATGGACGAATGCGTTGTCAGGAAGCGGTTGTCCGGTGAAACCACGCCCCCGGTTGGATATCTTGTCTGCAACTTCCCGCCGCCGGACCGCGAAGGACAGTCGCTGCTTACACATACTGACGTCGTTACTCTTTTTCACGAGTTCGGACACATGTTGCATCATCTTTTGACCCGTGTGGACTACCCGAGCATTGCCGGAATTAACGGCGTGCCCTGGGACGCCGTTGAACTGCCCAGTCAGTTCATGGAAAACTTTGCGTGGTGCTATGAGGTTCTTGAACGTTGTTCGGCACACCGCGAGACCGGCATGTCATTACCAAAAGACGTATTTGACAAACTCGACGCCAGCCGACACTTCGGCGAAGCGCTTTCGATGTTGCGACAAATCGAATTTTCGCTGTTCGACTTCAGGCTGCACGCGGATTACGACCCGGCGGCCGGCGGGAAGGTACTCGAGACGCTGAAGAGGGTTCGTGACGAGGTCGCACTCATTTCACACCCCGTCTATAACCGATTGCCTCATAGCTTCTCGCACATATTCGCGGGCGGGTATGCCGCAGGCTACTATAGTTACAAGTGGGCAGAGGTCCTGGCAGCAGATTCGTTCGCAGCTTTTGAGGAGGCCGGGATTTTTGATCCGGAAACGGCGTCACGATTTCGCGAAGAGATTCTGGAGATCGGCGGCAGCCGTGATTTCATGGAGGCCTACGTTGCGTTTCGCGGACGCAAGCCGACTCTTGATGCATTGCTGAGGCAAAACGGCATAGGAAAAGCCGCGTGAAAATCGCAACCTGGAATGTCAATTCGCTCAACGTGAGACTGCCCCATGTTCTCGAGTGGCTTGCGAGCGCCAATCCTGATGTGCTTGTGTTGCAGGAAATCAAGCAGGTAACGGACGCATTTGATGCTGACAGTTTTGCCGCTGCCGGTTACAAGGCAGTAGCCAGCGGGCAGAAAACCTATAACGGTGTTGCGGTGGTCAGCCGAAAAGAGGCTACCGACATCGTCACCGATTTTCCCGGGTTTGACGATCCGCAACGACGCATCCTTGTTTCGACCATTGATGGCATTCGGGTCGTGAACCTTTACATACCGAATGGAAACAGCGTTGGCTCTCTGAAGTACGAGTACAAGCTCGGCTGGCTCGCGGCACTGAAATCATTTCTCGCCATGGAGCTCAAGTCGCACAAGAAACTTGTCGTGCTCGGCGATTTCAACATTGCTCCGGACGACCGGGATGTTTATGACCCTGAAAAATGGGGCGACGACGTTCTGTGCAGCCCGCCAGAGCGTGAGGCGCTGCAGCGGATAATTGATCTTGGCCTTTCCGATGTATTTCGCCAGTTTGATCAGCCGGAGAAAACTTTCAGCTGGTGGGATTACCGAGCTGCCGGTTTTCGCCGTAATGCCGGTCTTCGAATCGACCTTATCCTGGCCAGCAAGGCATTGTCCGAGGCCTGCGAGGCGAGCTATGTCGATCGTGAACCTCGTACCTGGGAGCGCCCGTCGGACCACGCGCCGGTTATCGCGGAGTTCACGATTTGATATGACATATTCCCGGAACCACGTCACTTTTTTCCCCGAGCAGGCATTGGCAGTTCTGACAATGCGCCCGCGATTCGATCATAAATCGGGCCGGTTTCAGCTAAGCTGCAGCGAAAGAGCCGAAGCATGAAAAATGCCGAAGATTTTGGCGTTCCTCTGCCATCGACCGTCACCGCGACGAATAATAAAAATGTAAAGCTGATGACCCAAGACCGCCGCAACGACTACGACGTAACTAACACTGTGCAGGTCAGTAATTCTGTCGCGGTGCACCGCGCCGTTAACGAGTTATTTGCAGATGCTTTCCCAGGCAACTCGTTTGACAAGCTGTGGCTTGCATTTTACGACTTCGACAGACTGTTCGGCGGGCAGTACCCGGGTTATCACGGCTGCGATACCACCTACCACGACAGGCAGCACACGCTCGACATGACGTTGGCGCTGGCACGGCTCGTTTCCGGTTACGAACGAAGTGTGGATCTGGTTGATCGACTCGGCCCGCATCGTGCCCAGATGGCGATCGTCACATCTCTGTTTCATGACTCCGGCTATATCAGGCACAAGGAACGGGACAGGGATTTCAGAAACGGCGCCGAATTCACGCTTTACCACGTATCAAGAAGCGCGGACTTCCTGCGTCGCTATCTGCCCGACCTTGGGATGAAGGAAGACGCAGCAGTGGCAAGCATGATCGTGCATTTCACCGGATATGAGCTCGATCTCGACAATATCGAGCTCGACGACCCGCGCGATGCGATCTGTGGCCATCTTCTTGGGACCGCGGACCTCATTGCCCAGATGGCCGATCGCTGCTATCTCGAGAAGTGCCGAGACCGTCTTTACAAGGAATTTGTGGTTGGTGGGATCGCGGTCGAATGCGCATCGCCTGGCGAATACATGGTGCGTTATGAATCCGGGATAGATCTCCTGAGGAAAACACCTGCGTTCTACCAGGCAGCAACCAAAGATCGTTTACAGAACAAATTCAATCGCGCCTATCGCTACGTCGAGGTTCTGTTCGACGGCCAGAATCCCTACGTCGACGCCATCCGCGGCAATCTGACACATCTCGTTCAAATTCTGAAGACAAACAATTGGCATTTGTTGCGTCGGGATCCGCCCTTTTTTGTTGGCGTCAGCGATGCATTGGAAAGCATGGATCTCGTTGCCACAAAAATGCTGGCCGCAGTGCCACGAAAGCACTTGTCTTTACCGCCGGACCTGATGCCGAGCTAGGTGGAAAAGCCGCAGTTCGAATCCGTTCTCAGTTGCGAAGGCGCAGTGCCTTCTCGATGAAGTCGAAGCGATCATTGCCGAAAAACATTTCATCACCGACATAAAAAGTGGGTGCGCCGAATGCGCCTCGACTAATTGCTTCATCGGTGTTTTTCCGCAGTTCGTCCTTGATGGATTCTGTACCAATACCCTCAAAAGCAGCAGCGGACATGCCGGCGCTGGTCGCGATTTTCGCAAGGCACTCCGTATCTTCCAGGTTTTTCCCATGAATCCACATTGCATCGAACAGCGCGCGGTGAATAGCCTCGAAGCAGCCCTCCCGTTGCGCGACGATCGCCAGTCGTAAAGCGTTCACGGTATTCTGCGGAAACACCGGATTCATCTTGTACGGAATGGCATAACGTTCCACCCACCTGGCGACATCCGCATTGAGGTAGCTACCCTTTGCTGCAACCGTCATTGGCGGGCTGTTTCCTGTCGCCCGCATGACGCCGCCGAGAAACATCGGTCGATACACAACTTCTGCGCGAATCGCTGCGACCTGGCTGTTAGCGAGATACGAGTAGGTACTTACGTAGTCGAAGAAAAACTCCAGCTTGTGACTCATTTCAACTCCATCGAAATATGGCCTGGACGTGACCGAATGCGGTCAATCCAGCCGCGTATCGCCGGATAACCCTGAAGGTCGAAGCCGCCCTCATCAGCCACGTGCGTGTATGCATACAAGGCGATGTCGGCAATCGAAAATTTGTCGTCGACAAGAAATTCGTAGTGCTCCAGCCGTTGCTCCATTACGCGAAGTGCGGCGTAACCGCTTTTCTGTTTTTGTACAAGATCTGCCTGGCGTTCGACCGGACTCCCCAGATATCGAATGATGAATCTGGAAGTGGCGATGTAGGGTTCGTGACTGTATTGTTCGAAAAACATCCATTGCAGAATTTCTGCGCGGGAAAATGCGTCGTGTCCGAAAAAATCACCCCCATCCGCGACATAGCAAAGAATTGCGTTTGATTCTGCCAGGTGGCGGCCGTCCGGAAGCGACAGCAACGGAATTTTTCCATTCGGATTCATCGCCAGGAATTCCGGCGTGCGCGTGTCACCCGCGAGGATGTCCACTTCGTGCCACTCGTAGCTGATTTTCAATTCCGAGAAAAGCAGCTTCAGCTTGTAGCAATTGCCCGAGCGCGAATCGCCGTATACTTTAAGTTTATCCATCTCTAAACCTTTCGCCTGTGACCGGGGTGATTGTCCTGAGGCCCAGCACCTCATGTCTCTTGAGGCGCCTGTTGGCGAAAAACGCTGCCACGGCGCATGCGCAGATCGCGTAAATGTGATCGATCGGACTGATAGCGTTGGAAAAAAAATACTTGATGGAATCCTGAGACAGCCCACTCACAACGCGCAAAGGTGCAGCCTCAATGTATCTCCCGGTCTCGAAAATGCCGATCATCAGGTTACCTGCATAAGCGGCGAAGGCGGCAACCACGGCAGCCAGTACCGGGAACCGCCAGTCAAGACCTCTGCCAAATCGTTGTACGGCGATACCGATCATCACCCCGATCAGCACTGAGAACCATGGGAAGACGCGTCCGGTTGCCACGGTGAACATTGCCCACAGCCAGCAAAGCAGTAGCGCGACCGCGATACCAGCAGCGAACGCACGTGCGGCAGACTGCTCCGCAAGCAGTCGCCGGCCGTCGGCTGCCGGGCGTTTTTCGGCCTCTTTCTGCGAGTGCTTTTGCTTCAATCGAAACATGGTTGAGTTTTGGAGGGTCTGTTCCGGACGAGGCGCAGTATATTACAGGCCGGGGAGACTTCGTGGGTAATGCGCCGGTGCATGACGCATGGTATATATTCATCTGTGGAGACGAGCATGCAAATACGATACATATTGCCGATTTTCTTGTCAGTGATGCTATTCCTGGTTGCGTGTGCATCCGCGCCGTCACCTGCGACTGTTATTCGGACTCACCTGGGTCTCCCTGATGGGCACGCCGGGTTTAGCAACGTTCTCGTCATCAGTGTGGCCGGTGATTACGAATCTCGTGCCCTGTTTGAACGCCATATCGCTACCGCTTTTGCCGATACCCGGGGCAGCGAAACTGCTTATTTCACGGTCGTTGGGCGACAGCCACATCTGACTCGCAATGCGCTCGACACAGCGATTCTTTCTCGAAAGTTTGACGCCGTCATACTCACACGGCTGAAAGGGCAGGACCGGCAGGATCTGGTCGCGAACCGGCCGGTTGGACGATCGTTTGATCTGTTCGGTTACGACTATTCAGAATTGAATATGCCCGCGAAAATTGAACAGGCAAAATCAATTACGTTCGTTACCGAAGTTTATTCGACATCAACGAAGAGGAAGGTCTGGTCGATCGATTCCTTGAGTTTTAACAAAGTGACGGCGGTTGAGCTGATCAATGAACAAGCCGCCACAATCGCCGCGCAGCTTCGCAAGGATGGTGTTCTGTCGCGCTGATTGCGAGACGGGACTCGGCCAGGCAACGACCGTTCACGACCAGGATCATGCAGTAGAAAACGTCAACTGCCGTTGTTGTGATTTCGAACCGCGAGTTCGGCCGCCGCTAAGTCTTCAAGTGCCGTACCGACGGACTTGAACAGGGTTATTTCGTCCACAGCTGATCTTCCCTTTGCGCGACGCATGGCCAAATCGCGGAGCGAGCCACGAATGTCCGTCTCAATGATCGCGCCGCATTCAATCGCCTGAACAATTTCACCTGACTCGGCCAACGCGCCGGCCCTTGTGTCAACGTAAAGATCCGCTCGTGCGATCGCGAGTGAATCTGCCTCGGCCATGCCGGGTGTGAATGCACCGACGAGATCGATGTGCTGCCCTGCCGTGAGCCATTCACCCTTGAGCAGTGGCTCCGTCGCCAGCGTTGCGCAACTGACGATGTCCGCATCGCGACATGCTTCTTCCAGATTGTCTGCCACGGAAATTTCAAGAGATGAGCCGGACAGTTTATCAGCAAGCCGTCGCGCAGCATCGGGACGTCTGCCCCAAATGGTAACGGTCTTTATCGGCCTGGCGGTCGCATGCGCGCGAACAAGGTGTGGCGCGAGGTTGCCGGTTCCGACCATGAGCAGTTTCGTCGCGTCTTTTCGTGACAGATAGGTCGACGCCAGTGCCGAGGCCGCCGCGGTCCTGCGTAGCGTGAGCTCAGTGCCATCAAGCAGAGCAACCGGCATTCCGTTTTTAGCGCTCATGAGCAGGTAGCTGCCAAACACGGCCGGATTGCCTTGCTTCACATTGTCCGGAAAAACGGTCACGATCTTGACGCCCATGTTGGCGCCTTTGCGCCACGCAGGCATCAGCAACAAGATGCCGGCGTTGCCACCCGGCACTGACACTTCGTGATGGGCGCGCGCAGGCACCTCAACATCACTCGCAAACGCTTCGTTTAGCGCTTCGATCAGCTGCTTGATCGGCAATGCAGCCGCCACCATTTTCGCGTCGAGATTCAGCATAGGATGCGCGAGGATAGCACTTCCCCACGATGATCAAGACCTGTAATGTCTGAGCGCAAACCATCTTCAGCGAGCTCAAGAATAATAATGACGCTGCAACGAAAACTCGGCCTGTCGGCGGTGTTGGCCGTCGTGATCGGCGACATGATCGGCTCCGGCATTTTCTTCACCCCGGGGGAACTTGCCGTCGTTGCGTCTGCCGAGTGGCAAGTCTATTTTTTCTGGTCCCTGTGTGGAGTCATTACCCTCTGCGGCGCGCTGACGCTTGCGGAACTGTCGGCACTCATCCCCAGGGCTGGTGTGGCCTACCACGCGCTTAATGAAGCTTATGGTCCGTTCGCCGGTTTCATGCA
Organism: Pseudomonadota bacterium; assembly: GCA_027621915.1. GTDB lineage: Bacteria > Pseudomonadota > Gammaproteobacteria > Steroidobacterales > Woeseiaceae > SZUA-117. Next base: position 66,003 of record JAQCAD010000002.1, read on the forward strand.
GGCATGGATGATGATACTGGTCAGTGGTCCTGGCGCTATCGCGGGTGTCGCAATATTGTTTGGCGAGCTCGCGAACCAGGTTTTCGGCACCGGGTCTGCCGGTATGCAGATCGGCTGGGCGATCATCGCGATCGCATTCTTTGTCGCTGTTAATCTGCGCGGCGCCGAATGGGGTGGCCGGACCCAGGTTTTTCTTACGACCGTGAAAGTGATCGGTTTGGTCGCACTGATTGTTGGCGGTGTCTTTATCGCCTCACCGGCATCAGTCGCACAGGAGTCCATCGATGCGACTACAATTAAGGGCGGCGTGGTCGGTTTTTTACGTTTCATTGGATTGGGCGTCGCAATTGTCCTCTTTACTTACGATGGATGGATCGACGCGTCCAACGTTGCCGGGGAGGTAAAAAATCCCGGTCGCAATTTCCCCCTGGCGATGGGCATTGGTGTTGTAACCATTACGCTGATTTATTTGCTGGTTAACTTTGCCTTTCTCAGGGTCGTGCCACTCGAGGTGATGCGGGAGAATCCGTCTCTCGTTGCGCCGGCTGTTGCCAGGGCGGCGTTCGGCGATGCCGGCGGTACGGCATTGAGTTTCCTGATGTGGATTTCAATATTCGGTGCTCTCGGCGGGTTGATCATGACATTGCCGCGTTTGTTTTATGCCGCAGCGTCGGAGTATGTTGAACGCGCTGAGCACACGGTGCTTGGGCCCGTTTTCAAAGCTATCTCACATCTGTCGCCGATTCGCAGTGTACCAACCGGCGCGATTCTTTTTGCGGCGGGAATATCCATTGCAGCACTTTTGTTCTTTGGCTCTTTTTCCCGGATAGTCACGTTTTTTCTCGTGCCGTTTCAGTTCATGAATATTCTGATGGTGTCATCAATTTTCAGATTGCGGAAACGATTGGCGACTGAAGTCTCGTTCAGGGTGCCCGGTTACCCGGTGGTGCCAGGCATTTTTATTTTCGTGATGTCATTGTTCCTAATCGCGGCACTGGTCTATAACCCGCTGGACAGCGTAATCGGTATTGCGCTTACCCTTGCCGGTGCGCCGGTATACAGAATGTTGGCGAAGGTAAACACGGAGCAGGAAAATGGCTGACTTTCGGGCAGTTTTTTCAACACCCAAGCCCATTATCGGCATGATTCACCTGCCGGCCCTGCCCGGCTACCCGGGGTCGAAAGGGATCAACTATACGATCAGGCGAGCTGTCGCAGATCTCCGGGCACTTGAGGACGGCGGGGCTGACGGGGTGCTGATTGAGAATGAGCACGACCGGCCGCACCGGGTGGAAGCTGCGCCGGAAACCATTGCGGCGATGACCAGGATTACTCGTGCTGTCGTGCAGGAAAGTGAGACAGTCGTCGTGGGATGTGAAATTCTTTTGAACGATCCGAGAGCATCTCTGGCCGTCGCACGGATGGCTGGCGCCCAATTTATTCGCACGGACTATTTCGTCGACAGAATGACACGCCCTGAGTACGGCGAGTTTGCGATTGATCCGGACGCGTTGCTGAAATATCGTTCACAGATCGGCGCCGAAAGGGTACTGATACTGGCTGACATTCAGGTCAAGTACGCGTCGATGGTGACCCCCAGGTCATTACGGGAGTCAGCAGCGCTGGCGCGGATTAAGGGAGCGGATGCTGTGATCGTCACTGGCGATGCGAGCGGCGATGCACCGACGGTGGAACATCTGCGGGAGTCTGCCGGTCATGGCCTGCCTGTTCTTATTGGCAGCGGCCTGAGACCCGACAACGCCGAAGCGCTACTTGCCGAATGCGACGGCGCTATCGTCGGCACATCGATAATCAAAGACGGTTCGGTGAATCCTGACTCTCTCGAGTTGTTAATGTCTCATGCGAGAAGGCAACGGAAGTGAGGGTCGTTTGCGTCGGCGATTGCGGAATCGATCACTACGTCCCATCGAATGAACGTCGTTGCGGAGGCATTACAGCTAATTTTGCAAGGCACGCGCGACGCGAATTCCCGGCTGACGACAGAATTGAGATCGTGTCCTGCGTTGGGAGCGATGACGGTGCTGCGTTGGTTAAGGCTTCGCTCGCGAACTCCGGGATCAGTTGCCATATTTCAGAACTGCCGGGAACAACGCCGGTGCAGACCATTGAGATCGATTCCAGCGGCGAGAAAAATTTCGTTCGTTACGACGAAGGCGTGTTGCGGGATTTTACTTTCGGTGCCAACGAGCGTGAAATGATCGCATCGTGCGATTTGTTAGTCGCGCCCGTCTACCTGCAAATTGTTGATTTGTTTGATGATTTGATGATGGTGCAGCGAGCCGGTTTGACCGCTGTCGATTTCTCCGATTTCCTGCAGCATCCTGATTTCGCTTTGCTGGAGCGGCATCTCGATTGCATCGACATAGGTTTTTTCGGTTTGTCCGTGGGCGACGCCGATGCGATTGACCGACTCGCTGACTTGGCGGCGAGTAATAAAAAACTGTTTATCGTTACGCTGGGTGCGGACGGCAGTCGCGCATTTCACGGCGCGTCACGATTCGAATGCCTGGCGACCCCGGTGGAGAAAGTTGTTGATACGACCGGAGCGGGCGACGCATTTGCAGCTGCGTTTCTGGCGAGTTACTGTCATGGCGCGGGCGTACGTGATGCCATGAAGAGGGGTGCTACGCTGGCGGCAGAAGTGGTTGGCTACTGCGGTAGCTACGTACTGCCAACTTCCGCGATGACCAGTACGATCAAAATGAGGAGGTAGTCTGTATGTCTATGTTGATTGCAGGTGTCCTGGTGTGGGTCGGCGTCCATTTGATCCCTGTTTTGGCGAGGGCTTTTCGGCAGAATTTCATCGATTCGAAAGGCAAGGGTACTTATCGCGGCATATTTGCGTTGGCGATATTCGCGTCTTTGGCGCTTATCGTGCTTGGCTGGCGTTCGTCTCCCGAAGTCTATTTGTATGTACTGGAGCCACCGGTTAAGACGGTCGCGTTCATATTAATATGTGTCGCCTTTATCATTTTCGGTTCGGCGCATCATCCATCGTCGATAAAACGATTCGTTCGGCATCCGATGCTCGTCGGCGTCGCAGTCTGGGCGCTGGCCCACCTGTTGACGAATGGCTCGACCCGCGCGCTTGTATTGTTTGGTGGTATGGGTGCCTGGGCGTTAATTGAAATTCTCCTCATTAACAGGCGCGATGGCGTTTACGTGAAACCTGAAGCCCCCGGGTTCAACGAAGAGCTCAAAGGACTGTTTTTCAGTGCCGGGATTCTGTTGCTGGTGCTGTTGGCACACCCCTACTTCACGGGCGTCACCCCTTTCCCGCGCTAGGCAGGTCGGTGGCAGGCTGGTTATCGGCTTGTTTTCGGATTCGGCCAGCAGCAAATTCCGTGAGGATTTCAGGATCCCTGGTGCGGTCGATAAGGTTTTCTGAAATGAACAAACAGGGCGAGTAGTAACACGCCCAGGGAAGCAAACATCGATATACGCCAGTAGCTCGTTGCCAGCCTGATAATTTCGAATTTCTCAACAAACAAGGTTTCGCATGCACCGTCTCCGGTATCGAGTCGCGTCGTGCTGGTGCCGCGTTTTCCTCCGCCCTGGGTGCCGTAACTCGCCAGATAACCCCGGACTCGAATCTGGTCGCCGATGTTTACGTCCTTGACCGTGTCCCGAATGTAATCGTCATCGGAAATCAGGTGGTTGTTTGACAACTGGTACATGTCGAAGGCATCCCATGCAGCCATGTCCCTGGTGCTTGCGTTGCAGGTGAAGATGCCATTCCAGAATTTTATTTTGTCGAGGTGAGGGTTGGTCGTGTTGTCGCCCCAGATGACACACACATCCAGCATGTTCAGGTGATCGTTCGAACGCAGGTGCATGCGACTGTCGCCGTCATGATGACGGAACGATACAACCATTCCATACAGATCGTACGCAAACTGCGGGTCGATCTCGTACCTTACGTCTTCGAACAGAGTTTCGAACGGGCGCCTTTGCGTCGGCGTTTGCGTCGGTTCGTTTCGGACCTGTGCCACATAGTCGATGTTTCCGGGCAGATCGTTCCTGTTCCAGAAAGACACCAGCAACCAGATGAATGAGGTTGCGACGAGGATTCGATTGGCGCTCATTTACTCCATGCACAGGCGTTTTTACGTGCGGACTATTGTAGGTGCAGCCGGCTGCGGAAGAGTTGAACCACGACTCATTTTGGTTGGCGCCGCGCTAATCCGCAGTTCCCGGGCAGGCTACCCGGGTCGCTGCCCGGACGGGGTGTTCAGGCTTCGTAAATGACGAAGTTCTTCTTCGTCGGCGTCACTACTTCCCAGGTCCCAACGAATCCCCGAGGAATGACAAAACTATCGCCTGGGGCGACCGTAGTCGAATTGCCAGAGTCGTCAGTGATGATGCTTTCTCCTTCGAGGATCTGACAGGTCTCCTCTTCTGTATATGAGATCTTCCACTTCCCTTTCTCGCTATGCCATATGCCGACGAAAAACTTGTTGGTCGGATCCGTGTACTGCACCCAGACAGTTTGCCTGGGGTTTCCGGCAATCAGTTTTTCCGGGGCGAGGAAGTACTCTTCTTTTTCGATGGCGGCATCGGCGAGCATGCGTAGATTCATGGGCGAAATTCCGGTTGAGTAGATTGGCGAAGCAGGCATCAATTCTAGAAGCGATTGCGATGAGTAGCCATTTAATCGACCATGCAGGTATCGAAATATAGTGGCGGAAAAATTGTGATTAGGGGAATACGATGAATGACAAGATCGTTGGGCCTGTTCACTGGAGTTTTTGGGCAATCGGTGCGATCGGACTGGTTTGGAATGTGCTCGGCTGTCTCAATTTTTTCTTGCAGATGAATGCAGAAGCGGTCGCCGGGATGCCGGAATCGTATCGCGCGATAGTAGAAAGCCGATCCGCATGGGCAACGGGGGCTTTTGCAATAGCCGTATTCGGCGGCACACTTGGGTCCCTTTTGCTTCTGCTCAGGAAGCCCGCTGCGTACTATTTATTTATCGCATCGTTATTTGGCGCGGTTGGCGCACAACTGCCCCTACTTGGTATGGCTGACTTCCCCGTCGCGGCGTTGATAGGCGGTTTGATGCAACTGGCAGTGACAGCATTCCTGATCTGGTACTCGAAGCATGCCGAAGGCAAAGGCTGGATCCGCCGCGAACAATGAACGAAACGAACTAACTTCTCAGTTCCCCATACCTGGCAATGAGAGGTTGTCAGTGTAAATGCAGTTGGCTTCACGAATATCCGAGCGCAAAACGCGATCGCGGAATTTGACATGCTTCCATTCGCCAACCCAGTGTTCCGGATCGGTAAACGTGAATTCGGTCACCAGCGTATTGCCGTTGTTGATCATCTGAATACGCTCTACGATTTTTAGTTTCGCACCGGTAATCACGCCGGCCTGAATCAGGTGATTGTCATCGGTGAATCCGGTTGTCTCGACGACCAGCGTGTCGTCTTCCCAGTGGCCCAGTGATTCGCCGCCCCAGTTCCTGTCCAGCTTGCTTTCGGGTACGCGCTCCCGCCCGTCAGTGAATATGACGCGGTATTCATTATTCAAACGGGACACCATGTAAATCGCAGTCGGAAACTGGATCATCATCATTGATCCGTAGCGCGTCATGAAACGAGGCATACCTGCCGGATAACACAGCGCGGTAGGGTCTCCGAATCGCTCGCCCTTTTTCGACGCTTCCAGGTAAGTTTCGTGAAATTCCTTACCTTTTGCCGTGAATTCCGGGCCCGGCTTGAATTCGAATGAACCGTAGTTTGCGCGCCATTGATCCTCGCCACGGAATTGCCAGACGCCCGTCAGATCGAATCCAGCGGGAGGCCGCTTCTTCGCAAGATTTTCCGGGTCGAATGCGCCGTCGGTGAAACCGGCTGCAGACCCGTCACCCGCAGAAGAGCCGTCGGATACGATCGGCAGTGCCGGCGGCCGCGTTTTCTTCTCGCGCATCTGCCAGGTTTCTCCTTCCGGCGGCGGTTCCCAGGGCATCAATGCGGGGTAAACCAGCCGCCTTCGCTCCGGAGCATCCGATCCATCCATCGAGTAGGACTTGCCGTTGGCACCGATCATTCCCTGGATGAGCCCCCCCGGTTCCCCATTTTTTAATGGGTGCATCTTGATCGTTACCGTGTCACCCACCGCGAGTGACTCACGATCAAAACCACTTGCACGCATCGCGGCAATACTTTGCCCCTCAATTTTCCACACTTCAGGATTGCCCGAGTCGTCGGTGACTTCCAGTGTGATGATGAGATGGGGGTTGCGGTAAATGAACTGCGTAACCTTGCCGGTCTCTTGTACGGATGCGGCTTCGTCAAAAACGACGGCGGAATGATGAGCTATTGCCCGTCCGGCCATCAATCCAAGAATCACTGTCATCAAAAAAACGTTTCTACGGGAATGCATACACTGCTCTCCTGAACTACCTGTTCCGACGCCGCCTCGTTTTGACCGGCTTACCGTCGACCGTCGAATGCGGTCATCATTGTTTCGGGCTCAGACCCGCCTCGAGATACAACCTGGCATTTTCCAGCGTGCATTCGACGTCGACCAACTCGCGATCTGAAAGTTTGGCCATGAAATAGTCGATGGTAACCGGTTCAGTCAGATAGACCGGGTCGGTCACTATCATCTGAATCTCCAGCGCAAGACCATCGTCTGAAAGCGAGTACCGTTCGAGTAAATGTTTCTGATCGCTCGAATCCACGCCCGTGTGAATCCCCCACCGGTCAGCCACAAAGTTAGTTGTTTCGACAACCAGCGTATCCCCTTCGAACCAACCGACAGAGTGTCCCAGCGAAGAGGGCTTTCCTGCAGGCAGGTTGCGGTCGAGATAAATAGTGCGCGGCGCGTCACGAAGCTCGTAATCCAGAAAAACGGTCTTATCATCAGGTCGACTGATCTTCATCGGATACGGCAGCAACGTGGCTTTCGGTGGGCCGGGGTTCTGACACGAAACCTGGGGGTTTTGACTTTCATCAAAATTGTCCACCAGCGCTTGCGCCATTTTAGTGTATGGCCAGTCCGAAGGCGGATAGTAGTGCGCCTTTCCGCCGCGCAGATCTCTTACCCACAATCCGGTCAGGTCAGTGGATGGATCGAGCACCTCGTCTCGCTTCGCCATCGCAAGACGGGTACCGTCTGATTTCTCGAGCCAGTTCAATCCGGAAAACGCCCGATCCGGATCCTTGTCGGCAGCGCCCTCCCAGGTGATCTGATCGCCTACCTTGAGAGAGTCTTTGCCCCAGCCGCGTTCCATCATCGCCGGCGGATGAAGGAGCTCGATGCTGTATTCAACTACCTCGCCGGCAGGGTTCGGCGCCATAGCTTTTATGAATACATGCGGCATGCGCCAGTCGTACTTTGTCACCGTGCCCCGATGAGCCTGTATGTTGTTTCGATCAAGACTGGAATGGGAATGGTGCGCGCTCAATGTTACGGCGACCAACAGGGCGAATGCACATCGCGCCCACACGCCAAAGTGCCGCCCGATTGAGCGTTCGTTCGAGCGACCATCCACAGACTTTGAGTTTAGTGTCAGCATTTCTCGAATACCCCCGAATGAATTGTTTCTGCCAGCGAGTATCGGAGTTCTTGGGGACTCAAAATTCCGGAAACGATGGCGAACGCGAGAAAACTCGATTCTCCCTGAAATTACGCTAAGACTGACACAAATCCCCGGGGCGAGCGGTTACTGATTACGAGTAGCGAAACTCTCATTTCGGGGGGGGTAAACAGGTCACAACCTCGCCACGCGCCGGATCTGCATTGCGGCTTTCAACGCGTGTCCGGGGGAGGCGCGGCTGACCTTGAGTTCGGGCGGTTTCATTGATCTGTCAGGAGACTAATCGTTGCACCCTATGAAACAAGCCGTTTCGGTGAACTCGTAAGCTTTTGTTTCGGAGATTAATTTGCACCAAATCGCTCGATCTCGCATGTCGTAACAGGTTTCCCAGCTCTGATTTTTGGCGTGCTAGCTTTAAGGTAGGAATATCAGCGGGCGAGGAAAACCAACAATTTCCGGCGTCTTGCGAGGCGAACAGTCACAATACATTTCGGTGGGGGTGGGATGATGTCGAAACGAATACTGGCAACACTATTGGGCACGATCGTCGCTGCGGTGCTTTTCGGAACGCCTGCGATGGCTCAGGAGGACGACGGTGTCGGCCTTGATGAAATAACTGTGTCAGCGCAGCGCCGCGAGCAGAGTATCCAGGACACGCCGATCTCCATCACGGCGTTCACTTCGAACAGGCTTGACGAGCTGGGAATTAATGACCCGGTAGCCATGATGGACTTTGTGCCAAATGCAATGGTGAGTTCGGGTACCGGACGCGGTGGAGAGGTCGCACAATTTTCCATTCGCGGCGTCAATGAAGCCCGAATCAGCCCGGTACTGGATCCTGGTGTTGCAATTTATATAGACGATGTTTACTACGGCCGCCCGCAAGTGGGCTTCCTGCAGTTTGTCGACACCGAGCGTGTCGAAGTTCTGCGTGGTCCGCAGGGAACGCTGTTCGGCAAGAACAGCACCGGCGGTGCCGTGCGTTACATCACAAAAAAACCTGATCTTGACGGCAATCACGGTTATGTCGACATAGCAGTTGGTGACTATGATCGCGTCAATGTGAAGGGTGCGTTCAATGCTGTTTTGTCGGACACCACGGCTGTTCGCATTTCGGCCGCCAGTTTCGAACGTGACGGATACGTGAAACGCCTCGCCGACAATATTGATCTGGGCAACCAGGACTCGCGCGCGTTTCAGTTTCAGATTCGGCACCAGCCATCAGACAGGTTGACTGTCGATGTTCGCGCTGATGTCTCCGTCTCTACCGACGACAACGGCGCTGTCAAGCTGATCGATTATTACAACTTCAATACGACGACCGACCTCGCGACACCGGGAGGTCCGAGCAATCCGGCCAGCCCGGGTTCTAGCGCCATTGCTGCCTGGAATAACCAGTGGGGTGGGACTGCGATGGAGTACGCCGCAGAGATTCCCCGCAGCCTTTACCAGATTGCCGGTACGGGTCTTCTGCCCTGGACGGACAATGAAAGTACGGGCCTCGCGCTGGACATCGACTATGAGCTCAATGACACAATCTCGCTACGCTCAATAACCGGATACCGGAAGATGGACTCAACCGCGTTTCGTGACCCGGATGATGTAGCACATGCGACAACGTTCTTCGATGACTATGTTCTTACCACGGTCGATTTCTGGTCGCAGGAATTCCAGCTCAACGGTCTGAGCATGAACGACCGACTGAATTGGGTCGCCGGTTTGTTTTACTCAAACGAGGAAAACGGCGCAATTGAGTACGCCGATGCCGACGGGAGGAGTACATCCCAGTACGGCGCCTTGTTGCTGAACGATGATCAGCTGCAGGAAACCAAGAGTCTCGGTCTGTTTGTACAGGGAACGTATGCGGTGACTGACTCGCTCTCACTGACTCTGGGTGTCCGTTACACCGAAGACGACAAGACTTATACGGTTGGCCAGGTTGCTGTCTGGGATGATCGACTCGATCAGATGGCTGATGACCTGGGGTTACCTGATTTGGTGGCGCCGCTCTATGAGGGTGGCACTTGTGATCCCTCTATCGACGCCGTGTGTACCGTCGTTGCGCCACTCTCGGGCGGCGACACATTCGACGCTGTTACACCGCGCTTCGCCCTTGAGTACAAAGTCAACGACGACATCATGGTTTACGGCTCTTACTCAGGCGGCTTTAAAGCTGGCGGGACCAACGACACCGTTGGCGACATTAATACGCCATTCCAGGAAGAGACTCTTAATAGTTCGGAGTTGGGTATTCGCACGACGCTGTTCGATGGGCGTGTGCGCGCGAACCTGACGGCGTTCAGCATGGATTACGAGGATAAACAGATAACGGTGACAACCTCTCCCGTCTGCAACAACCGCTGCACAACCAATGTGGGTGACGGCAAGATCACCGGTTGGGAGCTCGACGGCATGGCGGCGTTAACCGACAACATCATCTGGAATCTGGGTGTCGGTATTCTGGATGCGCGGTGGGATTCGATTACGAATCCCTCTGCCGGTGTAACGACGTCTTCGCCGTTCAGCGCCGCACCGGACCTGACGTGGAATACGGGACTCCGGTTTACAGCGGACCTCTCGAGTGGCGCCAGCGTCGTGACCAGTCTCGATTATTCGTACACGGATGAGCATGCGACCTCACCGCAAGACAGCACGACGCTTTACATGCCCGAATATGACCTGATGAACGCACGGGTCAAGTGGGTGTCGCCCGATGGCGAATACGAGATGTCCCTGTTTTGCAGCAACTGCCTTGATGAAGAGTACGCTCGCTCAGGCAACGGTTGGGCCGGCGGCACATCGAACACGTTCTTCCCTTACAAGGAAGACAATACACCGGCATTCACGGCAGGCGGGCAGGATCCGAGGCGAAACGCCGCACCGGGTATCACGATCGTGCAGGTTGGCGCACCGAGAATGTGGGGCGTGCAATTTCGTTACAATTTTGGTGATGGTTAACCGCCGCGAAACAGGAACTCGTTATTCGTAAGATTTGTGATCAACGCCGGAGGTGCAATCCTCCGGCGTTTTTTCATCGGCCCCGATCCGGACTCGCCTACTCATCCATTTCTTGCAGTGCCGCCAGATTGTCGCGCACCTGGTCACCAAACCGAAGAAAAGCTGCGCCTTGATTGAGCTGCTTGTAGACGCGTTCTCTTCTAAGCGATTTCTTTGACCACAGTTGCCGCAGGCCGGGATTGTCGTAGAGCATAAACGTAAAAGCAATGACTGGCCCACTCCAGTTACCGTCGTCAATTCTTTCTGCGGACAGGACTTCGAAGAATGCACGCGCAACCCACATATCGATCAATTCTTCAATAATTTCTATTTATGTCTCGCTCAGTTCGTCCATGTTGCGGGCTTTCACCAAGACATCAGCATGCTCAGCCATGGCAATATGAATTTCAATTAGTGTAATTGTAGAAAGCATTCAGTGAATCCATCTGCTCGCCGGTGAGAGCCTTTCCGGCGCTCCCCTCATGAAGTGCTTGTACTAAATGGGGATTGTTGGCGAGTAATTCACTTGGTCGTAGTCGATTGTCAGTCCTTTGGGATCGAACCTGGGCTTCTAGCATTTCATTGTTCTGCTGAATCTCGAACGCCAAAAACACGATTCCGGCAATTACACCCAGATTTGCTCCTATAGCGATCCAATGACTCAGGCTTTCTGCTTTCATTGCCTAGTTGCATCCTCCATTGGAAAGGTGAGGCAGGCGCTCTAAGTTGGGGCCGCTTTTGGCTGCGGTTTCAATGGATCGTCGCAACACATTCATTAAATTTTTCAGCCGGCGAGTAAAATTGTAGCGTTTTTCGTGGTCGTTCGTTGAGCTGTCTGGCTACCGCGTTGAGCTTTGCTTGAGAGTGCACCGACAAGTCTGTTCCCTTTGGAAAGTATTGCCGAAGAAGACCGTTCGTATTTTCGTTCGAGCCTGTTTGCCAGGGGCTTTGTGGATCACAGAAGCAGACTTTGATGTCCGTCGCTAGCGTGAAGCGTTTATGATCGGCCAGTTCACTACCACGATCCCAGGTCAACGACTTGCAAAGTTCTCGCGGCAGTTTGTGGGAGTGCTTTATCAGCGCGTTGGTCTCGGTCTCTTTGCTGTCCACTTTCATCAACATTACGTAGCGTGTATGGCGTTTCACCAGGGTAGCGATCTGCCTATCGTAAGTGCCGAAGATGGGGTCGCCCTCCCAGTGCCCGGGCAGTGCTCGATCCGCAACCGAAGCTGGCCTTTCGCGGATCGAGACGGCATCGGTGATCTGTCCCGGACCTTTGCCCTTCAGGGTTTTATGCCTCGAACGACGCATCGCGCGTGTCTTGCGCAGGTGCTGTTGCAGCTCTTTCTTCAAGGCGCCGCGGACCTGGATGAAGAGGCTTTTGTAGATCGTCTCGTGTGACACCTGGGGGTTCTCGTTGTTCGGGTGCCTGCGCTTCAACCAGCCGGCTATCTGTTCGCGTTCCGCCATCGTCAACGTTCTTTGCGAACGTCTTCGCTTGGGCGGACGAATACCACCTGTCTGAGCAAGAATGTTCTGTATCGACGAATGACTGCGACCAAAGTGACGACCAATCGCGTTGAGTGACTCGCCTTTCCGCCAGCGATCCCCCATCAACGACTTATCCGCTTCCGTGCAATAAATCCTCGTTGGATACTTCATTTCCAACACCTCCATCTCTATAGGCAGAGTTTAGGTGTTGCATCGACCCTTTGAAACCGCAACCCGAAGCGGTCATTCAATTCTCAAATTCCAAGATCCATCTGCACGAATTTTTTCTACTCCACGGTCACCGATTTCGCCAGGTTTCTCGGCTGGTCCACGTTAGTGCCCTTAAGGAGAGCAACGTGATATGCAAGCAGCTGCAGCGGAATCGTGTACACAATCGGTGCGATGAGGCGGTCCGCATGCGGCATCGCAATCACTTTCATTCCGGGCTCGCTTTGGATGCCGGTTTTTTGATCCGCGAAAACGTACAGCTGTCCGCCGCGCGCCCGAACCACCTGCATGTTGGACTTTAGCTTGTCGAGCAACTCATTGTTGGGTGCCACGACGACGACAGGCATCTCGTCATCAATCAGCGCCAGCGGGCCGTGCTTGAGCTCGCCCGCGGCATAGGCTTCCGCGTGAATGTAGGAAATCTCCTTGAGCTTTAATGCCCCCTCCATCGCGATCGGCCACATGGGTCCGCGCCCGAGAAACAGCGTGTGCTGCTTGTCGGCAAAGTCCTTTGCCAGTTCCTGCAACTGATCGCTCATCTTCAGTGTGAGGTCAGATGCGGCGGCAGCATGTGTGAGGTTAGCAACAAATTCTCTTTCCCGCTCTTCGGACAAGCCACGATGCTTCGCCATCATCAACGTCACGAGGAGTATTGACAGCAACTGCGTGGTAAACGCCTTGGTGCTTGCGACGCCGATTTCCGGTCCCGCCTGCGTCATCATGACGAGGTCAGACTCGCGCACCATCGAACTGTGCGCGCTGTTGCAGATTGTCAGCGTGCCGAGATAACCCAGTTCCTTGGCCATGCGCAGCGCTTCCAGCGTATCCGCAGTTTCGCCGGACTGGGACAGCGTTACAAACAGGGTCTTTGCCGGCACCACAACGTGGCGATAGCGATACTCGCTTGCGATTTCGACCTGGGTAGGCACACCTGCAATCGATTCAATCCAGTACTTGCCAACGCAACCGGCATGGTAGCTGGTGCCACAGGCGACGATATGGATGTTCTCGACCTGGTTCAGTAATTCGTTTGCCTTGGGGCCCAGTGACTCGGGCAGGACGCGCTGATTCGAAACGCGGCCGTAGAGCGTATCGGCCAACGCACTCGGCTGGTCGTGTATCTCTTTCAGCATGAAATGATCGTATGGCGCTTTTTCTGCGGACGCACTGTCCCACTCTGTCTCGTGAATTTCGCGCGTGACCGGCTCACCATCTGTGTTGACGATGCTCACACCGTCGCGTCGAATTTCAGCAAGATCTCCCTGCTCGAGATAAATGAAGCGCCGCGTTACCGACAACAGCGCAGGCACGCCGCTGGCAACAAAATTTTCACCATCACCAAGCCCGATGACGAGCGGACTCGCGACTCTACTGACGACAATCCGATCGGGATCTTCCGCGTCGATGACGAGCAGTGCATAGGCACCCGTAAATCGCTCGACGGCTTTGCCAACCGCGTCAACCAGGTCAAGCCCCTGCTTGAGGTAGTCGTGAATGAGGTGCGCCGCGACTTCTGTGTCCGTCTCCGATTCGAACACGTAACCTTTTTGCAGCAACTCATCTTTGATTGGCTGAAAGTTCTCGATAATGCCGTTGTGAATGACGGCAACGCGGGCGCCCGAAACATGGGGATGCGCATTCGCCTCGGTAACGCCGCCGTGTGTCGCCCACCGTGTATGGGCAACACCAACCTGTCCCGACAGTGATTTTTTGGCGAGCTTTGCTTCGAGCTCGGCAACTTTGCCGACCGTCCTGCACAGACCTAGCAATCCGTCGTCGCTGACAACTGCCACACCTGCGGAATCGTAACCGCGATATTCAAGCCGCCGCAGCCCCTCAACCAGGATCGGGACGATGTTTCTTTCGGCGACGGCGCCGACGATTCCGCACATTAAGTTCTGCTCCCGGGGGTAGGTGGACGTGATGGCCGGATATTCTCTCAGCTTTTTCGTCCGGCCAGAGTGTAAGAGTTCGCAGTCTCGGGTACCAAGTCGATCACGCTTCGACCTGACGCCTCATAACAAATTGTTTTTATTAAGGTTTACTTCTTTTTGATCGGGGGCTTCCAACCAGGAACCGTGACTTGCCTGGCGCGTCCCAGCGTTAATTTTCCCTCGGGGGCTGACTTCGAAATCGTTGACCCCGCGCCAATCGTCGCACCCTTGCCAATTTCGACCGGCGCCACTAACTCGACACCAGACCCGATGAAAACACCGTCACCGATGATCGTCTGGTGTTTGTTCGCGCCGTCGTAATTACAGGTAATCGTGCCCGCGCCGATGTTCACGCCCGATCCGATGACTGCGTCACCGATGTATGTCAGGTGATTCACTTTGCTGCCGTCGGCAATAGTGCTTTTCTTGACCTCGACAAAATTTCCGATCTTTACGTTATTCGCAAGCTCGGCGCCCGGTCGTAGACGTGAAAACGGACCAATCTCACAGGCATTGCCCGTTGTCGCGCCTTCGATATGACAGTTGGAGTGGATGATGTTGCTTGCACCGATATTGCTATCACGTACCAGGTTATTGGACTCGACTTTCGTATTGTCTCCGAGTATCACGCTGCCCTCGAAGACAGCGTTTACATCGATGAACACATCGCGGCCACATTTGAGTTCGCCGCGAATATCGACGCGCGCCGGATCCGCGAATGTGACGCCCTCTTCCATCAGTGCATCTACCAGTCGCCGCTGTAGCGCACGCTCAGCATCAGCAAGTTGTTTTTTGTCGTTTACGCCCATGACCTCTGCCTGATTGTCCGTCATTACGCCGTGCACGACAACGCCGTCGGCGACTGCCATTGCAAGCACGTCGGTCAGGTAGTATTCCCCCTGACTGTTGTTGTTACTCAGGCGACCCAGCCAGTTTTTAAGTCTTGCCGCAGGCGCACACATCACTCCGGTATTGGCTTCCGTGATCGCTTTCTCAGCGTCGGTCGCATCGCGCTCTTCGATACTTTTAATGACGGCTCCATCTTCTCGAATAATTCGCCCGTAGCCGAACGCGTCATCCATATCGACAGTCAGCACGCCGACTTCATCATGTCCGCAGGATGAGAAAAGCCTGATCAGTGTTTGCGGTCGAAGCAGCGGAACGTCGCCATACAACACAAGAACACGGTTACCGTCCGGTGTTCCGGCCATCGCCTGCTGAACCGCGTGACCAGTACCCAATTGTTCAGCCTGCAGCGCCCAGCGAATATTTTCACCCTCGAAAACCGCCCGTACCTCGTCTCCACCATGCCCGTAAACAACGCAGATATCGTCTGCACCAACCGCGCGGGAGCCCTCGATGACGTGGCGCAGCAAAGGACGGCCGGCAAGTGGCTGCAATACTTTGGGCAAGGCCGAGTTCATCCGTTTGCCCTGGCCGGCCGCGAGAATGATGATGCTGGTGGTCAAACGGTGATCTCCCTCTAAGTCTGGCCGCATCATACCGTATGTACATCATTGATAAATGTGAAAAAGGTCGAAAACGAGAACCGCTTCAGTGGCAATTCATCCGGCGTTTCGTATGCTGCCGAAATGCGAGTACTCGTCTTTTTTTGCCTTATTTCCATCGCCGCCTGCAACAGTGAGATTTACGTTCGCGACGGGGTCACGGATGGCGATACTTTCTATCTTGCCGATAGGGCGCTGACAGAGGATGACGCCGCCCTGCAAAGCTGGGTCAGTTACAGCCTGACGAGAAGCGCGTGCCAGCTGCAAATCGGTGGTACCAACCCGGCGCGATCGAATTCGTTTGACTGTGAACTGACGGCGCGACGCCTGCTTCTTGAAACCTGGACGGAGAAGCAGATTATCAACCCGCTGGTTGCCGACGAGTACCTGGATGACCTCGTATTGATTCAGCGCGCGGGCTATCTGGACGAATATGTCGCCCGGTATTTTCGTAAATCAGGCTGGCTGGTACCGGATGATATTGATATCCGGGCATACCGCCGCTGGCAAGCGACAACTTTGCCATCGCACAAGCCAGAAACACGAATCATAGGATCGTGGAACTACGCGAGAAACGTTAACCGGAGATAACAGTTGCTGTTTGAGCAACGAGTTCTAAACTGAGCCCAGGTTACTTCGGAATGAACCGAAACGAGCGACACTGGTCAGTATCAATACAATTCTTTGACGTGGCGGACTAATAATGTATCGACGACTCTGCATACTGCTTTTCGCTTCTTCAGCTTCCCTCGCTCAGGAAACATCGACTATCCAGTACCTCGCCAATGAAGGCGTTATGGTCACTCACGGCGATACAAAAGTTCCGTTCGACCCACTTTATCAGAACGGTTTCAATAATTATCAGATGGTTCCAAACGAAGTTCGCGAAGCGATGTTCGCCGGGACTGCACCGTTCGATGGTGTCGATGCAGTATTCGTCAGTCACTACCACGGCGACCATTTTTCGGCGGAAGACATCCTTCGTCTTCTCAGGTCGCAGATCGATACAAAGCTCTATGCGCCGGCGCAGGCCGTTAGGGAAATCAGGCAGGTTGCAGGTCCCGATGATGAGTCCATTTTTGATCGTGTGATCGGGCTCGATCTTGATTACGGAGACGCACCAGTCGGCATTGATAGGGGCGCTCTGACCATCGACGCCGTACACATTCCGCACTCCGGATGGCCAACCGCGAGAACAGACGTGCAAAACATTGCATTTCGCGTCACGCTGGAGAACAACAGTACCGTGTTACATCTTGGTGACGCGGATGCGCGAATTGTTCATTTTGCAACTGATGCCGAATACTGGGAGGAGAGAACGATCGATGTCGCGTTTCCTCCTTACTGGTTTCTCGGCAGCGATGACGGCATCGAGATACTGGAGAATCGGATGAGCGTCGGGCATTCGATCGGAATTCACGTGCCGGCGAATTTTTCCGACCCTGCAAACATTCCCGGCGAGTTTAGCGGTGTCGATCTCTTTACCAAGCCAGGCGAAGGACGGCGATTCGCCGGAAAACAATAAGACTACCGGGGTCAGAGCCCGGCTCTGACCCGATCGGGAATGCGGCTTAACCGTAGTTTCTAGCGAGCAATCTCTTTGCCCGCGATATAGACGCTCTTAATTGAACGCGTCGCCTTGATGTCCCGAGTTGGATCCTGGGTGAGTACAATGAAGTCTGCCCACTTGCCTGCTTCCAGCGTGCCAACGTCATCGAGATGAACACAATTGGCAGCAACCGACGTCGCACTGAGCAGAATCTCGCGCGGTGTCATACCTGCCTCAGCCATCAGCTCGAATTCCATGTGCTCGAAATAGCCCGGGAATCGTCCGCCAGGACCTGAATCCGTGCCAAACGCGACAGGCACACCCGAGCCAAGAATCACTCGAAGATTATCTTGCGCCTGGATAAGTGCCAGCTTATATGCCGCCGCAGATGGACTTGCCGCCACCTGTGCCATGAAGTCCGGTTGACTCACACGATCAATCTCGCTTTGCTTCGCAGCCTCAAGGAAGAACGGATCGTCAAACCATGCCGGGCGCGATGCATAAACAAAGGTCGACACTTCCCTGGTCAGGGTCGGTACATAGCAGACAGCTGTATCGAGCATCGCCTGCACGAAATCGTCTGTTATTGCCCGATCACGAACGGAGTGCGCGATCAGCCCGGAACCCATCGCCAGGAGTCTCGCGGCATCGTCCATGTAAAAGATGTGTGTGGCGACAGGAATTTCAGCGGCCTTCGCGGCATTCATCACAACCTGCACTGCATCCCAGGGCATTTTTTCGCCCGTGCCGAGATTGTCATCGACACGCAGCTTGATCCAGTCGACGCCTTTCGCAATATTGGCGAGTGCAATGGCAGCCGCTTCCTGTGGTGTATCGCCGACGGCCACCTCACCTGCCAGTCGGAGCCTCGCGTGAGAAATGGATGGGTCGCTGTTCATCGCTCTGAGTGCAAACGCTTCCGGCGGCTCGCCACCGAGGCTGATTACGCTGGTCACGCCATAACGGGCGTAAAGCGCCAGATCCCCTATCACTTTCTCGGTCGGATCGGTGATGTCGTCCGGCGCCCAGTTGCCGGTGATGTGGCCATGCGCGTTAACGAAGCCGGGCACGATCCAGTTTCCCCCGACATCGACGATGTCGGCTCCATCCGGTACTTCCTCGGAATAGCCCACGATGCGACCGTCTTTTACCAGCAGGTGCTGGTTGAATTTCGTTGCGCCGCCGGTGCCATCCCAGATCGCTGCGCCTTTGAACACAACCATGCCAGCTCCCGGCAAAGGCGTTTCTGCTACGGCCGCCGGCATGTCTGCTTCCGTCTGGGCCGGCTCGGGAGAACCCGCGCCGCAGGCAATGAAAAGAAGAAACGCTGGGAATAGACAGACAATTCGGTACACGACGGTCTCCGGCATGGTTTGAGGCAACCCCCACTCTAACCCAGAGGACAGGCAAAAAAAACGCCGCCTCGTGGCGGCGCGTTGGAATTCACTTATTGCGGGTTAAAGTGACCAGTTGAAGCTCAGTGAAATGGTAGTGCCGGGGTCCTCTTCAAATACAACAACCCCGTCGCGCTCGATCGTTATTGTTTCATTGAGCACATTTTGTGCTTTCAATTTCAATGTCATTGTATCCGTCGGGTACCAGAAGTAGGTGAGGTCCAGCGAATTGAACGGTTGCTCATAACCATCAGGTGATCCATTACGTCCAGCAACATAAAGTCGTTCGCCAAACACATTAAACATGATCGATGCAGTGTGTTTCGAATCCGGCGAATCAAACCCCAGCATGAAGTTCGCAACATAGTCGGAAGCCCCGCTCAGTGGGCGAACGGGGTTCGTCGGCGCATCCGCCTCACAGGCGAAGTCCGCCGCATTCGCATCGCATACCAGCTCCGAGTTCTGCATAGTCACATTGCCCTGCACAAACAGTGTCTCGAACGGCCCGCCAATAAATCCGAGCGCCTTCAGGAATTCGACCTCAAGGCCTTCGACTGTCGCTTCGTTCGAGTTAAGAATCTCACGCGCAATGGTCGTGTCACTCGCCGCTGATTCGAAAAATTCGATCGGCTTGTCAATGTCCTTCTTGAACAGGGTCACGGTCAGGTTATCGCCATTGCCGAAAAACCACTCTCCGCGCACATCGTAGTTCGTGACGGCCGATGGCGTGACACCGGGGTTGCCACGAGTCAGGTCGCCGGTAATCGGGTCGATGTAGCTGGAGCCAGTGATTTCACGAAGGTCCGGACGGACCGCCGTTTCACTCCAGCCGAAACGGAGCTGAAAGGTTTCTGCCCAGAGGTCCGACATATAGGTTAATGCTGCCGAGGGATACACTTTGTCTTCAGTGACTACACCCTGCCTCAGCTCTTCAGGATCGGTAGTGACCTGGGGATCCGCTTCGGAATAACCGAATGGATTCCAGTTAACGGCAGCCTGGCGGTAGTCTTCCCATCGGGCGCCGGCGGCAATACGCCACGTGTCATCCAGCGTCCAGTCTATCGCACCGAAAACTCCATCCGTCATGGTTGCCGCGAAATAGCTCTCGTTGTTTGCCCCCTGCCGATCAAAAACAAAATTGTTAGCCGGGTCCTGAATTACGGAATCGGAAAACACCTGGTCGAGCGGTAGCTCGAGAGTCGCCGGGTCTGCGACCGATAGCGCACCGAGGCTGAATTGCGTTTGCTGGTAGGTGCGCACCTTTCTGGCGTGCTGCCAACCACCACTGAGTTCAATTCGTGTCCTTCGCGTCTCGAACGGCACCGTCGCCGCCCAACCGTAATTCTGCACCTCATCATCGAGGTCCGTAAAGCGGAAGGCTGCTGCCTGGGAGGAGAGCGTTACTGCCTCGTTCAGCACGGCACCCGTTGCCGGATCCGTGGTCGTCTGCGATGCAATGTCGAGTTGGTTTGGTATTTCGGTTTGCGCCGTCGAATCCGAAAAGAACCAGGTGATTTCAGTCTCCGTTGGTAAACTGCCAACAAGCCCGCTAACAAAGTCGGGCAAGCGATCGCGAGTTGAATCACTAAGATAATGTGAGCCCCTGATCTGATTCGTCAGCATACTTCGCTCTTCAAGCTGGAATCGATAGTTGCGCCAGCCAAGGCCGTCGGACTTTTCACGATTTTCATTGAAGTAGTCTGTTACGGCAGTCTCATCGTCTGTATTACGCAGCCACAGTGTCGTTGTTTCGATCTCGTGTTCGTCGAGAAACTTGAGTCCGAAGCTGGCTGTACCAGCCATCGTCACTGATTGGGTGGTTTCCTTTTCGGTGTCTGTTCGCTCGTCCGGGAAGTTGAAATTTCTTGCTTCGGCGATCGTATTACGCCAATTTGTCTGATATGCAGCACTTACAATCGCACCAAATTCCCAGTCTTCTCTGAGCATCCAGTTGTTGCCGATGCTGCCGCGGAGGCTGACATCCGCCGGCAGGCTTTTGTCCTGCGGTGCGATATTTCTATTTAACTCGGTGCCGAGTGAGCGGTTGAGCGCCTGCGCGTCCGCAAGTGTTACGGTTTGATCGCTCCCGCGAAGAGTAGACAGCAGCGACTGCACGCCGATTTCGCCTTGATATAAATCGATGGAATTCTGCAGGTCGGTCGACAGGGCGCGGGTGCCGTCATCGGTGCCCCATTTGTCGTCACTGCCACCCTGATACGACAGGCCGGAACCCGATGCTTCGGAATTTGAACCGCTGCCCACTTCGAAGGAGGCGATAAAGCCATCCGGAATGCCCTTAGTGCGAATATCGATCGCACCCCCACCAAAATTTGCCGGCAGATCGGGCGACCAGGATTTTTGCACGCGCAATGACTCGACTATACTGGTCGGAAAAACGTCCAGTGGTATAACGTTTCGGGTCAGATCGGGTGACGGAATCTGCGCGCCACTCAATGAACTTGCCGAATATCGTTCGCCAAGACCTCGAATGTAGACGTATTTGTCGTCGACGAGTGACAAACCAGGTATGCGACGAAGGGCGGCGCCTACAGTCGAGTCACCGAGCCGGGCGATGGTGTCCGCGCCGAGAAGATCGGTCGCGAATGCGTCTGTCATGCGCTCATTGACAAGTTGCTGGCTCGAGCTAATGAATCGCCCGGTAACGACCACCTCTTCAATCGCTTCCTCAGTGTCGTCAACGGCGCCATTCTCTTCCTCCGCGCTTGCGGGAGACAGAAGTACCAGAATAGAGATCGCCGCAACGATGTGCGGCGTCCCTTTTTGGGTTATTGTCCTGTTATTCATCAGAGCGTCTCGAACCACAGCGCCTGCGCGCGACTTCCGGCGTGAATTCCGTAGGTCCAGTTGGCGGTCCAGTCATTTTGCCCGAGGCTCAGGGCGCCGAGGAACGTGCCGCTGGTCGGTGCGCTCGTTGCACCGGGTACCGCACCATCAACCTGCGCGATTGCGTAGTCGACCGAGTAAATCGGCACAGCGCCTTCAAGCAACTGCAACTCAGCGTCGTTCATTGCCGTCGCGCTGGTTACGACACCGTCTGCCACCGTCGCGGCAATCGCGCCCTCATCTTGGGCGAAGGTTTGATTGAAGGCGTCGCGATAGGTTTCCTGGCAGGCGAATACCACAGAGTTCAGGTTGAGGTCGCCGTTGGTCGCAGCATCGAGCGATTCCTGATCCTGAACGCGAAGGCAGTAGTTGTCGTTCGCACTGATCGTGTCGTTGGCGGCAAATGATGAAATCAACAGTGAATCGTTGATGTCAATCCAGAGACCTTCCCGCAGCCGCCAGCCGGCGCCCGGATCGTGCGTGGCTGTCGCCGCTCCGTTCGGTGACACGATACAGGTCAGGTTGCTTATAATCGCGCGACTGTTGAGATTTCGTGCCACGACGTCGGCGCGGGCAATTGCATCAAGAGTGTCATAGGAGCCAATTCCATCCGCTTCAATACAATGGTTGCCGTCGGTTGCTGACTGGATGGCAAGAGCATTGGTGATCGTGCCCTGCCAGCCCTCGTCGATGTCGATCGAGTCGTCACGCACATAGAGTGCAACGTAATTGTTGAAATTGACGGCGCCTCCGAACATTTCGATGCCGTCATCATACGATGAGTAGATTTCGAGGTTGTTGACGATCGTGTTACTACCGACGGCACCAAATGAAATACCGTTCAGTTCGTCGCCGTTACCCACCGTCGCACCGGGATGCTTCACGACGACGTATTCAAGGCGGCCGGAGCTGTCTTCGTCGTTTTCACCACCATATTGCGACTCATCCAGGCCTGCAGCGCCTTCGGCAGCGACATGGCACTCACCGACCAGTGCAAAGCCGGGTTGCCCGCGTGTACCCGTATAGGCACATTTGTTGGTTACGGCGAATCCATTGATGACTACTCCGCCCCACTGTTGAACATCTTCCGGGCCGGCAGTGCCGTTGACATCAGATACCGATGTCAACGTAATTGGTGCGGTCTCTGTGCCTACTGCAAATATCTGCGAACCACGGTTGATTATGATGAAGTCTTTGCTAGTCTGGAAAGCGAGTGTTGCTCCGGCCTCGATCGTCAGGACCGGTCCGTCTCCCCCGCGAGTAATGCCTGCTGCCGACAGTTCGGCATTAGTGCGGTACGTTTCACCGACAAACAGACTGCCTTCGAAAATATGTGCACCACCATTCGGCAGCGTCGGAATTGTCATGTCGACCGTAAGGTTATTGCCAGCGGCAACGAAAGCCTGTGAGTACGTGCAGTTCGTGCCGTCGGAAACACCCTGGATCGTCTGTCCGCCGCTGTTGACGTAGGAGGCGCATACATCGTTGGCACTGCCGCCTCCCGACTGAACCGTGTTGTTGCTGTTCGAGACCGAGGTTGTTGGTTGAATATTGATGTCACCGCTTGAACATCCGGCAAGTACGGCGCCGGCAGGTACGGTAATCATGGTTTGTTTGTAGTTCATTGCTTTTCTTCTCCAGCCAAAGGCCATCGTTTGTGTCTGTTATGCATGTATGACGATTGCTTCGGAGCTAAAGAGCAATGCAAGCAACGCGCCTCAAGTAACAGCAAGGCTAGAGATGCACTGTGTAAGTGCTGTGACAGAATTGTGAAGAGATTATTACAGCCGAGGCAGCGATCAGCTATAGCGCAAGTCTTTGTTTTTTCTAATCAATGGTAAACAGCGCCGGCAGTCGCTGCCTAGTGTTGCACTTTTCTTACGCGGATCTCGCGACTATTAAGAATTAATGACCGGATGTGCTGACTTAATCGGTGCAATTATCGCGCCCTGGAGGTCTGGACAAGCGCGCTCAGGTCGTCGCTGGTCAGCAATTTTCCTTTCGTGACGACTGCAAATATCCGTTTCGTGTTGCTTATGTCATCGAGCGGATTTGCGTTAAGCAAAACCATGTCCGCCTTTTTGCCAATGTCGATCGTTCCCATCTCATCCCGCAGCGAGAAATACTCCGCTGGTATAACTGTCGCAGACTGCAATGCCTCGAGCGGCGACAGTCCGGCGCGCACGAGAAACTCCAGCTCCGAATGCAGGCTGTAACCCGGAACCGCCAACGCGATGGGCGTATCGGTGCCGGCACCTATCGGAACTCCTGCAGCATGCGCCCGGCCGGTCAGGAACAGGCCCCAGTCCGCATACGTGGTATCGATGTCCGGAGAAGGGTCATTGCGACGCTCGACAGTTGTCTCTTTCCACGGGTCCGCAGCGTCCGCAGGCAATCGGGATAACGCGTCGTCCCAGTCGTCGCGTAACCAGGGCGGCGCGAGAGTCATCGACAACAGACGCAGCGTCGGCACCTGCGTCGTGGATTCAAGCGCCTTCAGCGTCTGGTCGCATCGCTCCTGATCGTAGTTCGCAATCGCAGGCAGGCGTTGCAGGTTGTGCAAAGACGCTCGCAGCTCCGCGCCGGACAGGCCATCCGGATTCTTTAATCTTTGAAGGCGCTCTTCGTGCATTGCGGGCGTGTCGCGCGCGCAATCCATTTCGATATTTCGCAGGTGCTCGATAGAGTCGACGAGCGGGCCGGCCGTGCTAGCCCGCATTGACAGCGGCACATGCGAGTCGATTGGCAGTTCGAGCTCATTGGCTACCTTTACCATTTCTTCAAAAACTTCCGGACTGACCATCTCATAAATCTTGATGAAGCTGACACCCTGTTCTTTCAGGCTCGTGATCTTTGCCCTGGCATCGGCCCGCGTCGAATTCTGCACGCCAATCTCCGGAATCCCCTCTCCGTTGTAGACAACGAAATTTCCGTCCAGCAAAGGGCCCGCATAAAATACGCGCGGAGCAATCGCACCGATCGCCCGCATTTTTTCCACGACCGGCAGCACTTTTCGCAGCAAGCCGCCGGTGTCACGCACACTGGTGATGCCATAAGAGAGGAACAACGCCGGCATGCTTGCAGTGAATCGATCGTCGTAAGTCAGGTGAACATGGAAATCCCACAGGCCGGGGATCAGGTACTTGCCGGAACCGTCAATTGACTCCGCAATATTCAAGTCGGTATCAGCGGGCTGAATTGCGGTGATTTCGTCGCCATTGAAAATAACGGTCTGATTTTCTCGCACACCATTCACGGCATCTATGACAGTGACATTTGTTATTGCCGTACCGTTCGGCGGCGCTTCGGAGCACGCCGCGAGAATGGCCGAAAAAATCACCAGGATGAACGCAAGAGTTCGCACAGTCTAAGGCTCCAGGTCGACGCGAAACTCGCCGATGAAAGTCAGAAAATTCGAGACCTCGATGATGTCTTTCCCGATAAACCTGATGGTGTGCGAGTTGATGCGCTCAACGTTGGGCAGATAGCCGAGCAGTTCTACCGGCGTATAGTTTTTCAGGGTCAATTCGAGCTCAATGGGGGTGTCGAGCACGTACGGCTCAAACTCTTCGATTCGATTGATCGCGGACATCGTTCGCGTTCGGATAACTTCATAGGCCGCCTCAGGCGTCAGTGTTTCAGCAGAGTGAAATCCTTTCGCCCACTTCACTACGGCTCCCTCGATATCACCAATAAGCACCTGGTTTTCGGCAACGGCTACGTCATCTCCGGAGATCATGATGACTGGTACGCCAAAATGCCCGGCGGCCGCTGCCGCCATGCTGCCCTCGGTCATTTCCCTGCCGTTAAGTCTCAGGCCCGTGATGTTGGCACTCGACATCGTATGTGCGCGAACGCCGCGGGTGTTGGCGGTGCTCGCGTGATAGCCGATAAATATTACGCCGTCGAATGAGTCGTCAATGCCGGCCATCATGCTCAGCTCGCGTGGCCAGGAGCGAATCACCGTTACATCGACCGGTAGTTTGTCGATGAGCAGGTTCTGCCCATTGCCATGGGAATCGCTGATCACGAATTCCGTGGCGCCGGCGGCGCGCGCCGCATCGATGGCGGCATTCACTTCCGCGGTCATGAATTCACGAAAACGCTCGTACTCGAAACCGCCGGGCCCGAGCTGCTCGTCGGTGACAGCGCCGACAACGCCCTCCATGTCGGCGGAGATATAAATCTTTAGTCCGCGATCCTGGGCGTGGACGCTCATCGTCAATATAAGCAACGTGACAATGCAAAGCAGGTTTCGAGTCGTCATCTTTCTTTCCCCATTTTTTAAAGGGGTCAGAGCCCAATAAAGGGCTCTGACCCCGTTTTTACGCTGTATTGTCCACCGATAATGCTGTCAGTGCTTTTGCCCAAGAATAGGCGGCTCACCGGGTGCCGTCAAAAGGAGACTGCTAGACTTGCGTACTCATTCAGCCAGGGGATTGGTTTGAGTCGAATTCCGAACCTTATTGTGACTCTTGTTTTGCTAGTCGCAGCCGGCGCCACAATGGCCGCAGGCTCCGGTGGCATCAACGCGCCTGGTCAGCATGATAAGCCTTACCTGATTCTGATATCCATCGACGGGTTCCGTTGGGACTTCCAGGATCTCGCCAGCACTCCGGCACTCGATCAAATTACTGCGAATGGCATTCGCGCCGAGCGAATGATTCCTGTGTTCCCGACACTGACTTTTCCCAATCACTATTCGATTGCCACCGGTTTGTATCCGGCCAATCATCGACTCATCGGTAACAAGTTTCCGAACAAGAGTCGGACGGGGTTTTACAGTCTCACTGATAGAGAAACCGTGCAGGACGGATCGTGGTACGGCGGCCAACCAATTTGGGTCGCCGCCGAAAAAAGCGGCATGGTGAGTGCCGCCTATTTCTTCGTCGGAACGGAAGCGCCCGTCGACGACGTCCCGATGACTTACTGGCACCAGTTCGACGCGTCCGTACCGGGAATCACGCGCGTTGAGCAGGCGCTCGACTGGCTGGCAATGTCGGACGACAGGCGTCCACACCTGATAACGCTCTATTTCGAAGACGTTGATACGGCAACGCATCGCTATGCGCCGGGTTCGGACCAGAGCCTGGCTTCAATCGAGCGTGTTGACAGTTACATCGCGGCGCTCATGGGCGGCATCAGTGACTTGCCATTCGCTGAGAATGTATATGTTGTCATCGTGTCCGATCACGGCCAGGCCGCGCGAAAACTTGATGAGGCACCTTTTATTATCGGCAACGTAACCGATCTCGACGGCCTGACGGTGGTCGACCACGGTGCTGCGACGTTCATTTATTTTCCGGAAGAAGATCGTGGACTCGCGACCGTTATTTGTGACGCCATCAACGATTCCTGGCAGCACGGATCGGCGATGCTTCGCAAAGACCTGCCCAAAAGCTGGCGGGCGACGGAGGAGGCCGGTTTCGCCGATATCGTGGTCCAGGCTGATCCCGGATACATGGTTTTCTCCACGCCGCTGCAGGCCCTGACTGCGTCGCGCGGAGATCATGGCTGGGCCCGTGAGTTCGAAGATATGCACGGAATTTTCATGGCTACCGGTCCCCGGCTGCCAAAAGGCGAAGTCGTTCCTGCTATCGAAGCCGTTGATGTTTATCCGCTGCTGATGAACATTCTTGAGCTGCCGATCACCACACCGATCGATGGCGATGCAATAAAGCTGGTTAGGCTGCTTTCTGACCAATAGGGGCAGGCCGCCAATGCGGGATTGCCTGGAGCTCCTTGCGGCTCATCCTTTCGGTCATGCGATATCTGCCTGTCGAATCGCAAAATTAAGGGGTCAGAGCCCAATAACGGGCTCTGACCCAGTTATTTGTATCTTGGTCGACCCGGTATTCCCGATCCAAGCGCGATGCCAAGATTGGATTCGATATGAATTCGAAACCGGCCGGAGCCAACGGGAAATCCTTTGTTCGTTGCAAAGCGGATTGCCGTTAAATCATCGTCGGACAGATCGACGCCAAACATTCTTCTGTAGTGACTGCATCGCTCGTAACTGTTCGAACCAAGATCCTGATATTCCTGACGCGGCGTTATCAGGTCACTCGTTGCTCCATACGCGTTCACGTTGAAACTTGACCATCTGTATTGCTCCGGCGTCTCTACCATGCCCGCCCGAACAGGATTGAGCTCAATGTATCGGTAGCACGCGAAAAGATAGTTGTCGGCGTCAACCAGTGATGAGTGGTATCTGCCCTCCCATAATGTGCCGGAGCGCTCGTATCTCTTGTTAAAGGTTTGAACGTACTGACGGCCTAACTGCTGCACCATCCGGGAAGCTCCGATCGTGCCACGGGGTGTCGCTAGCAAGTGTACGTGATTGGTCATCAGAACATAGGCGTGGATCTCGACCTCGTACCTTTTCGCATTGTCGGATAGTGCGTCGAGAAAACTCAAGTAGTCGCTAACCCGGGAAAAGCACTGTTGCTTATTGTTTCCGCGTTGCACGATGTGCATCGGAATTCCCGGGATGCTAAGTCGTCTTATTCTTGGCATCCTCGGCATGATGTGGCCAGGTGCAACCGGTAGCCAACCTTCTAACTGGTCAAAATCTGAAAAAAGGGGTCAGAGCCCAATAACGGGCTCTGACCCCTTTTTCACCCCTTTTTCTGGGTGGTTAGCGCTTGCCTTTGAGTTTCTGCGCCGCCTGGTAGCGGGCGCGGGCTTCAGCCAGCTCCAGTTGCGCGCGGGCGAGGTCCGTCTCGCCGGATACACCTTTCAGTGCTTCTTCCGCGTCCTGCTGCGCCTGCAATGCGGCTGCTTCATCCAGTTGCTCGCCGCGAAGCGCCGTGTCGGCAAGAATTGTTACAAGATGCGGTTGAATTTCCAGCATGCCGCCGGTGATATAAAAGAAATGTTCCTTGCCGTCCGTATCCTCGATTCGAACCTCACCTGGTTTTAACGCCGTCAACAGTGGCGCATGGCGCGGCGCAATGCCAACCTCGCCCATGCGAGCAGGGGCAAACACCATGTTGGCATTGCCTGAGTAGATTTCGCCTTCTGCGGAGACGATGTCGACTTGAATGGTTGGCATGAAACTCCTCTCGATCCCTATTTCATCGTGTCGAATCTATCCGACACATTCCTGGATTCAGGACTACTCAATTCATTGACTTGGCTTTCTCGACCGCTTCGTCGATACCGCCAACCATGTAAAACGCCTGCTCGGGCAGGTGATCGTAGTCACCGGCCACGATACCGTTGAAGCCACGAATCGTTTCGGACAGCTGCACGTACTTGCCAGGCGAACCTGTAAAGGTTTCTGCTACAGCGAACGGCTGCGACAGGAAGCGCTGGATTTTGCGAGCACGAGTTACGGAAAGTTTGTCGTCTTCTGACAGCTCGTCCATACCAAGAATCGCGATGATGTCCTGCAGCTCTTTGTAGCGTTGCAATACGGCCTGCACGCCGCGAGCACAATCATAGTGTTCCTGCCCAATAACGAGCGGGTCGAGAATTCGGCTGGTGGAGTCGAGCGGGTCAACAGCAGGGTAAATACCCAACTCCGCAATCTGGCGCGACAGTACGAGCGTTGCGTCAAGGTGAGCAAAGGTTGTTGCGGGCGACGGGTCAGTCAGGTCGTCGGCTGGCACGTATACGGCCTGGAAGGAAGTAATCGAGCCGGTCTTGGTCGAAGCGATTCGTTCCTGCAGCACGCCCATTTCTTCAGCCAGTGTCGGCTGGTAGCCCACCGCTGATGGCATGCGGCCAAGCAGTGCCGATACTTCAGTTCCGGCCAGCGTGTAACGATAAATGTTGTCGATGAACATCAGTACGTCACGGCCTTCATCACGAAACGCTTCGGCCATGGTGAGGCCGGTAAGCGCGACACGCAGGCGGTTGCCCGGCGGCTCGTTCATCTGGCCGTAGACCAGCGATACCTTGTCAATAACGCCTGAGTCGGTCATCTCGTGATAGAAATCGTTACCTTCACGAGTACGCTCGCCAACGCCTGCAAACACGGAGTAACCACCGTGACCTTTAGCGATGTTGTTAATGAGCTCCATCAGCGTCACAGTCTTGCCCACACCGGCGCCGCCGAACAGGCCGACTTTACCGCCCTTGGAGATCGGCATGATCAGATCGACGACCTTGATGCCGGTTTCCAGCAATTCGGTGGTGGCCGCCTGGTCTTCGTAGCTCGGCGCCTTGCGATGGATCGGCATCGATACTTCGGCGCCGATGGGGCCTTTGTTATCGATCGGTCTGCCGAGAACGTCCATGATGCGGCCCAGCGTTTTCTTGCCAACCGGCACACTGATCGGCCCGCCGGAATTGGATACCGACATGCCGCGTTGCAGGCCCTCACTCGAACCCATCGCGATCGTGCGAACAACGCCATCGCCGAGTTGCTGCTGGACTTCCAGCGTGATGCCTGCATCGTCGATCATCAATGCGTCATAAATTTTCGGTATCTGGTCTGAAGGGAACTCAACGTCCACAACAGCGCCGATAATCTGCACGGTTGTTCCTGTGCTCATTCTTAAATCCTCAATTATCCTGACACGGCAGCTGCGCCACCGACTATCTCTGAAATTTCCTGGGTGATCGATGCCTGTCGCGCTTTGTTATAAATAAGCTGCAACTCTTCAATGATGTCCCCGGCATTGTCCGTGGCCGATTTCATCGCCACCATCTTCGCCGCCATCTCGCAGGCGAAGTTTTCGACTGCACCACGATAGACCTGCGATTCGATGTAGCGCATCAACACATCATCGAGCAGCTCAGTCGCCTCCGGCTCGTATATGTAATCCCAATGGTCCTGAAGGGTTTCCTCGCCAAGGTCGATTGCGCTCACCGGCAGCAACGACTTGACCTCGGGCTTCTGGCTCATCGTGCTGACAAATTCATTGTGCACGAGAAACAGGCGATCAATTCTCCCCTCACTGTACGAATCGAGCATGAGCTTGATCGCACCAATAAGGTCGTTAACATGGGGTTTGTCACCGAGGTGCGTCGCAGTACCCACGACATTTCCGCCCAGGCGCCGGAAGAACTGCACCGCCTTTGCACCAACCAGGGAGAGATCGACCTCTACGTTCTGGCTTTTCCATTTCTGCAACTCGCCAATCGCTGTCTTGAACATGTTGACGTTGAGGCCACCGCAAAGACCGCGATCGGTAGAAATAATAATGTAGCCGACGCGTTTCACCTCGCGCTCAACCAGCCAGGGGTGCTTGTAGTCCGGATTGGCGTTACCAAGATGACCGATGACTCGTCGAATACGCTCCGCATAGGGGCGCGACGCTTCCATCTGATCCTGCGCCTTGCGGATCTTGGATGCGGCAACCATCTCCATGGCCTTGGTGATCTTCTGCATGTTCTTCACGCTTCGGATCTTGGTGCGAATTTCTTTTTCGTTTGCCAAGTTCTTAGTAACCCTTATCTAGTCGGTGGGTGCAGTGCGAATCCATCGTAGCAATGCGAGCCTAATAAGCACCTTTCTCTGCGAATCCTTTGCAAATCGCCCTCAACCCGGACTGAATTTCTTCAGAGTACTCGCCGGTTTTGTCAATTTGCTCGAGCAGGTTATTGCTGTTCGAGTGCGCAAAGTCATGCAGCGCAGCCTCGAACGCGCCGACCTTCGCAACTTCAACTTTGTCGAGGTAACCCTCGTTAACCGCATAAAGCGACAGCGCCATTTCAGAGACCGAGAGAGGCGAATATTGCTTCTGTTTCATGAGCTCGGTAACACGCTGACCACGCTCGAGCTGCTTGCGGGTTGTTTCGTCGAGGTCCGATGCAAACTGGGCGAACGCTGCCAATTCCCGATACTGTGCCAATGCCAACCGAACGCCGCCACCAAGCTTTTTAATAATCTTGGTCTGTGCTGCGCCACCTACCCGGGACACCGAGAGGCCTGCGTTGATCGCAGGGCGAATGCCGGCGTTAAACAAATCGGTCTCGAGGAAGATCTGTCCGTCAGTAATTGAGATAACGTTCGTCGGTACGAATGCGGACACGTCGCCGGCCTGCGTTTCAATTATTGGAAGCGCTGTTAACGATCCGGTCTTGCCTTTGACTTTTCCGCCACTGACTTTCTCTACGTGGTCGGCGTTAACGCGTGATGCGCGTTCAAGCAGGCGTGAATGCAGATAAAAGACGTCCCCGGGATAAGCTTCGCGACCTGGCGGGCGACGAAGCAGCAACGATACCTGGCGATAAGCCCAGGCCTGCTTGGTGAGATCGTCAAATATGATCAGTGCGTCCTCGCCCTTGTCGAGGAAGTACTCGCCCATGGACGTTCCGGAATACGGGGAGATGTACTGCATGGCCGGGCTGTCGGCAGCTGTTGCTGCTACGACAATGGTATGTGCCATCGCACCGGTTTCTTCGAGCTTTCTCACAACGCCGGCAACGGACGATGCTTTTTGTCCGATTGCAACGTAAATACACTTAATGCCGGTTCCGACCTGGTTGATGATTGTGTCAACAGCAACTGCGGTCTTGCCGGTCTGCCTGTCACCGATGATCAGTTCTCGCTGGCCGCGGCCAATCGGCACCATGGCGTCGATGGCTTTCAGCCCCGTCTGAACCGGCTGATCAACAGACTTGCGTTCGATAACGCCGGGGGCGACTTTTTCGATCGGTGCCGAAAGCTTCGTATCTATCGGTCCTTTGCCGTCGATCGGGCTGCCCAATGCGTCTACTACGCGTCCAAGCAACGCTTCGCCAATCGGTACCTCAAGAATTCGGCCGGTCGTCTTGACCGTATCACCTTCCGAAATATGCTTGTAGTCGCCGAGGACGACCGCGCCGACTGAATCCTGCTCGAGGTTCAGTGCCATGCCGAATGTATTGCCTGGAAATTCAAGCATTTCACCGTAACGCGCGTCGGCCAGTCCGTGAATACGAACGATACCGTCGGTAACGCCGATGACGGTGCCAACATCACGCGCTTCCGCTGATGACTCGAATTTCTCGATTCGCTCTTTAATCAGGTCGCTGATTTCAGAAGCTTTGAGTGCCATTTCTTTCTTCCTTTTTAAGCGGTCAGCGCGTTCGCAAGGCCTTCGAGCCTCGCACGCAGTGATCCATCAATTACGACATCGCCGGCACGAATTACCGCACCGCCGATGAGGTTTTCATCTATTTCTGTCGACAAATTCACATTGCGGCCGAGGCGTTTTTCAAGGGCTGCGACTATGGTTTTTTCCTGATCCGAACTCATTTTCGCAGCGGACGTAACAGTTACATCCACGGTGTTTTCCACTGCCGCCTTGAGTGCTTCAAAATGTCCGGCGATTTCGGGCAAAACAGACACGCGCCCATATTCCAGCAACAATTTCACGAAATTTGTACCCTGCTGGTCGCCTCCTGCGAGCACGGATTTTTCGCCTGCCGCAGATCTAAAGAGGTCACTCAGGAACTCGAGTCTCTTTTCATCCGTCCGCGCCGGGTTAGCGAGGAACTTTGCGACTCGACCATCCGCCAGCAGGTCTCTCGCCGAATCAAGTGCCATCGACCAGCCGGCAAGAGCTTTCTTCTCGCTGGCGAGTTCGAATACCGCTCGTGCGTATGGTCTCGCTATCGTGTTGTTGTCAGCCATCGGTTGCTCTTACAGCTCCGCCGCAAGGCGGCTCAGAATATCTTCATGAGCTTTGCTGTCTATTTCGCGACGGAGGATTTTTTCAGCGCTGGCAACCGCGATAGCAGACACCTGACCACGAAGTTCTTCGCGCGCGCGGTTGGTCTCTTGCTCGACCTCCGAACGCGCCGCAGCGATCTGTCGCTCCCGTTCTTTGACACCGTTCGCCTTGCCGTCAGCAACAATTTCGTTGGCGCGTGCATGCGCCTGATCGAGAATTGTCGTCGCCTGCTTGCGGGCATCGTCGACAATCTCGGCGGCTTCGGCTTTCGCTTTGTCCAGACTCTGTTGTCCACGTTCCGCAGCTGCCAGGCCATTGGCAATCTCAGTCTGGCGCTCCTCGATCGCATTCATGATCGGTGGCCAGATGAACTTCATACAGAACCAGACGAACACGAGCATCGCGATCGACTGGCCAATAAGAGTCATGTTGATATCCACTAGAGACTCCTCGTCCTTAGGTCGTTGAGCTTTTAACCGCCGGTAGCCTGCTGCAACTGTGCGATAAACGGATTAGCAAACGCGAAATACAACGCGATACCAACACCGATCATGGCGACAGCGTCGAGCAGCGCAACAACCAGGAACATCTTGGTCTGCAGCATCGGAGCCAGTTCTGGCTGCCGTGCAGCGCCTTCAAGGAAGCGGCCGCCCAAAAGGCCCATGCCGATGCCCACGCCGAGCGCGCCGAGGCCAATCAGAAGTGCGACGGCAATCGCAGTAAACCCAATTACAGTTTCCATCAATTTCTCCAGTACAGGATCAGGTTAATCAAAATAATTTAATGTTCTTCAGAAGCCAGCGTTAAATAAACCACGGTCAACATCATGAAAATGAAGGCCTGTAACGTCACGATCAAAATATGAAAGACCGCCCAACCGAAATGCAGGGGCAGCTGGTACACACCGAGAAGCGCTATCAGGATAAAAATCAGTTCGCCGGCAAACATATTGCCGAACAGTCGCAGCGAGAGTGACAGGGGTTTTGCCAGGAGCGCGACTGATTCAAGAATGAAGTTGAACGCGATGATAAAGGGTGCCGCAATAAGTCCGGCGCCTTTTGTCGGTGGAGCGATTGGATGCAGCGTTAACTCTGCAATAAATCCACCGATACCTTTGGTTTTGATCGTGTAGAACAGGATCAACACGAATACGGCGATCGACATGCCGAACGTGATATTGACGTCTG
This sequence comes from Pseudomonadota bacterium, assembly GCA_027621915.1. Lineage (GTDB taxonomy): Bacteria > Pseudomonadota > Gammaproteobacteria > Steroidobacterales > Woeseiaceae > SZUA-117. Next base: position 100,314 of record JAQCAD010000002.1, read on the forward strand.
TGGTTGGAACGACTTTCAGATACGGTACGCCCGCAAGCCCGCCTATCATCGGCAACCAGTCGACCGGGATTAGGTCCATCAGGTTCATCAGGAAAACCCAGACGAATATCGTCAGAGCCAGCGGAGCGATCAGCCGGCTTTTGCCGTGAAATGTGTCTTTTACGCTCGAATCAATGAAGCTGATGACGATTTCGACGAAGGCCTGCATCTTGCCGGGCTTGTCGGACGATGCCTTTTTCGCGGCGCCGCGAAATATCCATACGAAGAGCAGTCCGAGCAAGACAGAAAAAAACATTGAATCAACATTGATCGCCATCGGGTTTCCGGCGCAATGGTTCCAGGCCCATGCATCGTCCACCCTGCAGACCTGCAGGTTCTGTAAATGGTGGGCTATGTATTCGCCGGACGTTTGTGCGCCGTGTCCGCCTTCAGTCGCCATTCGCCTTACTCTCTTCTTCTTTCGCTTTACAAGACTCAGGCGCGTTGTCACGCATCAGGAATCCCGAAAACGTGGCCAACTGGGCCCCGATAAATCCAGTGAACAAGGCGCCTGCCGCGAGCGGCCGGACCAGCGCAAACACGATGCCGAACATCAGCACGGTCAGGGCCAGCTTTCCGAGTTCCCCAATATATGCCGCGCTCATCAGGGCACCAGCCCCGGGGTCACGACGCGGCACTGCCAACCGCAGTGCCAAATAGGCGTTCGGGATCACGCAGGTCAATCCGCCCAGTAACGCCGAATAGCCCGATACGTGTCCGTCTGTACCCCAAAACAGCAGGGCAAGAACCACGCTGAGGCCCGATTGTGCCAGGAGAACTTTTGCCACCATCGGTCGCTTCGCTCCGGCATGAAAAACGCCACGTCCATCGGCTAGCCGGCGGTGGGTGGCGTTGTGAAAACTAACAGTCCAAGCGGGCCCCTGCTCAGGCCGCGCATTATAGTGATGACAGTGGGTCATAGCAACAGAGGAGAACACTTCGAAAAACCTTATTTGCAGGGAATTCATGGGGTTTCCAGCAGGTTTTTCAAGCGATTTACAGGACCCTGGTACGAAAATTCCTCGCATTGCGACACAAAGCACATCCGGCGTGTTGCGAGAGACGTATAAATGGTGACGCTATCAGGGCACCCAAAAGAATTGGGCGCGCATGGACAATGAACCTGTCGAGTGCAGTTACCTGGTCCGGAGTCGACATGCTAATTATCGTCAGCGAGTCCCTTGGGCGATCGCCCATCGTAATTGAAGTTGCCCGTGAACTGAGTCTGAATCTCAGCTATTTTGGCAGCGTTGGGTCACTGGATCGCCTGTTGAGCGGCGAGTCACGCCGGTTCGTTGTGCTCGGGGAGGAGGAAATTAACAACGAGGTAGTAGACGCCCTCGTTCGCGCAAAGCGGCACGCCGTGTTTGGCCTTATCGTTTGTGCTGACCCGAAAACCCTGCGGGCGAGCAACCGCGCCAGGGCAGCAAAAACCCTTGCCGCCTACCCCAATGTAGAGTGGCTTGCCAGGGACCACGACAGCAGCATGTTGAGTGCCGCACTTCGAAAGTGTCGGCGTCGCATGTTAAAGCTCGGCAAGGATGAGCTCGAAAAAGCGCTCCTCAATCGTGAGTTTTTCCTGCGTTACCAGCCCAAGGTCGAGCGAAGCGATGGTGCCGAGTGGAAGACCCATGAGGCGGAGGCACTCATTCGCTGGCGTCATCCGGAAAACGGTCTGCTCGGACCGCTCGAGTTTCTGCCGGAAGCCGAGGCGTTCGAGCTCATTGGTCCAATCAGTGAGTTCGTGCTGTTTGAAGCCGGCACACAGCTTCTTCGCTGGCGGGAACAGGGTCTCGATCTGAAAGTATGTATCAACCTGTCTTCGAGCCAGCTGAACAACCCGCTCCTGGCGCATAATTATCAGCGCATCGTGAAAAAACTGGGCCTCGAGTGTGCAAGCTTTACGTTCGAAGTAGCCGAACAGGATGTCGCCAGTTCACAGGCTCCGCACCTTTTGGTCTTGAAAGAACTGCGCTCGATGGGATTTCGTATTTCGCTGGATGATTTTGGCGTCGCGGTGGCGTCTCTTGGCACTTTCGAACAGCTGCCTTTTGACGAGATTAAGATTCACGCTTCTGCACTTAAGCGAGCCCAGGAAAATCCGGTTGCCCTCAAAGTGCTGGCCGCCGTCACTGGCCTCGCACATAACCTCGGCATATCCGTTTGTGCGGAAGGTGTCGAAGACCAGGAGACGTTCGAGTTTCTGAAGACCATCGAGTGCGACAAGATGCAGGGATATCTCATCTCCGAGGCGGTGATGCCGGAGATTATTCGCAAGGTTTACAATTCTTCGAAAAAGTCCATCGTCAGTGTCGCGTAGTCCCGGATGTTACTTGATGTGTTTCAGGATACCGTCCAGCTCTTCCAGCGAGTTGTACGCAATGATCAATTTTCCGTAACCCTTCTTTGAATGCTCGAGATGAACTTTCGCGCCTAACCTGTCCGATACGTCCCGCTCCAGGCGTCTTATGTCGCCATCATTTGACGGTGTCGCGGCCTTTGTCGGTTTGACCGGAGCACCCGCCAGCAGTTGGCGCACCAGCTTTTCCGTATCGCGAACCGATAATTCTTTCTTCACCACCTGCCGCGCCGCATCGAACTGTTGCGTCTTGTTGGTGATGGCAAGCAACGCCCGAGCATGCCCCATTTCGATTTGACGCGACTCCAGCAGCGGTTTCACCTTGTCCGACAGTTCTTGCAGGCGCAACAAATTGCTGACCGACGCACGCGAGCGTCCCACAGCTGTCGCGGCCTCCTGATGTGTTAAATCGAATTCGCGGATCAAACGGTCGAGCGCCCGCGATTCCTCGAGCGGGTTCAGGTCTTCGCGCTGAATATTCTCAATAAGCGCCATCGCGATGGCCGCGTCATCGGGAATATTTCGGACCATTGCAGGAATTTCCTGCAGGCCGGCGATCTGCGCCGCGCGCCACCGCCGCTCACCCGCCACAATTTCATACCGCTGGGTTCCGCCGGTCTTCTGGATGGGCCTCACAACGATGGGCTGAACTACGCCCTGCGCTTCGATTGATTTCGCAAGCTCCTCCAGCGTGTCCTGACGCATGTCGACACGCGGCTGGTACTGGCCGCGCTGCAATAGGTCCAGCGGAATATTCAGCAATCGCTCAGTGGCGTCCGGGCCGCTCGCGGCTGCCACTTTCTCTGCGCTGCTGCTCAGGAGCGCATCGAGGCCACGGCCCAGTCTCTTCTTTTTCACCATTGTCTTTCTCAGCTTGCCTGTACTTGTCTGGTCAGTTTAGTTTAGCCGCCAACAGCCGCCCGCTCATCTTCTCTTCGCAGTACTTCGCCGGCCAGCGCAAGGTACGCGAGCGCGCCGCGCGATGTTCTGTCATGGAAGAGTACGGGCCGGCCGAAACTGGGCGCCTCTGCCAGGCGTATGTTGCGCGGCACGACAGTGCGAAATACTTTGTCATGGAAATGATTGACGAGTTGATCGGAAACCTCGTTCGACAGATTAATGCGCGGATCGACCATTGTTCGCAACAACCCGTAGACCTCAAGGTCGGCGTTGACCGAATCCCTCACCTGTTCAATCGTGTTCAGAAGGGAGCTCAGTCCCTCAAGTGCGTAGTACTCGCATTGCATCGGAATCAGCACGCCATCCGCGGCCGTTAATGCATTGACCGTCAGCATGTTGATCGATGGCGGACAATCGATCAGGATAAAATCGTACAGGCCCGTGACCGGAACCAGCGCTTTTCGCAGGCGCATTTCCCTGCCGATTTCCTGCAACAACCTCACCTCAGCCAGCGTCAGATCTTCGTTGCCTGGCATTACTGCAAAGCCACCCTCGGGGGCGGAAATAATCGTATCCGCAGCCGTCGCATCTCCGAGCAGAACATCACAGGTTGTTAACTCAAGGTTCATCTTGTCGATGCCGCATCCCATCGTTGCATTACCTTGCGGATCGATATCGATCAACAACACGCGCCGCTGCGTGGCGGCCAGCGAGGCCGCAAGGTTGACGCACGTTGTAGTCTTTCCAACGCCGCCCTTCTGGTTCGCAATCGCGATAATGCGTGTCATTGATGCTAAGTCTTTATCCTGCGAACACTGACGGCATGCCGCGCATGCGCCTCGAGGAAAGGCACCGTCAGTTTAGTCACAATAAATTCCCATTCGGGAGATGCTGTTATCTCTTCCAGCTCTTTGGCCGGATATTTCCCTTTGAGCGCCAGCAACTGTCCGTCCTCTCGAATTAGATGAGCTGAAATCTCAACCAGTCGCGGTACGGTAGCCAATGCCCGGGCGATCACCGTATCAAAGCGTTTGCCGGGTGCATAGTCCTCGACGCGTGCTTTTACGGCTGTGACGTTCGATAAGCCCAGTTCGCCAATCATGTGGCTCACGAAACTGATCTTCTTGCCGTTGCCATCCAGCAATGTGAATTCGACGTCCGGCTCGGCGATCGCCAGAGGCAAACCGGGAAATCCCGCGCCGGTACCGATATCAATGATTGCCGGACCCTCTATACAGGGTCTGGTCGCCAGGCTATCGAGCACATGACCACTGACCATTTCGTCCGGATCCAGAATGGCAGTCAGGTTGATGCGCTTCCCCCAGCGCCCCAGCTCATTGAGTAAGGTTGCCAGCTGTGAGACGGCATGGTCCGGCAGTTTCTGCCCCAGAAGCGCTACGCCGGCCGCGATTTTTTCCGTGGACGACAAGGGGTCAGCGTCGGTCTTTGATCCCGCAGGATCCGGTGCAGACGAACCCGCGAGCCAACTTCAGAAATGGGCGCATTATCCAGCCTCTTTTTAGTTTGCTTCAGACCACCAGCAAAGCCATGAAGTCGTCGACAGCCATGTGCGCGAGCAGCTCTCGGTCGGCACAGACAGTGTCGAGCGTTTTCCACTGGCCGGCTTTGAGTTTCGCCGACACGCTGTCTTTGAATTTCTGCTTGAGTACCGGGATACCTTCGCCTCGACGCTGCCGGTGTCCAATCGGATAATCGACCGCAATATTCCCGGTACTCGAGCCATCACTGAAAAACACCTGTATTGCATTGCCAATATAGCGCTTGTCCGGATCAAAATAGTCTTTTGTGTAGCCTTTGTTTTCCGACACTTCCATTTTCGCGCGAAGCGCGTCGATTCGCGGATCGCTGGCGACACTGTCTTCGTAGTCCGCCGCTGTCAGTCGCCCGAAGATCAACGGAACCGCCACCATGTACTGAATACAGTGGTCGCGGTCAGCCGGATTATTGAGTGGGCCGGTCTTGTCGATGATGCGCACTCCCGGCTCCTGCGTTTCAATGACGATCTTTTTAATATCGCCGAGGCGATCCCTGACTTCACTGTGCAACGTCATCGCGGCCTCAACAGCGGTTTGTGCGTGGAACTCCGCCGGGTAAGAGATTTTGAAAAGAATGTTCTCCATAACGTAGCTGCCATAGCCCTGCGAAAACGAGAATTCGTTGCCTTTGAAAAGGACATCGTAATAGCCCCATGTCTTCGCGGTCAGTGCCGAGGGGTAACCCATCTCCCCGGTCATTGCGATCAGTGCGAGCCGGACGCCTCGACTGGTCGCGTCGCCTGCGGCCCAGCTCTTGCGTGAACCGGTATTCGGCGCGTGCCGGTATGTTCGCAGGGAACAGCCGTCGAGCCAGGCATGCGATACCGCATTGATGACTTTCTCCCTGTCGCCCCCAAGCATGCGGGTTACGACTGCGGTTGTTGCCACACGGACCAACAGAACGTGATCGAGGCCGACGCGGTTGTAGCTGTTCTCGAGTGCAAGAACACCCTGGATCTCGTGTGCCTTGATCATCGCGATTAGAACAGCCTTCATGACCAGCGGGTTTTTCCCCTGTGCCCTGGCCATGCGACTCAGGTAATCGGCGGTCGCAAGAATGCCGCCGAGATTGTCGGATGGATGCCCCCACTCCGCGGCCAGCCAGGTGTCGTTGAAGTCGAGCCAGCGAATCATTGCACCGATATTGAACGCGCCCATTACGGGCTCGAGTTCGTAGGACGTTCCGGGCACCCTTGCGCCGCCGGGAAACGTGGCGCCAGGAACGACCGGGCCCAACAACTTGGTGCAGGCCGGATAGTCCAGCGCCTGGAATCCGCAGGCAAGTGTGTCCATCAGGCAGTAATGTGCGGTCTCGAACGCGACGTCGCTGTCGATATCGACATCGCAAACGTAGTTCGCAATATCGATGAGTACCTGGTCCGGCGCCGGCCGTTCAGCCGAGCGAATATCGTGTTGTGACATGTAGCTTCCTGGAAATTTCATTATTACTCGTGAATTAGAACACCTGGATTGCTTCGCTGCGCCAGAAATGACAAAGACGGAGTCTTTGCGAGGAGCATAGCGACGAAGCAATCCATCCGATCTGTGAACTTTGGCATGCCTCGTTTAACTGCGCTCTATTTAGCCGTTGCGACTATTTTCGTTCGTCGATAGGTACAAATTTCTGCAATCCCGGACCGATGTAATCGGCAGCCGGCCGGATCAGTTTATTGTTCGCTCGCTGCTCCATGACGTGAGCGGTCCACCCGGTAATTCTTGAACAAACAAAAATCGGCGTGAACAGGTAAGTAGGGATACCCATGAAGTGGTAGACACTGGCTGCAAAAAAGTCCGCATTGGCAAACAACTTCTTCTCGTCCCACATCACTTTCTCAACCGCCTCGGAGACATCGTATAAGGTCATGTCGCCGGCCTCATTTGCCAGCATTTTTGACATCCTCTTGTTTACCGCATTGCGCGGATCCGATGTCGTATAAACACGATGTCCAAAACCCATGATCAGCTCCTTGCGCGCGAGCATGCCGAGGACGCCGGCCGTTGCCTCGTCCGCAGAGCTGAACTTTTCGATCAACGCCATTGCAGCTTCATTGGCGCCACCGTGCAACGGGCCTCGTAGTGCGCCGATCGCTCCGGTAATCGCGGAGTGCATATCGGAGAGCGTGCCTGTGATTACCCGACCTGCGAAAGTCGATGCGTTGAACTCGTGTTCCGCATAAAGAATGAGGGTCGTATCGAGGCACTTCCTGTGGCGCTCGCTCGGCGGCTTGTCGTGTAACAGGTGCAGGAAGTGTCCGGCAACGCTGTCATCATCCGTTTCGGTTTCAATTCGTGTTCGGTCCTGATGAAATCGATGCCAGTAGAGCAGCATGGACGGCAGGCACGCCAGCAACCGATCCGCCACGGCGACCTGGTTAGAGAAATCTCCCTCCGGTTCAATGTTGCCAAGGAATGAAACGCCGGTGCGTTGCACGTCCATCGGATGTGCATTCGCAGGAATCATCTCGAGGACCTGTCTCAGTTTTTCAGGCAGCCCGCGTAATGTTTTTAACCTGGCGATATAGGCAGCCAGTTCAGCAGGATTTGGCAACTTCCCGTGCGTCAGCAGGTATGCGACTTCTTCGAAGCTTGCATTGTCCGCGAGATCGTAAATGTCGTAACCGCGATAGGTGAGACCCGCGCCTTCCTTGCCGACCGTACAAAGCGCCGTGCTACCCGCGGTCACACCGGCAAGCCCGCCGGTTTTCTTGCTTGCTGTCATGATCGTCTCTGAATCCCCGTTAGTCTTTTTTGTCCGTTAGTCCTCGCTCCGCGAACAGCTGATCGAGTTTCTCCTCGTACTCGTGATAGCCAAGCACGTCGTAGAGCTCCATGCGCGTTTGCATCGTGTTGACGACACCGGCCTGTGTGCCATCCACGCGCAGCGCCCGGTAGACCTTTTCTGCAGCCTTCGACATCGCACGGAACGCTGATAGCGGATAAAGCACCATGCTGACGCCGACCTCCGCGAGCTCCGATGTCTTGAACATCGGCGTTTTCCCGAACTCCGTCAGGTTTGCCAGCACAGGGACATCGATCGCCGACGTGAATTGCCGGTATTCGTCCAGTGTTGTCAGCGCCTCTGCGAAGATCATGTCTGCACCGGCCTCCACGTAGGCGGCTGACCTGGCGAGCGCCGCAGTTTGACCCTCGACGGCATATGCGTCGGTACGCGCCATGATCGCGAAATCATCGTCCGTCCGACTGTCGACTGCGGCTTTTATTCGATCAACCATTTCCGCGGTTTCCACCAGCGCCTTGCCAGGCCGGTGTCCACAACGCTTGATGCCGACCTGGTCTTCGATATGGCAACCGGCAGCGCCGGATCGTGCCATCTCCCGAACTGTCCTGCCAATCATGAAAGCGCCACCCCAGCCGGTGTCAGCATCGACCAGCAACGGAACTTCGGTGACGTAACTGATGCGACGAATGTCTTCGCAAACATCGTTCAATGTCGTCATGGCCAGGTCCGGCAGGCCAAAGGATGCGTTGGCAACACCAGCGCCGGACAAATAAATTGTCTTGAAGCCAGCCTTTTCGGCAAGAAGGGCTGAATAAGCATTGATGGTGCCGGCGATCTGCAGCGGTCGCTCATTTTTCAAGGCCTGCCGGAATCTCGCGCCAGCGCTCATCAATCACCTCATTTCAATGGTTTCAGGCGAAAATTTTAATCTGAATTAAAATTTTTCGAGAGGCGATTCTAAACCACCGAAGGGGCGTTTCCCAAATTGATAAAAAGCGGGCGAATCCAATTTGGGATCCGACCCCTTTTTGAGAATTATTCGAGGGCCTGGTAAACCAGCGTCTTGAACCGATCCGTAATGTCGCTCTTATTGGGTCGCTGTTGCGTCATGATGACGGCGACCAGGTTTTCCCGTGGGTCTATCCAGTACGACGTCGCGAAAGCGCCTCCCCACTGATAGAGGCCCTCGGAGCCCAGCTCGCCGCTCTCGCCCAGATCTCCGATCACCTCAAAACCCAGCCCGAAATCTGCATCTCCGTCATCGTCCCAGTCGATTCTGGCGGTGCGCATCAACTCGACGGATTTCCGACCGAGAATACGTTTGCCGCCCAGTTCGCCGTCGTTCAACAACATCTCGATCAGCCGGGCGTAGTCCCCGGCCGTCGAGGAAAGTCCGGCGCCACCTGAAAAATACGCCCTGGCACCTTCAACCGGGTACATCGGGTTGTCGAGATAGATGGTCGATTCGTCGCCGACCGACACGCGCAGGCCATCGACGTCCGCGTATAACGTAACCAGGCGATTGGCTTTGCTGTCAGGGAGATAGAAATACGTATCGTCCATGCCGAGCGGCGCAAAAATTTCTGTTTCAAAAAACTTGTCCAGCGGCTTGCCGGACACAACCTCAATCAGATACCCGAGCAGGTCTGTGTTCAAACCGTAAGCCCATGCGGTCCCCGGATCGAACAGCAACGGCTGTTCGGCAAGTTTCACCATTACCGTCTCAAGCTTGATGTCTTTTTCCGTCAGGCCGTCAATGACACCATTTCGTTTGTAAACCTGCTGTAACGGCGTTTCAATAAACGCGTAACTGAGACCCGATGAATGCGTCAGGAGATCGATTATCCTGATCTCCCCGGCGGCAGACCGCGTTTCGGTAACCACCCCCCTGTAGTCAGCGCTGACCAGAACCTGTGGCTTCGCGAATGCGGGTATGTATTTGGATACGCTGTCACTCAGCTGAAAATAACCTTTTTCATAAAGTGCCATGACACCAATGGTGGTCACGGCTTTGGTCATCGACGCAATGCGAAAGATGGAATCGTTTTGCATGGGCGTCTTCGAGGCAATATCCGCGTATCCGAAGCTCCTGTGATAGACAGTTCTGCCGTCTTTCACAATAATCGCAACTGCACCGGGGATTTTTCCCGCGGCAATTTCCGAGTTGATCGCGTCATCAATGCGGTCAAGGCGTTCAGTGACGAATCCCGTTGAGTCGCCCGAGTCGAAACTGAAGGCGCCCGCCGCGAGGCAGCAGACCAGCAGGAGAGTCGTCACAAACCGCATTTGGATCTTCATATTTTCACCACGACCCTGCCGGTAACCTTTCCATCCACAAATGCCTGAAACGCGCCTGGCAATTGATCGAAGCCAATCACGTTCGATGCAATTTTGTCCAGGTGCCTCGGCTTCAGATCACTTCCGATTCGTTTCCAAACCTGAAGTCGTAACAGTCGCGGCGTATCAACCGAGTTGATGCCAAGCAGGCAAACCGCTCGCAGGATGAAAGGCAGAACTGTTGTGTTCAGTTCGTGGCTTGCCGCCAGGCCGATACTCGCGATGTTGCCGCCGTAGTCAACCGTGCGCGTCAACCAGGTCAGGACATCACCGCCGAGATTGTCGATCCCGCCTGCCCACTGCGCTTTTTCCATCGGCCGCTTGCCAAAATCCAGCTCATCGCGCAGCAATACGCTTCGGGCGCCAATGCTTTTGAGGTAATCCGTCTCCGTTGCCTTGCCGGTTAGGGCCACCGCTTCATATCCCCTGGCATCCAGCATATCGATTGCGATACTGCCGACGCCGCCGGTTGCTCCGGTCACTACAACCGGACCGTTTTCCGGCAGCTGTCCATTCTGTTCCATGCGATGAATTGCCAGCGCTGCGGTGTAACCGGCCGTGCCCAGCTGCATCGCTTCTGCCGCGGTCATTCCAGTGGGAATGGGCACAACTGCGTCCGCCGGAACGCGGGCATATTCAGCATAACCACCGTCGCGGGATTCGCTCAGGCCGCAGCCGTTTACCAGTACTGAATCGCCTGCCGCGAACTCGTCGCTCTCGGAGCTCTCGATCGTCCCCGCCAGGTCTATGCCTCCCACCAGCGGAAAGCTGCGCAATATTCTGCCTGCTCCTGTAGCCGCCAAAGCGTCTTTGTAATTGATCGTCGAATGACTCACCTTTATGACAACGTCACCGGGAGACAAATCATCCAAAGTCAGTCGCTTGAATCCGGCGACGACTTTTCCGTCTTCCTGATCAATGCGAAAAGCACGAAAATCGTTCATCTGTTCTCCGTTATGGGTGGTCGAGCCAGTACTCGAGACCCATAGTATTGAGCATTACATCAATTTCAACTATTGCGCGCATCTCCCCGGCGGATCCCTGGTATCCGTGGGCATCAAGCTCGCCGGCAAAATACTCATTCAGGCTCTTGTGCATATTCGTTGTGCGCTCCGCATCGCCGGCGTGACGGCGCGCGAGATCCACAAAATCATCAATGCGTCGATGCATATCAACGGCAAGTCGCTGAAGGTCCCTTACGCGACTGTAGTGCGTCAGGAAGAGTTGCGCAGGTTGCAGGTTCATAATCCGATCAATCGCTTTGTGTGCTTCAGGCGGGTCGAAGTGAATCGGCGTCGTCGTTGGATATATGAATTCGCCCTTGGCAGTATCCAGTTCCCGATACGAAAGACCGAAGCTGTCACCGGTAAAAACGCCGCTCGATTGCGGGTCATGCAATACATAATGATGGCGAGCGTGGCCCTCCGTAAACAGGAAATGTACTTTGCGACCGGCGAAATTTATTTCCTGTTCGTCGTCGACGACGATTACTCGATCTTCGGGAATCGGAACAATGTTGCCGTATTCTCTGGTGAATTTTTCTTCGCCGTAGACCGCCTTCGCGCCTCGAACTAATTTCGTCGGATCGATCATGTGCGGCGCACCACGCGGGTGCAATACCGCACTCGCATTTGGCAAAGCCTGCATCAGAAGCCCGGCGCCACCGGCGTGGTCCAGGTGAACGTGTGTGAGAAACACATAGTCAACATCTGCGACGTCGATGTCTTTCTGTTCCAGCGCAGCAAGCAGAAGTGGCACACTCGAATTTGCCCCTGTGTCAACAAAGGCAGCGCGGCCGTTTTCGAGGATCAGGTGACTCGCGTCGAACAGCGGCCGCAGATGATCAGTATCGATGGCGGTGATGCCATCGCCAAGCTCGATTGTTCCAGGTACCACGTTGACCATCGGGCCCGCCTTTGATCTGTCGATTTACCGGTCAAGCGTTTCGAGACCATCCTGCGAGGCGTAGTAGTTGGCAATTATCTCGATCTCTTCTTCGCTTAATGAGGCAGCAAAAGCGACCATGACGTTACCTGATCGTTTACCGCTTTTATATTCGTGCAGTGCGCGAACAAGATAATCTGCGTGCTGACCAGCCAGCACCGGTGGCTGAGGAACAACACCTTGACCATCCGCCCCATGGCAGGTCACGCAAATCTTTGCCGCAGCAACACCCTCGACCTGCTCGGCGGTAGCAATGTCGCTTGCCGAACCGCTTGTCTCCAGCCAGGCCAGCAAACTATCGATGTTATCGTCACTTAAAGAGCTTGCGTGAGCATGCATGGTCGGATGCGACCGCGTGCCGTCGCGATAATGCCGTAAGGCGGTTGCAATGTAATCACTGCCCTGGCCACCAAGTCGCGGCACATGAAAAGTAGGATAAGCGTTTCGTTGGCCTTCGATCCCATGACACCCGAGACAAGTAAAGCCGAGCTCACGCCCCTGTTCTGCGTCGCCCTCTGCAGCGACGGGTTGTGTCACTAACAACGCAGCAATTATAAGGAATGCTGCGCTGGTGCGAATATTGATAAGGATGTCCATTTTCGGTGTTCTTGGCTGCGTTTAACGGGAGGCGGCTATGGTAGTGACTGTGGGCGGTCTTTTCCACCGGGAACACCTGCCAACAGAGGCTGCGTGCTAGGATTCGGGCTGGTTTACTGATCAGAGGTAATGCCATGAAGCGGTGGCTTGTGATTCTGCTCGTGCTGCTCGCGTTGGTCATCCTGGTTTCACCCGGGATTATCGGGCGGCTCGCCGAGCAAAATATGGAAGAGAATATTCAATGGGCCAAAAACGAGAGCCCGGGTTTGAATATTACGACTGAAGCTTTCGACCGGGGCTGGTTTACCTCCGAGGGCAAGCATAGAGTCGTCTTTCAGGGTGGCCGGTTTCGGGACGCGACAGAGAAATACGCGGCCGTAACCGGAAACCCGGAGCTGCCTTCATTGATTATCGATACGCGCTTCGATCACGGACTGGTGCCGGTCACCTCCTTGTCCCGCCACGCCGGCAGTCTCGCTCCCGGCCTGGCGAGCACCCTGTCAACTTTTCATCTCGACCCCGGCAATGGCGAGCCGTTGCCTTTGCCCGGCACGCTTTACAGCAATGTTTCCCTGACGGGCGCCACCGATTCACGGCTGCTCGTTGAAACCGGGAGCTATGAGCACGAAGACATCCAGGTCGACTGGGACGGCGCCGACCTCAAGATTTATTCCAACCGGGGCTCCGGCGAGATGTCTGTGCATGGCACGATTGACCCGGTGACAATATCGGGCGAAGACGGTCGTGCCAGCATAGGCGTGATTCGGATCGACGCTGATCAGGTCCGGACTGAATATGGCTTTAACGTGGGTCCCGCCAACCTCACCGTCGGTGCGATGACGCTCGAAGATAGTGGCCAGAAATTTGTGCTCGGCGGAATGGATGTGAAGATGGATTCCACGCTGGAGGATGGTCGGGTTGACAGCACTGGCACAGTGGCAATCAGGGACGTTTCAATTCCCGGATTCGGCGACGTGGCGCTGGTCATGGATACATCGATGAACGGTTTTCATGCAGCGTCTCTCGGCGCTATCGTCAAGGCGCTTCGCGAGGCACAGGCAGCGGATGACCCGAACATGGCGCTGCAGATGCTTTATCCGGACATAGAGGGTGATCTGCAGACGCTCGCCTCTTCCGGCGCCGAAATTCGCTTCGACCAGTTTGATATCACCCTGCCGCAGGGCACTGTAGCAACAAAAATAGCCGTTGCCGTGCCGGAATCGGATGGGGGTGCCGATTTCTCCTGGCCCGCGGTTCTGCTTGGAATGACCGCCAGTATCGACATCCGGCTTCCGGCGGAGCTCTTTGATATGGCGACGATGATGAATCCTCAGGCTGGTGCGTTGCTTGCAATGGGCATCCTGCAAAAGGAGGGCAATGATTACGTAATGGCTGCCGAGTACGCGCAGGGTCTCGTCAGCGTCAATGGCGTGCCAATGCCCATTCCAATTCCAGGACTGTCGCCCTAGTAACGAAGGTCCAGCTCAGTCGCGCGATGGCAGGCGACAATTGTACCGCCGTACGCTGCCGGCTCGGGCACCGACGCGCTGCACGCGCCGACCGCATGCTGACAGCGCGGATGAAACGGACACCCTGCGGGCGGGCGAAGAAGAGATGACACTTCCCCGGGCAGCGGTGCGTTGGCCGGTTCTGCATTCGGATCCGGCGATGGCACCGCATTCAACAAAGCCCGGGTGTATGGATGTCGCGGACGGCCAAAGAGCGCATTGTTGGCCGCAAGCTCGCACAACCGGCCCATGTACATGACGAGTACGCGATGACTGATTTGCCTGACAACGGCCAAATCATGCGTTATGAAAATAATCGAAAGGCCGGTTCGCTGCTGGGCAGCCTGCAACAACAGCAGAATTTCGCTTCTCACCGTTCCATCAAGCGCCGCGACCGCTTCGTCGCAAATAACGACTTTCGGTTTCAGGATGAGCGCTCGCGCAATGGCAACACGCTGCGCCTGTCCGCCTGATAACTCGTGCGGATAACGCTGGCTCAATTCCGGAGCAAGCCCAACCTGTTCGAGCATTGCCTCAACGAGCGCCGCATGATTTTTACGACCGGACTCGTGAACTCGCAGCGGCTCCCCGACAATCGAAGAAACACGCATAGCGGGATTGAGCGATGCGAGCGGATCCTGGAACACCATTTGAAGATCGCGACGGCTGTCGTGACGGCGCCTGCTCACGGCGGCCGGCAATTGCTTGCCAAGAAAAGTAACCCGGCCGCTATCAATGGGTATCAACCCTACTATGGCGCGCGCCAGGCTGGTCTTGCCGGAGCCTGACTCACCAACGACCGCGACGGTTTCAGCTTTCTGAATTGTCAGGCTGATTGGGCGTACCGCCAGAAGTCGCTCGCGACCACGCAGCCGCCCTTCGCTGAAACTGACAGACAGCTCGGAAATATCCAGCACGGGATCACCGCCCTCAGGTAAAGCGCCGGACATTCCGATAGCGCTGAGGGTCGGCGCATTTGTCAGCAGCGCGCGCATTTTGTCACTGTCGGGTGTGGCGAAGACTTGCCGGGTCGTCCCTTCCTCCAGCATTTCGCCACGATCCATTACGAACATTCGCTCGCAATTGCCGGCTATAACGCCGAGGTCGTGCGTGATCAGCAAAAGAGCCGCTTTCGTTTCGGCCCTGAGTTGTCTCAGCAAATACAGAATCTGCGCCTGCACCGTTACATCCAGCGCCGTCGTCGGCTCATCCGCTATAAGAACATCCGGTTCGCCAAGCAGAGCGGCGCCAATCATCACGCGTTGCCGCATACCGCCGGAAAGTTGGTGCGGAAACGCCCTGTACTGACGCTCGGGATCGGGCAAGCCGACCTTCTTCAACATGAGAAGCGTACGTGCGCTTGCCTCGTCCGCAGCGCAAAGCTTGTGCTCCAGCAAAATTCGTCTCAGTTGATCGCCAATCCGCACGTACGGGTTCAATGCTGCCATCGGATCCTGGAAAACCATTGCGATACGTCGGGCTCGATACTGGTTCAGCACGGCAGCGCCGGCACCAATCAATTCTGCGTCGTCAAATCTAACGCTGCCGCTGATTTTCGCGTTGGCTGGCAGCAAACCCATGATCGCCAGCGCTGCTTGCGTCTTTCCCGAACCGGACTCACCGACGATGCCGAGCGACTCGCCGCGCGCCAGCGCAAAGCTCAGGTTTTCGACGGCGGGACTTGCAGAACCTGCATAACGGATCGTCAGATTTTCGACATCCAGGAGCGCCATCAGGTATTGCCTTTCGGGTCCACCAGATCGCGCAGCCCGTCGCCAAGAAAATTGAAGCAGAGCAAGATCACAGCAAGTGCAACTGCCGGAATAACCAGCAGCCACGAGGCCTGTTCCATCTGGCTCACGCCGTCGCTAACCAGCGCACCAAGAGAAGTCTGCGGCGCCTGGATGCCGAGGCCGAGGAAGCTCAGAAAGGACTCCATCAGAATCGCCTGCGGAATTGCGAGCGTCATGTAAACGACGACGACCCCAAGCAGGTTTGGTGTGATATGCCGAAAAATTATGCCGCGTGTCGATACGCCGATCAGTCTTGCTGCATCGACGAACGCGCGCTGCTTGAGGCTGATCGTTTGTCCTCTGACGATACGCGCCATGTCAAGCCAGTTGATCGCGCCGATAGCAATAAGGATCAGCAGCATGCTGCGCCCGAATGCGACCATGAGCAGGATAACGAAGAAAATAAACGGCAGCGCGTACAGCCCATCGACTATCCGCATCATGAAGCCATCGACCCGGCCGCCTATATAGCCTGCAACAGCGCCATAGAGTACGCCGATGCCGAGACTGACAAGACTTGCAATCACGGCCACCAGGAGCGTGACCCGGATGCCGGACAATGTTCGCGCCAGAAGATCCCTGCCGAGCTCATCTGTTCCGAAAAAATGTCCGCCCGTCATAGTGGGTGCGAGCATGCGGTTGTCAAAGTCTGCAGCGAAGTAACTGTGATTGCTGATGAGGGGACCGATCAGGGAGATCATAGCGATGACCAGCAGCATCGTCGCGCACACGGTAACCGCGCGGCTTGATCGGGCGTGTCGGACCAGCGAGCTCAGGGCGCTCATCGCGTACGAACCCGCGGGTCAACAAATGCGTAGAGCAGGTCTACTACAAGATTCAAAAAAACGACCATCGCTGCATAAAAAACAGTGATGCCAAGCACGAGTGTGTAATCGCGATTCGCCGACGCCGTTATCAGGAACCTGCCAACACCGGGGACACCAAAAACGTGTTCGACGACTACCGAGCCCGTTAGTACCGCAGCGAACGCCGGGCCCAGGTAAGAGATCAGCGGCAACATGGCCGGTCTGAACGCGTGGTAGCGAACGATCGAGAGTGTCTTCAGACCCTGCGCCTTTGCGGTTCGCACGTAGTCGCTGTTCATGACATCGATAAGGCTCGCGCGGGTCAGGCGGGCGATAAAGGCAATCTGCGGCATCGCCAGCGCGATTACCGGCAACAGCAGTCGGTCGGCGCCGTCGCTGCCCGTGTAGCTGGCCGGGAGCCATTTCAGCGTGACCGCAAAAACAAGCACCATGAGCGGCGCGAAGACAAAGACCGGCACGGAGATACCGATCATCGCGATTCCCGTTACCAGCCGGTCCAGAACTGTATTCCGCCGCAGTGCCGCGATCAGCCCGGCGCTGATTCCGACGATCAGCGCAAGCAGGATGGCAAGCGCGCCAATTCTCATCGTAACGGGAATGGCACCTGCGATCAGTTCCGACACGCTGAAGTCGCGATAACGATACGACGGCCCGAGGTCGCCGCGAACGACACCTTTTATGTAACGGTAAAACTGCTGCGGCAATGTTTCATCGAGATGATAGGCCCTCTCGATATTTTCTTTTATGTCCGGCGGCAGAACGCGCTCAGAATCAAACGGTCCGCCGGGCGCAGCGTGAACCATCAGGAAGGCTATTGCGATGACCAACAGCAGTGTCGGTATCGCTCCGAGAATGCGGGCAAACGCGTAACGCAGCACCTTATCTATTCTTCAGCAGCAAGACTCAAATGCTGACTGTAGTGATAATTCAGCACATTGTCTCCCCAGCCCTGGACCCGTTTGCTCACCATGCTCTTGTTGACGTAAAAATAAATCGGTATCGCCGGGTGATCATTGAGCAGGAGGCCCTCCGCCTCCGCGAGAAAAACCTTACGGCGATCAGGATCGGTCTGTGCGGCCGCACGATCCATAAGGGAGTCGTATTCGACACTTTGATAGGCGGTCAGGTTCGATGGATTGTCACTTTCGAACATGCTCAGGAATGTGTGTGCATCATTGTATTCGCCTGACCAGTTCAGGCGAAAAACCTGGGTTATGTCTTTTTGCTCGACGTTCGCCAGCAGCACGTGAAATTCTTCGTTGATCAGGACAGTCCCTATGCCAAGCACTTCTTTCCACATCGCCTGTACTGACGCCGCGATGCGCTGATGTACATTCGACGTGTTGAACCTCACCTCGATCGTCAGCGGGTTATTCTCGCCAAATCCCGCTTCGCGGTAGAGCTGTCTTGCCGTGTGGTGCCGCTCTTTCCTTGACATGTCCGCGTACGAAAAGCGGCGCGGCTGATAATTTGCGGTTCCGTCCGGCACCCAGCCGTACGCGGCGGTTTCTCCGCGACCCATCACCTCGTCGGCGATTGTTTCCCGGTCGATCGCCATGGACAGCGCCTGGCGCAGCTTCGGATTGTCTCTGAAACTCGGTTTCGTCAGATTGAAGCCGTAATAGTAGACAGCCAGCGATGGAGAGGTCCGCACTTCGTCGGGTCGTTCATCCTTCATTTGCACGAAGGATTCCGGTGGAATGGTTCGGGTCATATCCAGCTCTCCGGCACGAAAGCGATTCAGCTCTGCCATGGGCTCCGGCGTGACGTAGTGCACGACCCGATCAATCTTTGTGTTCTCGTTGTCCCAGTAGTACTCGTTGCGAACGAGTTCTACATGCGAACCTACCTGTCGCTCCTGCAATTTGTAAGCGCCGTTGCTGACGAGATTGCCCGCTCTTAAGTGTTCGTCGCCCAGCCGTTCGACTGACGCGCGATGAAGCGGAAACGTGCTTGGGTGAGTGAGGAGGCTCAGGAAGTACGGGACCGGACTGTTGAGCCTGATCCTGAATTCGTGTGTTGAGACAGCTGCAACCCCAAGCGCCCCTGGTGACAGCTCGCCCGCAATAATCTTGTCGGCGTTTTCAATATTGGTGACTGAGATTAAATAGAGTGCTGCGGTCGCCGGATCGACCAGGCGACGAAAGCTGTAAACGAAGTCTGCCGCCGTAACCGGCTCTCCGTTGGACCAACGGGCCTCGGGCCGCAAAGAGAATGTATATTCCAGACCATCGTCCGAGATGACCCAGCGTTCCGCGGCGGCGGCGCGAAGCTCACCGGTTGGTGAGAACCCGAGCAAGCCCTCGCCGAGATCGCGCTGCACATCGCCGGCCTCGGTTGAGATCGCATTGTGCATGTCCAGCGACTCTGGTTCCGCACCATTGCCACGACGCAGAACCGACTCCTGAACCGATGGTGGTCCGGAATCGCCACAAGCGACCAACAATAGCGCTAAGAAGAACCACGCAGGCAACAGCCCGCGCGCGGAAAATCTTTTGATGTGTGTGGAAGTCGTCACTGAACACAGAATACCTGAACAACGTTATCGTTCTGTGGTTTCGGTCACTTTTTCCCCGGGATCAGGCGGATCTCTGCAGGTGCCGTTTTTTCAGATGTATGAGCAGCAGCGAAACCGTGGACGGGGTGACCCCCTCCAATCTGGACGCGGACCCAAGCGTCAGCGGTCGCGATGCCTCAAGCCGTTGCCTTGCCTCGGTCGACAGCCCGGTAACGTTCGCGTAGTCGATGTCGTGTGGCAGTTCGAGGCGCTCCTGTTTTGCGTGCCGGTCAATTTCGCGCTGTTGGCGCTCGATGTATCCGGCGTACTTCGCACCCACTTCGAGCTGCAGTTCCACCTGTTCAACCTGTTCTTCAGGCATCCCGTCTCGCCACTCGCCGCCGCCAATCGCAGACAACGATGTTACGAGCTGATAGTTGAATTCGGGGCGGCGCAGTAAATCTAGGGCGCGACACTCGCGCTGCAGCTCGGCACCAAGAATCTCCCTGTCTGCCTCTTCAAGCTTGCCGGGATGTACGACGATCGACTCCAGGCGGCGCTCTTCTGCAAGGGCCGCTACCCGTTTGGTTTCAAATGTGGCCCAACGCGCATCCTTTACAATGCCCAGCGTACGCCCGATCGGCGTGAGGCGCAGGTCCGCATTATCTTCGCGCAATAACAAACGATATTCCGCCCGACTCGTGAACATTCGATAGGGTTCGCTAACCCCGCGGGTAATCAGGTCATCGACGAGCACGCCGATGTATGCCTCGCTTCTAGACGGATACCAGGCGTCTTTTTCCTGTGCCTTGCGCGCTGCATTGATGCCGGCGAGCAGGCCTTGCGCAGCTGCTTCCTCATACCCGGTCGTACCATTTATCTGGCCTGCGAAATAAAGTCCCGGCAGGTGCCGCGTTTCGAGCGTTGGGTGCAGGTCACGCGGGTCGAAATAGTCATACTCGATTGCGTAACCGGGCTGCGTAATGTGCGCTTGCTCAAACCCCTTGATTGAGCGAACAAACCGCACTTGTGTGTCGTAAGGCAAGCTGGTCGAAATGCCGTTCGGGTAAATTTCATGTGTATCGAGGCCCTCAGGCTCAACAAAGATCTGATGCGAGTCTCGTTCCGCAAAACGCACGACCTTGTCTTCGATCGAAGGGCAGTAGCGCGGGCCAACGCCCTCGATCAGGCCGGAGTACATCGGTGACTCAGACAGCGACCCGCGAATAATGTCGTGCGTTTCCTCCGTTGTGTGCGTGATATGGCAGCTGATCTGTCGCGGGTGATCCGCTCGCTTGCCGAGAAAAGAAAAAACCGGTGTGGGCGTATCGCCTGGCTGTTCCGCCATCACGGCATAATTAAGCGTCTTTCCATCGATACGCGGTGGCGTGCCGGTTTTCAGGCGCGCCACACGAAACGGGAGTTCACGAAGACGCGCGGCGAGTTGGTTCGAAGGGGGGTCGCCCGCACGGCCACCCGACTTTTCACTTTTACCAATCAGAATTCGCCCGCCGAGGAAAGTACCGACCGTCAGTACGACAGAGGGAGCAAGAAACTTCAGTCCCAGTCCGGTTACGACGCCCGATACGTGATCGCTCTCAACGACAAGGTCTTCAACCGACTGCTGGAATATCGAAAGGCCCGGCTGGTTTTCCAGGATCGAACGAATGGCCTGGCGATAAAGCACCCGATCGGCCTGTGCGCGTGTCGCGCGAACGGCTGGCCCCTTGCTCGCATTCAGGGTCCGGAACTGGATGCCGGCAATGTCGATCGCTCGCGCCATCGCGCCGTCCATCGCATCGATTTCTTTGGTCAGGTGACCCTTGCCAATACCGCCGATGGCCGGGTTGCAACTCATCTGTCCCAGCGTGGCAATATTCTGCGTAATGAGAAGTGTCCGAGCACCGGCTCGTGCGGCGGCAAGGCTTGCTTCCGTACCTGCATGGCCGCCGCCTACGACGATGACGTCAAATGTGGACTCGATGGACATTGCTCAAAAATTGATCAGGTTTCAGGGTGCGCCATTCTAGCGGCAGGTGTTTCACAGCGCTATAAGCCTTTACTTATTTCAATCCTTTCAGGAATATGACAACGCCTCTCGACCCTGGAATCCGAATTGAAGAATTGTCCTGCTGTGGCAGCAACGCTGCTCGCCCTGATGGCCATGACGCCCGCTCATGCCCAGGATGGGGACCCGAGCCCGGCGCTTGACCTTACGGATTGTCGAATCCGCGCCGCAGAGGGCTTCCCGGGCATCAAAGCGCGTTGCGGGACACTCATGCGTCCTGAAAATCCGGCCGATCCCGACTCACCCTTGCTCGAGCTATTCGTCGCCGTCGTACCCGCGTTGAACCTCGAGCCCGAGTCCGATCCCCTGGTGCCAATCGCCGGCGGACCGGGGCAGGCCTCGACCGAGTTCTACGCTGCCACCGCGAATGCTTTTGAGGCTGTCGGGCGCAACCGCGATATCGTGCTGATCGATCAGCGCGGCACCGGTCGCTCGGCGAAGATGCACTGCGCTGCAAACAACGACTTCATAGAAGGGCGGTATTCCCGGGAACAGACGGTTGCTGAAACGCAAGCCTGTCTCGGTTCGCTGCCGCATGACCCGCGATACTTCACGACCAGTGTTGCCGTGCAGGATCTTGAGGCACTGAGGGTCGCCCTCGGCTACGATAAATTCAATCTGTACGGAATTTCCTACGGCACGAGGGTGGCGCAACATTTTCTTCGCCGTTACCCCGACTCAACGAGAACCGTTGTGCTCGACGGCGTGGTCGCGCCGCAGATTGCTTTAGGGCCGGGTATCGCGATCGATGCACAAAATGCCATTGATTTGATATTCAATCGCTGCGCCGAAAGCGTGCAATGTAATGAGCGGTTTCCGGCCATCCGCAACGACTTTCGTGCACTCAAAACAAGGCTGTCCAGCGAGCCTGAAGTGGTTGTCATGGCAAACCCGACCAGCGGACAGCTGGAAGAGATTCGCTTCGGTGACACGGAAATGGCCGGTGCGCTGCGCCTGCTAAGCTATCACCCGACTTCCGTTGCATTGATGCCCCTGCTGATTGACGAGGCGGTCAAAGGAAACTACGCGCCGCTCGCCGCACAATCCGCGATGATTGCCGAAAGCATGTCCGACGCATTGAGCATCGGCATGCACAATGCCGTCGTTTGTACAGAAGATGCTCCTTACTTTGAGGCCGAAGGTGTGTCGCGCGACGCCCTGGATGCGACCTACATCGGACCGGTCAACCTTGACACGCTGGAGGCTATTTGTTCGGTCTGGCCGAAGGGCATCCTGGACGAAGAATTCAAGGCGCCGGTGTCTTCGGATATTCCCGTTCTCCTGTTGTCCGGTGATGCCGATCCGGTTACGCCGCCATCGTATGGTGATCTGGCAGCGGTTGCTCTGGGCAATGCACGACACCTCACCGGCAGGAACCAGGGTCATGGTCAGGCGCCGCGCGGTTGTGTATCAGACATCATCGGCGATTTCGTCGCTACCGCCAGCATCGACGGTCTTGAAACCGAATGCATGGAACGCCTGCACGCCATGCCATTTTTTCTCGACTTCTCCGGCCCGTCGCCATGATTGAAGTAAAGGGTCTGTACAAATCTTTCGGCGACATAAAAGCCGTTCAGGGAATAACTTTTGCGGCTGACAACGGCAGGATCACGGGCCTGTTGGGACCTAACGGTGCGGGAAAATCGACCACACTGCGCGTGTTGTACACGGTGCTAAAACCCGACTCCGGCTCCGCCATTATCGACGGTATAGATGTTGTTAACGACAGCCTGGCCGCGCGCAGAAGAATTGGCACGCTTCCGCATGGCGCCGGGCTTTATCCACACCTTACGGCTCGTGAAAACATCGCCTACTACGCGAAGCTGTACGAAATGCCGGCGCACACGATCGACGAAGCAGTGCAGACGGTCATCGACCAGCTCGATATCAACGATTTTGCCGACCGGCGTACCAAAGGTTTTTCGCAGGGGCAAAAGACGAAGGTGTCGCTGGCGCGGTCGCTGGTACATGGACCGCAGAATATTATTCTGGACGAACCAAGCAACGGCCTGGACGTCATGGCAACCCGTTCGTTGCGAGCGCTGATCCGCCAGCTACGGGATGCAGGCAAGTGCGTTCTTTTTTCGAGCCACGTGATGCAGGAAGTCGCTGCGCTCTGTGACGAAATTGTCATCATCGCCGAAGGCAGGGTCGCGATTCAGGACTCCGCCGACGGCATCAGAAACGCCACCGGATGCGACGATCTCGAGGATGCCTTCGTCAAGGCGATCGGGATGGTGGGGAACACGGCATGAACACGATTCGTAATGTGTTCGTTAAAGAGGTTACCGACAATTTCCGCGATCGCCGGACGCTGATGTCCGCACTTCTGATGGGTCCGTTGTTCGGGCCCATTCTGTTTGCTTTTGTTATCAACCTTTCGGTGAAGCAATCGCTCAGCGACTCCAGCGAGGCACTTGACCTGCCAGTAATCGGCCGCGAACATGCGCCCAATCTCATCGCGTTTCTGGAAAGTAACAACATCAACATCATCGACGGCCCAGAGACCCGCGAAGAGGCCATCGCCGCGGTCGGCAACGGCGATCGTGATGTCGTCATTGTCATTCCGGAGACGTTTGGCAAAAACCTGGCAGACATGATTCCGGCAACTGTCGAGGTTATTACCGACCAGGCGAATACGCAGGCCGAACGGGAAACGCGACGGGCTACGCATGCGCTGCGGGACTACGCGCAGGAACTTGCCGTGATGCGCCTTTCGTTGCGAGGCGTGAGCCCGCTGGTCATGCGACCGTTGAATATCGATGAGGTCGACGTATCAACACCCAGCGGGCGATCCGCAATCCTGCTCGGCATGTTGAGTTATTTCTTCATCTTTGCGCTGCTGACCGGCGGTATGAATCTCGCGATTGATGCCACTGCCGGCGAGCGCGAGCGGGGGTCACTGGAGCCGCTGCTTTGTTTGCCCGTCAAGCGCGATGACCTGATTTTCGGCAAGATTCTCGCCGCGTGTTTATTCATGGCGATTTCGCTTTCCTTGAGCCTCACCTGTTTTCATTTCACGCTCAAATTCATGCCGTTGCAGGAACTCGGCATGACGCCCAACTTCGGACCGATGGTCGTGCTGGCAGCGTTTCTGCTGCTGGTTCCCTTCGCGCTCGTCGGCGCATCGCTGATGACGCTGGTCGCCTCATTTACCAGGAGCTTTAAAGAAGCACAAACCTGGGTCAGCGTTGTGTTACTCGCGCCGACGATGCCGATTCTGGTCGTGTCTATTCTGATGGTCCGTCCGAGCACCGCGTTGATGTTCGTGCCCTCTTTGAGTCAACACCTCTTGCTGGTTGGTCTGATCAAGAACGAACCCCTTGATATGCTGCATGTCGCGGTATCTGTTAGCGGCACGCTGCTCGTCGGTGGCCTGCTAACCTGGCTCTGCGCCCGGCTCTATCGTCGCGAGGGTTTGCTGGGCTAGTCCGCACAATTGACAATTCATGGCTTTTCGCCATTCTGTAAAAAAACCCCCGCGTGTCGCGGGGTTCAATTTTTGCGTGTCGTAATACCTTACTCGAAGTACCACCTGGCATTCATCTGGAAAATATTGACGTCATCCCAGAAGCTTGCTTTCAAACCCAGGGCGAGCTCCCGGGTCAGGCTCAGCATGAAACCGGCATTCGCGCGTGTTTCACCATCGGACCGATCGAAATCGATGTAATCCAGACCGCCGAACAATTCGACCGCATCGCTCACCGCTCCGCGCACACCGAGGCCCACCGAAAATCCGTCATCGCCGGCGCCACCGCCTGCATCGAAGTCGAGATAGCCCAGATTGGCGTAGAGATCCATTCTTGGCGAAACATTGGTGTGATAGCCGATGCCAAGCTCCATCATGTCGAGGTCACCGCCCGGATCGAAACCTGCATTCTGGTATTCGCCATAGACGTGGAAGTTCGTGTCAAGCGCGAATGAAGCGCTGATGCCCAGGCCCTCGCCGTCGACATCGAATCCCGACCCGTCGAGATCTACCCGACCATACGATCCCTGTACATAGCTGTAATTGCTTCCCTGCGCGTTAGCTGAAGCAGAAAACGCGACCAGCAGGATGATAAGTGTTGAACGCAACATGACGTTCTCCTAATTTGCCCAAGATGTTTTCTTAATCTGGCCCTCGCGGCGGCAGACTATCGTTATTTGATCGTATTCGGGCGCGCTTGTTCACGGCGCCATGCTGAAGCCGCGAAAAAAGCCGTCCCAGAGCAATTCAAAGCGGCTCGATGAGCCCGAACAACCATGGGCCAGGGCGCTATTTACCGATGCAAAATTCCGAGAAGATTCGCCCGAGAAGATCGTCGCTCGTGAATTCTCCGGTAATCCCTGCAAGCGCTTGCTGTGCCAGGCGCAGCTCTTCCGCCAGAATCTCGCCGGCCTTGTCTGAATCCAGGGCCGCCCTTCCCGCCTTGAAGTGCCCCGAGGCGCTCACTAACCCGTCGACGTGCCGCTTTCTCGCGGTGAATGCGCCTGCGCCGGCGTCTTCGTGGCCCGCAAGTTTCTTGATCGTCTCGCGAAGCGCGTCAATGCCAGCGCCGGTTTGCGCAGAAACGTTCACGACAGGCGGCTCCGTTTGCAACATGCCCGGTACGTCGCCGCTGAGATCTATCTTGTTCCTTACCACGACAATGGGTACCTCTGGTGGTAGCTCGTACCCGGTCGCGTCCTCCCCAAGATTGGCATCCACAATAAGCAGCACGGCATCCGCTTTCACCAGCGCATCGCGAGCACGGCGAATTCCCTCTGCCTCGATTTCGTCCGGGTTGTCGCGCAAGCCGGCAGTATCGATTACCTCCACCGCCAGACCGTCCACGTCAATCTGCTCACGCAGAATATCCCTCGTCGTGCCCGCTACCTCGGTAACGATGGCGGTGTCTTCGCCACTCAGATAATTCATGAGACTGGATTTGCCGGCGTTGGGTTTGCCAATGATTACGACCTGGAAGCCGTCCCGCAGTACGCGTCCTGCGACAGTTTGTTTTTTCAGTGCATCGAACGCAGCTTCGCAAACATCAAGTTGCTTGCGCAGGCGCGCATCCGAGAGAAAATCGATTTCCTCTTCCGGAAAATCTATTGCCGCCTCGACGTGCAGCCTGAGCTGAATAATATTTTCGTTTAGCGCGGCAACGGATTTTGAAAACGCCCCCATGAGCGATCGGTGTGCGGCTCTCGCGGCTTGCCCCGTGCTGCTGTTGATGAGGTCTGCTATTGACTCGGCCTGGGCGAGATCCAGCTTACCGTTCAGAAACGCGCGCTGTGAAAACTCTCCCGGGTTCGCCCGTCTCGCGCCGTACGCGATTGCCGCATCAACGAGCATGGACATGACCACCGGGCTACCGTGACCCTGGAGTTCCACGACCGACTCACCCGTGAAGGAGTTCGGCTCGGGAAAGTAAAGTACCAGGCCGGAATCGATCGGAGACCCTGCGGTGTCATAAAACGTGGCGGCTGTCGCCACTCTCGGGTCGGGTAACGAGCCGACAATTTCAGTGCCAATCTTTTTGGCATCGGCTCCTGAAATTCGAACAATGCCAATGCCGCCCTTGCCGGGCGGCGTCGCTGCAGCAGCGATCGTATCTCTGACGTAGTCCGGCGTATCGTTCATGCGGACCCCTGGCCTCAGGGTGTTGGTTTTTCCTTGGTGTCCTTGGTTTTCTTGATGCCCTTACGCGCGGCCGCCTCTTCGTGCACGACCTTGTTGATATACCACTGCTGCGCTATCGACAACAAAGTGTTGGTCACCCAGTAAAGGACGAGCCCCGAGGGGAAGAACGCGAAGAATGCGGTGAAGATGATCGGCATGACTTGCATCACCTTCGCCTGAACCGGATCGCCCGGGACTGGATTGAGCCGCTGCTGCCCCAGCATCGCCGCGCCCATGATGATCGGCAGAATAAAATAAGGATCACGGGACGACAAATCTGTCAGCCAGAATGCGAAAGGCGCCTGACGCATCTCAACACTCTCCAGGAGCACCCAGTAGAACGCCAGGAAAAATGGCATCTGGATCAGTATGGGCAAACAGCCGGCCGCTGGATTGACTTTTTCGCGTTTATAAAGCTCCATCATCGCCTGGCTCAACGCCTGCCGATCATCCTTGTAGCGATCCTGCAGCGCTTTCATTCGCGGCTGAATCTCGCGCATTTTCGCCATTGACCGACCGCTTGCTTCTGTCAGCTTATAGAACACGCCTTTGATCAGAATAGTGACCAGGATGATGGCAAGCCCCCAGTTAGCAACCAGCGAGTACACCTTGCTCAGGAGCCAGAACAGCGGCTGGGAAATAATCGTCAGCCAACCATAGTCGACTGTCAGCTTGAGGCTTGGCGAAATTTCTTCGAGTTGCGACTGGAGCTTGGGCCCGACGAACGCCGTCGTTTCGAACTCGTGCTCGCCGCCGGGCACCACGTTGACGATAGGTGTCTGAATCAGGCTGGCGGTGAAAATGCCGTTGCTTGCGGCGACACTGTAATTGTATTGGCCGTCAGCCGGCGGAACGACCGCGCTAAGAAAGTGGTGCTGAATGGCGCCGACCCATCCGCTGGTCGCCTTGATTGCAAATGGGCCGTCGGACAGCAGGTCATCGCGCTCAAGCTTTTCAGATTTCTGACCGTCGTAAATTATCGGGCCGTCGGTTGAATACGAATCGACATCGAACATCGAGCGCTCGTTCATGCTCGTTCGCCTTCTAAGCTGAGCATACTCAGCTCCGCTCCAAACGGTGTCACCATCGTTGATCACCAGGTGAGCGATATCGATTCGATAACTGCCGCGCGTAAAGCGAAGTGTTTTTTCCACCGTTACGCCCTGCCCGCTACTCCAGCTCAGCGGTACGACCAGCTCGTCGCCGGTACCAAGCTGATACTCGGTTTGTTCGCTCCTGTATCGCGCATTGTGATCGGCTTTGGCTCCATCGCCGGCGTCATTCAGGCCGGTTCGGATGAGGCCGTAATCAATGGCGCCGGGACTTAAGAGCTCAACATGCACGCCGGGCTGGTCTTTGTGGACCGGATAGCGAAGAAGATTTGCGCGCGTCAGCGTTCCACCCATGGTGCTGATGTCGACGTCCAGGACGTCGGTGCGTACCCGAATTACCGGTGGCGCGGTGTCGTCAGTGGTTTGCGGCAGGCCATCAAGCCCGGGGGCCGCCGTATCCGTGCTTGTGAGCGCCGGTGCGTCAGCTGCGTCCACTGGTAAGGCCGGGATGCCACCATCGTCTGCGGCTGCCGGCTCTACCTGCGCCGCAGGGGTCTCGCTTTGGCTGGCCGTCGCGGACGGACCGTAGTCTGCGACCCACGCCTGGTAGGTCATCCAGAGCAACATGCCAAATGTCGCCCAAATGAGCAGCCGTTGATTTTCCATTTAGCTCTTTGTCGCCTCTTTCGCTTCCGGGGCCTGCCGCGCGCATTTGTGCCAGTGCGCCTGAAGGCTTCGAAACAGTTCGCTGTTGTTTGCGCTGGCTGCCGCCGGCTGATTCAGCACGACGATGTCCAGACCTGGAAAGTCACTCTGATGATGCCTGAACGACTCTCTGATTATTCTCTTCAGCCGGTTTCGGCCAGTCGCAAGCCGACAGTTCTTCTTGCCGATCGCGAGACCGAGTCGCGGTTCGGCGGTGCCATTTGGTCGATAGAGAACGGTGAACATTTTGTCGCGGCTGCGCTCGGCACCCTGAAAGACGCGAGTGAAGGAGGTCTGCTCGACAAGCCGGCTTCTACGATTGAAGTGGCTGTCCCTGCCGGCGTGGGGTGCTGTGTTATTTTCCGTAGCGTCTGTGGCCGATGCTGGCACGCCTTACGGCGTCAGCCTCGCCCGGCCTTTGGCGCGTCGGCGCTTTATCACCAGGCGGCCGCCCTTCGTTGCCATTCGCGCTCGGAATCCATGGGTGCGAGCCCGCTTGAGTACACTGGGCTGAAATGTTCGTTTCATTTGGGTGCCACCTGGCTTAATTCTGGTTGTGCGCGTGTCAAGCGCTGAAGATTTTACTGGAGGGCTATTTGCCCATCCCCAAGAAGGCCGGCAAGGGTACGCGGCAGCCCCTTTTCTGTCAATAGAATAAGGCCTTATGCGCACTATGGGAAATCACTCGAATTTGGCGTCAAGGCCGCAGCGCTATGCGGTTTTTCCTGTCTGGCGAAGGGTACATAGACGGTATAGACTGCCCGGTCTCACCGATTGACGATAACGACTAAAAGAAGCATCAAGCTTCGGGGACACTCTTGCAGGCGGAAACAACTCTTTGGAATCGCTGCGTGCGCGACCTCCAGGCCGAGCTGCCTGAACAGCAGTTCAACACGTGGATCCGCCCATTGCAGGCGGTTGAGGACGGCTCGGTCTTAAAGCTGCTCGCGCCCAATCGCTTTGTCGTTGACTGGCTGAATCAGCACTACCTGGGCCGAATCGAGGAACTAGTGGACGGCGCCGGAAGCACCAACCAGGTTGTCGTCGAAGTTGGATCGCGCCACGTTGATACCGTCCCCGCAGTTTCGCGAGCCCGCCCGCCGCGTCCCTCCTCGGCTGAACCGGTCGTAAGCCGCCTGAACCCGGACTTCAGTTTTGAGAATTTCGTTGAAGGTAAGAGCAACCAGCTGGCGCGGGCAGCTGCGCTACAGGTCGGTGAGAACCCGGGGAAGTCATACAACCCCCTGTTCATCTATGGCGGAGTGGGCCTGGGCAAAACACACCTGATGCAGGCCATTGGTAACGCGATGCTGCAAAAGCGGCCGGGAGCCCGTGTCAGCTATGTGCATTCTGAGCGCTTCGTTGGGGATATGGTGCGTGGCCTGCAACACAACACGATTTCGGATTTTAAGCGGTTGTATCGCTCGCTCGATGCCCTGTTAATTGATGACATTCAGTTTTTTGCAGGGAAAGAGCGCTCCCAGGAGGAGTTCTTCCACACGTTCAATGCGCTTCTCGAAGGTCATCGTCAGATTATCCTGACATGCGACAGGTACCCTAAAGAAGTTAATGGTCTTGAAGAGCGGCTGAAGTCGCGCTTTGGCTGGGGCCTGACGGTTTCGATTGAGCCGCCCGAGCTTGAGACGTCTGTCGCGATACTGAAGAGCAAAGCCGCCCTTGAGGGGGCCGTCCTGCCCGATGAAGTTGCTTTTTTTATCGCGAAGCGGATTCGATCGAATGTCCGCGAACTGGAAGGTGCGTTGCGCAGGGTGATCGCTAACTCTCATTTCACCGGTAAGCCGATTAATCTGGATTTTGCAAAAGAGGCCCTCCGGGATTTGCTCGCCTTGCAGGACAGGCTGGTTTCCATAGAAAATATTCAAAAGACAGTCGCAGACTACTTTAAGCTTCGTGTGGGTGACCTGCTTTCAAAAAAACGCACCCGATCGATTGCACGCCCGCGTCAGTTTGCCATGGCGCTTGCGAAAGAGCTGACTAATCACAGCCTGCCGGAAATTGGCGACGCTTTTGGTGGCAGGGACCACACAACAGTGCTACATGGCTGCAGAAGAATTGCCGCTTTGCGGGAAAGCGAAAAGCGTGTTGATGATGATTACATCAACCTGTTGAGAACCCTGACAGGATGATGTGGATAAGTGGTGGATAATTATACGTTCCTGTTTTATCCACAGCTAGTGCACAGGCGGCAGGACATTCATACCGGCTTTTGGCCCGGAAAAAATAGCACGTAAGTGTTTGTTTAAAAATGAAAAAATAAAGTTATGCACAAGACTTTGGTAGGCTAATAATAATAGAAAGAGAACTATTTCCAATATTTATTAACAGGTGGAATTGATGAAGTTAACCGTTGGCCGCGAGGCACTATTGAAACCGTTACAGGCTGTTATCGGGGTTGTTGAGCGTCGGCAAACAATGCCCATTTTGGCGAACGTGCTGCTTGTCGCGAAAAACGGCGAGGTCGCAGTAACGGCAACCGATCTCGAAGTGGAGCTGGTAGCGGTAGCTGAAGTTCAGGTTCACACGGCGGGCGAGGTTACGGTGCCCGGGAGGAAGCTCCTGGATATTTGCAGGGCGCTGCCGGATAACGCAGAGATTTCAATAAGCCAGAGCGGCGAGAAGTTGAGCGTTAAGTCAGGGAGGAGCAAGTTTTCTTTGACCACGTTGCCGGCAGCGGAGTTTCCTACGATTGATGATATCAACGCAGGGCAAAGCATTTCTGTGTCGCAGGGTACTTTGGGGAGGCTTCTGGAAAAGACGCATTTCTCCATGGCTCAGCAGGACGTCAGGTATTACCTGAATGGCTTGCTGCTTGAAACCAGCGGTACGTCGTTGCGGACAGTGGCGACAGATGGACACCGCCTGGCGCTTTGCGAGGCGGAGCTGGGCAAAAAAATGCCGGATCAGCAGGTGATTGTTCCTCGCAAGGGCGTGCTGGAGCTACAGCGGCTGATGGGGGGCGAAGGTGAGCTTAAGGTCGAGCTCGGCAGCAATCATGTCCGGATACAGCTCGAGGGGATTCGGTTCACCTCGAAGCTTATCGATGGTCGGTTTCCGGAGTACGAGCGGGTAATACCGCAGGACACAAAAAATGCATTAACAGCTGACCGGGGCTTGTTCAGGGCGGCGCTACAGCGAACGGCAATCCTGTCGAATGAGAAGTATCGGGGTATACGGCTGATGATCCGGGAAAATGCGATGACCTTGCAGGCACACAATCCGGAGCAGGAAGAGGCCGAGGAAGAGCTGGAAATTCAGTATACCGGGGAGGAAATTGAGATTGGCTTCAATGTTAATTATCTCCTGGATGCGCTGGGCGCGATAGAGTCCGAAGAAATCACGCTTTCGCTGGTCGATGGCAACTCGAGCTGCCTGTTGAGGAAGCCAGGAAAGGATGACTGCAAGTATGTGGTCATGCCAATGCGCCTGTAGGGCCGGCGTGTCCGCTTGGCGCTGAAGAGCCTCAAATGCACGGATTTTCGCTGCCTTAGGTCCGTTGAGCTAAGTTTCGGCTCCCAAAACAATTTGATTTATGGTCCGAATGCGTCCGGGAAAACGAGCATCCTGGAGGCAGTCGGCTATCTTGGCCGCGGGCGATCGTTCCGCGGGGCCTCAACCCAGGAACTGGTCAGGCATGATGCTGACGAATTCGTGCTTTTCGGCCGGGCAGATAATGGCTCGCGGGAGGAGTCGCTGGGCGTTCGCAATAGCAGGGCAGGCCTTGAGGTTCATACCAACGGAGAAAAGCGGAATTCGGCCGCCGCCCTTGCCGAGGCGCTCCCGCTGCAGGTGATCGACCCGGACATTCACAGCCTGATCGCGGGGGGGCCCGAGGATCGACGGCGCTATATCGACTGGATAGCGTTCCACGTGGAACATGGGTACCTCGACCGCTGGCGGCGGTTCCGTCGTGCACTGAAACAGAGAAACGCGGCGCTTAAGAGCGGCGCTAGCCGCCAGGCCCTTTCGGGCTGGGACCAGGAGCTTGCCGAGCTGGGGATTGACATCGATGATGTTCGTCGCCGGATGCTCGATATAACGCGGCCCGCGCTTGAGGAGTACGGCGAGGCGTTGCTGGGAAGCCAGATCGACTTCGAATATCAGCGGGGCTGGGCAGGGGAAAAGACCCTGTTGGAGGCGCTGGAAGGATCTACCGAGCGGGACCTGCAAATGGGCAGCACGCAACCGGGCCCGCATCGGGCGGACATCAGGCTGCGTTACGATGAGCGACAGGCAAAAAAGCTGGTCTCGAGAGGCCAGCAAAAGCTGCTGGCTTGCGCGCTCATCCTGGCAGCGACCGACGTCGTCCAGACCCAGCTGGAAAGGCCGTTACTGCTGTTGCTGGACGATCCGGCGGCCGAGCTTGACGGAGACTCGCTGGCGCGGCTGATGGGTGCCGTGGCGAATCTCGGTAGCCAGGTAATTGCGACGACACTCGAGCCCGATCGGGCGCTTTTCGTTGAGCCGCCCCTCTTGTTCCACGTGGAACAGGGTGTCGTGGAGCGGGCCGGCTAGGTCCTCAAAAAAACCTCGCGCCGCGGGAGCCCCCGCCGCCGGAAAACGCTTATAAAAAGCACGCTTGCGCGCAGTTTCTTAAGCCCTTTGTCCGCTCTTAAATGGTACAATGCGCCGGTTAATTTTGAGGACATAGAATGGCCGATAACGCCGAATATACTTCCAGCAATATCAAGGTCTTAAAGGGCCTTGAAGCAGTTCGAAAAAGACCGGGAATGTACATCGGGGATACCGATGACGGAACCGGGTTGCACCACATGGTTTTCGAGGTTGTCGACAACTCCATCGACGAGGCCCTTGCCGGCCATTGCAGCGTCATAACAGTCACTATTCATGCCGATGAGTCGGTCACCATCACGGATGACGGGCGCGGCATTCCGGTAGACATTCACCCGGAAGAGGGGCGCTCGGCAGCCGAAGTCATCATGACGGTTCTCCACGCCGGTGGAAAGTTTGATGACAACTCATACAAGGTTTCCGGCGGGTTGCACGGTGTAGGCGTCTCCGTCGTTAACGCCCTCTCTGAGCAGCTGTTACTGACGGTTTATCGTGACGGGAAGGTCTATCAGCAGGAATATCGTCACGGCGACCCCGTCGCACCCCTCGCGGAGACCGGAAAAACGGATAAAACCGGAACGACCCTGCGCTTCAAACCCAGCGCCGGCACCTTCACAAACATCGAATACCACTTCGATATTCTCGCGAGACGGCTGCGAGAACTATCGTTCCTGAACTCCGGTGTTCGCATCGAGTTGACCGACGAGCGGGATGACCAGCACGAAACCTTCCAGTATGAAGGGGGCATTCGCGCCTTCGTCAATCACCTGAACCGCAACAAGACACCCATCCACCCATCGGTGTTTCACTTCCAGGACAACAAGGACGGTGTGGGGGTAGAGGTCGCGCTGCAGTGGAACGACGGCTATACGGAAAACATGTACTGCTACACGAACAACATTCCCCAGCGCGATGGCGGTACGCACATGGCGGGTTTTCGCAGTGCGTTAACCCGGACCCTGAACGGCTATATCGAAAAAGAACTGTCTGGCAAAAAGGACAAGTTTACGCCCAGCGGCGACGACGCTCGCGAAGGCCTCACGGCCGTATTGTCGGTGAAGGTGCATGACCCCAAGTTTTCGTCCCAGACAAAAGACAAACTAGTTTCATCTGAAATTAAAGGCGCCGTCGAATCTGCGATGGCGACACGTCTTGAAGAGTTTCTCCTCGAAAACCCGCAGGAAGCCAAAGCAATCGTTTCGAAAATTATCGACGCGGCGCGCGCAAGGGAGGCCGCTCGAAAAGCGCGGGAAATGACCCGGCGCAAGGGGGCACTGGATATAGCCGGCCTTCCCGGCAAGCTCGCAGATTGCCAGGAAAAAGATCCCGCGCTGTCCGAATTATTCCTCGTTGAGGGAGACTCGGCTGGCGGTTCGGCGAAGCAGGGCCGAGACCGACGCACCCAGGCGATCCTGCCGCTGAAGGGCAAGATCCTTAACGTAGAAAAGGCCCGCTTCGACAAAATGTTGTCATCGGTCGAAGTTGGCACCCTGATAACCGCTCTTGGAACCGGCATCGGGCGAGACGACTTCAACATCGACAAACTTC
Organism: Pseudomonadota bacterium; assembly: GCA_027621915.1. Taxonomy (GTDB): domain Bacteria; phylum Pseudomonadota; class Gammaproteobacteria; order Steroidobacterales; family Woeseiaceae; genus SZUA-117. The sequence goes on from JAQCAD010000002.1 coordinate 135,021, forward strand.
GCTATCACCGCATCATCATCATGACGGATGCTGACGTCGACGGGTCACACATTCGCACCTTGCTGCTCACGTTTTTTTATCGGCAGATGCCGGAACTAATCGAGCGCGGGCACATCTACATCGCGCAGCCGCCGCTATACAAAATTAAAAAGGGCAAGCAGGAGGTCTACGTTAAAGATGACGCCGAGCTCAACGCCTATTTACTCGGCGCCGCGATGGACTCCGCCGCTTTGCATGTCAACGCCGAAGCGCCCCCGCTGTCGGGCACAGCGCTCGAATCGTTGACGAATGAGTACATTACGGTTGAGAGCATCGTTCGCCGGCTGTCGAATCGCTACGACGAGGTAGTGCTGCGGGCGTTAAGCGCCAGCCCGGAAGTGACAACCAAGATAGCCGGCGATCTCGACGCGTTCGAAGCCTGGACGCACGGGTTCTCGGGCACGCTGCCTAAATCAAATGGTGACCGCGCCACCAACGGCAGCGGCGGCACGTATGAGGCCAGGTTCGAACGGGGTGACGGCGAGGGCGAGGGTGTTAGGGTCGTCATGCTCAAATTGCATCACGGGGTAAAACAGTCGCGCTACATACCGCGGGAGTTTTTCGACACGAACGAATATCGGGCGATTATGGCGCTCGCCGGCAAACTGAAAGACCTTCTCGGCGACGGCGCTTTCATTGAGCGCGCGGACAAACGAAACCCGGTCGAGCAATTCTCGGAAGCCGTGGAATGGCTTATGAACGAAGCGCGGCGAGGCCAGGCAATTCAGCGCTACAAGGGCCTAGGCGAAATGAATCCGGATCAGCTCTGGGATACGACAGTCAATCCCGAGACACGGCGGCTGTTGCAGGTGAAAATCGACGATGCCGTCAAGGCCGACGAAATTTTCACGACGTTAATGGGGGACCATGTTGAGCCGCGTCGGGAGTTCATCGAGAAAAATGCACTGACCGTGTCCAACCTGGACGTTTAGTTCGAAACCCGAAACCCAATGTGACGCTGATCCAACCGGACATCGCGCTGGTTAAGTGGTTTTATCGCGATACCCGGTGCTGATCTCGTGCATTTTCGTTTCAATCCAGTTTTGCACGAGCAGGTTGGTCTCTTTAGGCGAGCTGTCTCCCGGCATTATCGGCGGTCCGATGCAAAAACGTATGAGCCCGGGCCGCTTTTTGAGTCCTCTTCGTGCCCACAGGTCACCCGCATTGTGCGCCACAGGCACGATAGGGCACTGGGCTTCCTTCGCAAGCGCGGCGCCACTAACGCCATACCGCTTGGTTTCGCCGCGCGCTACGCGAGTCCCTTCAGGAAAAATAGTAATCCAGATTCCCTCGGCCAGACGAGCACGCCCCTTGTCGATCACCTGCCTGACGGCCGAGTGGCCAGCGCCCCGATTGATCGCAATCGGTTTCATGGCGGCAAGACCCCAACCGAAAAACGGAATCCATAAAAGCTCCCGCTTCACCACCCAGGTCTGCGGAGGAAACACGACCATCTGTGCGTATGTCTCAAAGACCGTGGTGTGCTTGATCATGATGACACTGGGGCGGACCGGAATATTTTCCGCACCCTCGATAACGTAATCAAGTCCGCACAACCCCTTACCGGCGAACAGCATGCTGCGCGCCCAGGCTCGCGCGACACCGAAACGTAACCGGTACGGAAGCAGGGCGCCAAAGAAAATTGTCATTGCCGCCGCACAAACGGAAACAAAAAATAGAACTGGAAAGCAAGCGAGCGCAGCCAAACCATCAGGCAGAACGCTCGCGGTATTCATCTATCAGAAAAGAAACCGCAGCAGCCAAATCCGCAAATGTCTCCACCGGCACACCACTTTCATTCAGTGAGGCGGCGGCCGCAACGCCGTTGCCGGTGAGAACCAGTATCGGTCGCCCGCCGGCAGACCGAGCCGCCGCAATGTCCCGAACGGAATCACCAATCATCGGCACCCCTTCAAGCGGCACGCCCAGATAAGTCCCGATCTGTAAATACAGGCCTGATTTTGGCTTTCGACAATCACAGCCAGCGTCCGGCAGGTGGGGACAATAGACAATCCTGGTTATATCGCCGCCGGCGTCGCGAACGGCCCGCCGCATCTTGTCATGGATAGCCTCAAGCGTCGGACGATCAATATACTTTCGGCCGACCCCCGATTGATTTGTCGCAACGGCAACATCAAACCCCGCAGCGGACAACCGGGATATCGCCTCGATGCTTCCATCGATAGGCAGCCACTCAGCTGGCGATTTGATGAAATCGTCGGAATCGTGATTGATCACACCATCGCGATCGAGAATAACAAGTCGCCGCGACATCGATCATTCCTGCGTCGGCGTCAGGTGGGAAATATCGGCAACATCAAAAAACAGCGCCCGCAGTTCCGCGAGCAGCGTCAATCGGTTGGACCTCACGGCCTCGTCGTCCGTCATCACCATGACACCATCGAAAAAAGCGTCCACCGGCGTCCGCAGCTCGGCCAGCCGACGCAGCGCTTCGGTGTAGGACCTTCTCTGAATCATCGGCGCTACGTCTTTTCGAGCCGCCTGCATCGCGTGATACAAAACCCGCTCCGCGTCGTCTGTGAGCAACGACGCATCCACAACCCTTGTCCTGTCAGCAGTGAACTCAGCCTTGCGCAAAATGTTCGCGGTTCGCTTGTTCGCTGACGCCAAACTCACGGCCGGTTCCAGCGACATAAAGTCTGCGACAGCCCGGAGCCTGTCGCCGAAATCAACCAGGGAGGAAGGCCGCCGCAGCCGCACCGCCTCAAACATGTCCGACGTTACGCCCTGGTCGCCGTCCAGGACGTAACTTCTAAAACGGTCGATTATGAAATCGCACATCGTCTCACGATTGTCATTGCAATCGTCGGTAGTCACCGGCTGCTGAATTGCCGCCGCCCTGACCGCAGCGTCCAAATCAATGTCGAGGCCCTTCTCGATAAAAATTCGGACCACGCCAAGGGCCGCACGACGCAAACCAAACGGGTCCCGGTTGCCGCTCGGCTTTTTTCCCAGCAAGAATATGCCGGCGAGCGTATCGAGCTTGTCAGCAACCGCCAGAATCTGTCCCGCCACCGAACCAGGCAGGTCGTCTCCGGCGTAACGAGGAAGATACTGCTCACTGATCGCTCGAGAAACCGCCGGCGTCTCACCGGACGACTCCGCGTAGTACCCGCCCATGGTTCCCTGCAACTCCGGAAACTCGCCGACCAGTCCTGTCAACAGATCACACTTCGCGAGAACCGCCGCACGCGTAACGTCGTCCGCGTCCACGCCCACCTGCTCCGCCAGAAGGGTGGCCAGCGCAGCAACCCGCATGCTTTTATCGTGCAGCGTGCCAAGGCCCCTCTGGTAGACAACGCCCTTAAGCGCATCGCAACGATCACCAAGCGACGTCTGACGGTCCGTCTTCCAGAAAAATGCCGCGTCTGCCAGTCGCGGTCGAATCACCCGTTCGTTTCCATCGCGCACACGATCCGGCTCTTTGCTGTCGATATTGGCGACCGCAACAAACACCGGCAGCAACGCTCCCTTCTTGTTCCTGACCGGAAAATAGCGTTGGTGTCCGGTCAGCGTCGCGACAATCACTTCTTTGGGCAGCGAAAGAAAGTCGACATCGAAGGAGCCAGCAAACGCTACCGGCCACTCCGTGAGCGCGGTGACCTCGTCGTACAGTGCGTCGTCACCGACCGGATCACCGCCGGCGCGTTTTGCGCAATCGGCGACGGCCGCCAGAATCTTTTCCTTGCGACGCTCGAAGCCAGGAATAACGAAGCCCTTTTCCTCGAGGGCGTCGACGTAATCGCCCGGCGCGCCGAGCTCAATGGCGCCGGATGAGAGAAAGCGATGCCCGCGCGTCAGCCGCCCGGAGGCAAGGCCAAGTACGGAGCCCGGCACAACCTCGGTACCATGCAAGAGCACCAACCAATGCGCCGGACGAACGAAGTCCGAAGCATGCGACCCCCAGCGCATACGCCTGGGAACTGGCAACGCATCAAGTGCGCCTTGCACGATTCCGGGCAGCAATTTTGCAGTGGGTCGACCCGAGTCAGTTCCGGTATGTGTCAGCCACTCACCTGCCGCCGTCTTTTCCCGAGCCAGCGAATCAAATTCGACGCCACATTTTTTTGCAAACGCGAGTCCCGCTTTCGTTGGCGCACCTTTTTCATCGATGGCGATTGATACCGGCGGGCCCTTCTGCGTGATCACCTGGTCGTCCTGGCGAAACTCTAGCGAATCCACAATGACACTGAGCCGGCGCGGACTGGCATAGGGATGCACGCCTTTACACTTGAGTCGCGCGCCAGAAAGGCCGTCGGAAATGCCGCCAGCGAAAGCGGTCATCAGGCTCCGCAGCGCCTTTGGCGGAAGCTCTTCAGTGCCCAGCTCGATCAGGCAGTCGGCGGCGCTCATTTGATGCCCGCCTCGCCGCTAACCGACGCGACCATCGGAAAGCCCAGCGCTTCGCGGCTCGCGTAATACGCGCCGGCAATGCCGCCCGCCATCGTCCGGACGCGCAATATAAATCGTTGCCGCTCGCTCACGGAAATCGCCTGGCGAGCGTCAAGCAGGTTAAACGTGTGCGAGGCTGCGAGCATTTGCTCATAAGCAGGCAACGCGAGTCCCGCTTCTATCAGCCGCAGGCTTTCCTTTTCGGCCTGGTCAAACGCGGCGAACAGCGCGCCGACATCAGCTTCTTCGAAATTGTAGCGAGACTGTTCAACCTCATTCTGATGGTACACATCACGATAAGTGATTCGGCCCAGCGGGCCATCGATCCAGGTAATGTCAAATATGTTTTCAACGTCCTGAAGATACATCGCCAGGCGCTCGAGGCCATAGGTGATCTCGCCCGTTACCGGCCGGCACTCAAGCCCGCCAACCTGCTGGAAGTACGTAAATTGAGTAACTTCCATACCATTGAGCCAGACCTCCCAGCCGAGCCCCCATGCGCCGAGGGTCGGGGACTCCCAGTTGTCCTCGACAAACCGAATGTCGTGCACCGTCGGGTCAATGCCTATCGCCCGCAATGAATCCAGGTACATCTCCTGAATATCATCCGGGGACGGTTTTATGACGACCTGAAACTGATAGTAGTGCTGCAGACGAAAAGGGTTGTCGCCATAGCGCCCATCCGTCGGGCGCCGACACGGCTGCACATAGGCGGCGCTCCAGGGCTCTGGTCCGATCGCACGAAGAAACGTCGCCGGATGAAAGGTGCCGGCACCCATCGGCATGTCGTAGGGTTGCGCGACGATGCAGCCACGCGCCGCCCAGAATTTCTGCAGCGCCAGAATCAGCTCCTGAAAAGTCTGCATTTGAACGGGGTTTTCCTTGTCCATCAGTGAATTCACGATGCCGCGAGCTTGTCGCGAGTGCTTCGGTCAGCCATAAAGGCGCGCAGTATAACCGCATATTGATTCCCTGTGGCCGGCCCAAACCGCCGTGCTGTCAGTGCTTCAGCGCAATTAGGGTCGCTCCAGGCCTCATTTCGGTGCGCGGCGGCGCGACACGCACTATACTGGTGCACGAAAATACGGGGGCGCACCAAAACGGTGCGACCGGCAGCCTGCGCTGATCACCCAAGGCCTTACAAAACAAGGGTATACGGCGTTCTTAAGACTGGCACAGATCCTGCAGTCACGAGGGGAAGCACGGGCGACACCCGACACCGGCCGACAGGGCCACACCGGGAGCGTCCTTTTCTATTATTAGCAATATCAACTGGAGCAAGCGCACATGACCCCCGCAGACGTGATCGGCCTGATCAAAGAAAAAGACGTCAAATTCGTCGACTTTCGATTCACGGATACTAAAGGCAAGGAGCAGCACGTCACCATTCCCGCGCGACTGGCGAATGAGGATCTCTTTGAAGAAGGCAAGATGTTTGACGGATCCTCGATCGCCGGATGGAAAGGGATTAACGAGTCCGACATGATCCTGATGCCGGACCCGGCGTCAGCGGTAATCGACGTATTTTCCGAAGATACGACGATGAACCTTCGATGTGATGTCGTTGAGCCCGCCACGATGCAGGGTTACGACCGTTGTCCGAGGTCGCTCGCGGCGCGTGCGGAGGCCTATCTCAAGTCGACCGGAATTGCGGACGAAGCGTATTTCGGCCCGGAAAATGAATTCTTTGTGTTCGATGATGTCCGCTGGGACTCGACGATGCAGGGCGCTTTCTATTCTATCGACTCGAGCGAAGGCGCGTGGAACACGAGCCGCAGTTATGAAGATTCAAACACCGGCCACAGGCCGACCGTCAAAGGCGGCTATTTCCCTGTGCCACCTGTTGACTCATTGCATGATATTCGCGGTGCCATGTGTCTTGCCCTGGAAGAGATGGGCGTGGAAACAGAAGTACACCATCACGAAGTTGCCACCGCCGGGCAGTGCGAAATTGGGGTGCTGTTCAACACCCTGGTGCGTAAAGCAGATGAGGTGCAGATCCTGAAGTACGTTATCCACAACGTCGCGCACAGCTATGGCAAAACCGCCACGTTCATGCCCAAGCCGCTGGTAAATGACAACGGCAGCGGTATGCATGTCCATCAATCTCTGTTCAAGGATGGCAAGAACCTGTTCACCGGGGATGGTTACGCCGGGCTGTCTGACATCGCACTTTATTACATCGGCGGAATCATCAAGCACGCCAAGGCGCTAAACGCATTTACGAATCCTGCGACGAACAGCTACAAACGTCTCGTGCCAGGATTCGAGGCGCCGACAATTCTGGCGTACTCAGCGCGCAATCGCTCCGCATCCATTCGAATCCCATACGTCGCGAACCCGAAAGGACGACGCGTAGAAATCCGGTTCCCCGATTCGATGGCAAATCCATATCTTGCGTTCGCCGCGATGATGCTCGCTGGTCTTGACGGAATTCAGAACAAGGTGCACCCGGGCGATGCCATGGACAAGGATCTTTACGACCTGCCGCCGGAAGAGGAAAAAAACCTCAACCTCGTTGCCTTCTCACTCGAAGAGGCGCTGGAAGCGCTGGACGCGGACCGGACCTTCCTGAAAGCAGGCGACGTCTTCAGTGACGATCTGATCGACGCGTACATCGCCTTGAAGGAAGAAAACGTCACTCGTCTGCGCATGACCACGCACCCGGTCGAGTTCGACATGTATTACAGCCTGTAAAGGCGACCCGGACGGAAATAGCGGGATCCGCGGGCGGGGCTCGCGGATAGCCCCCTGAAAGGTCAAAAACTGTGAACCGGGCGGCACTTTGCCGCCCGGCCACTGGTCAAACAGAAAGCAGCACTGATATGCTAATCCCATGCTCAAGCGGACAATTATTACACTCATTGCGGTTCTCACTGCCGGCGCTGTTATGGCGCAGGCCTACCGCTGGGTGGACGCGGACGGCGTCGTGCATTACTCGGACCGACCGGAAGAGGGTGCGGTCCAGATTCAGCTGCCAGCCGACGGTCGCCGACCAACCAGTGATTACAGCGCAAGACCGGCTGCCACGCCGGCTGCGGCAACAGCCGCACCAGCGGAACCAGACCGACCGTTCTCTTACGACAGTATCGAGATCAGTTCGCCCGGACCGGAAGAGACACTGTGGAACCTAGGCGGCGTGCTCAGCGTATCGCTCAACGTGCAACCCGCACTGCAGCCGGGACACAGGGTTCGGGTGTACTTCGACGGCGCAGCGCGAATGGTCACCGGATCGAGCTTCCAGATCGAGGAGGTTTACCGGGGCGTGCACAACCTGCAGGCGGAAGTGCTCGACGAAACGGGCAAGTTAATGGGGCGAAGCCAGACAAACCGGTTCTACGTGCAGCAGAACACAATCGTTCGCGCGAACTAGGCGCCAGCCAAACCACGCCAAAAAAATCAACCCGCGGCGGTAATCCACCGCAACGCGACTCAGTTTTCGACTACCTGAACACCGCCGTTGTCATCCTCGACAGCAACCTGTTGATCGAGACCATGAATCCTGCGGCAGAAAACCTGTTGAGCATCAGCGAATCGCGCGCACGACGTCAGTCATTGCTGCAGATCTTCGGTGATGATGACGAGCTGCGGGACATTCTGGGCCGCGTCATCGAAACCGGCGCAACCTACGCCAGTGAAATGCGGCTTGCGCCGACAGAGGTCCATGCCGAGGAGCGCCTGGTCGACTGTCGTGTTTCAATGATGCAGCGAGCGACTCACGCGGACGCGTTGCTGGTAGAAATGCTGGACGTTACGCGGCGCGTAAAAATAAGTCGGGAAAATGCACTGATCATTCAACATGGCGCCGGTCGGCAAATGATTCGCCAGCTCGCGCACGAAATCAAAAACCCGCTGGGCGGCTTGCGCGGCGCGGCACAACTTCTGGAACGGCAGCTCGACAGTGATGACCTCAAAGAGTACACCGCGGTCATCATCAGCGAAGCCGACCGCCTGGCCGCGCTGGTTGATACCTTACTCGGACCCGGCGGGCCACTGAACAAGCAGCCGCAGAACGTGCACGAGCTGCTTGAGTACGTAATTCGCCTTGTGCAGCCGGAGCTCGGTGAGCACATCAGTGTGCGACGGGATTATGATCCAGGCCTGCCAGAGATCGAACTCGATCGCGCGCAGCTGGTGCAGGCGATTCTCAACCTGGTCCAAAACGCTGCGGTCGTGCTCGAGGGTCGCGGCACAATCACATTACGAACGAGGGCGATCATGAACTTCACGATCGGTAACCACCGACACCCGGTCGTTGCCAGCATCGAGATCGAGGACGACGGGCCGGGCATTTCTCTCGACATGCAGGACTCTGTTTTCTACCCGCTGGTCACCAGCAAAGCCGAAGGACACGGGCTCGGCCTGCCGGTTGCACAGGAACTCATCAGCCGCCACGGCGGCCTCATAGAATTCGAGAGCCGGCCGGGCAGGACGGTATTCCAGGTTCGGATACCGCTAATCGTTGGCGTCCACGCCCGTGGATAAGAAACTCGAGGTCTGGGTGGTCGACGACGATCAGTCTGTTCGCTGGGTGCTGGAAAAAGCACTACGGCAGGCGGATATGGATACGCGAAGCTTCGAGCGCGCAGAACACCTGCTCGATGCGCTTTCGTCCGGCAAACCAGACGTCCTGATTACCGACGTACGCATGCCGGGCATAGACGGTCTCGCGCTGCTCAATCGCCTGAGTGAGCGCTGTCCGGAACTGCCGGTTATCGTGGTCACCGCATATACAGACCTTGAAAACGCAGTTGCGGCATACCAGGGTGGAGCCTTCGAATATTTGCCAAAACCCTTCGATGTCGATGAGGCCGTCGAGCTGGTGCGTAAAGCCGCGAAACAAAATGGCAACGGCACCTCAGGTGGTGCCGCCGGAAAAAAGGAAATGCCAACCCTTATCGGACAGGCGCCAGCGATGCAGGAAGTCTTCCGGTCGATCGGGCGCCTGGCGAAATCGAGCATGACAGTACTGATCACAGGTGAATCCGGCACCGGCAAGGAACTCGTAGCACGGGCGTTGCACGAACACAGCCCCCGCGCGAACAAGCCGTTCGTTGCCCTGAATACTGCAGCAATTGCCTCGGAGCTTCTGGAGTCAGAGTTGTTCGGTCACGAACGCGGTGCGTTTACCGGCGCAGACTCGCGCCGTATAGGGCGGTTCGAACAGGCAAACGGCGGAACATTGTTTCTCGATGAGATTGGCGACATGTCGCCGGCATTACAGACACGGTTACTTCGCGTGCTTGCAGAAAGTGAGTTCTATCGAGTTGGTGGTCAGGCATCGATCAAGGTTGATGTGCGCGTGATTGCCGCAACGAATCAGGATCTCGCGCGGGCGGTGGGCGACGGTCGTTTTCGCGAAGACCTTTATCATCGCCTGAATGTCATGCGAATCAACACGCCACCACTTCGCCAGCGTCGCGAAGATATACCGACCCTGCTGAAACACTATCTCGCGGATGCGGGCAAGGAACTCGGGGCCCAAACCAAAACCATCAGCAGCGACGCGATGGACATGCTGCAAAGCTATGACTGGCCAGGCAATGTCCGCCAGCTGGTGAATGCGACCCGACGTTTGACAGTAACCGCGCCGGGTGGGGTGATCAGTGCCGTGGATATTCCGGACGACCTCGGTGGCAAGAGTGGTGCGAAAGGCGCGCAGGAGGCCTGGACGCAAAGCCTGACCTATTGGGCGGAAAAGAACCTGTTGCAGGATGAAACACCGCCACTGATCGAAATGGCGCTGCCCGAATTCGAAAAAACGCTGATCAGAATCGCGTTGAACAAAGCAAAGGGTCACCGCCAGGAAGCGGCAAAGCTGCTCGGTTGGGGCAGGAACACGCTGACCAGAAAAATTCGCTCCTTAAATCTGGAGTAATCCGGAAACACGGTCAGAGCTCGGGGCCGACCTCTTATTCAGTACTGTAGTGTGCCAACCAGGTCAGACACCGAAGCGAAGTTGTGGCGCTTCAAATAATCGGCAATGCCGTCATTGATTTTCGTGCACACCAACGGGTCGTAAAACAGCGCGGTGCCAACACCAACGGTCGATGCGCCGGCGATGATGAATTCTATTGCGTCAGCGGCGTTCGAGATTCCGCCCTGACCAATGACTGGAATATTATTTGGTCCGGCGACTTCATAAGCCTGGTGCACCTTAAGAAGGGCGATTGGTTTGATCGCCGGACCGGACAACCCGCCTCGCACGTTCCCGATGATCGGCTTGCGTGATTCGGCGTCGATTGCCATGCCCATCACCGTGTTAATCACAGCGAGGGCGTCTGCCCCGGCCTCAATGCAAAGCCGTGCATTTTCCCTGATGTCTGTCTGATTTGGCGAAAGTTTTGCGATGATGGGTTTACTCGTCTGCGCGCGACACGCAGCGACAACTTTTGCGGACATTTCCGGATAGTTACCGAACGACACGCCGCCCTCCTTGATATTCGGGCACGAGATATTTATTTCGATTGCATCGATCGGTGAGTCGTCGAAGCGCCTGGTCACCGCAGCGTAATCTTCGATGGTCGAGCCACAGACGTTCGCCATGAATCGGGTTTCGGTGAAATCAAGTCCGGGCAGGATTTCATCGACCACTTTGTCGACACCGGGGTTCTGCAGGCCGATCGCATTCAACATTCCCATCGGCGTTTCGTAGACGCGGTGCGGCGGATTGCCAAGGCGTGGCTCCAGTGTCGTTCCTTTCAGGACTATCGCACCAGCGTCGCGATTCGAAAAACCCTCGATGCGCGTGTATTCCTCGCCGAAGCCCACGCACCCGGACAGAAGGACGATGGGCGAGTCCAGCCTCAATCCGCAGAAGTCATTACGAAGAAGATCTTGTTGGGTGTTCAATACTGCAACCGTCTGTCAAACTCTCTGCCGCGCGCGATCTTACACACCTAACGCTACAAATTGCAGGTGCCCATGTTCAGTGTCATTCTTTTCGAGCCGGAGATCCCGCCGAATACGGGCAACATCATACGCCTTTGCGCCAACACCGGCACGAAGCTGAACCTGGTCAAACCGCTGGGCTTCGATCTCGATGAGCCACGGTTGAAAAGAGCGGGTCTCGATTACCGGGAGTTCGCCGATGTCGCCGTTTATGAGAACTTAACGGCCTGCCTGGATGCGCTGGGTCAACCGCGAGTTTTTGCGTTGAGTACTCGCGGCAGGACAACCTATGCATCACCGAAGTTCGAAGTTGGCGACACATTCCTGTTCGGGCCGGAGACCCGCGGTCTGCCACAGGCGCTGCTGGATTCGCTTCCGGCCGCGCAGCGATTGAGATTACCGATGCAAAGCGAAAGCCGCAGCCTGAATTTGTCAAACGCGGCAGCGGTGATGATCTACGAAGCGTGGCGGCAGAACGGATTCGCCGGCGGAAGTTAAGAAATAAAAAAGGGGTCGGATCCAATTTACGAATTTATCTTCGGCCCTGAAATTCCAGAACGCATCGTAAATTGGATCCGACCCCTTTTTTAGTTTTTTCCCCTTTTCTACTCGGGCTTCAGACCACGACTCATCAGCGTACCAACTGCCTCTTTCGGCGATACGCCCTCATAAAGGATTCGGTAAATCTCTTTACAGATCGGCATGACCACGTCATTTTCGTCGGCGACTTTCTTGACAGCTTTGGCAGCAAGCACGCCCTCGACCACCTGCTGAATTTCTTCCTGCGCTTCGGATACGGTTTTGCCACTGGCGAGCGCGAGACCCATGCGTCGGTTACGTGACAAATCGTCGGTGCAGGTGAGCACGAGGTCGCCCATACCGGCAAGTCCCATAAAAGTGTCTGCGCGCGCGCCCAGTGCGACGCCCAGGCGAGTCATCTCGACAAGGCCGCGATTGATCATCGCAATTCTTGTGTTGGCACCAAACCCCAGGCCATCCGATAAGCCCGCACCAATAGCCAGCACATTCTTGACCGCCCCGCCCACTTCGACACCGATCATGTCATCTGAGGTGTACGCGCGAAAGTTGTTGCCGGACAGTGTTGTGGCGAGTTCTCCGGCAAACGAGGGATCATTCGCGGCGATAGTCATCGCGGTTGGCAGGCCGGTACCCACTTCTTTCGCGAAGGTCGGCCCCGACAGGACGGCGAAATGCCTTTTCGAACCGAGGATTTCCAGCGCAACCTGGTGCGGCAGCTTGCCCGTGTCGAGCTCGAAGCCCTTCGTGGCCCAGCAAACTCGTGCTTCTTCATCCAGTAGTGGCGCTATTCGCGCCAGCGTTTCGCGCAAACCATGGCTCGGCACAGAAATGAGAATATCCCGCACGCCCGCCAGGCACGCCTCAAGATCCGGAATCACCTGGACGTTATCGGGAAATTTTGCACCGGGCAGATAGCGATCGTTACAACCCGCTGCAGTCATATCCGCAAGCTGCGCGCTGTCCCGACCCCACAGGCGGACGACCCGCCCGCTGCGCGCAAACTGCAATGCCAGCGCCGTGCCCCAGGAGCCCGCGCCGAGTACGGCAATCGGTGGCTTGTTGCGCTGCATGAGTTTTTCAGTTAGTGCGCGGCGGCGCCGCCGCCGCCGCCGCCGTTGCTCTCAGCTTCAGCTCGCGCCCTGACCTGCGCCATTCCCTGAGCGTATAGCGCGTCAAAGTTGATCGGCTGTAGAACAAATTCAGGAAAACCACCGCGGGAAATGATCGAGGCAATGGCTTCGCGGGCGTAAGGAAAAAGGATGGTCGGACAAAAACTTCCAACCAGCGCTTTGAACTCTTCGTCATTGTATCCGGCAATGTGGAACAGGCCTGCCTGGTGCAGCTCGACGAGGAAAATCGTCTTGTCAGCTTCCTTGGCCTCAATCGCGATTGTCAGGACGACTTCATGATTATTCTCTGCGCCAGCCGTGTGTGAGCTGCGAAGATTGAGATCGGTTTTAGGCGACCAGTCGGTCTTTGCGAATACCTGCGGTGTGTGCGGCGACTCAAAGGAAAAGTCCTTGATGTAAATCTTCTGGATAGCCAGTTGTTTATTCGCTGCTTTCTGTTCGTTCTCTGCCATGCTGGGTCCCCGTCTGTTACAAGATTAATCGGTGTTGGCGTTGACCTGACCGGCGAGCAAACCGTCCAGCTCGCCACTTTGTTCCAGTGCGTGAAGCTCGTCGAATCCGCCGATCGGCCTGTCGTTGATAAAAATTTGCGGAACAGATCGCCGGCCGCTCAGGCGCGCCATTTCCTCACGCAGTTCGGCATCCCGGCTAACGAGTATGTCGACGTAGTCTACGCCCTTCTTTTTCAATAGCATCCGCGCCGCCGTGCAGAAGGCGCAATGCTCCGTTCCATAAATAGTGACCATAGTGATCTCTGGCTCGCCCGCGCGTGTTACTTCTTGCCCTTGGTTTTTTTCCCGGTAACCAGCGGCAGGTTAGCCTGCGTCCATGCCGCGATTCCACCTTTCAGGCCATAGACGCTTTCCATTCCGGATTTTCGCAATGAGTTAACGGCTCGTCCCGAGGTGACGCCGGCGTCACAGACAGCCAGTATGGATTTAGCCTGCATTTTGGCGAGCTTTTCCCGGTTAGCCTCGAGCTCATCAAAGGGAATATTCTTGGCGTTGACGATGTGGCCGCGCGCGAATGCTTCGGCACTACGCAGGTCGATCACCACGGCATCCGCATTGATCAGGCTTACGGCCGCCTGGGGTTCGATACTGGTGATCCCGCCCGCTTTGCGGCGAAGCTCGGTGAAGATCAGCAGGAAAAAACTGAACATCAGCGCGGTAACGAGAATCATATGATTCGATGCAAATTCCAGATAGGTGTCCATTAATCTCTCAAATATTTCGCCGGTCGCTGCCAACCACTATTATATGTCGCACTTTCGCCAGCTACGCCGCGAGGAAAACCGCCAGTATACCAGCGGCTGCACCGCGCTGGCGTATTGAAAAGCAATGCGTACACTCATGTCCATGACTCGAACCATCCGACAGAATATCCTGACCGTCCTCCTGCTGGTGCTCGCCGCATCCGTGGTTCGTGGGCAGGACAACGATATGGCGGAAATCAAAGAACGAGAACTGGAGGCGGTCCGGGACAAGATAAGCACGCTCAAGACCAGTATGGACCGTCGCGCCTCCGAGCGAGACCGGATCACCGGCGAATTGCAGTCCGCGGAGGTTTCGATTGCCGAGAAACGCAGCAACCTGAAAGAACTCGAACGGCAGCGAGATTTCAGCGAGAAAAAGAAAGCGGATCTTGATGCCCGACTCAAGGCGGGGGAAGCAGAGTTGGCGGCCGAATCTGCGCAGCTGGAGTCCCAGGTTGTGGCCGCCTACACAAGTGGCAGCCAGGAACGCCTCAAGTTGTTGCTCAATCAACATGATCCGGCAACGCTGGGTCGACTGATGACCTACTACCGGTACATGAGCGAATTTCGTGGAGAAAATATTGCATCTGTAAACAATCATATTGCCGAGCTTTCAGATCTGCGAACGCAGGCCGAGATAGAGGAAAACCGCCTGGCGGGGCTCGCACGAGCCCGTTATGCAGAACTGACAGATCTCAATTCAGGCCAGGAAAAACGCCAGAGTCTCCTGGTCACGCTGAAGTCGCAGATCGCTCAGGAGGGCTCGGAGATCGAGCGCCTCGCGGCGGAGGAACAGGATCTGGCACGGCTGATCGCCGAGCTGACCAGCATTTTGTCGGACTATCCGATTACATCGGAAGAGCCGTTCGGCACGCTGCAGGGCAAGTTGACCTGGCCGATCGCGGGGAGGCTGTTACACGACTTCGGGCAGCCGCGCGCTGGTGGCATGAAATGGAACGGCGTCGTTCTTTCCGCACCCCGAGGCCAAGAGGTGCGTGTTATCTATCACGGCAGGATAGTGTTCTCGGACTGGCTGGCAGGAATGGGGCTCATCGTAATTGTTGAGCACGGCGATGGCTTCATGACGCTTTATGGTTACAACGAAACGACCCTCAAAAGCGCTGGCGACTGGGTCGCGCCAGGCGACGTCATTGCAACAGTTGGTGACAGTGGCGGGCAGCAACAGACAGGCCTGTATTTCGAAGTTCGCCAGGGTACCAAACCGCTCAATCCGAGAAACTGGGTCTCCAGGCAGCCCGGCACCGGGTGAACGGCCCCGGCCTCGTTAGCAAATCGCACGCGCTGTGATAAGGTCGATCGTCCGATCCGACAGGCGTCCGCAGTTCTGTGACCTCCATTAAAACAAGAGCAATCCTGGTCCTCGTCATTGGCACCATTCTCGGTGTCAGCCTGTCGATTGGCGGCGGCCTGATTGCCGGGCGCAACAACCTGTCAGGGCAGGAACTGTCTGCGGACCATATGCGCCTGCTTGTCGAGGTGATGGAGCGGGTCAAACAAGATTATGTTGAGCCGATCGACGATGCGGCACTCCTGGAGAAAGCGATACGCGGCATGGTCGGCGACCTCGATCCGCATTCGGCTTACCTCGACGCGGACGAATACCTCGACATACGCGCCAGCACCAACGGCCGGTATTCCGGTGTCGGTCTCGAAGTCAGCGTAGCAGGCGGGACTGTACTCGTGATCGCGCCGATCGATGGCACACCGGCGCAGGAGGCAGGCATTGAGGCAGGCGATGAAATTGTAGGTATTGATGGCGCAGAGATCGCGACGGCCGGTCTCGAAGACACGATCGACAGGCTGCGCGGACGACCCGGCACGTCGGTAACCGTCAGTGTTCGGCGGGCAGATTACGACGACCCGCTGTCTTTTCACCTGACCCGGCAAAAAATCCAGATAGCGAGTGTCCGGTACGAAATAATCGACCACTCCGTTGGCTATGTGCGACTCAGCCAGTTCAACGAATCATCAGCCGACGAAGTCAGCAGTGCGATCGATGAAATGATTGACGACGCACAAAATCAGACCGGCAATATGCTGACCGGGGTGATTCTGGATCTGCGAAACAACCCGGGCGGGATCCTGGAGTCTGCAGTAGATATTTCGGATCTGTTTCTCGATCATGGAGTGATCGTTTCCGCGGAAGGCCGTACGCCCGAGTCCCGATTCGTGCGTGAAGCCCGGCTTGGAGACATTCTTGATGGCGCAGCGATTGCAGTTCTGGTTAATCGCGGATCCGCATCGGCGTCGGAAATCGTCGCGGGCGCATTGCAGGATCATCAGCGCGCAACGATTGTTGGGACGCGAACGTTCGGCAAAGGCCTCGTCCAGACTGTCGTGCCGTTATCGAGAGGTCGCGCGGTCAAGCTGACGACATCGAATTATTTCACTCCGTCCGGCGAGTCCATTCACGAAAAGGGCGTACAGCCGGACGTACTGATTGAGAGCAGCGGGCAATATCCAAATCAAGGACAGAACTCCCCTCTCGATCGGGAGGGTGATGTGCAGTTGATCGAAGCGCTGCAGATTCTGCGTAATCGACCCGTGTTGCATTCCCGGGCGCCGGATTAAAAATGTTTGAGCAGCGAGTCTTGTTGATCGCGGCACTGTGCTTCGCGTCTCCAGTTTTGGCAGATAGCCTGAAGCCCGGTATTGCGATCATCATTGATGATCTCGGTTACGAAAAAGCCGCAGGCGAAAGGGCGATCCGCCTGCCGGGGCCGATCGCGTATGCAATTTTGCCGGCTACGCCTCGTGCGACACTCCTGGCTGAAACAGCACATGCAATGGGCAAGGAGGTGCTGCTTCATGTGCCCCTGCAGGCCATGAACGACCATGACCACGCGGAGCCGGGGAGCCTGCTGCTCAAAATGAGTCGCAAACAATTCAGCAGTGCGTTTGTGAGCAATATTGAATCAATTCCGCATGCAATCGGCGTGAACAGTCATCGAGGCAGCTTGCTGACGCGACACCCGGGGCACATGACATGGCTAATGGAAGAAATTCAGCAATACGAAAACCTGTTTTTCGTCGACAGCTACACGACGGCAAGCAGCATCGCATTGAGTGTCGCAATGGAGCGCGGAGTACCCGCCGTGAAGCGGGATGTGTTTCTGGACCCGGATACAGAACCCGGAACGGTTGAAAGAGAATTTGCGCGCCTCAAGAGACTTGCGCGCCAGCAGGGATATGCAGTCGGTATCGGGCATCCCTATCCGACAACACTCGAATACCTGGAACAGGCGCTGCCCGATCTTCAGGATGAGGGATTCAACCTGATCAGCATCAGCCAGTTGGTCGCTCTCAAGAACCAGGCCCGCGAGACGGTGCCGCCGGTTTCGGCAGAATAATGTGAAGCGTTTTTATGAAGAACGAGTGCTGCCTCATTTGATTAACAAGGCCTGTTCGGCCAGTCCCAATCAGAAGCAGCGGCAGAAGATCGTGCCGCTGGCCGAGGGGCGCGTTCTGGAAATCGGTTTTGGCAGCGGGCTGAATGTACCGTTCTACGATTGCAGCAAAGTGGAGAAAGTCTGGGCGCTGGAGCCATCCGAAGGCATGCGTGCCAAGGCGAAGCCGTTGGTGGATGGGTCGTCGCTGGACATCGAATTCATTGACCTGCCGGGGGAAAAAATCCCGCTCGATGCGGCGACTGTGGACACGGTTCTCGTGACCTATTCTCTGTGCACAATACCGGATGCCGTGCTGGCGCTCGCGGGAATGCGCAGGGTGCTGAAGCCAGGCGGCAAGTTAATATTCTGCGAGCATGGCAAAGCCCCGGACGAGAATATCAATCGTTGGCAGAACAGACTGAATCCGGCGTGGCGAAAAATTGCCGGCGGCTGCAATATGAATCGCGATATTCCCGGTCTGCTGGTGGCCGGCGGCTTTCGCGTGTTGACCGACGAAAGAATGTATATACCCGGTGCGAAGGTATTGAGCTATAACTACTGGGGCGTAGCAGTTGCCGCGAATTGAACAAGCGGCGGCAAGTCGCATCTAAGAAAATATGCTTGCAATCAAAATGATAAAACCATGAATTATCTGCACCGGTTATTGGTCTCCATTGGCCTGTTTTTATATTCACTGCTCGCCGCGAACGCTGTCGCGCAGGAAGTGACTCCGGCGAACAAGGGCGACGTGGCCTGCACAATGCAATACGACCCTGTGTGTGGCACGGATGGAAGGACCTACAGCAATGACTGCGTCGCCGGCACAGCGGGGGTGGACGTTGCGAGCCCGGGGGAGTGCACGGCGGAAATCGTTACCAACGGTGTGTTTGAACAAAGAGAGCGTTGCCCGGAGATTTACGCGCCGGTCTGCGGGAATGACGGCAACACCTATGGTAATGAATGCCTGGCCGGGGAGGCGGGACTCGAAGAAGTGACAACCGGAGCTTGCGTGACGCAAGTCGAAAGTTGCCCAGAGCACTTTGAGCCGGTCTGCGGAATCGATGGCAACACCTACAGCAATGTCTGCTTCGCCAGTGCGGCGGGCGTCGAGGTCGCTGATCTGGGCGCATGCCTGGGCACAGGTTGCCCTGCTGACTACGACCCGGTATGCGGCGTCAATGCAAGAACCTATCGCAATCGCTGTGAAGCTGACGCGGAGCGTATTCCGGTACAGCGTGCCGGTATTTGCGATGTAAACAACTGCCCGGCAGTCTTCATGCCGGTTTGTGGCCCGGATGGCACGACTTACGACAATTCCTGCCAGGCACAGGCTGCAGGAGTTGCGCTGGTTACTGAAGGTGCGTGCAACATGCGGCCATGCCCGAAGATGTATGTTCCGGTTTGCGGTGCGGATGATCTGACTTACGGCAATGCCTGTCTTGCCGAACGCAATGGTGTACGAATCATGCACGCCGGCCTGTGCGAGGCACAGGGACAAAATTGTCCCCGCATTTACCAGCCCGTCTGCGGCCTGAATGGCGTGACGTACGAAAACGATTGTCAGCTCAAAAACGCCGGCGAGACCCTTGCCTATGCAGGCGCATGTGTCGGGCAGTGATCAGGTCGATGGCGAAAGTAACAACGGTACCTGATCGCAATGAGTGATCGCGGGCAACAGCCGGTCATACTACGCAATGGACTGCTGGTCGACGGGTCCGAACCCCTCGCTTCGGCGACCGTTGATGTTATGGTCCTTGGCGGCACGATCCGGGAGGTGTCCGAGTCCCGGCTCTCCGACGAAAACGCCATCGTGTATGACCTCAAGGGCAGAACGATCATGCCCGGCCTGATCGATCTGCATATGCATCCGTTCCTTACCGATATGAATTTGATGAGACTGGAAGAAACCCCGGTTTCGCTGGTAACTGCGAAGGCAAGTGTCGTGCTCAAGGGACTGCTGGATCGAGGGTTCACGACTATCAGGGACGCCGCAGGCGGTGACTGGGGTCTCAAGCAGGCGGTAAACGACGGCTACATCACCGGACCCCGGCTGTTCATTTCTGGCCGCGCGCTCAGCCAGACCGGAGGACATGGTGACTTCAGACGGCGTACGGACGATTCGGTGGTTTGCTCCTGCAGCAGCGCGCTACACCTGACTTCGAGAATTGCCGACGGCGTCGACCAGGTTCGACATGCCGTCCGGGACGAGCTTCGAAAGGGCGCCGACCAGATCAAGATCATGGTGTCGGGCGGCGTCTCTTCTCCCCACGATCCGCTTGAAGGCTGCCAGTACTCGGACGCGGAAATCGAAGCTGCCGTCGACGAGGCAACACGAGCCGGAACTTACGTGCTCGCGCACGCGTACTCCGCCGAAGCGATTGCCCGAGCGCTTCGTGCAGGCGTGCGCACGATCGAGCACGCCAATCTGATTGATGCGCCGACAGCCGCCCTGGCGGCAAAAAAAAGCGCTTACGTGGTACCAACACTCGTTGCCTATGAGGCGCAGGCGCGACACGCCGAGGCAGCTGGTTACTCGACCGACATGCTGAAAAAGCTAAAGAAGGTTCGCGAGTTCGGGCTGCAGTCTCTTGAAATATGCAAGTCGGCCGGAGTGAAAATGGGGTTCGGCACCGACATCATCGGCAATCAGGATATGCACGCAGAGGAATTTCTATTACGCGCAAAGGTCCTGCCTGCTCACGAAATCATTGCGTCCGCTACAATGATCGGCGCAGAAGTTTTGCGAATGGAAGGCAAGCTCGGCGTCATTGCACCCGGCGCCATCGCTGACATTCTTGTTGTCGATGGCAATCCACTAAAAGATATTTCGCTTCTGGCGGGGCATGGTGAACATTACGTGGCGATCATGAAGGAAGGCAGGTTTCACAAGAATATGTTGTGACCTGGCGGGTCGCTCAGTTAGAAGAAGGATGCAACTTGAAAATTACAGCAATAAAAGTCTACCAGGTGGACCTGCCTCTGGTTGAGGGTCGTTATTCGTGGTCTGAGGGAAAATTTGTCGAGGTGTTCGATAGCACTGTCGTCGAAATATTTACCGACGACGGTCACGTTGGCTACGGTGAAGTTTGCCCGCTTGGCCCTTTTTACCTGCCGGCTTTCGGCGATGGAGCACGAGCCGGGATCGGCGAGCTCGCGCCCACGCTGCTGGGCCAGAATCCGACGGCGATTGGGCCGATGAATCAACTAATGGACAGGGCGTTGCTTGGCCATCCATACGTGAAGTCTGCAATCGACATGGCGTGCTGGGATCTCCTGGGAAAAGTGACAGGGAAGTCTGTATGCGACCTGATGGGTGGAAAATTCGGCGACGCCGTCGCGTTGTATCGCGCGATCAGTCAACGACCAGCAGATGAGATGGCCCAGAACGTCGCGGAACATCGGGCAGACGGTTATACGAAGTTTCAGCTTAAGGTCGGTGGCCGGCCAGGTGAAGACATTGACCGGATTCACGCGGCGGCGAATGTGCTGACAGATGGCGAGGTTCTCGTTGCTGACGCGAACACGGGTTGGCGAGTGGACGATGCAGTAAGGGTCGTGAACGCGGTACGTGATGTCGACGTCTATATCGAACAGCCGTGCAGGTCATACGAACATTGCCTGACGATAAGACGGCGAACCTCATTACCATTCATACTCGACGAAAACATCGACGGCATCGACGCGCTGCTACGTGGTCACCATGACGGTGCAATGGATGCCATCAATCTGAAGATCTCGAAAGTCGGCGGTCTTACAAAGGCGCGTCAAATCAGAGACCTGTGCGTCACACTGAACATCCCGATGACCATCGAGGACAGTTGGGGTGGCGACATCATTACCGCAGCGATTGCCCACCTCGCCCACTCCACACCCGAGTCACTGCGCTTCTCAGCAACTGATTTTAATAGCTACGTAAGCGTGAAGAACGCGACGGGCGCGCCACAGCGAAAAGACGGCCATATGGTCGCGTCCGATTCGCCAGGCCTCGGCATAGCGCCGAACATGCATGCGCTGGGAAAACCCGTTGCAGAATATACGGGTTGACGGGCATCACACCAGAGAAATCATTAGCAATCGAAAGCGCATTTCCAAACCAGGGCAAGACCAACAGGGTGTTTGACATGTCGATGAGAAAACAGAGTGCCTGGGGCGCGGCGACCGTGTGCAAAACACTTTGCCTGCTGAGCCTGGCGCTTGGCGCTGCGTTGATGGCGCGCGCCACGGAAACTTCCGAGCTCCTCAGTATCGACCGGATTTTTCACGACGAGGAATTTGATTTAAGCAGGCCCGTGCCCAGCAAGTGGCTGGGCGACGGCGATGAGTACACAACCGTACAGGAATCGAAGTCGGTTACGGGTGGATTCGATATTGTCCGGCATGACTCGGCAACAGGACGGCAGACGACTCTTGTCCGTGCAGAACAACTCGTGCCGGCGGGCACCGGCTCGCCGATTGAAATCAAGGACTACGCATGGTCCGACGATGGGCGGTTTGTCCTGATCAATACCAACACCGTGAAATTTCGTCGTCTGGAGTCGTTCGGAGATTACTGGCTGCTCAACCTGGATACCGGGAACCTGCGTCAGCTCGGTAAACAGGCCCGACCATCGGCACTCATGTACGCTAAATTCTCCCCGGACAGCCGTCATGTTGCCTACATGTTTGACAATAACCTCTATATAGAGAGTACCGAAGGCATAAACGTCAAACAGCTCACACACGACGGATCCGATCTTATCGTTAACGGCACCGGGGACTGGGTCAATGAAGAAGAATTCGATCTTCGCGACGGCTTCAAATGGAGTCCGGACTCGAAGCGCCTCTGTTACTGGCAGTTCGACACTGAAGGTGTAGGCACTTTCTACATGATGAAGAACACCGATGACGTTTACTCGCATCCCATCCCGCTGCAATATCCAAAAGCCGGCACGACCAATTCGGCAACCCGGGTGGGTACTGTCGATATCGAATCGGCGAAAACCGTATGGATCGCACTCGAAGGAGATCCCAGGCAGAATTATGTGCCGCGGATGGGATGGGCGGCCAACTCCGGGCAGGTGATCATCCAGTACGTCAATCGTCTTCAAAACAGGAATCAGGTCATCCTGGCGAACGCGAACGATGGTTCGTCAAACGTCATTTTCACCGATGAGGATGAGGCCTGGCTGGATGTCAATGACGACCCGAAGTGGCTGGAAGATGGCGCTTCCTTCACCTGGCTTAGTGAGCGCGACGGGTGGCGACACCTCTATCAAATTTCGCGAGATGGCAAGGATGTCAGGCTCCTGTCACCCGGCGAATTCGACATCATTCGCATCGAAAACATAGATGCGGACAGTGGCTGGGTCTACTACATTGCATCGCCCGATGACAACGCGGCGCGATATTTGTATCGATCCCCACTGTCAGGCGAACCAATGTATGAACGACTCACGCCGGTTGCGACGCCGGCGTTTCACGAATATGAAATATCCCCAAACTCGAACTGGGCGCTGCATACCTATTCGACAATGGACAGTCCACCTGTGACGGATTTTGTTTCGCTGCCGCAACATGAATCCAAACGGGTGATTGCAAGCAATTCAGACGTCGTGGCCCTGCTTCAATCGACGCCGCGTGGCGACCTCGAGTTCTTCAACGTTGTTATCGATGACGGAGTTGCGCTGGACGGCTGGATGATGAAGCCGCCGGATTTTGACCCGAAAAGAAAATACCCGCTCCTGATGTACGTCTACAGCGAACCAGCTGGTCAGACTGTTCTAAACAGGTGGCGCAACGATACTTATGTCTGGCACCTGATGTTGACGCAGATGGGTTATGTCGTCGCCAGCGTTGACAGCCGTGGCACGCCGGCGCCACGCGGTCGGGAGTGGCGTAAATCCATCTATCGCCAGATTGGCATCCTGGCCTCGGCAGACCAGGCGAAGGCGGTCACGGCACTGCTCGACGACAGGACCTACCTGGATCGCGAACGAGTAGGAAGCTGGGGCTGGAGTGGCGGCGGTCAGATGACACTCAACGCCATGTTTCGCTATCCTGAAATTTATAAAACCGGTGTAGCCGTTTCCTTCGTCAGCGATCAGCGACTCTACGATACGATTTATCAGGAGCGCTTTATGGGTCTACCGGACGATAACGAAGAAGGCTACCGGCTTGGGTCACCGATCACGTTTGCTGACCGACTCGAAGGGAAACTGCTGCTGGTTCATGGAACCGGGGATGACAACGTTCACTATCAGAGTTCCGAACAACTGGTCGATAAGCTGATCGGATACAACAAGAAGTTTTCATTCATGATCTACCCCGACCGCAGTCATTCAATTGACGAAAAAGAAAACACGAAGCGCCACCATTACGGACTGATGACAGACTTCCTGGTAGAGAATCTGCCTGTATGGAGAGATTAAGGAGCGGGACATGGAGTCGCAAAGGAACCGAAAGGACCAGTTTACGTATTGATTACCAGGAGGGCTCCAGTCGGCCGTCACCCGAATCGCGATAGGGCATCCACAAAAGCCCTACTAACGGAACGTGCACGTCAGTGGCCTTCGCAGTCACGGAAATTTCCGCCAGCTCCTCCGCCTGCGCGTCGAACGTGTCGATTTCTTTTTGCATTTCAAGGTTGAGCTTCTCGAGCTCGGCCATTACTTTCGTTGCAGTCTCTTTTGCTCTCGCCACATCGGCGGCATCTTTTCCCGCGCCTGTGGCACTGCGAATAGCGGTGCCCATCTTGCTGGCCGTCCCGCTTGTCAGGCGCTTTCGGCCGAGAACCGCGCTAAGGATCGCGGTTCCGAAGGACAACGCAGTGTCCATTTTCTTCTTGCTCGCCTGTTGCTGCTCGCGTTGTATAGCCTGCTCCGCGCGCAGCAGACGGTTTTCCAGGGTAGTAGCCTTGCTGGCGTATCGTTTGCGAAGCTTGCCGACCGCCAAATCACGTTGTTCATTTGCAAGCTGTTGCAGTCGAACACGAAAGTTGCCCTCGGATTCGCCAGGGTCGGAGTTCAGACGATACTTCTTGCTGCCATAAATCGTAATGACTTCGTTCTGCCTGACCCAGCGCCTGAAATCGCGACTCCAGGATGCATAGTTCTTTTCATTTGCGGCTACCGGTGGACAATCAGCATAGCGCGCGCCAACCTGATCTTCGCTCATGAGATCGTCCGGACCGAATGTCATCGACTCGGCGTTGTCCCAGTTGATGGCAACAGCACCATTTTCGAATTCAACGGTGTACAGTTTTTCGCGTCGTTCATTGACGTCGTAGTGTGAATTATTAAACGCGATTTCTACGGCTGCGACCAAGCGCGGAAAGTACAGTGGGCTTTCCCCGCGTGTGCGAACAAAAAACTGCTCCACGCGGGGCGGCAGCAACGGTGCATCTGTGCCTCGTGCCGCGGGCTTGCTGCTGATTGTCGTCGAAGGCGGGACGGCGGCGGCCTTCCTGGCCGACATCAACGATTTGATTTGGTCGCGGGTCAACGGACCGGCGAGGTAAGACATGACCCAGCGCGTATCAAATACGACCGCCTCGTCTTCGTGAACGTTGTGCAGGAGAAACTGCCTTTTGCCCAGCCCGGCAAGCGTCTGTTCCATCTTCTGCCGATCAAAGTTGCCGCCCTGGGCCGCGCCTTCAAGGCCTTCCATGACTCGCGCCTTGTCCCGTTCGGTCTGCAAACGGCCGATGAACCAGGTGCCCGTGTTTGACAGGCCCTTGTAATCGAGATCGACTGGATTTTGCGTCGCGAGAACCAGGCCGAGCCCGTAAGCTCGAGCCTGTTTCAGTAAAGTAAGCAGAAGTCGTTTTGTCGGCGGATTCGCCACCGGTGGCATGTAGCCGAAAATCTCGTCCATGTAGAGGATCGCCCGCAGGCTTGACGTTCCCTGCTGAGCACGCATCCACGCGATCAGGTCGTTCAACAGCATCGCCACGAAGAACATGCGCTCGTTATCGTTGAGATGCGCGATCGACATTACCGAAATCCGCGGCTTGCCGGATTCGGTATACAGGAGCTTACCTGCATCCAGCGGCTCGCCTTCCAGCCAGACACCAAATCCGGGTGCCGCGAGTAAATTATTGAGTCGCATAGCCAGCGAGAACCGGTCTTCGGACGGGTAGAAAGAGTCAATATCCATAACGCCGACCTTCGAGATCGGTGGATTCTGAATTTCCGCAATGAGCGAGGCGATATCCAGATTTCGACCGCCCTGCCAGGCATGATCAAGAATTTGCGAAAGGAGGATGTGTTCGCGGCTACTGATCGGATCCGCGTCGACACCCAGTAGCGAGAGGATACCTGTCGCGGTCGCCTGAACGCGCTCCCGATACAGGTCGCCGTCCTCGATCAGTGCGGCCGGTGGCGCTGAAAAAGACTGCAGTACAGAAATGGGTTGTCCTGCATTGCTGCCAGGGGTGTAGATAGAGAAGTCACTCTTCTCGCGAAGCGCCGCAATCCGGGTTCCGTCCTGCTCCCAGCTGGCGAGACCCTTTTCCCACAATGCGGCCTGCCCGGCCGCATACTCGTCCGGGGTCTGGCCTTTGTCGCTTGCAGCCCGGGTGTTGATCCACGGCCTGAAGTCAGCCGGCGCAAGCCCGGGAAACGTCAACATCAGGTTGCCGAGATCGCCCTTCGGGTCGATTGCGATAACCGGGATGTTGTCCATCGCGGCTTCTTCGAGGATGCCAATGCCGAGTCCGGTTTTGCCCGAACCCGTCATGCCGATGATTACCGCATGTGTAGTAAGGTCCCTTGAGTCATAGAGCACGATCTCATCGGTCGTTTCGTCCTTGTCGGTATCATGTTTCTTGCCGAGATAGAACGCGCCCAGCTTTTCGTAATCGACCACAGGCAAGTTACGATTCCTTGGCTGCCGAGACGCGATACATCCAGATACAGACTACTGCGATGACTGCCAGGCCGACGCCACCACCAAACTGCAGTGATTCATCAAGTGCGAATACGTCGGGGTTGCCCGACTTGACGATCGGAATCGCCATCAGGATGCCCACAAGCGCCTCGCCGGTGATCAGCCCGGCTGCGAACAACATGCCGTGACGCATGCTTTTTTCACCGTCGACACCGCGCTTCGCATGAACCCTGGCCGCAAAATGGGCGACGAGTCCACCGACCAGAATCGCTGACGACAATTCCAGTGGCAGGTATATGCCAACAGCAACGGCGAGCACCGGCATACGGAACGACGAGCCTCTGGATTTAAGGGCTTCGTCAGCGACGATGATGAGTACGCCAACGACGGCCCCAATGAACGCCATGGTCCACGGCAGGCCGCCGTGAAAAACTCCCTGCGCGACAGAAGCCATCAGCGTTGCCTGCGGTGCCGCGAGCGGATTAGGGTGTTCCGCAGTTGGCACGCCAATGCCGTAGGCTTGCAACAGCAAATTCAAAATAGGCGCGATGACCAGGACGGCTGAGACGGTGCCGACAGCCTGCATGACCTGCTGCTTCCAGGGCGTAGCGCCAAGAATATATCCGGCCTTGAGATCCTGCATGTTGTCGCCGGCAATGGCCGCCGCACAACACACGACGCCGCCAATCATAATTGCCGCAGACGGGCCAACCACAGAATCAGTGCCCAGCATCGCGAGCAGCACCAGGGAGGCGAAAAGAATGGTTGCGATGGTGATGCCGGATATCGGGTTGTTTGACGAGCCAACGAGACCGGCCATGTAACCGGCGACGGACGAAAAGAGGAAGCCTGCGACCACCATAATCAATGTCATCGCAAAGCTGACAGTCAGCTGCCCAACAATATTCTGGTACAGCACGAATATCGGAATGACGAAAACCGCGATGCCGACGAGTACAAATTTCATGGGCACGTCCATGTCCGTGTGGCTGGTTGCAACCGATGGACCGGCCTTGTACTGGGCGAGGCCGCTCCTGACCCCGTCAAACAGCGAAGCCCGCATCGATATCAATGCCCAGACACCACCGACAACCATCGCACCCACACCCAGGTAGCGGATCTGCTGACTCCAGATTGCGCCGGCAAGATCTTCGGCGCTGTCGCCGGCGGCGAACATCGCAGCGAGATCGGGGCTGCTGTCCAGAAAAAAGGCGGAGAATATCGGTATACCGACGTACCAGGAGATGGCACCGCCAGCGAAAATGAGGACAGAAATATTGAGACCGACGATGAAACCAACGCTGATCAGCGCTGGGGACAGGTTGATGCCGAGAAAGCCAATGGTCGAGTTGCCGAAGTAGCGAGCGGTCTGGGCAGCGCCGGTTATCGCATGCAACCCCGTGGAGCAGAACTTTATCAGGGCGCCGGTAACTGCGGCCATTGCGAGATACCTGATGCCGCCAGACGGATCGTCACCGACCTTCAGGACTTCGGCCGTTGCCACACCTTCCGGATAGGCCAATTTCTGTTCGACGATCAATGATCGGCGTAGCGGTATCGTGAACAGTACGCCGAGCAGCCCACCAAGACCGGCAATGGCGCTAACCCACCAGTAATCGAAGACATCCCAGTAGCCAAAGATGATCAGTGCCGGAATGGTGAATATCACACCAGCCGCAAGTGACTCACCTGCCGATGCTGCTGTCTGCACGATGTTGTTTTCAAGTATGTTCGAGTTCTTGAACATCCTTAAGATCGCCATCGAAATTACGGCGGCAGGAATCGAGGCTGAGACCGTCAAACCGGCAAACAGGCCGAGGTATGCGTTTGCACCCGCCAGCACAGCTGAAAGAATGATGCCAAGTAAAATAGCCTTGACGGTAAGTTGCGGCAGGATTGGCGGTGAATTCATGGACCTCTCCGGTTCTCATTTTATGGTCATGCGGTACCGCCTGCGGCAAAACTGGCGGGGACGGCCCAGTTTAGCCAAATGAGGGGCCAATGCCTATCCAGACCACGTCATCGACTTGTGCTACCTTTGGCCCGCCCGCAACACAAGCAATTATAGGGGCCATCTTAAAAAAGGGGTCGGATCCAATTGACGCTGGACCCGCGGAATATTCGACGATTTCGAATTAATCGGATCCGACCCCTTTTTAACGCTAGAGTCGTCACAACAAGAAAAAGAGGACGCAAATGACCTATATCGTTGTCGTTGTCACTTACGTGCTGTTACTCCTCGGTATCAGCGTTTACAAAAGCCGTACGGTGAAATCGGCCGACGATTTCATGGTCGCCGGAAGAAGCGTCCCGGTTTACATGCTGGTCGCTACCCTGGTCTGTACATGGATCGGGTCGGGCAGTTTGTTTGGCACGGCCGGACTGACATTTAGAACCGGTGTTTCGGAGCTCTGGTTTTCAGCAGGTGCCTGGGTCGGCATCCTCATCGTATATCTGATTGCAGCGCGCGTACGCCGAATTGCTCAGTACACGCTGACGGATCTGCTCGAAAAACGGTATAGCCAGCTCGCCAAAGTGCTCGGCACGATTACCATCATCATCGCGTATATGGTTATTGCCGGATACCAGTTCAAGGGAGGTGGGCGCTTCATCGCGATTCTCTCCGATGGCTCAATCTCTCCGGAAACCGGGATGATCATTGCGGCGCTGACGATCGTTGGCTTTACGGTACTCGCGGGAATGGTCTCAATCGTATCGATAGATATATTTAACGGAGCGATCATGTTGATCGCGATGGTTGTCACGCTGCCATTTGCGATATACGGCCATGGCGGCATCGACGCCGTCATCACGACGATTCAGCAAACCGAGCCAAGCCATCTGTCCGTCATGGGCGGGCACGATTTCGTCTGGGTTGCCGGCATTGCATTGCCGACGTTTATCCTTTTGCTTAGCGAAAGCAGCATTTACCAGAAGTTCTCGTCCGCCGAGAACGAGAGCAGCGCGAAGAAAGCGGTAATGGGAATGTTTATCGGTGTCGTCGTCGTCGAAACGCTGATGATGTTGATTTCGCTCGTTGGATTCGCGATCTATGCTGACGATCCGCGATTCTTCCTTGCAGACGGGGGTGTTAACCGAGCGATGGCGGAAGAAATCATACTGCGCATCGGCTTCGAACAACTGCCGGTGATCATCGGTTCGCTGTTGCTGGCCGCTGGCGCCGCAATAGTCCTGTCAACCGGCAACACGTTTCTAATGGTGACATCCACGAATGTCACCAGAGACATCCTGCAGGCGTTCTTTTACAAGAATGCTACCGCGTCGCAGATCGTATTCATGCAACGCGCGTGCATCGTAATCATCGGCGTACTCGCCTATCTCCTGATGAGTCAGTTTGAAACGATTCTTGAGATGGCACTGATGTCGTATACGATGATCGGAGCGTCGCTCGCACCACCGTTGCTTGCTGCATTTTTCTGGAAACGTGTTACTCGAATAGGGGGTGTCGCGTCGATCGCGTCCGGGATGTTGTCCGTCATCACAATTGCAGCACTGAATTCAATTTACAAGGAAAGCGCGGAGGGATTGAGCGTCCTCGGCATTTCGTTTCCGATGGATACGGACTACATCGCGATTCCGGCTTTAATCGTGTCGGTTACGACGCTGGTCGCGGTGAGTTTGCTGACGGCGAAGCCAGTGCAAAGCGATTGGGAAGAATTTATCGAAGCCTGATCTGGCGGGGTCAGAGCCGGGCTCTGACCCTGCTTTACCATCCTGAGCGTCGTCTACTCGCTTGCAGCGGCCTCTTCTTCCGGCTCTTCTTTTCGAATGTTGAAGACCTTCGACATCACGATGCCAAGTTCAAACAAAACATACATCGGTACAGCCAATAACGTCTGGCTGATGAAATCCGGTGGCGTCAGGAACATGCCAATAACGAACGCCCCGAGGAAAACATACGGCCTTGCAGATGTAAGTTTTGCCGGGGTCGTCAGTCCGGTCCAGACAACTAACACTGTCGCGATTGGCACTTCGAACGCCAGTCCGAATGCGAAAACAATCGTTATGATGAAATCGAGGAACTTGGCGATGTCAGTTTGCGCTATCACGTTCGCTGGCGCTTCAGCGACGAAAAACTTGAAAACCAGCGGGAAGATAATGTAGTAAGCAAACGCGATGCCGAGGTAAAACAATACGATGCTTGATGCGAGCAACGGAAATGCGAAATTCTTTTCTTTCTTATAAAGTCCTGGCGCAATAAATGCCCAAAGCTGGTAAAGCACAACGGGCATTGCGAGAAACAAGGCGGTGAAAAAAGCCATTTTGACGGGCGTCAGAAATGTAGAAGCGACATCCGTCGCGATCATCTGCCCCTCAGGCAACACGTCAATCAGCGGCTCGGAAACCATTGTAAAAATTTCGCCGCGAAACGGAACGAGGACGATGAACAGTACGATAATTGCGCCGAACATTTTCAGCAGGCGATCGCGGAGTTCAATCAAGTGAGAAATCAGCGTGCCTTCCGCCAGATCCTCCACAAGAGTATCCGCCGCTGCTTTAGCCTTGTCTGTCACGTTGCGGTTTTCTCTTCTGCCGGATCTGCCACGTCGTCCTCAACGTGTACCGGCGGATCGTCAGAAATAGCGCCAACCACGCCGCGATCGGCCTCGGTGACAGCCAGATCCTCTTCGTTGGCGTAAATGTCTTCGCCTACACCGGTGCCAACTTCGTCGGGAGCGTGTTGCGGGGAAAAGTCATCATCATCCCGGGGTGGCACGTAGTCCGCTTTTGTGGATGGTTCGCGTGACTTTGGCAGTGGCGGTTTTATTTTCGTCACCTCGTCCAGGTCGAGTTCCTCTTCGAGTTGCCGCTTCATCACTCGCGTCATGCGGCGCGCCTGGCCCAACCAGCTTCCAATCTGATTGGCCACGCGTGGCAATCTCTCGGGACCCAATACGACCAGCCCGATCACCAGCAATATGATCAGCTCCCCACCGCTGACTCCGAACATTTTCTATGACCGGACTAGTTGTGGTTTTCTTTGGCGGGTTCTTCGGCCGGCGTGTTGTCAAAATTTGCGTCCTTTGACTTGTCGCCGAGCTGCTCGGTGGTTTCCTTATCCGCTTCGCTCATGGCAGAACGAAAGCCTTTCACTGCACTACCGAGATCCGAGCCGAGTGATTTGAGGCGCTTGGTACCGAATATGGCGATCACGATCACCAGTACGATCAACAGCTGCCAAATACTGACGTTGGCAAACATCTTCTCTATCTCCCGGGGCTTGTTGCCCCATCTACAATTGTTTGGCCCCGCCCGGCGGGGTGCGAATTATGTTCATGATACAGGCGTAAGCGCAACAAAACCGGTCGGAGGTCACGCCTCAAGCCAGAAGGTTACGGGCCCATCGTTGACCAGTTGGACCTGCATATTTGCGCCGAAAACGCCCGTTTCGACAGTGGGCAGTTTCTTCCTGCACTCGTCCACAAATTCTTTGAAAAGCCGACTTCCCAGTTCCGGAGCCGCGGCGCGCGTGAAACTGGCCCGCGTGCCCTTGCGGGTGTCCGCAGCGAGCGTAAATTGTGGCACTGCGAGAAGCTCAAAGGCCTGATCGACGAGGCTGTGATTCATTCGATCGTTTTCGTCCGGAAATACGCGATAGGTCAAAACCCGCTCGGCGAGCCTCGCCGCAGTGACTTGGGTATCGCCTGGCTGCACCGCAAGTAACGTCAGGAGGCCGCGCTGTATCTCGCCAACGATATCCCCGTCGACCATCACGCTGGCCGCGCTGACTCTTTGAATGAGGGCGATCATGACAAAGCATTTTCCTTAATAGCCGCCGGCAGCCCGATGCGATTTACAGGCATCGTGCCCGGCCATGATACCGGTCGTTTGCGTCACGCCAACGCAAAGAATCGCCAAATGTGTCAATACGTCGCGGATTTGATGCTCGCCACGCGGGTTATGTGTCATGGCACGCTGTCCCTGCGGGCAAGGCGTCCGGATCCCGGTCGGCCCACCATGCGGGGTGTCAAACCGGGCGGCGAAATCTGTCAATGGATGGTCAGAACGGGTGGAAACCCGTTTGCCCGCGCCAGGGACGGAGGCCCCGATCACCCGGTCGGGGCCACTTTTTTACGAAATATCCTTGTGGATAACCACAAATGCTTAACTATTCCGCAAGATATAAATAGAAATATCCATAATTGACGTATTAGTATGGTAGTGGATATTATAAGTACGATCGTTCTAAATGTCGGCGCCGTCGTGGTAAATTCGGATCCGGAAAAAGCGGTTTGCACGTGATGTCAGGGCCACTACACTATTCGGCCCCGTTCACAGCAAACCAGGGCCCCAAACCACATGAAACGACGACACTTTGTCACCGGCATAGCCGCGGCAGCCGGAATAACCGCGTGCGCCCAGGAAAGCACCAAATGTACGGACACCACTACCGATTCGCAGCAGACTTTCGAATGGAACCTCGTGACCTCCTGGCCGCCCGGGCTCCCGGGGCTGGGTGTCGGCGTCGAAAACCTCGCGAAACGGATTGACAGAGCGTCGAACGGGCGACTGAAAATCAAGATCTATGCAGGCGGCGAGCTGGTCCCGGCGCTGGAAGTGCTGGACGCAGTCAGTCGAGGCACAGTTCAGATGGGTCATGATTCCGCGTACTACCATCGCGGTAAAGTACCGGCCGCACAGTACTTCACCACCGTTCCGTTTGGGCAAACCGTGCATGAGATCAACGCCTGGCTATATTACGGCGGTGGACTCGAGCTCTGGCGCGAGCTTTATGAGCCGTTCAACGTTATTCCCTTTCCTGCCGGCAATACAGGCGTGCAAATGGCCGGTTGGTTTAACAAAGAGATCAAGTCCGTTGCAGACCTGAAGGGACTGAAAATGCGTATCCCCGGCGTCGGTGGAGAGGTAATGCAACGCGCCGGTGTAACACAGGTAACCGTGCCGGCGTCGGAGATATTTACTTCATTGCAGACAGGTGCAATCGACGCGGCCGAGTGGGTCGGTCCCTACAACGATATCTCTCTCGGCCTGCATAAGGCTGCGCGTTACTACTATTACCCGGGCTGGCACGAAATGGGGCCGATGCTTCAATGTACCGTGAACAAAGATGCGTGGAATTCATTGCCGGCAGACTTGCAGGAAATTGTGGCGACGGTTTGCCAGGCAATCAACGACGACATGATGGCCGAGTACACATGGGGCAATGCGGTGGCGCTTGAGCAAATCAAATCAGATCCAAACGTGGAACTGCGGCAATTGCCAGACGACGTTTTGAGGCTGCTGAAGAAACTAAGCGCGGAAGTACTGGAAGAAATGGCGGCAGAAGATGAGTCGGCTGCCAAGATTAAGGCATCCTTTGATGCGTTCCAGAGCAAGGTGATTCCATATCACCGCATCACTGAGCTTGCGTATATGAATGCGAGAGAACTATAACGGCGACCAAAACTACGTAACAGGCATGTCAGACAAAAAAATGAAACGTAAGCCAACGCACATTACGAACAAGAGACCGTTTCGATTTTACGACAACAGACAAAAGTACTTGTCGTTTGTTAACACGTGCGACGAGAAATGGGTGGTTGCGGAAAGGGCGGCTCAGGAGCTGCCGCATATACAGCCGACACCACCGGCGTTTCGTCTGTTCGATGCAGGCATGGGTGACGGGACACTGCTGTCACACCTTCTTCGCGCTATGCACCGTCGCTTCCCCACGATTCCGTTCTATGTCGTTGGCAAGGAAATAAGCCTCGAAGACATTCGATTGTCTCTGGAAAAAATTCCGGATCGATTCGTCGAACACCCAGCAAGCGTCATTATTCTCACCAATCTCTATTACGCCGAAGCACCGTGGCTGATGCCGCGGGACGCGGATACAGCGGCGGCTCTCAATTGGCTCGAAGTTTCCCTGGAGGGCGATTCTGCACACGGATTCGGGGAACAACTGCGTTCCGTGGACAAGGCGCTTGTCGATGGCTGGCAAGTCAGGGCAAGCGAAACAACAGGAAACCCGCTCTACGTGAAGCCGACCGTCATGGTGATCTATCGCAAAGATCAGCGATTTCTTCTCGATGGTGTCATTCCAAGGAAGGGTCAGGCCGGAAAAGGCAACTACGATCTTGCAGTCATCTCGCAACCCTGGCGCGCCCGCATGGGTGCCGATTTTAAGGTGAGGAAAGTGCTTGCGCCGCTTGTCAAAAGCCTGGCCCCGGGCGGCAGGGCGATCACTATCCAGTCCGCTGGTCGCGATCCCGGCGTCGAATTGGTGCAAAAAATCTGGCCCGAGGAAAATCCGTTCCGGGTCCACAGAAAAGAACTGATCAAAACACTCACGGCGCACCTCGGCAGCGAAGCCCGGCACTTCAAATTCAATCCGGGCACTGACGCAACGTCATTGTTCAGATATCGCATGCACACACTGCCAGACGAGATCAGCGAATCGATCGGAACCTCGACGTTGTTTGCCGCGTGGAATGCGGCGATTTACGTTTCGCAAATCGAAGATGAGCGGCTGGAACCAGTGGTATCTTCCGGTGAATACCTGGAAGCCACGTCGCAAATACTGCAAAAATATAATGGGCTGTGGTTTAACGACGAAGCATTCACCGTGTCGAGAAAGCGCGATCAGTCGAGGTCGTCAACCGGGTAAAAAATCCTGCCCACTTTGCCGGTGGTTCCGGCGTCACCCGGACAGGTAGTCCGGCAGCCATGTGGCCAGCGCCGGGAATAGCGCCAGAATTCCGAGCGCCACTATCTGGATGACGACAAAGGGGATGACGCCACGATAAATGTGCCCGGTCGTCACCTCCGCAGGTGCGACGCCGCGAAGATAGAACAATGCAAATCCGAAA
This sequence comes from Pseudomonadota bacterium, assembly GCA_027621915.1. GTDB lineage: Bacteria > Pseudomonadota > Gammaproteobacteria > Steroidobacterales > Woeseiaceae > SZUA-117. The sequence goes on from JAQCAD010000002.1 coordinate 170,395, forward strand.
GGTGGTGTCAGGAATGAAGTCTGCAGGTTTACCGCAATCATGATACCCAGCCATACGGGGTCCAGACCCATCATCAACAGCGCAGGCGCGACAATCGGCACAACGACAAATGTTATCTCGATGAAATCCAGTACGAAGCCGAGCAGAAACATCACGAGCATCACAACGACAACGGCACCCGCAACTCCGCCAGGCAGCGAACTGAGAATCGACCGTACGCCGTCATCACCACCGTAGCCACGAAAAACCAGGGAAAAAACCGACGCCCCGATCAAAATCATGAACACCATACTGCTGATACGAAGTGTGCCAGACATGATTTCGCGCAGCCGTTGCATCGACAGCCCACGGCGCTGAAGCGCTATCAGCATGGCACCCATCGCCCCGACACCGGCAGCTTCGGTAGGTGTCGTTATGCCACCGAGAATCGAGCCTAGGACCCCAAAAATCAGTATCAGTGGCGGCGCCAGTGCCTTGAAGATTCTCCGAGCTGAGACTTTATCGTCGGATGTCGGGTGTGGGGGCATCAGATTTGGCTTCAAAACCGCAAGGCAAACCAGGTAGGCAATATAAAGCAGGACCAGCAGCAGCCCCGGGACCAGGGCCCCGGCGAAGAGATCTCCAACCGAAACCGTCTGCGGCGAAAAATTGCCCAATGCCAGTTGCGCCGACTGGTAAGCCGACGACATTACATCACCCAGCATCACCAGGATAATCGATGGCGGGATGATCTGGCCCAGCGTGCCGGAAGCGCAAATTGTTCCCGTGGCGACTTCAGGAGAGTAGCCGCGCTTGAGCATTGTCGGTAATGAAAGGAGCCCCATCGTCACCACGGTTGCACCCACGATCCCGGTACTCGCTGCGAGCAACATGCCAACCAGCGTGACTGATATACCCAGGCCTCCACGAAGTGAACCGAACAATGCGCTAAGCGTGTCCAGAAGGTCCTCTGCAATTCGTGCGCGCTCAAGCGTAATGCCCATGAAAACAAATAGCGGGACGGCGATTAGCGTCTCATTGGTCATGATTCCGAAAATTCTGCTCGGAAGGCCGGAAAGAAAAGCCGACTCAAACCCGCCGCCGATAACACCCGCCATCGCGAATATCAGGGCCGTGCCCCCGAGCGAAAACGCCACCGGGAACCCCGCAAGCAGCAACACAATGACAGCAAGGAACAGGAATAATGCGACCCATTCCATCGCTAATCAGCCCTCAGTTGACGAACTGAGCGGAGCATCAATGACAACCCCTGCAGCGCAACCGCTGCAGGCATGAGTAACAAGACCGATTTAAGAAGCGGAACGAATGGGTAGGGCAGTCCGCCAGAGTTCAACGACACCTCGTGAATTCTCCATGACGAAACAACGTAATCGAATCCTTCAAAAACAAGAAAACCACAAAGCGGAAAGATGAACAGGAGTACGCCAAACAGGTTCACCACCGCGCGACGATGAGCGCGCATGTCGCGGTAAAAAATATCGACCCTGACGTGTTCGTCACATTGCAGCGTGTAGGCAGCGCCAAGCATAAACACGATCGCGTGCATCCAGACGAGAGATTCCTGTAGCCAGATAAAACCGCTGTCGAATACGTAGCGAATTACTACGATGACGAAACTTACGATGACCATCGCCAGCGTGAGCCAGGATACTGCCCGACCTGTGGCCGCGCTGAATCTGTCAACAAAGGTGCTGAGGGCCGGGGGCCCGCCACTGTCTTGCATCAGTGCCGCCAAAAAGTTGGCGTGAAAAGAACCAGCAACGTGAAGATCTCGAGGCGCCCGAGAAGCATTCCCGTAACAGCGATCCATTTGCCCGTGTCGCTAACCGACATAAAACCGGCAGCCACCTCGCCGAGGCCCGGACCCAGGTTGTTCAGCGTGGCGGCAACGGCTGAAAATGCGGTGACCTGATCCAGTCCGGTTGCCATCATCGCCAGGAGCATTGCGCCGAAAACGACTATGTAGACGGAGAAGAAGCCCCACACGGCATCAACCACCCTGAACTGGACTGCGCTCTGGCCCAGTTTCACCGGAATCTCGGCCGAAGGATGAACAAGACGCGCAATTTCGCGTGCGCCCTGCTTGGCGATCAGCAGCCAGCGTATAACCTTGATTCCGCCGCCGGTTGACCCGGCGCAACCACCAACGAAACTTGCGAAGATCAAAAGCACCGGCAAAGCCCCTGGCCAGGCGGCATAGTTTGCAGTCGTAAAGCCCGTAGTGGTCGCGATCGAAACGGACTGAAACAAACCGTTAATCAAGGAGTCAGTTGGACTGTTGTACGTGCCAAGTACGAACAACGAAACCACAACGATCGAAGACACGACGACAAGTATGAAAATGTAAGCTCGAAACTCCGGGTCATGTGGATAGTGTCGGATTGACACATTCTTCCACGCAAAGAAGTGCAGCGAGAAATTGACACCGGCCAATAACATGAAAACGATCGCGACGATATCGATAGCCGCGCTGTCAAAGTAGCCGATGGACAAGTCATGCGTTGAGAAGCCACCAATAGCAACGGTCGAAAACGCGTGACACAGCGCATCAAAACCGCTCATGCCGGCAAGCATATAACCGAACATGCATGCCAGCGTGAACGCCAGGTAAACATACCAGAGCGCCTTCGCGGTCTCCGTAATTCTCGGCGTCAGTTTCGTGTCCTTGACTGGCCCCGGCGTCTCGGCACGATAGAGCTGCATCCCGCCAACACCCAGCATTGGAAGAACGGCAACGGCGAGCACGATGATTCCCATGCCACCGAGCCACTGTAATTGCTGACGATAATAAAGAATGGACTCGGGGAGCGAGTCGAGACCAGTCAGAACCGTCGCGCCCGTCGTCGTGAGGCCGGACATTGATTCAAAGACCGCGTCAGTGAATGACATCGAGGGCACGTCGGCAAGAAATAACGGCAGCGCACCGGCCGTGCCAAGTACAGTCCAGAAGGAGGCGACTACCAGGAAGCCATCACGCAAACGCAAATCCTTGCGCCTTCCCCGGAACGGAAACCAGACTACGAGTCCCGCTAAAACAATGATGACGAAACTTTCCACAAAAGGAAGCCAGGACTGATCCCCAAACCAGGCGCTGACAATTAGCGGTGGAATCATCGTCACGCTGAACATCATCAGCAGAAGACCCAGAATGCGAATTGCGACAGTCCAGTTCATCGTCGTGTTATATCCTGATCACAATTTCCGGACGTCAGAGGGCGAATCAAATGAAAGAAACTTCGACCTGGAACAGATTTTCAATCTTGTCTATTTTCCGTCGGTCTGTCATGAACAGGATGACATGATCATCCGACTCAATAACAGTATCATGATGTGCCATGATTACCTGATCGCCGCGAACCAGCGTGACTATGTTAGTGCCCCGCGGCAGATCCAATGCTTCAATTTTTCTCCCAACAACCTTCGATGAATTGGCATCACCGTGGGCAACGGCCTCAATTGCTTCGGCTGCACCGCGCCGCAACGAATGCACCTTGACGACGTCGCCCCGTCGAACATGAGCAAGCAACGAGCCGATGGTCACTTGTTGCGGTGAGATGGCGATGTCGATCGAACCAGACTCGACCAGCTCTGCATAGGAGGGCCGGTTGATCAACGCCATGACTTTGTGTGCGCCAAGGCGTTTAGCGAGCATGGCGGAAAGGATATTGGACTCCTCTGCGTTGGTAAGCGCACAGAAAACGTCGACGTTGTCGATATTTTCCTCAAGGAGCAATTCCTCATCAGCAGCGTCACCGACAAGTACGATTGCCTTGTTCAACTGTTCTGAAATAATGCGAGCCCGTTTCGGGTCTCGTTCGATGATCTTTACCTGGTTCGTCTGCTCAAGTGCCAATGCCAATCGCACGCCGATGTTTCCACCGCCGGCAATGACGACACGCCTTACAGGGTCCTCCAGTTTCCGCACTTCGCTCATGAAGACCCGTACGTCCTGTCGCGCCGCGATGAAGAACACCTCGTCATCCTCACGGATAATGGTTTCGCCATCCGGTTGCATCGACTTGCCATCACGATAGATTGCTGCGATGCGGCCCTCGGTATTCGGGATGTGATCTCTGAGAGTGGCTATCTTCTGGCCGACTAGTGAGCCACGTTTATCGGCGCGCGCGCCGACCAATCGCACGCGACCATTGGCGAAATCGAGCACCTGAAGTGCGCCCGGGTACAGAATCAGTTGCTCTATATATTCGCAGACGAGCTGCTCGGGGCTGATCCTTACATCGACCGGGATAGCGTCCTGCGCGAAGAGTTTGCGGGCATTCATATAGTCGGCTGAACGAATACGCGCGATTTTGGTAGGCGTGTGATGAATCGTATACGCCACCTGGCAGGCAATCATATTGGTCTCGTCGCTGTCCGTCAGGGCAACGATGATATCCATATCGTCCGCGCCGGCACGCTCAAGGACATCGGGATAAGCCGCATGGCCTACGACCGTACGAATGTCGAGACGGTCCTGCAATTCACGCAGGACGTCGGCGCTATGGTCGACAACGGTGACTTCGTTAGCTTCTTCACGCGACAGGTGATATGCCGCTGATGAACCGACCTGACCGGCACCGAGAATTAGTATTTTCATTATGTGTCTGCGGCTCTTTGTCCGGCGGTCATTTTACATGAGATCGAGATTGGCATACGCAAGCACGAGAATTTTCGTGCCGACAGCCTCGAAATTAACCTCGACCTGTGCGTGTGCGCCCTGTCCGCTGCAGTTCAGAATAACGCCATCACCAAACTTCGCGTGCCGAACACGCTGTCCCAGGCGTATTCCGAGCTCCGCCGCTGGCGAGATACTACCACCTGGGCGTCGCCCGACCCGGGACATCGAACTGACCGGTCTGCTGACCTGAATGCGCGGACGAATCTCCTCTACCAGTTCCTCGGGGATCTCCGCTATGAACCGGGACGCCTGCGCGAAGCTATCCATGCCGTGCAATCGACGTTGCTCTGCATGGGTCAAGTACAGCGTTTCCTTGGCGCGGGTAATGCCCACATAACACAGGCGCCGTTCCTCCTCGAGTCCCTTGGGGTCGGCAATCGATCGCTGGTGCGGGAAAAGCCCATCTTCCATGCCGCACATGAAGACCAGCGGGTACTCGAGACCTTTTGCCGAATGCATCGTCATCAGCTGCACACAATCTTCCCAGGCATCCGCCTGGCCTTCGCCAGCTTCCAGCGCAGCGTGTGACAGAAAGGCATCCAGTGGTGACATTTCCTCTGCCGGGTCCGGTTGAAATCCCCTGGCTGCGCTTACCAGCTCTTCAAGGTTTTCAATGCGAGTCTCGCCACGCTCCCCCTTTTCTTTCCTGAAAAACTCAACCAGGCCACTCACACCAATGACATGATCGACCCGCTCGTGAAGATCGAGGCCGTCAGTCTCTTTCGCCATACGTTCGATGAGGTTCAGAAATACAACTATTGCCGTAGAAGCCCTGCCGTTGAATTCCTCACTCGCAACTGCGCCTGCGGCTCGCCACAGTGAGCAACTGTTCGCGCGGGCATAACTTCGCATAGATTCAATGGTTCTCGCGCCGATACCCCTGGTCGGTTTGTTTACGACTCTCTCGAATGCACTGTCATCGTCACGATGCGATATCAGGCGCAGATAAGCGAGCGCATCCTTGATTTCCTGCCGCTCGAAAAAGCGCAATCCGCCATAAACACGATAAGGCATCCTGGCATTGACCAGCGCTTCTTCAAGAACCCGTGATTGCGCATTCGATCGATACAGAACCGCGGCGTCAGCACGAGCGTGACCCTGATCACTCCAGGTACGGAGTTTGCCAACCACGAACTCAGCCTCGTCGCGTTCGTTGTACGCAGAGTAGATGCGAATCGGCTCGCCTTTGCTGCCCTCCGTCCACAGATTTTTTCCAACACGGGAGCTGTTGTTCGCGATGACCGCGTTCGCGGCGTCAAGAATGGTTTCTGTCGAGCGGTAGTTTTGCTCAAGCTTGACGGTGGACGCTCCTGGAAAATCTTTCTGAAATCGATGTATATGTTCGACGCGCGCGCCACGCCATCGATAGATCGACTGGTCATCGTCGCCAACGAAAAAAGGAACGCCTTCCTTGCCGGCAAGCAATCGAAGCCAGGCGTATTGAATGGCATTGGTGTCCTGAAACTCGTCTACCAGCAGGTGGCGGAAGCGTCGTTGGTACTGTTCCAGCAATGCAGTGTTATCGCGCCACAATTCGTGTGCACGCAGCAGCAACTCGGCGAAATCGACGAGCCCGCCACGGTCGCAAATTTCCTGGTACTGCTGGTAGAACGCGATTTGCTGCCTGCGGTTAGGGTCATTTTCGTCATCGAGATGCTGTGGCCGAAGGCCTTCGTCCTTCTGTCCATTGATGAAGTACTGAATTTCGCGGGGCACCCAGCGGTCTTCATCGAACTCCAGGTTTTTGATCAAGCGCTTGATGATGCGAAGCTGATCATCAGAATCGATGATCTGAAAATTCTGTGGCAAACCGGCTTCCTGCCAATGGCGCCTTAACAATCTGTGAGCAAGCCCGTGAAAGGTGCCGATCCACAAATGGTTAACCGGCATGTTCAGGAGAGATTCGATCCGGCCACGCATTTCTGCGGCAGCCTTGTTGGTGAAGGTCACCGCGAGTAAACCCTGTGGCGACACACCCTCCACATCGATTAACCACGCAATGCGATGAGTCAAAACACGCGTTTTCCCGCTGCCGGCACCGGCGATTACCAGCAAGGGAGCAGAAGAGGCCGTAACAGCCTTGCGCTGCGCCTCATTGAGTGATTCGAGAATCGGGGTGACGTCCATGACTGCTATTGCGTGGCCGTAAGAGCGCTTCAGGGGGCGCAGTCTAACAAAGATTGAGGCGATTGGATCGGCGGAAACACCGATGCAAAAAGAATCCTAGCAATCCCCGGGAACGAACAGTTTCAAGGTGACCAGCGAACGCCGAGTAGTACCTGCGCGCGATCGTATTGAATACGAAAATCGTTTGACGCGACTTCGCGAACCAGGTACTCGGCAACGAGATCCAGGCTTTGTGTCATTTCAAAAGTTGCAGTCACGTGCCCCAGAGCAGATTCCTGAGTTTTGCGACCTGCCGCGGGTTCATGAAATGCGAAGGCAGCCTCGTAGTCGTAAAGATAGTAGGACACCGAGGCATCAAGATCGAAACGCCGACCGAGCTGCAAGTGGAATGCGGCGCCGAAGCCATCACGAACGAAATTGTTGTAGCCCAGATAGCGATCTTCGCGTTCCGTCCGCTCGTAATCGACACTGAACCACAACCAGTTAGTGATGCGCTGGCGTGCCTCGATCCCGAGTTCAATGTAGTCGTAACGAATCGTCGGGTTGCCAAGCGGCTGTGTACCATCCAGCTCGAATGATGTTCGATCGCTGTAGCGACGGGTGTAATACTCAGCTGTAACGCGCAACAATGAGGTCGAAGTGAACCGGTATTGGCCATTGAGGCCGACAGTCCAGTATTCGTGATCGTATTCGGGAACCGCAGCAACTTCGTCGTAGTTCCACAGTTGTCCTTTCGCTCGTGCCCCGAGCGTCAGCCCACCCCATCGTTTACTTGCCCAGAACTCAGGACCGTAACGCAGATAAGACATCCGGTTTGAGATGTCCTCGCCCGCAAGCTGACGCTCCAGACCGTCGTCGGGATCGACGTAATTCTCATCGTGCTGGGCGATCTTGAAAGCGCTGTACACACCGGTCTCGCGCTCTTCCGTACGTCGGTGATACTCGCTGCCAAATGCTGCCTCGTGGAGATATTCATCGGCCGCTTTCAGATTCTCATCCTGGTAGTATCGGCCGCCGAAACGATAGCTGCCGAAGAAGCCTTCATTCTCCAGGCTGTTGACCTGGTATCTTGCGGAAAGGCTGATCGGCACGAAAAGTCCGGACTGAACCACTGGCGTGACCAGCGGCTGGGCAGGATCCGCCAGATCAATATACGGATCCTTCGGCGAACGGAAAACATTATCGTCAATACCGGCACCAACACGTACTCGCAAATCGAGATACGTCAGGTTCCGTTCCTTTTCTTCAACAGCAGCGGCTAATGTAACGGGCGAATCGGCCGAGATCTCGTCCTGCAATTCCCTTATTGCGCGCCGAGCGAGACGGCTAATGTCTTGATTCTGCGGTTGATCGCGGGCCATGCGGAACCAGCGGAGCGCCTCGTCCAGGTCGCCAAACGCGTAAGCGTTCAACCCGAGGTTGTAGTGAGAAATCGCTTCCAGCGGACCGTAACTCGCCGCCTTTGTCAATTCATCTCTCGCCCGAATGTGTTGCTTCGCCCGGTAATGGGCGACACCTGTATTGTAATGGAGTAGTGGCGTATCCATTCCGGCGTCAGCTGCTTCCCGATAACGCAATAGCGCTGCCCAGTAAAGATCATCTCGAAAAAGCCGATTGCCATCCGCGAACAATTCGCTCGCGGTTGCGGCGAGCGCAGGCGCGACCGGGACGAGGCAAAGCAGTGCAAATGCCGCGACAATACGTCGCATCAAGCTGGTCACAGGACCGAGTCGATTTGTCACGTAGATCAAAATGTTCCGGACTCCAGAGGGGACGCCATCCCTTCAATACATGAGTCGAATTCTGCCCGATTATGGAAAATTCGCACTAACTGCGTGTCAACAGTGTGACATGGCGCAAAAAAATCCCCCCGATTGGTTAACCAACGGAGGGATTTTCGGACTTGTCAGCGGAAACGGCGTCTACCCTGGGTCCGGCGCCGATGAGCGGTATCGGAGATTAAACTAGGTCGCCGTCAGCTCCATCGTCGTCAGCCACGTCGTCAGACGCAACGTCATCATCGGACTCGTCGTCGTCCATGTCATGATCCATTTCTTCCTCGTCGACTTCGTCAGTATCAACGTCATCGCCTTCGTCGAAGTCGCTTTCCTCTTCAGAGTGCTCTTCGTCTTCGTCAGATACGAAGTCTTCGTCATGCTCGAATTCGTCAGATTCTTCGTCACGCATGTCGTCACCAGACGCGGTCTCTTCTTCATCACGACTATCGTCGTCGGCGTCAGATTCTTCACCATCGTGCATATCGTCGTTCGAGTCGTGATCGCCTTCGCTGTCATTTTCCGCGACGGGTCCGACCATCTCAAGCACCTCACCGTCGAGGTCCGCGACGCGATCGAGAACTTTCATCGTGACATCAAGCTCAGCAATGTCGGCTGCAACTATCGCAGGAAACAGTGCGAGGCAACTAAGCACGAGACTGGCCGCAAACAATTTAATCTGTTTCATCTTACTCACTCCGTTTGATACTTCGGTAGTACCGAAGCTCCTTTAAAACTAGATAACAATCACCTGCAGGCGAAAAATCTTGTCGTCATTCTCGTGCTGCAAGGTGGCCAAAAGTTCTCCGCCGACAGGCGAAATCGCGACCAGCGTGAGCGGCAGAACGTTTCTGCCCTCTTTAAGGCTGGTCTGCCAGGTAATTTCTCGTTGCCCGGCGAAACCGTCAATCTCAATCCCGACCGGCAATGTTACGGTCATCGTTGCATTGATCAATGGCGTCGCCGATGCGAAAACGAGGTTAAACGTTTGTGGAGCCTCCAACGCCATCGTGACTGATGGAACAGCAGGATCGTCGATGTCGGCTGCCGTAAAGAACACACCACTGACAATCCACACCATTACCGCTGCAGCGATTGCGCCGCCGAAGCCGGTCATCACCCAGCGATTCCGCTGACGACGCACACCGCTTTGCACTGCATTAGCAATCGCCCGGTCGAAAAATACAGGATCCGGCCGGGGCATGACAGACTTCCCATAATTCTCCAGCCGTTTGTGGAGCTCACGCGACGTGTCAACCAGTTGCCGGCAGTCAACGCACTCATCAATGTGCCGATCGAGCAACTCCATTTGCGTGCCATGGAGTGCACCCAGAAGATAGTCGTCGAGCTGTTCAGTGATGAGTTTACAGGCCATGGTTTCTTTCCTCGTTACTTCCAGACACGATCAATCGGCGGAATAGGTTCCATCGGCAGCGAGAATTTCACGAAGCCGTTCCCTCGCCCGATGCAGGCGGGATTTAAGCGTGCCGACTGGCGCACCGGTTATTTCCTGAATTTCGGAGAGTTTATAACCCTCGCAGTCATGCAGCATGACGACCATTCGATGCTCCTCGCTCAAGGTATTCAGTGCACGGTCCAGCTGCATTATGTTATCCAGCTGTTCGGCGTCCTTGACCGGGTCCAGGTGGCCAGGTAGTGATTCCAGCTCTTTCCCCGGTACCTGATCTTCGCCCACGACGACCAGTCGCTGCCGCGCGAAGCGGCGCCGGTTGTCGATGAAATGGTTGTACATGACCTTACATAGCCAGGAACCCGCCTCTTCCAGTTCGACCAGTTCTGCCATGCGGGGAAATATCTTGGTCAGGACGTCCTGGAACAGATCCTCGGCCTCCGGCCGATTACCGGTGAGGCGAAACGACAGACGATAAAGGCGGTCGAGATGTGGCCGCAGCAACACATCAAAGCTCGTCTGTTGATGGTGATCGACCGGGTTCATAGGCCCGAGTGTAGTTACGAACGCCTATTTCACAAGCTTCCTTTGCGGAAACTGAGAACTGGGGACAGGGACCAGAGGAGTGATCAGAGCGTAATACGAAAGAGCAAGTAATGATCGACTAACAACGCGGCAAAAAGAATCATCAGGTAGTTGATCGAAAATCGAAAGACTTTCATGGGTAATTCAACACCATCGTCGCTTTTAAGGCGTACCGCATAGTAAAGAAAAATGCCGCCCTGGATGAGCGCTGTCGCGAGGTAAATCAAGCCGCTCATGCCGGACAAATAGGGGATGATCGTGACCAGCACCATCAAAATGGTGTAAAGCAGAATGTAATGACGCGTGAATTCGTTGCCATGTGTAACGGGTAACATCGGGATGCCGACTCGTTCGTAATCATCTTTTTTCGCAATCGCAAGGGCCCAGAAATGCGGCGGCGTCCAGGTAAAAACGATCAGGAACAGGAGCAATGCGTCGCTGTGGATTTCACCGGTTACCGCGGTCCAGCCCAATATCGGCGGCGCGGCACCGGCGGCGCCACCGATAACGATGTTTTGCGGCGTGGCGCGTTTCAGATAGATGGTGTAAATGATTGCATATCCGATCAGCGACAAAAAAGTCAGCATCGCAGTCAGCGGGTTGATCACAAACCACAACAGCAGCATCGACATGACGCAGAGGCCGAACGCGAAAATCAGTGCGTTCGATTCCAGCAATTTTCCCTGCGGCAATGGGCGATTGTGTGTCCGCGACATCTGCACATCGATGCGTGAGTCGAGGACGTGATTGATGACTGCAGCGGATGACGCGGCAAGGCCAATACCCAGTGAACCGATAACCAGAGGTACTGCGCCAGGCCATCCTGGAACCGACAGGACCATCCCGACGATCGCGGTAAAAACAATCAGCATCACGACCTTCGGCTTTGTCAGCTCATAGTAGTCGCGCCATTGAAGGCCTTGTTGCAGTGTGCTCGCGGTCAAGCTTTCATCCTATTCTGGACAGTTCAAGGAGATGTTTCAGGTCATCTGCCATGTCACCCGGTATTATGGCGGGCGAAAAATACATTATCAGGTTGTCGAGAGGGTCGACCAGGTAGATTCCGCCCGGCGGCAGGTCCTTTGGCCGGTTCTCCTCCAGCAATTTACCGAGGCCCTTGTCACTAATAGTTATCAGGCCGCGATGCTGTTCCAGGAGATTCACTTTATCCGGCAGGGATTCGTCGTGCAAGAATATGCGGCCCAGCCGGTCCATGTCGTTGCCAAGCATCAGACGGATCTGTCGCATTCGAACCAGCGCCTCATGGCATGGCACATCGCAGCCGGCCTCGCTGACGTACAGCAGCTTCCAGGCCGCATCGGTCGCTCCTAACATACGCGAGGACTCTGGCAAAGATTCTGCCAGGTTGATAACGGGGTCAAGCAGACTGCCATGGTTGGTGCTGCCGACCGGTCGCAGCTGGCCGGTGGCGTACATCCAGGTGGCAAAGATGATCGGCCCGAAAAACACAAGCGCGATGATTCCAATCTGCAGTCGACCGCCGCTGTTAAGTTGCTGAGCCAATTCGTCGCCTTTTTCCAAGGTGCCATAAAAGCAATGCCAGAACTGTCGCGGCCATCGCGAACCACTGGAACGCATAAGCATAATGCATCATCGGTCCGCTGACATTCGGTCGCCATTGACGCGCGAAGCCGTCATCCTCCCCGGGACTCATCAACACCACAATGGGCGAAACCGCTTCTTCGAGTTCCGTCGAAAATTCATCAAGATTTGGATAAACCGCCACCCTCGGCCATTCTTTGGAACCTTCGAAGGCCTCGCCCGGGCGAATGCCAACCCTTGGCAAATTACCGACCAGCCCGCGAACTGTTCTCTGATTCTGGCCAACGGTTATCGGAGGTGCATCACCGGTGATCGTGTTTTTTGGGACCCAGCCTCGATTCACGAGCAACAGGCGATTGTCGACAGCGATTCTGAATGGAGTGATGACGTAATAACCCGGACGGCTATCCAGCACTATGTTATCGATCAGAACCTGTCGGTTGCCCTCGAACGCGCCATCAACCTGTATGCGATCGAATGCGCCCAGTGACCCGAATTCACCCGTTTGCATATAGGGGGCATCGCTTTCGAACAAATCCAGCAATGCCCTTTTCTCCGAGGCACGCTCGAGTTGCCACATTGCCAGCGATACGAACAATGCAACAAACAGCAAGCCCGCAACGGGCGGTGCATATTTTCGAAACAGGGGAGTCTCTATCAGGTCTTCGATCACGATATACTCTCAGGCACCGATAGTGGCCTGATCCGCAACACGCTGATGAAACTGACACTGATCATTATTCTGATAGCGATCCTGGTTAGCCTGGGATCCGGGCTGTGGTTCCTGACGAAAGATGATCAGGGCTCCGCGCGTGTCCTTACCGCTTTGAAAATTCGCGTGCTGCTGTCAGCTATATTAATAGGCTTTCTGATCTTCGGTTATTTCCAGGGCTGGATATTCCCCCAATCCGCCCTCGTGGACTAAAAGCCGGTTGCCGACAACCGCGGATTGATCTTTAGTGCTCCCAATCAATCTAAACCGGGTCAGTAAGAGAAACGGGGTCAGAGCCCTTTTCGAAGATCAGGTGAATAAATCCAAGCATCGTCACCGGGAAAAAGGGCTCTGACCCCTTTTCTCTTAAGCTACATCCAGTAGACGAATACGTACAACCCAACCCACACGACGTCGACGAAATGCCAGTACCATGCGGTCGCTTCAAACGCGAAATGCCGCTCCGGCGTAAAGTGACCCTTCAAAACCCGAAGCCAGATGATCGTCAGCATAATGGCGCCAATCGTTACGTGCATTCCGTGAAAGCCTGTCAGCATGAAAAACGTTGAGCCGTAAATTCCCGAGGACAGTTTCAGGTTCATGTGCTGGTAGGCTTCGATGTATTCCTCCGCCTGCAGGAAGACGAAGATAAAACCCAACAGAAACGTCGTGGCGAGAAAGACCTTAAGAAGATTCCGCTGACCGTGAATTAACGCGTGATGTGCGATTGTTACCGTGACGCTGCTCGTCATCAGAATTGCCGTATTAATCAGCGGCAGGCCAAATGGGCCCATTACTTCAAATTCACCACCAACATTTCCCGGCCCGTTCGTGGGCCAGGAGCCCTCGAAGCCGTCCCAGAGCAGGAGGTTGGTGAAAAAGTTATTGCTGTCCCCAGCCAGCCAGGGCACCGCCATATTTCGTGCATAAAACAAAGCGCCAAAAAATGCCGAAAAGAACATGACCTCCGAGAAGATGAACCAGAACATGCCCATGCGAAACGACATGCCAACCTGGCTGTTGTATCGACCGCTCTCGCTCTCGCCGATGACTTCGCCGAACCATCCAATCAGCATGAAAATTACGATGGCGGCGCCGGCCAGCATCACCCAGAAACCGGTATCCGCGCCGTTCAACCAGATCGAAACGCCAACCATGAGAAAAAACAGACCGGCTGAGCCAACGACTGGCCAGTGGCTGCCATGAGGTACGTAATAGCGATCTTCAGCGTGTGCCATAGTGATTAGTGATTCCGAATTTACCGGGCCTTGTGTCCCGGTTGCGCCGTATGAGGGGAGTTGTCCGTTAGCCGGGCCGTGTCGAAAAATGTATAGGAAAGCGTAATGGTGTCGATGTAATCAGGGATTTTCGAATCGATAATAAACCGAACCGGCATTTCCTTTTCCTCTCCCGGCGCAAACTCCTGCGTTGTGAAACAAAAACACTCGAGCTTTTTAAAGTAAGTTGCCGCTTGCTGAGGCGCCACACTCGGAACAGCCTGCGCAACTTTGTGACTGTCCGTAAGATTTCGAGCAATGAACGTTGCTTCATAAAGTCCGCCAGGGTGAACGGTCATCCCATCCACTCCTGAACGAAACACCCATGGAGCATACTCGTTAACCGTGGTGACGAACTCCAGCTTGATCTCACGATTCTGATCGGCGCCGACAGCGACGTTCGTGGCTGCCTCATTGGCCGTTTTCCCGCCGAAACCGGTGACTTCGCAGAACGCGTCGTAGATCGGTACCAGCAGGAAGCCGAAACCAAACATTGCCACGGCCATCACCAGCAGGCGCACTGAAAGCGCCCTGGTGCTGATCGGATCGGGTTGTCTTGATTCGGTCATTTCAGTTCAGGCCCGCAGCACGCCCATCAGGATAAAGCCGCCATAAAAGAAGAGCGCTACCACGGTCAGATAAATTGCCGTCCTGCGGATATCCTTTCGATTCTGTGTGTTATCCACAATCTGCCTCACTACGGAAACGCGGCGCCGGGTGACACTTCGGGTGGCGTCTCAAACGTGTGATACGGGGCCGGAGACGGTACGGTCCATTCAAGCCCTCGTGGCTTATCCCAGACTTCCTGGCTGGCAATTGCACCGCTCTTACGCACGCACTGAATAACGATGTACACGAACAGAAGTTGTGAAAGGCCAAAACCGATGGCACCGGCGCTGGCGATCGAATTGAAATCCGCAAACTGCGTTGCGTAATCCGGAATGCGTCGAGGCATGCCGGCCAGGCCCAAAAAGTGCATCGGGAAGAAGGTCACATTGACGAATATGGTCGACAGCCAGAAATGAATTTTGCCAAGTCTCTCGTTGTAGTAATGCCCGGTCCATTTTGGCATCCAGTAATATACAGCGGCCATCACACCAAAAATCGATCCAGGTACAAGCACATAGTGAAAATGGGCGACGACAAAATACGAGTCGTGATACTGAATATCGGCCGGCACAATCGCGAGCATCAGGCCTGAAAAACCACCGATCGTAAACAGGAACAGGAAGCTGAGCGAAAATAACATCGGTGTTTCGAAAGTCATCGCACCTTTCCACATCGTCGCTGTCCAGTTGAAAACTTTTACGCCCGTCGGCACCGCAATCAGCATCGTCGCGAACATGAAAAACAATTGACCGGTCAAGGGCATGCCGACTGTGAACATGTGATGTGCCCAGACGATAAACGACAGGAACGCAATGCTCGACGCGGCGTAGACCATCGAATCGTGGCCGAACAATGGTTTCCTGGAAAACGTCGGAATGATCTCCGATACTACGCCGAAGGCGGGCAGAATCATGATGTAAACTTCCGGGTGGCCAAAGAACCAGAATATGTGCTGGAACATTACCGGGTCACCACCACCGGCGGCCAGAAAGAAACTGGTGCCAAAGAACCGATCGGTCAGCAACATCGTCACCGCGCCGGCAAGTACCGGCATTACCGCAAGTAACAGGTACGCGGTGATCAGCCACGTCCACACGAACATGGGCATCTTCAGCAGTGTCATGTCAGGTGCGCGCATATTGACGATTGTTACGATGACGTTGATCGCGCCCATGATGGAAGACAGCCCCATCAGGTGAACCGAAAAAATCAGGAATGGGAAGGCATCTCCGGTTTGCAGCACCAGCGGGGGATACATTGTCCAGCCGCCGGCCGGCGCGCCGCCCGACATGAACAATGTAGAGCCCAAAATGCTGAATGCGACCGGCAATATCCAGAACGACCAGTTGTTCATTCGCGGCAACGCCATATCCGGCGCTCCAATCATCAGCGGGATCATCCAGTTGGCCAAACCAACGAATGCCGGCATTACGGCACCGAAGACCATGATCAACGCATGCATCGTCGTCATCTGATTGAAGAACGAAGGGTCGACGAACTGCAGTCCGGGGGTGAAAAGTTCGGTGCGAATGATAAGGGCCATCAATCCGCCGCAGAAAAACATCACGAGACTGAATACAAGGTACATTGTTCCAATGTCCTTGTGATTGGTTGCATACAACCATCGGCGCCATCCCTTTACGGGGCCATGGTCATCGTGCTTCGAATGTGCGTTTGCGATTGCACCGCTCATTTCAGCTCTCCGCTGGCGGTCGCTACCGGAGTTGCGCCGCCTTTTTCATTTTCGAGCCAAACCTCGAACGCTTCTCGCTCAACAACTTCAACAACGACAGGCATGTAGCCATGATCCATGCCGCAAAGTTCCGCACACTGACCACGGTAGACGCCCGAAACCTCGGCCCGGAACCATGTTTCATTCATGAATCCCGGGATAGCATCTTTCTTCATGGCAAGCTCCGGAACCCACCACGAATGGATGACGTCGTTCGATGTCAGCAGCACCCGAACCTTGGCCCCTTTCGGAACGACCAGTCGGTTGTCGACGTCGAGAAGGTAGTTTTCAACCGTACTGGGGTCAATTCCGGAATTGCGGCGACGTGCTGCCATGCTGGGCCGGGCGAGCGTGCTGTAAAAAGAAACGTCTTCACCCTGATAGGCGTAATGCCATTTCCACTGGTAACCGGTGATGACAACGGTCAGGTCCGGGTCGCGCGTATCTTCGAGTTTGATCATCAGCTCGGCGGATGGCACGGCCATGATCAGCAGGATAATGACGGGAATGGTCGTCCAGATAACTTCCGCAATCATGCTGTGCGAGAACTGCGAGGGAACCGCGCCTTTCGATTTGCGGTGATTGATGAGCGACCAGATCATTGCGCCGAATACGACCACCGCAATCGCGACGCACCACCAGAAAACGACCATGTGGATCTCGTACGTCTCAGCACTGAGCCTGGTCACGCCCTTCGGCATGTTCACAGCCCAGTCTGCGAAGGCATCGCCTGCAATCAGCAATGCGAGCACACTCGTACAAAGTTTTCGAATCATTGAATTTTCACCTTGCAGAATGGCCCGGGGCCATCGCAATCCAGCATTTTCTTATCCGTGGCTCTTTGCCCGCAATATGTATTCCACGCAGCGACGAGTACTGCAATCTGCGCCAAGTCATTGAAACAGCGCAGTTTTTTATGGGGTGCGAGTAAACAGGCATGTACCAGTCAAAAAGCACGCGAAGTTTACTGAAAGGCCAATCGCCATGCAAACCGGGGGGTGCACACCTGGAAATAACAACCGTAATAAAAACATAAACTTAAGTGTCACCGTTACGCGCGTCACGGAACTTTTTCGAATGGCGATACTGTAACGCGTTATCGGCGGGTGATGCTCGCGGGATCAAGAAGATATTCACCGGCCTTCGGACGGGGACCAGTCCCCCAGGCATGGCCATAGACCAGCTCCAGTTTCAGAAGCAAATAACCGTCCCCTCGTCCCTGTCGCAGCGCTTGTTCCATGTTGCGGAAACGGTTTTTTCCGGTCAGCGTTTCGCGCCGTTCGACGAGGCTGTTTCGTGCGCCGCTGGCTGTCAGGTCACGATAAAGGGAGCCGCTGTCGCGGTAGGTAACGGACAGATAGTCGACATCGAGAATCGGATCCGCCAGGCCGGCTCTCACCAGGGCGTCTCCGACATCATGCATATCGGGAAAGTCATTGACATGCCGGCCATCGTCAGCGCTTGACCACGCACGGCGAAGCTCTAGCAGGCTATCCGGGCCCAGCGTCGCAAACGCGAATACACCACCCTTCTTAAGGACCCGGTTAATCTCGGTGAGACACACGGGCAGATCGTCGATCCACGGCAACAAAAGATTCGCGAACACCAGGTCGATGCTGCCGGTCTGTAACGGAATCTGCATGGCGTTTCCCTGTAATTCAGTCAGTCCGGAAAACAGCGGTTTCCTTTTTCTTGCGATCTTGAGCATGTTTCCCGAGACGTCGAAACTGACTACGCGACTCTTCCGATAGATCTTGGCGAGCTGTCGACTTCCGCGACCGGTTGCGGCGCCGAGATCCAGAATCCGGGATGGTGCGAGCGTTACAGGCCCAAGACGTTCCAGAAGTCCCGCGAAACATGCATCGTGCACGAAGTTCGCCTCATCGAACTGGCAGGCCGCGCGATCGAATCTTCGCCGGACGTCTCTGAGTCTCAAAGTGCTCTCGGTGGTTGCCATGCAGGCTAGTATACTTTTTCACGCAAAAAACACCGGATTCGCGGTGTGCAAATTAACGTTAGTCCCGCCATGCTTTGTGCATGTTGCCAACAGTACTGAACCTGATCCCGCAGTGTTGCGTTTTTTGCGGCGACATAAAAAACGGCCTGCGAATTTGCACCAGGTGTATGGATGCTTTGCCCTGGAACGACGCGTTCTGCGAACGATGCGGGCAACCGGTGTTCAGCGGGCAGCCGGATGGGGTTTGTTGCGCCGCCTGCCAGCAGCGAGCCCCGGCCTACGCGAAGGCACGATCGCCATTGCATTATGCCTTCCCTGTCGACTCCGCACTGAAAGCCATGAAGTTTCGCCGTCAATTGATGTATGCGCCGGCATTTGCATCCCTACTCCTTCCGATGCTGACCATGGCGTTCAGGGAGTGCGATGCGCTGGTCGCAGTGCCGTTGCATCGATGGCGCTACATCAGGCGAGGATTCAACCAAGCGGACGAGCTTTGTAGTGAATTGCGAAAGCACGTCGAACTGCCAACGCTTCGCAACGTCGTCCGGCTTCGACCGACCCCAACTCAATCCGGCCTGTCGTCGTCCATGCGTAAAAAAAACCTCCAGGGAGCATTCGGAGTGCGGGGAAAACTCACCGCGAGCTATCCGTTGATCATCGACGATGTAATGACAACGGGCGCCACGTGCGAACATCTGGCCAGAGCGCTCCTGGATGCCGGAGCGAAAAAGGTCGGCGTCCTGACGGTTGCCCGTTCTTCAACAACTGCAAACTGAATAATAAAGGGGTCAGAGCCCAATAAAGGGGTCAGAGCCCGATTCCGGCGTCGTGTCTAGGGCAGGCCGGGAGTGAAGGTGTAATGCAATACGATTCCAATAAATATGGTCATGCCGATGTAATGGTTGTGGAGAAATGCTTTGAAACATTCGGAAGGAATTCGATTGCGGGCCAGCCACTGGTGATAGGCCATGATGATCGCTGCAACGACTATCGCGCCGAAATACCAGGCACCGAGGTCAGCCATATCGCCAACAAATATCAGCGCGACGAGCATTAGCAGTTGCAACCCGCCGATGACGAACAAATCAGCGTCGCCAAATAATATCGCGGTAGATTTGACTCCGACTTTCAGGTCGTCTTCGCGATCGACCATCGCATAGAACGTGTCGTAAATTACAGCCCAGATAAGCGCAGTTCCAAAAACCAGCCATGCGATCTGTTTTGCCTCACCCGTTTGAGCGGCGAAGGCCATCGGCACTGCCCAACCGAATGCCGCGCCCAACACAAACTGCGGAATCGAAACGAAACGCTTGATGAAAGGATAAATTATGGTCAGACCAGCGGCGATGATGGCGAGGACCTGTGCAGGTCGGTTGAGCATCGCCGCAAGACCAATGGCGATGAGCGACAGCGCGACAAACAGAGTAATCGCTTCCATCGGTGCGACAGCGCCGGATGCGATGGGCCTGGAGCGCGTTCTCTCCACGTAGGGATCAATATTGCGATCGGCGAAATCGTTCAGGACACATCCGGCCGAGCGCATCACGATGACGCCTAGAATGAACACAAGAAAAACTCCGCCGTCCGGATGGCCGCGACCGGCAAGCCACAGCGCCCACAGCGTTGGCCAAAGCAACAGCCAGACGCCTATTGGCTTATTCAAACGCATAAGCTCGACGTAGTTCTTCAGCTGCGTGACAAACCCCGGCGAAAGCCTTTTCACAACTTGCTTGCGGGCCGGATCATTCATTGTCGGATTTTTGCTGAGGCATAGATGTGAAAATAACAGATTCAGACTTTGCCGTATTGATGGGCATCGCCCAGCCAGCGACGAATAATGGCTGCTGCAGCTTCTTTGTGATGCGCGAGTATGGTCTCCGCGCTTTCCTGCACGACCGGCATCAGGTCGGCATCACGGACAAGATTGGCAATACGGTACTCAGGGAGGCCGGTTTGCCTGGTGCCCAGCAATTCTCCGGGTCCACGCAGTTCAAGATCACGCTGCGCAACGAGAAATCCATCATTGGTTTGCCGCAGGACGGCGAGGCGATTCCGGGCAAGCTGGCCGAGCGGTTGCTTGTACAACATCACGCAGTGACTCTGATCAGCACCCCGTCCCACTCGTCCTCGCAACTGGTGCAACTGCGACAAGCCCATACGCTCGGAATTCTCGATGATCATCAGGCTGGCATTCGGCACATCGACACCCACCTCGATGACAGTGGTGGCGACAAGTACATCAACATCGCCGCTCTTGAACGCACGCATAATTTTGTCCTTCGCTCCATGCTTCATGCGTCCATGGACCAGGCCAACGCGCAATGATGCAAGCGCGGTAGTAAGCATCTCGTAGCTTGCCTCGGCCGCCTGGTAGTCGAGAATCTCGGACTCGTCAATGAGCGGACACACCCAGTAGGCTTGCTGGCCGTTCGCGCAGGCTTCTCGTACACGCTCGACGACTTCACCACGCCGGGTGTCGGGCAACGCAATCGTGGTCACCGGCCGCCTGCCCGGCGGCAGCTCGTCAATAATGGACGTATCGAGATCCGCGTACGCAGCCATTGCCAGTGTGCGCGGTATCGGTGTCGCGGTCATCACCAGTTGATGAGGATGGCCACTGCCCCCAACGCCCTTGTTTCGAAGTGCAACACGCTGGTGTACACCGAAACGATGTTGTTCATCGATTACCACGAGGGCCAGGTTGTCAAACTCAACACCTTCCTGAAACAGGGCATGCGTACCGATAATGATGCGTGCGCGGCCGCTCCTGATGGCCTCGAGTGAGTTCCTTCGTGCTGACTGTTTCTGGCTGCCCGACAACCAGGCAAGTTCGATGTCGAACTTTTGAAACCATTCCGAAAAGCTGACCCAATGTTGTTCTGCCAGCAACTCCGTCGGGGCCATCACGGCGGCCTGTACACGCGATGAAAGCCCCTGAGCGCAGGCGGCTGCAGCGACGACGGTTTTGCCTGAGCCAACATCACCCTGAATCAGTCGCATCATCGGGTGAGGCTGACGAAGGTCTGCAGCGATCTCGCCGACAACGCGCTCCTGCGCGTTCGTCAATGTGTAAGGCAAGCCGCTTATAAACTGTTGTTGCAGCCCAGCCGGATCCTTCAGCGGAACTGCCGACTCCTGGTTGGCGAGGTGCCGGAGATTTCGCAGGCTCATGTAATGTGCGAGTAACTCCTCAAATGACAGCCTGATCTGACACGGGTGCTTGCCTGCGTCGATACTGACCAGGTCAACGTCGGGCGGCGGATTGTGCAGGTAGTTCAACGCGACACTAAGCCTGGGAAGCGCCAGCACATCGAGTATCTTTTTCGGCAGTAATTCGGCCGGCGCTTCTTTTTGCATCAGCGTAAGCGCCTGATTGACGAGGTTTCGCAGCCGGCCTTGCTGGACGCCCTCTGTCATCGGGTAAATCGGCGTCAGCGAATCGCTGACAGATGGACTCTGACCGGCTCGCAATACGCGGTACTCAGGATGCACCATCTCCAGACCAACCGGGCCAGGTCGAACGTCGCCGAAACAGGTAACGGTCGCGCCGATTTGAAACTGTGCCTGTTGCTGCCTGGAGAAGTGAAAGAAACGCAGCGTAATCTGTCCGGTCCCGTCTCCGATCCGTACGAGCATATTGCGCCGCCCGCGGTAAACGACTTCCGCCAACAGCACCTCGCCATTTACCAGGCATCGCATACCCGGCCGCACGGAGCCTATTGGATTAAGTGTCGTTCGATCTTCGTAACGAAGTGGTAGGAGGAAAAGCAGATCCTCAACGCGGAACAGATCGAGGCGCGAAAGTGTGGTGGCCAGCGCGGGGCCGACACCCTGCAACACGGTCAGCGGCGAACTCAAACCGGGTCCTGTATGGTTGTCGCGATTGTTCACGCGAGCATGCCGTTCCTTTTAAAGTGCCAGAATCGCCTCGGCCTCTACATCGGCCCCTTTGGGTAATGAGGCAACGCCAAGCGCGGCGCGCGCCGGGTACGGCTTTGAAAAGTACTCCTCCATCACACTGTTGACCGTCGCGAAATTACCAAGGTCAGTAAGGTAAATCGTAAGTTTGACAATCTGATCAAGATTGCCACCGGCCGCCTCGGCCACCGCACGCAGATTGTCGAAGACCTGACGTGCGCGAGCCTCAAAATTACCATCGACGATTTCCATGGTCGAAGGGACCAATGGTATCTGTCCTGACATGAATACCAGGTTGCCGCTCCTGATTGCCTGTGAATACGTTCCGATTGCGGACGGTGCGTCGTCGCTTGTTATTTGCTTTTTGCTCACTTCGTTCTCCGTGATGAGTGTTTTATCGCGTTGTCGCGACTAACCCGTATGACATTCGGCATTTTTCGTACATTGCGCACGATGCGCGCCAGGTGAACCCGGTTTTTTACCTGCAGCAGGAATCTCATAGAGGAGATATCTTCAAGTCGGCTATCAACTGAAACCTCCTCAATATTCGATTCCGAATCCGCAATTACCGCAGCGACCTCAGCAAGGACCCCGGTTTTGTCTACCGTTTCAACCAGGACCTGGCTGGAAAAGTCTCTTTCTATCTGATCTTCCCAGCTGACCGTCAGCCACTTCTTGGGCTGTTTGCGAAAATTAGTCAGGTTGCCGCAGGAATTTCGGTGAATGACGACGCCGCGGCCGGTACTTAAGTATCCCATTACATCGTCGCCCGGGATCGGGTAACAGCATTTGCCGTAGCTGACGACCATGCCTTCCGTGCCTGCTATCACCAGGCTTGCCTTCTTCGACTCGCCACTGTCTTCTTTTTTGCCCAGGAGCAAACGTGCAGTGAGCGGCGCGAGCCGTTCGCCGAGGCCCAGTTGCTCATAAAGTACGGCAGCATCATCGAGCTCCAGTTCGTCGAGCGCTTCACGCATGCGGACCTTTCCAACCTTTCGAACAGACGAGCCCAGATCTTTGAGTGATCGATCAAGCAGGCGCTTGCCGAGATCCGCCGAATCACTCGATCGCATCTTCTTCATGTATTTCTGAATGGCCGTTCTTGCTTTTGCCGTCGTGACAAAACTGACCCAGTTAGGATTCGGTCTCGCACCGCGCGCGGTAACAATCTCCACCGTCTGGCTGTTCTGCAGCACGGTGCGTAGCGGAACGAGTGTGCGATCAACCTTGCCTGCTACGCATCGATCGCCGACGTCCGTATGGACTGCATAAGCGAAGTCGACGACCGTCGCCCCTTTCGGCAGCGGCAGGATGTCGCCCTTTGGCGTGAATACATAGATCTTGTCCGGGAAGAGATCCACTTTGACCGATTCCAGGAATTCTTCGGACGTAGCCGTCCGCTGAATTTCTTCCAGGCGGGCAAGCCAGTCGCGAGCCCGGCGCTGCGGCGTCGCCGTTGATTTATCGGTGGCCTTGTATTGCCAGTGTGCCGCGACGCCCGATTCGGCGACCCGATCCATATCGACAGTTCGAACCTGTACCTCCATCGGCAGACCATTCGGTCCGAACAATGTTGTATGCAGTGACTGGTAACCGTTGACACGGGGTATCGCGATGTAATCCTTGAAACGGCCGGGCATCGGTTTGTACAGGCCATGCACAATGCCGAGAACGCGGTAGCACGCATTTACATCGGCGACGATGACCCGGAACCCATAAACATCGACAACATTACTCAGAATGCGTTTCTTGCCGGCCATCTTCTTGTAGATGCTGTAAAGGTGTTTTTCTCTGCCACGTACGTCACCGTCTATCCCTTCTTCGCGCATCACTTTTAGCATTCGCTCTGAAATTTTCTTGACGATCTGGCGTTGACTACCCTTGCTGCGATTTAACGCGCGCTGGAGAACCGAGTACCGGAACGGATAGAGATAGCGAAATCCGAGGTCCTCAAGAGCGACTTTCATATGGTTAATGCCAAGCCGATTGGCGATTGGCGCATATATCTCGAGCGTTTCCCGCGCAATGCGCGCCTGCTTCTCGCGCGGCATCGCATTGAGGGTCTCCATGTTATGCAGCCGGTCGGCAAGTTTGACGAGAATAACGCGGATATCCTCGATCATGGCCAGCATCATCTTGCGAAAGCTTTCTGCCTGGGCCTCGGCCCGGGTTGTGAACTGAATCTGGTCGAGCTTGCTCACGCCATCGACTAACGAGGCGACTTCACCGCCGAAAAGTTCCTCAATTTTGGAAAGGGGCGTTCCGGTGTCTTCAACGACATCGTGCAGCAGGGCTGCGATGATCGTCTGTGGATCCAGGTGCATGTCGGCGAGCATGGTCGCGACTGCGATCGGGTGAGAGATATAGGGTTGGCCGGACAGCCTGGTCTGGCCTTCATGCGCCAATGCGCCGAACTCGTATGCTTTTAGAACCAGCTCAACCTGTTCGGCGGGCGCGTAGGCCTCAATCGTTTCGAGAAGCTGCTTAAGCTCCTTGCTGCGCCTTGGGGACGCACCTGGAAATCTGGCAAGTAAGGTGGCGGCGTAATCCATGGCACATCATAGCTCGTCGCCGGGCAATCCGCCCGGAGCGTAAATTGCGCGCAACTGATCGGCGCCGAATGATCACAGGTACGCCGACAGCAAGTTGCCCAAAAGTTAAGTCGTTTCCGGCCGCCTGAGCGTGCTTCGATCGCGGGTTTAGTCGCCTATGGAGATGCCGCGCATCGGCATCAATTCATCAAGGGACTCGGGCTGCATGAATTCTGCAGTGGATGGCTGATCGATCTCTTCAAGAATCGAAGGTGTGATGTGCCCAGCAGCAATCTCCCGCAATGCGATCACGGTTGGTTTGTCGTTCGAAAGCTCAACCAGGGCGTCGGCACCGTGAGCGACCCGACGGGCGCGCTTCGCGGCGACAAGCACCATTTCAAAAATATTGTCTATATTTTCAAGACAATCTTCGACCGTAATTCTGGCCATGTAATACCTACTCCAATACCTGCCCTGAGGCACTATGCAAAAAACGAGGCCGGCGAGTTTATCCCAATATTCGACCTAAACCAGTATCTTTTTTACCCGGGCCCTGAGATTTGGCGCCCTGATGTCGTTTGGTTCGCCCTCGCCGGCCAGGATCGCCTCCAGTTCATTCACTGCCTCATCCTTACTTTCATTTATGATGATGTAGTCGAATTCGTCCCAATGCGACATATCGCCCAGCGCGTCTGCCAGTCGCCTGGCGATGACCGGGTCGCTATCGGTTTGGCGGCCGCGCAGTCGCTTTTCCAGCTCCGGGACAGAGGGCGGCAGGACGAATATCGTCACGCATTCGGGCATTGACTGACGAACCTGTTGTGCGCCCTGCCAGTCGATTTCCAGAATGACGTTGTCGCCACTCGCGAGGTGAGCATCTACCTGGGAGCGGCTGGTCCCATAGTGGTTATCGAAAACGACGGCCGACTCGAGCAACTCACCCTGTTCCTTCAAATCGAGAAACTGGTCGCGATCGACGAAAAAATAGTCGCGGCCGTGCTCCTCCGTTTCCCGTGGTTGCCTGGTCGTATATGAAATGGAAAATCGCAAACGCGGGTTTCGTTGCACCAGCGCTTTGACCAGGGTTGTCTTACCTGCACCGGAGGGCGCAGCGATTACGAATAATTTACCGGGCGCGCTCAATCGACCTACTCAATGTTTTGAATCTGTTCGCGCATCTGCTCAATCAGGACCTTGAGGTCGACAGCAGCGCTGGTGGTTTCGGTGTCCGCCGATTTCGAACCGAGCGTATTCGCTTCCCGATTGAGTTCCTGCATCAAAAAATCCAGTCGCCGGCCGACAGGTTCGTTCTTGTGAAGGGCCGCTGACACTTCGCTGACGTGACTCTCCAGTCGATCGAGCTCCTCATCGACATCCAGTTTCTGTGCGATCAATGCAAGCTCGGTCTCAAGACGGGCAGGGTCG
This sequence comes from Pseudomonadota bacterium, assembly GCA_027621915.1. Lineage (GTDB taxonomy): Bacteria > Pseudomonadota > Gammaproteobacteria > Steroidobacterales > Woeseiaceae > SZUA-117. The sequence continues at coordinate 196,695 of JAQCAD010000002.1, forward strand.
GCGTCAATATCCAGTTTGTCGATGCGCTCCTTTTGCTTGACTCTCACGGCCGCAAGCACTTCGGGCATACGTCGCCGCACTTCTCCGGCAATAATCGAGACTTCACCAAGGCGGGTCGTCAGCATTTCAACAATGCGAGCGCCTTCGCTTGCACGCATTACACGGATGGCCCCCAGCGCCTGGTCGAGCAGCGAGCTGGCCTGCGCGAACAAGGGTTCCGTGTCGATCTCCGGTTCCGCGACAACGCCCGGCCACCGGAGTATGTCCACAGGGTCAACCGGGTTTGTTTCTGGCACCAGTCGCGTGATATCGCCAATTCGTACGCCGATCTGTTTAACGAGGCTTTCATTGAGCGTGAGCTCAGGCGAGGCGGTCGCCGATCGCCGCAGATGTATGGAGCATTCCACTTTGCCTCGATTGAGCGTCTCGCCTATTGTGTTTCGCAGGTCGATTTCCTTGGGTCGCAGCTCATCAGGCAAACGAAACTGCACATCAAGGTAGCGGTGATTGACGGTCCGTATCTCGCACGTCAGTGTGCCGAATGGCGTCTCGGTTACTGCTCGGGCGAAGCCGGTCATACTGCTCAACATGAACAATTCCTTTTCGGATATCTCCGGGAACGACGTAGGATAACGGTGCGCCGATCACAGACTTAAGGTTAAGGGTCGCGCGATACTGCACGAATTAGTCCGTTTTGAGAATGTGTACGTTTTGCTTGTGAACGCATTTATTCTAAGCTGGCCGGCCGACGCCGACCAGCGCTTGAGGCCAGATCGCTCTAAAAATGAAAATCGAGTACGCAAAAGTCTCCGCCGTCGGAGATCGACAGGACAACCAGGATCGTGCAGCAATCGTAGTTGCCGCCGACGCTGCCATCATGCTCGTGTTTGATGGCATGGGGGGTCACTCTGATGGCGCTCAGGCGGCCGAAGTTGGCATGAAGGTGGTGCAGGACCTGTTTACCAAATCCTCGTTGCCAATATTCGATCCGCAGGGCTTTCTGTATATGGCGCTGGCCAGGGCGCACGACGAAGTCGTGAAAATCGGTGTCGACCTCGCAGTAGATTTCAGGCCCCGCGCGACATGCGCCGTCTGCCTGGTTCAGGAAAACGGAACCTGGTGGGCCCACATCGGCGATAGCAGGATTTATCAGCTGCGAAAGAGTCGTCTTGTTGCCCGGTCGCGGGACCACAGCCATGTTGAGGTTCTGATACAGGAGGGCGCCATTAGTGAGGAGGAGGCCCTGAATCACCCGATGCGAAACTTCGTTGAGTGCTGTATCGGCGGCGATGCCCCGGTTCCGGATATGAGCATTACGCGCAAGAAACCACTGCTACCGGGTGACGTCCTGCTTGCCTGCTCGGACGGGCTCTGGTCGGGCATGAATGACGATGAAATCGCTGAGGTAGCGACTCGAACCACGATGACCCTCGCGGAAAACCTCAAATCGCTTAGCATGAAAGCGCTCAAAATGAACTCGCCTTATAGCGATAACACAACAGCCACGGCCCTGCTTTGGCTCGGCGAGTAAAATCCCCGCTTCCTTCCGGCATCAACTAAAATCTGCTTTAAACCAATGGAGAATTTCATGCGACCGAGTGGCCGTGCGCCCGACGAATTGAGACCGGTACGATTTATCACTGACTATACAAGGCACGCCGCAGCCAGCGTGTTGGCGGAATTCGGTGATACCCGGGTGCTCTGCACCGCCAGCGTTGATAATCGCGTGCCCCCGTGGTTGCGCGGCGGCGGCAAAGGCTGGGTGACCGGCGAGTACGGCATGTTACCCGGCTCGACCAATACACGGTCGGACAGGGAGGCCGCACGCGGCAAACAATCCGGACGCACCCAGGAAATCCAGCGGCTGATTGGACGATCGCTTCGCGCGGCAACAGATTTAAAGGCGTTGGGCGAAAGGACAGTAACACTTGACTGCGATGTCCTGCAGGCCGACGGTGGTACACGCACAGCGGCGATCAGCGGTGCTTACGTTGCGCTGCAAATCGCGATGAACCGATTGTGCAGAAGCGGCGAGCTGAAGAATCATCCGATTCATGGCCAGATTGCCGCAGTTTCCGTCGGCATTTATCGCGGAACGCCGGTTCTTGATCTCGATTACGATGAAGACTCCCGCGCGGAGACTGACATGAATGTTGTGATGAATGATGCAGGACGATTTGTCGAAGTGCAGGGGACGGCCGAGGGCCACGCCTTCAATCGGGACGAATTCGACGCACTGCTGCAGCTGGCCGGCAAGGGCGTCGATGAGATCCTGCAGCTGCAGGTCGCCGCAATCGAATCGGTCAGATAGAGAATTTACCTTGGTCCCGATCAGGAAAGTGGTCCTGGCGAGTGGCAACGCCGGAAAAATTCGTGAGATTACAGACCTGTTTTGCGATCTCGGTATCGAAGTAGTGACCATGGCGCAGCTTGGAATCGATTCGCCAGAGGAAACCGGTGAAACCTTCGTCGAAAATGCGCTGCTTAAAGCGCGCCATGTGGCAACCAGGACCGGGCTTCCTGCAGTAGCTGATGATTCCGGCATTGTGGTCGATGCCCTGGATGGTCGGCCGGGCGTTCATTCCGCCCGCTACGCCGGTGAGAACGCTAGCGACGAGCAGAACGTACAAAGATTGCTCGACGAAATGAACAATGTACCGGACGAGGATCGCGGTGGCGGCTTTCATTGTGCGGCCGTGCTGGCGTTTCCTGATAATGAAATTGAGCCTCTTGTGGCGGAGGCGGTATGGCGCGGCCGGATTTTGCGTCAGCGATCCGGCCACGGCGGTTTTGGTTACGACCCCGTTTTCCTTGACGTGAGCGCGAACAAAACCGGCGCCGAAATGAGCCGCGACGAAAAAAATGTGATCAGCCACCGTGGCCAGGCGTTTCGTCAACTCAAGCGCCTTGTGCGCGAACGATGCCGGATAGAATAGACGTGAAGCAGCCGCCGCTTTCTCTCTACGTGCATTTTCCATGGTGTGTAAGGAAGTGTCCGTACTGCGATTTCAATTCGCACCGGGCAGGCGAAAACCCGCCACGCGATCGTTATGTCGCCGCACTATCGGTCGACCTCGAGCGTGAAGGGCAGCGATCGGGTGGACGGCAGGTTGCCACAATCTTTCTCGGGGGCGGTACGCCGAGCTTCTTTACTCCTGATGAAATCGCAGAAGTCATCGAGGCTGCGACAAAACACCTGCTTGTGAGTCCTGACTGCGAAATCACGATGGAGGCGAATCCTGGGACGATCGAGCGCGGCAGTCTCGCCGCTTATCGCAAGGCAGGGGTGACGAGACTGTCAATCGGGGCGCAAAGCTTTGATGCAAACATGCTCAAAGTCCTGGGTCGTATTCATGATCCGGATGACATTCGGTCAGCCTATGAGGAGGCCTGCGCCGCGGGTTTTGCCAGCATCAATATTGACCTGATGTTCGCGCTGCCGGGGCAGGACCTGGCTGGCGCGGTCGACGATGTCAACAGTGTGCTGATGCTGGCGCCACCACATATCTCCTACTACCAGCTGACGCTTGAGCCAAACACCGTTTTTTACAAACGCCCGCCTGACGGAATTCCGGATGATGATCTTGCCTGGGCGATTCAGGAACGATGCCATGATCTGCTGGCGGCATCCGGTTACCTGAAATACGAGATTTCTGCATTCGCCCGCGAGGGCCATCGGTGCAGACACAATCTCAACTACTGGACTTTCGGCGACTATCTCGCCGCCGGTGCCGGCGCACACGGCAAGGTGACGGATCGCTCGGGCGTCGCAAGGCGTTACCGAAAGTCCGCAAACCCGGTGGCCTACATCGAAGCGGCCCTGAGTGGCCAGTGGCAGGACGCTGCCGCCGAGATAGCAGTGGACGATTTGGGATTTGAGTTCATGTTGAACGCACTTCGGCTGTCTGATGGTTTCAGTGAGAGGGATTTTTGTGACCGAACGGGACTTGATATTGAGTCGATCCGCGAGCCCATTGCAAAAGCCCGGCAGGATGACCTGATCGAGCAGTCAGGCCCCGGTCACTGGCGGCCAACCGAGACGGGTTTTCGCTTTTTGAATGACCTGCAGGCGCGCTTTCTGCCGTAAGTCGTGCCGGACCCATGGGATGACACGAGGCAAAGACACCATGCGCTTATACACAAGTTCAGGCGGATGCCTGTTTTTTCCGTGCCATAAGCGCTTAAACTCAGCCGGGTCGTTCACAAACACTTGTAATGCCTTGATATTAAAGATTTTATGAAATTGAACACAAAATAGACATTCTAGAAACTCCGCTTTAAAAATCCTCACTTAGCCTATTAGTTCAAATTTGTTCCACAGAGTTATCCACAGGATTTGTGGATAGTTTTGGCGGCCCAGGGGCGGTTACTTGCGGACGGGATCTCTTCGCTATATCCTACGCGCCCTTTTTCAAGCGCTTCCACCGTAAGGATCACCTGAAATGAAAGCCGCGATCCATCCCAATTACAGCGAGATCAAAGTAGTCTGTGGTTGTGGCAACGAATTCACCACCCGGTCTACGTTAGGTGACGACCTCAATATTGAAGTCTGCTCGGCCTGCCATCCTTTTTATACCGGAAAGCAGAAGATTGTTGATTCCGGTGGTCGGGTTGACAAGTTTCGCCGCAAATACGGTATCGGCTAGCAGAGCGGCGCGTATTTTTCCAAGGCAGGTCCTGCCTTCGCCAGATTCGTACTTCCCGCGTCCGGTAACATAGAATGTCGCCGGCTGGCGTTTCTCTATGCCCGCCATTCGGCCCAACCACGATGGGATCGCCACCAGGTGGTCCGACGAATGAACGCTGACCTCGATGCGAGCCACGGAATGAGGATGCTATGAGCAAAGATGTATACACGCTAACAAGCCCTGACGGGAAAACGATGGAGCTGCCAGTAAGAAGGGGCACTGTCGGCCCGGACGTGATAGGAATCGGCCGGCTTTTCGCGGAGCAGGGGGTCTTTACTTACGACCCGGGTTTCATGTCAACCGGCAGTTGCGACAGCAGTATCACCTTTATCGATGGTGATGCCGGTGTACTTATGTATCGGGGCTACCCGGTAGAACAGCTCGCCAAGCATTCAAATTTCATAGAGGTCGCCTACCTTCTTTTATATGGAGATTTGCCGACCGCTGCAGAATTACTGGAGTTTGATACATCGATTCGCAGGCACACCATGCTCAACGAGGGCATGCTGCGATTCTTCAACGGTTTCCGTTACGACGCCCACCCGATGGCGGTGTTGTCGGCGGTCGTTGGCTCAATGTCCGCTTACTACCATGACACGATGGACATTCATAATCCCGACGCGCGCGAAGTTTTTACACATCGCATCATCGCAAAACTGCCGACCATTGCCGCGGCTGCGCACAAGCTAACGGCCGGGCAACCTTACAGATACCCACGCAACGACCTGAATTACACAGAAAACCTTTTGCACATGCTGTTCGCCGTACCGGCAGAGGACTACGAGATTAATCAGGTCGCCGCCGAGGCGCTGGATCTTCTTTTCATTCTGCACGCTGATCACGAACAGAATTGTTCGACGTCAACGGTAAGGATGGCGGGCAGCTCCGGCGCAAATCCGTATTCGGCGATCGCAGCAGGCATATCGGCACTTTGGGGGCCGGCACATGGCGGCGCCAACGAAGCAGTTCTGAAGATGCTCGAAGAAATCGGCGACGCGAAAAACATATCGAAATATGTAGCCAAAGCCAAGGACAAGGATGACTCCTTTCGGTTAATGGGTTTTGGTCATCGCGTGTACAAGAACTTCGATCCCCGGGCGACAATAATTCGGGACATGTGCCATAGGGTCCTTGAAAAAATGGGCCGTGTTGACTCGCCACTGTTCGAACTCGCTCTGAAACTTGAGCAGGTCGCACTGAATGACGAGTATTTCATTGAGAAAAACCTGTATCCCAATGTCGATTTCTATTCCGGCATCATCTATCGCGCACTCGGGATCCCGACGTCGATGTTCACTGTGATGTTTGCAATTGGGAGAACCGTAGGCTGGGTTGCGCACTGGCGGGAAATGATTACGGACCCGCACGGTCGAATCAGCAGGCCGCGGCAGGTCTATTCGGGCGCGCCACAGCGAGATTACGTTGCCGTTGAAAAACGCGGCTGATGAAAAAGCCGGGGTCAGAGCCCTGCTCCAACCCGATTTCAGGTTGTCTCTTGCAGTAATTCCAGTACGGCCCTCATATCCGCTCGCTTCATCGGGCGACCATCTACAGGGCTGATTGGGGCCTGACGCAGACCGTCTACCGGAAATACGGTTGCCTCAGCCGAAAATTCGTCCTGAGCGAAGCGATAACCAGCATAGGTTTCTGCATGATCTCGCCGGCGCTTGAGTCGCCGTTCATAAGTCTTGTACGGCAGGTCGACTTCGCCCAGTCGAATGGCAACCAATTCCGGCGTGTCGGAAAAAACGTGCAGATTGATGACAGAACCCGCAGCGGCCGTGCCATACAAAACCGGCCCAACCAGTCGCGGGTCGAATTGCTCGAGAATTCTCATTGCGGATACGGCGGCGCGGCGTAGCGCCTTAATCAGATCAGAATGCGTTTCTCCGCCGAAGATTTGCAAATGCTCGGAGATTGCCGCCTCGATTTCACTGTTGCCGGGAAGAGAGCCGCGATCGGTCATTCCCAGCCGCTCCGCAGCTTTGGTCTTGGCAAGGCGAAAATCCTGAACGCCATGATCGACGATAATTCGAGCCGCCTCCTGAGCGACTACCTGCCGCGCCCGATCGCCTCCCAAAGCGCGTCCGCGACTACTGGCTGGCGCAATTCTCCTTGCCACTCGTCTGTCCTTTATAGTGCGGTCATCCTGCTATGTTAGCCACAATCAAAACAATTCTTCATCTTCAGAGACATTAAAGATATCCGGAAGGCTCTCTGATATAGCGCACTTGGGCACGAACTCCTCACGGAAGTGCTCAAACATGACGTCTTCCACAGGGTGTCCCGCACTTGCAGGACATCCGGTTGTTCTGGAAATTCGAACGGTGACAATTCCCTCCGGAATCGCCATCTGCTCGTTCGGGACACCCGCGAGCGCTTTGCGAATAAACTCGATCCAGATCGGAAGCGCAGTGCGCGATCCTTCTTCGCGGGGTCCAAGCGGAAGGTCATCGTCATAGCCTACCCATACAACACTGACCAGATTGGAATTGAATCCTGCAAACCAGGCATCGCGCCGGTCATTGGACGTCCCGGTCTTGCCCGACAGGTCGCTGCGCCCGAGGACTCGTGCACGCACACCCGTCCCTCGCCGAATCACTTCACGCATCGCGTCCTGAATGAGGAACGCATTTTGCGGACTTATTATTCGTGGTGCTCTTCTTACGTCCGTGAAAAGTTCGGGCGCCGCAGTCGCGTCCGGCCGAAACGATTCGCCAAGCTCTGCCATCTGCAAGAATGAAGCGGTCTGGTCGAGCGTCTCGACGGGCTCGCCACCCGTTCCAGCGGTGACCTCATCAGGAGCAGCTCCTTCCGTACTCAGAGCGGGATCTCCGATTGGGTACTGCGGCGAGAATCCGATCGCGGGTGACACCTCGCCCGGCTCACATTCCGGACAAACCACCAATGGATTTGCGCGATAAAGCGTTTCGTCATCCGGGCCGATGATGGCATCAATCACATAGGGTTTCACCGCGTAGCCACCATTGGCAAAGGTCGCGTAAGCCTGGGCCATATCGAGCGGTGATGCGTTGCCGCCGCCAAGTGCCAGCGAGCCGTTACGAGGCAGCGCTGATTCGTTGAATCCGAAAGGAGCGAGGTGTTCCACCGCTTTACGGATGCCAGTGTTATTCAGAAGCAGTCGAACGGACGCGAGGTTCATCGAGCGCACCAGCGCCTCGCGCATACGTTGTTCGCCGTAGAAGCGGCCACTGTAATTCACCGGACGCCACAGGCCTTCCAGTGCCGACGAACTAATTACGACCGGCGCATCGAGTACGATCGTCGCCATCGTATTGCCGGCCTCCAGTGCTGCAGAATAAATGAACGGCTTAAAAGACGACCCCGGTTGCCGTGCAGACTGGCTGGCTCGATTAAACTTGCTGAGAGAAAAATCCAGGCCGCCGACGAGACTCGTTATCGCACCGTCCTGTGGATCCAGCGAGACCAGCGCCGACTGAACCTCCGGAACCTGGGCGAGCGCCCAGCCACCGATCGTAATCGGCATCACGTAGACGATATCCCCGGGGGCCAGCACTTGATCAGCTGACTTCGGTGCTGGTCCGGTAGTTTCCCTGTCAATGAAGGGTTTGGCCCAGGAAATACTATTCCAGGGTAGCGTTGCCACCGTACCATTTTGCAGCAGTATTTCGGTGGTATTGTTTTCGTTAACTGCCGTTACGATTGCGACCGACAAATCGGCCGGATTGCCATAATTCTGCAACGTAAGTTGAACTTCCTCCGGCCATTCGACCAGGGGTTGGCGAAGGACTTCGGGATCGATTTCGATCGAAGCGAGCGGCCCGCGATAGCCCCGACGTCGCGAAAATTCCAACAGACCATTTCTTATCGCGTAATTTCCAGCCACCTGCAATTTCGAATCCAGCGTCGTTACGACTCTATAGCCGGCAGAGTAAGTGGCCTCACCATAACGTGACAACATTTCCTGGCGAACCATCTCCGCGACGTAGGGCGCCGACAACTCTGTCGCCGTGCCGTGCAATTTCGATTCGACCGGGTACGCCAAAGCATCTCCGAGCTGGCTATCATCGATGTAACCTAAATCATTCATTCGGCTCAAAACATAGCGCCGCCGCATTGTGGCGTTAGCGGGGCTACGTACCGGATTGTATTCAGACGGTGCTGGCAAAACGCCAGCCAGAGTTGCAGCTTCAGCGATGTTAATATCCTGAAGATTCTTGCCGTAGTAAACCTGCGCGGCTGCCGCGACGCCGTAGGCCCTTTGTCCAAAAAACATTTTGTTCACAAAGAGAGCCATGATTTCTTCTTTGCTGAACGTCTGTTCTATCTGGTAAGCGAGAAACGCTTCGCGGAGTTTTCTTGTGAACAGCTCTTCGCGCGTCAGAAAATAGTCACGTGCGAGTTGCTGGGTGATGGTGCTGCCACCGCCGGAAATTTCTCCGCTTTTGACGAGCAGGAAAAATGCACGAAGAATTCCCTGGTAATCAACCCCGGGATGCTGGAAGAAGCGGTCATCTTCTGCGGCGACGAAAGCGTCAACAACGAATTTTGGCAAATCGTCGTAATCGACGAGCATTCGCCGCTGCTCGCCCACCTCCTCAATGAGGCGCCCGTCCCGACTGAAAATCCGCAGCGGAATCTGCAGCGGGATATCCCGAATGGTTTCGGCCTTCGGCAGGCTTGGCGCCACATAGTAGTAAGCGCCAATCACAGCGGAGGTGACTGCTACCGAGCCCGTCAGGCCCAGGCCGACCAACAGGACCAGCCAACGCAGTCCGTGACGGCGGCGTGTCCGGCCGGTGGAGCTGGGGGAGGATGCCTGTTGTTTCCTGTCGTTTTGCATGCGTGAGCGCGTTTTGAGGCAAACCGGTCAAAAATGATGAACGGAGCAGCGGGAGCGGGGCCATATTCTTGCAGCCAGCTCGTGAGTTAAGTTTGCTTGCGGGTAAGTTTGCTTGACGGGATGCTGCCTTTCAAATGTGGCTTTCCGGTGGCAACGATCGTCAGGCGAATGATAGCGACCGAACGTCACCTGCCGCAATGGGTCGAAAACGCTCGCAATTCAGGTCAATCGGGGCGCGCCAGGTCGCTCGGAGGGCCTCACGAGCGAGCACAGATCGGTTTATGGGGACTCCTTTTACACGTCCGGTTCAGCGGCGAAACACGACGCCCATCACATGCAGAGAAGAATTTTCCTGAGAGCATCGTAGCCGCCAACCAGTTCACGGAACGGCAGACATCTCGTCAGTACTATGAGGATCGAAGGATCGTGAACAAAGTCACGTTTTATTTAACATTTTATTGATATATAGTTAAATCGATTTGCTGAGGCCAAGGTTAGTTTTGCTTCGCAACTTACCGACTTAGAAGGAAAAACACGTGCTTTTTGGAAAAAAATCACAGCCTCTGTTGGGTCTGGACATAACCACCTCTTCGGTGAAGCTGATCGAGCTGTCACAGAGTGGAAAACGGTTTCGTGTCGAGTCCTATTCAGCAGAGCCCACCCCGCCAAGTTCGGTAAATGAAAAGGCGATTGTGGATGCGAAGGCGGTCGGTGAAGCAATTCGTCGAGCCGTTAAGCGCGCCGGTGCGAAAGCGACTGATGTTGCAATCGCGATCAGCGGCGATGCCGCTATTACGAAGGTCATTCAGATGCCGGCCAGCCTGTCCGAAAGAGATATGGAAGGGCAGGTTGAGATTCAGGCTGATCAGTACATTCCGTTCCCGATGGAGGAAGTCAGTTTTGACTACGAAATCGTCGGTCCGAATGCGAATGATCCGGAATTGATGGATGTTCTCCTCGTCGCAACACGTACGGAAAACGTCGATCAGCGACAAGCTGCGGTACATGCTGCCGGACTTACAACCAAAATCGTTGATGTTGAAGCATTTGCTCTGGAAAACGCCTGCCAGTTGCTAAGCCACCAGATTCCTGACAATGGTGCCAATCAGTCAGTCGCCATTGTGGACATTGGTGCGAGCAGCACGACCTTCAGCGTATTGCATGATCTTAAAGTTATCTACACGCGCGATTTCGCTTTCGGCGGCCAACAGCTGACTGAGGAAATCATGCGCACGTACGGCCTGTCGATGGAAGATGCCGGCCGTGCCAAGAAACAGGGTGGCCTGCCCAGCAACTATCAACCGGAAGTCCTTGAGCCGTTCGTTGATGATATGACTCAACAAGTCAGTCGTTCATTGCAGTTCTACCTGGCTTCCGGCGGCGGCCGTGAGCAACCGGACATGATCCTGGTCTGTGGCGGTTGCGCCAACATCCCGGGTATTGCCGATGTCATTTCAAGCCGCGTGGGAATCCCGACCGAGGTTGGTGACCCGCTGGGGCAGATGAAGATTTCGTCCAAGGCTAAATCTCAAGGTGTGCACAAAGATGCAACGGCACTCCTGACAGCCTGTGGACTAGCATTGAGGAGCTTCGACTAACATGCCAAGCATTAATCTCCTCCCGTGGCGCGAAGAAGAGCGCAAGCGACGCCAGCAGCACTTCATGATTGCGCTCGGCGCGTCGATTGTTGCGGCCATCGCCGTTGTCGGTCTGACATGGTTCGCTTTTGTCCAGATGATTGATCATCAGGCTGCCAGAAATCTTCGGCTTGAAGAAGAAATTGCGATTCTGGAAAAAACGATTGCTGAGATTGACAACTTCGAGCGGGAAAAGGAAAGGTTGCTTGCCCGGATGGAAATCATTGAACAGTTGCAGCGCAGCCGTCCGGAGATTGTCCATCTGTTTGACGAGATTGCACGTCAGTTGCCGGAAGGTGTGTACCTTAATGGTATGCGGCAAGCCGGCGCGGCGATAGAACTGAAAGGCGTTGCGCAATCAAGCACCCGGGTGTCGGCATTGATGAGGCAGGCTGATGAGTCTGAGTGGTTAACGGATCCCAGTGTGACCAAAGTTGAAACGACCGATACCGGTCCGGCCCGAAAGGCGGAGTTCGTGGTTAACCTCAGGCAGGTCAGCCCAAACTCTGAAGCAGGGGGTGATGAATGAACTTCGTCGACGAGTTAAAGAGCCTCGACGCCAACGACGTAGGTCGATGGCCGCTTGTGTTCAGGGCGGGTGTTATCGCTATCGTATTCGTGATTGTCGTTGGAGCCGGCGTTTACTACACCATCATCGAGGACAAGGCGCCTGCGCTGGAAAGAGTTAAGCAGGAAGAAGTGACGTTGCGAGACGTATTCAAGAACAAGCAGAGAAAAGCAGTCAACTTCCAGGCTTATAAAACGCAAATGGATCAGATGCTGCAGTCGTTTGGAACAATGTTGCGACAGCTGCCAGGTCAGACTGAGATTCCGAGCCTGATTGTCGACATTTCGCAGACAGGATTGGCAGCCGGACTGCAAGAGAAACTGTTCTTGCCGCAACCCGAGATTCCAAGGGATTTCTACGCGGAAAAGCCGATTACGATCAGCCTGTCAGGCGGTTATCATGAAATTGCCAATTTCGTCAGCGGCATCGCGGCATTGCCCCGTATTGTCACGTTGCACGACATTAATATTTCGCCGGAAAACCCGTCAAACTACGATCTGCTAACCTTGCAGGTGACCGCGAAAACCTACCGATATATCGAAGAGGAGGCTAACTAAATGAAGGCTTTCTTCTCATGGAAACTGATTCCGGTGCTTACCGCAGGGCTGCTGCTCGGCGCTTGTGGAAGCGATATGGATGATCTCGACAAGTTCATCAATGACACCAAGGCGCTGCCTGGGGGTCGCATTGATCCGCTGCCGGAAATCCGTCCGTACGAAGTATTCAACTATACGGCTGACGCACACGGTTTTCGTTCTCCGTTCGTCCCGGATTCCCCGCAGGTTGCGGGCGGACCGGCGGACGGCGGTACACGACCGGATGAGTCGCGAAGTCGTGAGTTTCTCGAGAGTTTTCCTCTCGATACGCTGCGAATGGTCGGGACATTACAGCTAGGCGATACCAGCTTTGGTCTGGTGCAGACCTCGGACGGCCTTGTCCACCGAGTTATATCGGGAAACTACATGGGCCAGAATGACGGACGCATTATTGCGATCCATGATTCTGAAATTGAACTAATTGAAATAATTTCTGACGGGATCGGTGGGTATCTGGAAAGAGAAGCCGCTGTTGCTCTGGCGGATTGATGCCTGAATGGAACTGGGAGTATTTGGAATGACGCTTAATCTTAAGACGACGATCGGCACACCATACCGACGTTGGGTCATGCAAATGGCTGCGGCGTTGCTGCTCGTTTGCGGATTGTCCGCAAATGCGCAGGAAAGCAATCGCCTGCAGGACATTCAGGTACAGAGCCTGCCGGGACAACGTGTGGAGCTGAAGCTAATCCTCAGCGGCACAGCACCTGAACCGTTGGCATTCACTATAGAAGATCCGGCGCGTATCGCGCTCGACCTTCCAGAGACTACTCTTGGACTTTCATCCAGGCGTCGTGACGTCAACCTGGGGCCCCTGGATACGATACTGACTGCAGAAGCCAACGGCCGGACACGCGTTGTACTCAACCTGGATTCAATGGTTCCGTACGAGACGCGCAAGAGCGGAAATACTATTTTCGTCACATTGGGCTCTGCGGGTGGTGAAGTTGCTCAAACCACGCAATTCACTGGCAGCTCCGAACGGTCACAACCGTCATTCGCCTCGAGCGGTGCACGGCAGATTAACAGCGTTGATTTCAGGCGAACTCGTGATGGCGGCGGTCGCGTACTTATAAACCTGAGCGACCCTTCGACACCGGTTGATATTCGCCAGGAAGGTGGTCGCGTCGTTGCAGTATTTAAAGACACCGGATTACCGGCAGAGCTGATGCGTCGCCTCGACGTAATGGATTTTGCGACTCCCGTGACAACTGTTGACACCATTCGTACGAATCTCGACACGCGAATCGTCATTTCCGCAGAAGGAAAATACGAGCAACTTGCATATCAGTCTGATAACGAATTTACGATCGAAATTAATCCGGCACCGGAATCGACAGATCCGAGCTCATCATTGTTCTCGGAAACAAAGGAATATGAGGGGCAGCGTCTGACACTGAATTTTCAGGATATAGAGACTCGTGCGGTACTGCAGCTGCTTGCCGAAACATCGGGTCGAAATATTGTCGTCTCGGATACCGTGCAGGGCAACGTCACGCTGCGACTCAGGAATGTTCCCTGGGATCAGGCACTCGACATTGTGATGACCACAAAGGGTCTGGACATGCGCGAGAACGGTAATGTCATCATTGTTGCGCCGGCTGAGGAAATAACCGCTCGCGAAACAGCTGATCTCGAAGCCCGTCAGGCGATTGTCGCACTTGAACCGCTTTACTCTGAATTCCTGCAAGTTAATTACGCGAAGGCCTCTGACCTTGCCGCTTTGATTGGCGGTACTGCTGGCGGCGGCGCTGGCAACTCGCTGGTTTCAGACCGCGGCAGCGTGGGCATCGATGACCGGACCAACACGTTGCTGGTACAGGATACGGCCGAACGACTGCAAAACATTCGTCGGTTGGTGCGAACGCTCGATATCCCGATTCGCCAGGTATTGATCGAATCAAGAATTGTTGTTGTCAACGACGACTTCAGCAAGGAACTTGGTGTCAGGTTCGGCGCAACCGCTTATAACGAAAACAGTACCGATGGAGCTACTGTAATTTCGGGTTCAGGCGGAGGCACAGATACGATGATTGACTCAATTGTCGATAATCTGAGTAATTCCGGCACGATTTTCCCGATTGAATTGCCGTCACTAACCGATCGTTACAACGTAAATCTGCCGATTGGGAATCCAGCAGGCCGTTTCTCACTGGCTGTACTGGAAACGGAATACCTCGTGGACCTTGAGCTGTCCGCCATGCAGGCTGAAGGCCGCGGCGAAATTATCTCTACGCCACGTGTTATTACAGCCAATCAGAAGGAAGCTCGAATTGAACAGGGTGTGGAAATTCCGTACCAGGAGTCGGCATCTTCCGGCGCAACAACCACGCAGTTCAAGAAAGCTGTTCTCAGCCTGACGGTCACACCGCAGATCACTCCGGACGACAACATCATTATGGACCTGCTGGTCAGTAAGGATAACGTTGGTGAACTTACGCCGAGCGCAACGGGTGGCTTTGTGCCAAGTATTGATACCCGTTCTGTTGAAACGCAGGTCCTTGTGCGCGATGGTCAGACAGTTGTATTGGGCGGAATCTACGAGACGGAACAGCGCGAAAATGTTAGCAAGGTTCCATTCCTGGGCGACATCCCCGGGGTCGGATACCTGTTCCGCAGCAGATCCAGCGTGTCGAACAAGTCTGAGTTGCTGATATTCGTGACGCCGCGAATCCTCAACGAGGGCTCAAGCGTCTACTAGTCGTTGACGATGATACGACGCTTACCGAATCACATGGAAACAAAACTAAAAGCCAACCTTCGGGTTGGCTTTTTCCTGCAACAAGCAAAATTCAATGAAGCAACCTAAAAACCTGTTTCTGGTTGGCCCAATGGGCGCGGGCAAGTCTGCCGTGGGCCGGCAGCTGGCGAGAATGACGCACCTCGACTTTTTCGATAGCGACGAAGAAATAGAGAGACGTACGGGTGTGGATATCCCCTTCATTTTCGAAAAGGAAGGCGAGGACGGGTTTCGCAAGCGCGAAGCCAGGGTGATTGATGAGTTGTCGCAGAAGCAGGGTATCGTCCTGGCGACCGGTGGTGGTGCTGTGCTTGATCCGGACAGCCGCAGCTACCTGGGTGCGCGTGGCTTCGTCGTCTATCTCTTTACAACCGTGCAACAGCAGCTGGACCGAACTCAGCGCGGCCGCGACAGGCCGCTGCTTGAAACCGATGATAAAGAGGGCGTGCTGGATGCATTGATGGCGATACGGGATCCCCTATACCGCGAAATCGCCGATCTCACGATCGAAACGGATGGCCGCAGGGTTCAGGCCGTTGCCCGCGACATTGCGGACGCCGTTGGCTGACGATGTATTCGACATACTATCTGATGTAACCCAAGCGAACCTGTCACCACATCGGCAATTTAATGTAATCTTTCCCGCCTGATCTTCGGTGGAACAATTCCGTGACCCCTCACACACTGACAGTTGATTTAGGTGCGCGCAGCTATCCGATCGTAATCGGCGCAGGCGTGATGGACAGCGGTTTCGATCTCTCGCCTCATCTCGAAGGTGGCGGATGCCTGGTTGTCAGCAATGTAACGGTGGCGCCGCTCTATCTCGAAAAGCTCCGAAAGTGCCTGCCCGGAGATGAGTTCGCATGCCATCTGCTGCCCGATGGCGAAATCCACAAGTCGATGGCAACGGCAGAATCGATCCTGGACAAGCTCATCGACGTGCGGGCGGGTCGGGACACCACGGTTGTTGCCCTGGGAGGAGGGGTTGTCGGTGATATTGCAGGGTTCGCGGCAGCCTGCTACATGCGCGGTATCGCATACATCCAGGTTCCGACAACACTGTTGGCACAGGTTGATTCATCCGTTGGCGGCAAGACCGGCATCAATCATCCAGGTGGCAAGAATCTGATCGGGGCATTTCATCAGCCGCGTCTTGTCCTTGTTGATACCCACACCCTGTTGACCCTGCCGGACAGGGAGCTACGGGCTGGTCTGGCTGAAGTCATCAAGTATGGCGCGATCGTCGACAGGGATTTTTTCGCGTGGCTCGAGATCAACATGCCAGCGCTTGTCAAGAGAGATGCGGACGCGCTGATCTATGCCATTCGACGATCATGTGAGATCAAGGCAGAGGTGGTCGCGGAGGATGAAAGGGAGTCCGGGAAGCGTGCGCTCCTCAATTTTGGCCACACCTTCGGCCACGCAATAGAGAACTCGATGGGCTATGGCGAGTGGCTTCATGGCGAGGCTGTCGCCGCCGGCATGGTGATGGCTGCACAGATGAGCGGCATTGACTGCAGTGAACTCAGTCGATTGAAGGCCTTGATCAATGCAGCGGGATTACCGGTCAGGCCCCCGCCGGCAGGTTCGGCAAAATTGCGTCAGGCAATGCAAATGGACAAGAAAGTGCAGGCTAAGAAACTGCGGTTAGTACTGTTACACAGGCTTGGCGATGCTTTCGTCAGCACCGACTACTCCGGCGATGCGCTTCTTGAAACGCTCGGCATGGCCGACGCCTGAAATGACAGTGGAGGTCGAATCCCTGGCGCCCTACGCGGCGTCCGAAACGGCCAGCAAGGGTCGACGATTTGACGAGCCACCAGCTGCGTACCGCGGCGAGTATCAGCGAGATCGAGACCGGATCATACATTCCACGGCCTTTCGTCGACTCGTCTACAAAACCCAGGTCTTCGTCAATCACGAGGGAGACCTCTACCGAACCCGCCTGACGCACTCGTTGGAAGTGGCGCAAATCGCGCGCACGGTTGCGCGCGCACTTCGAATCAATGAGGCGCTGGTTGAGGCAATCAGCCTCGCACATGACCTTGGGCACACGCCGTTTGGTCACGCCGGGCAGGATGCGCTGAACGGGTGCATGCGCGACTTCGGCGGCTTCGAACACAACTTGCAATCGCTGCGCGTCGTTGATGAGCTCGAGGCGAAGTATGCTGACTTTCCCGGCCTCAATCTGACCTATGAAACGCGAGAGGGAATTCTCAAACATTGCTCTGCCCGCAATGCACGTCAGCTTGGTGAGCTCGGCGAAAGATTTCTTCAGCGTCGCCAGCCAGGCCTTGAAGCGCAGCTGGTTAACCTGGCCGACGCGATCGCCTACAACAACCATGACGTGGATGACGGGTTTCGCGCCGGTCTCCTTGACTTGGGCCAGCTCCGCGAGCAGGAGCTTTTCGGGAAGCACTTCGATGTCGTGCATAAAAAATATCCCAGCCTGGAAGATCGGCGACTTATCTACGAAGTCATCAGGCGCATGATCGGACAGGTTGTGACGGATCTGATCGAACATTCGGCGACGAGAATCAATGAGCTCGCACCACGATCGATAGATGACGTTCGCTCAGCCACCGGACCTGTCATCGGCTTCAGTGACCACGTATTCGCGCAACATGCGGCGTTAAAGGAGTTTTTGCACAAGAATCTCTACCGTCACGAGAAAGTCAGCACGATGAACAAACAGACCCAGGTAATGGTCGAGCGTCTGTTCGCGACTTATATGGCCGACACGAGCCACATGCCTGATTCGTTCGTACAAGAGGGTAGTAAGGACGGCGATTCCAAAAAGGCACGGATTGTCGCGGATTACATTGCCGGCATGACCGACCGGTTTGCAATTGCCGAGTATGAACGGCTTTGTTAAAAAGGCCCTCAGTCGTCACGTTCCTGAATAAGCGGCCCCGAACAAAAATTCGACGGGTTCAATCTTCAAGACGTAAGGCTCTTCGCGCGTTACAATTCGCGGCGATTTTCTCGACTCCGGAAAAGCCGTGATCCATAAAGATATTCCCGACAAAGATCGATTGATTTTCGCAATGGACGTGCCCGATTGTGAGCGAGCGAGAGCGCTCGCTGATGAGCTCGGAGACTCGGTTACATTTTACAAGCTTGGTCTGGAGCTGATGATGAGTGGCGGTTATTTTGAGCTGCTGGACTGGATGCTGGCGCGAGACAAAAAAGTTTTTGCCGATCTTAAATTCTTCGATATTCCGGCAACTGTTGCTTCGGCCGTGCGGCAATTGAAAGATCGTGGTGCGAGCTTCGTCACGGTGCATGGCAATCAGTCGATAATGGAGGCCGCTGCGAAGAACAAGGGTGACTGTCTGAAAGTGCTGGCGGTGACTGTGCTCACGAGCCTGGACCGCGGTGACCTGGATGATTTGGGATTCGACTGCGACGTCGGCGCGCTTGTGCTATCGCGTGCCAGGCGCGCACTGGAAGCCGGTTGCGACGGCGTCATTTCTTCAGGTCTGGAAGCGCCGAAATTGCGCGAATTTATAGACAACAAGTTGCTTGTCATTACGCCGGGTATTCGGCCTGTCGATAACAAACCAACCGGCGATCAAAAGCGAGTGGTGAGTGTTGAGCAGGCATTCATTAACGGTGCCGATCACATCGTTATCGGACGACCCATTCGCGATGCCGAAAGCCCGCGCGCGGCGGCGGAGGCGATTCAGGCGACGATCGCAGCGCAATTCTGATGGCGGCCGCACTGAAAAACGATTTGTTGCTACGCGCACTGATGCGTAAACCGGTTGAAAGAACGCCGGTATGGATTATGCGCCAGGCGGGAAGATACCTGCCCGAGTACCGTGAGCTGCGCGAGAAGGCCGGGAACTTCATGAACCTTTGTTCCAATCCGGAACTGGCCTGCGAAGTAACACTGCAGCCGCTGCGGCGTTTTTCGCTGGATGCGGCGATCCTGTTCTCGGATATATTGACGATCCCGGATGCAATGGGTCTCGGTCTGTATTTCGAGACGGGCGAAGGTCCGAAGTTCGAGCGACCGGTTCGCACCGAGCGGGACATCAACTCGTTGTTTGTACCGGATGTCTCGGATTCACTCGGCTATGTCTTTGACGCCGTCAGGTTGATTCGGCGCGAGTTGGACGGAAGTGTGCCGCTTATCGGTTTTGCAGGCAGCCCCTGGACGGTGGGTACCTACATGGTCGAAGGCGGTTCGAGCAGGGAATTCCCGATAATCAAAAACCTTGCGGCCAAAAACCCGGCGTTGCTCGAGAAATTGCTCGACGTCGTGGCCGAGACAACCACCAACTATCTCAATGCACAGATCGATGCCGGCGCCCAGGCGGTCATGATCTTTGACACATGGGGCGCCGCTCTGCCAGCCGATGAATACAGGCGCTTCTCACTTGCCAGCATGCAGACAATCATGGCTGGCCTGCAGCGCGAAAAAAATGGCGTGACAATACCGGTCATTCTTTTTACCAAAGGGGCAGGCGATTTACTGAGCGACATGGCGGCGACAGGATGCGACGCACTGGGAGTGGACTGGACCACCGACCTCGCCGACGCCCGCCGACTGACGGGGGACAAAGTGGCCTTGCAGGGAAATCTCAACCCGGCCATCTTGCGTGAGTCACCGGAAGTGATCGAGCAGAGCGTGGCTGATGTTCTTGCCAGTTATGGCAATGGTCCAGGGCATGTGTTCAACCTCGGGCACGGAATCACGCCTGACATCAATCCGGATCACCTTCGCGTGCTGGTGGACGCCGTGCACAGGCTGAGCCCGCAATACCACCAATGACAGCTCGGGGTCAGAGCCGGGCTCTCGAGCCGGGCTCTGACCCCAAACTTACAGATCCCTCAGTGCGCGGCGCAGAATTTTTCCGACGGTGGTCTTGGGCAGTTCGTCCCGGAATACGATGTGGCTTGGCACCTTGTAGCCCGTCAGATTTTCTCGACAGAACTTCAGGATATCTTCTTTTGTAACTGACGGATCTTTCCTGACTACAAACAACTTCACGGCTTCGCCGGACTTTTCGTCGGCAATTCCGATGGCCGCGGCCTCAAGTACACCATCCATTTCTGCAACGACACCTTCGATCTCGTTGGGATAAACGTTGAAGCCGGAAACCAGGATCATGTCCTTTTTGCGATCCTCGATGTAAACGTAGCCATCGTCGTCCATTCGGCCGATGTCTCCTGTTCTGAGCCAGCCGCCAGGCAGCATGACCTTGGCCGTCTCCGCTGCATTTCTCCAGTAGCCCTCCATTACCTGCGGTCCGCGGATACAGATCTCGCCGGTTCCGCCGACGACATCGTTGCCCCGGTCATCGCAGATGCGTACCTCCGTCGATGGAATCGGCAACCCTATTGAGCCGCTGAACGAGCTCACTTTCAGCGGATTGATGATTGCAGCAGGAGACGTTTCGGTTAACCCATAAGCCTGGACAATGGGTTTCCCGGTTACCGACTGCCACTGCCTTGCCACAGCCTCCTGTACGGCCATGCCGCCGCCTATTGTCAGTCTGAGCCGGGTGAAATCGAGATCGGCGAAGCCTGGTGTGTCAAGCAACGTAGCGAACAATGTGTTCACACCTGTCATGTACACAAACCGATGCCTGGCCAATTCGCGGACGAATCCGGCCGAATCTCGCGGGTTTGTAATCAGGACGTTTTCGCCGCCCATGTACAACATAAGGAGGCAATTACTCTTCAATGAGAAGATGTGATAAAGCGGCAGCGCGGTAATCGCGACGATCCTCTCGATATCATCGAAGGCATCGCCCTGCCAGGCGCGGGTTTGCAGCACGTTGTAAACCATGTTGCGGTGACTCAGCATGGCGCCCTTCGACAGGCCGGTGGTGCCGCCCGTGTACTGCAAAAACGCGATGTCTGCGAAACCCAGATCGACCGGCTTCAATTCAGTTCGTGCACCGCGCACAAGGGCCTGCCTGAGTGCCACGCTGCCCGGCAACGAGAATTTCGGAATCAGCTTTTTTATGTATCGAAGTGTGAAATTCGTCAGCAAGCCGGTGGGCCAGCGAAGCAAATCACCGACCTTCGTCGTAACGACATGGTCGACTCCGGTTTCAGCAATAACCTCAGTCAGCTTGTCGGCGAAGTTTTCAAGTATCACGATGCAGCGTGCGCCGGAATCTTTGAGCTGGTGCCGGAGTTCCCGTGCTGTATACAACGGATTGACATTGACCACGACAAGGCCGGCGCGAAATATGCCAAAGAGCACGACCGGGTACTGCAAAATGTTCGGCAGCATGATCGCCACCCGCTCACCGCGAGTCAGTCCAAGCGAATTTTGCAGATAGGAAGCAAAACTTAGTGACAGCCGATCGAGATCCCGGTACGTGATCGTCGTGCCCATGTTGGTGTACGCCGGTCGGTCAGCGTAGTCCCGGAACGAGCGCTCGCACATATCGCGCAGGGACCGCAGGTCAGGCGTCGGAATCTCCGCCGGAATACCTTCCGGGTAGGACTTCAACCAGATCTTTGCCACTGCAAAACTTCCCTGTTCTATTGACCGGGTTTGCTGGTGGCGTGGTCCGTCAGGGCCTCGTGGATGACGGGCCAGGCGTTTTCCAGCAGTATCGATTGCGCTTCAGTGTTTGGATGAATGCCGTCGTCCTGCATCAGCTCATCATTCAGCGCAATGCCATCCATAAAAAACTCAATCCAGGGCACATCGAATTCGTCGGCGAGTTCACGATAGATGCTCTCGAACGCCTGGGTGTAACGTGGACCGTAGTTGGTTGGTATACGAATACCAAGAATGACGATAGCAGCCCCGTCATCCCACGACGCACGAATAATCGTACGAATATTTTCCTTGATGACGTCCGTTGGGAATCCGCGCAATCCGTCATTACCGCCCAACTCCAGGATGACAAGGTCCGGTCCGAAATTTTCAAGTGCCTGACTGATGCGCGTCATACCACCCTGAGTGGTCTCACCACTAATGCTGGCGTTAATGACACGATGTTCGTACCCTTGGGACTCCAGCCGCGCCTGCAACAAAGCGACCCAGGTCTGGTCAACATCTACACCGTAACCGGCGCTGAGGCTGTCGCCAAACACGAGTATGGTTGGCGTATTTGACGCTTGGGCGGCACCAACGAGCAGCAATAACAATAAGGTAATAATTTTTCGCATGTCAGATCAGTTATCCAACGAAAAAGCGGTTCTGGCCGCCGATAAAGTCACAAAGCAGGTTAGCAGTCCTGAAGGCACTCTGACCATCCTTTCGGACGTCAGTTTCACAATTGATAAAGGGGATTCGGTCGCCATTGTCGGCGCGTCGGGTGCTGGCAAGTCGACGCTGCTTGCGCTGCTGGCCGGTCTCGACCTGCCATCGAAAGGTGAAATCTGGCTTGACGGTAACAACCTGACGAATCTTGACGAAGACGGGCGGGCGGCGGTTCGCGCTGCAAGTGTCGGCTTCGTCTTTCAGTCATTCCATCTTGTTCCTTCGCTTAATGCGCTGGAAAACGTCATGTTGCCGCTGGAACTTGCGGCGAAGGAAAATCCGCGGCAGAAAGCAAACGACATCCTTCGCGAAGTCGGACTGGGTGAGCGCTGGAGCCACTATCCCCCACAGCTTTCCGGCGGCGAAATGCAGCGAGTCGCTATCGCGCGCGCGTTCGCAACCGAACCCGCTGTTTTGTTTGCGGATGAACCAACCGGCAATCTCGACAGTATTACCGGTGGGCATATCGTGGACCTGATGTTTGAGCTGAACCGGAATTCATCGACGACGCTGGTCCTGGTAACGCATGACCAATCTTTGGCGGCACGCTGCGACCGGATCCTGGGGCTCGATGCGGGGCGACTGGTCACTGACGAAAGAGCCGCAGCGTGAAAGCATTTGTTTATGCACTTCGAACGTTTGGCCGGGAACTGCGATCGGGCGAGGTTATCGTATTACTCGCGGCAGTCGCGCTGGCCGTAGCAGCGCTGACGGCGGTCGGATTTCTGACGGACCGGATCGGGCGCGCCGTGGCACGCCAGGCTAATGAGATACTGGCAGCTGACCTCAGGTTGCAGACGACTGATCCCGTGCCTGCAGCATGGCATGAGATGGCGACCGGCTACGGCCTGCAGTCGGCCGAAACGCAAACGTTTCCGAGTGTGGTTTTCGCGAGTGACCTTAGCAGCCTGGCTACTATCAAAGGCGTCAGCGACGGCTATCCGTTGCGCGGTGCTGTTCGGGTGGCTGATCAGCTTTTCGGTGAGCAGCGCGTCGCGGTTGGAGTTCCTGCCAGGGGATCGATCTGGGCGGACGGGGCGCTGATGGCACGCCTTGGCGTTGACGTGGGAGACCGCATATCGATCGGTGAATCGACGATGACTATCGATTCTGTACTGACTTATCGCCCGGACCAGTCGATTGGATTTGCCTCGCTCGCTCCATCACTCATCATCAATACACTGGACCTCCCGGCAACCGGACTGATTAACGAGGGCAGTCGCGTGAGTTATGCGTTGCTGGTCGCCGGAAACGAGGAAACGGTCGACGAGTTCTACGAGGCGATCGAACCGTTGCTGCCCGATTCGGTCAGGAGTCGAAATCGCGAAGAGGGTAGCGATCGTGCCAGCCAGGCGGCAGACCGGGCGCAGCGATTTTTGTCACTAACCGCTGTGATCAGCCTGTTACTCAGCGCGGTCGCTATCGCGATGTCGGCGAGAAGATTCGCACACCGGCGCATGGATACCGTGGCGCTGATGAAAAGTCTTGGTGCCAGTCAACAATTCGTCATGCTGGCGGCATTTGTTCAACTGGTCCTGCTGGGAATACTGGGTGTCGTGATCGGCAGCGTTGTTGGTTTCGTCGTCGAGATGATCGTCACTGAAATGCTGGCGGATATCATCCAGGGAGATCTTCCTCCAGTCGGGTTTACACCGGTGCTGCTCGCCTGCGGCAGTGCATTGATCCTGTTGGTCGGGTTCGCGCTGCCCTCGCTCATTCAACTTCGCAATACGCCGCCACTGCGGGTTTTGAGGCACGATGCGATTCCCCCGCCGCCTTCGCGGCTATTTGTGGTGGGTACCTCGCTTCTGGCCGTTACGATCATGCTTTACCAGGCGATCGGCGATGGCCTGATGTTGTTGATCGTGCTTGGCGGGATGCTTGTTGTGTCCGCTGCCCTGTATGTCGCCGGAAGGGGCCTGGTCAGCCTGATGGGCCGGTCTCGCGGTGGTGTCGGTATTGCGTGGCGTTACGGACTTGCCAATGTGGCGCGGCGTGGTCGCAGCAGCGCGATTCAGGTTGTCGCGTTTGGCCTCGGAATGACCGTGCTCCTGTTGCTGACTTTCGTTCGCACCGACTTGCTGGAAGGATGGCAACAAACGCTCGACGAAAACGCGCCCAATCATTTTCTGATCAATATTCAACCGTCGGAGCGCGACTCGATAGCTGGAATTTTTGAGGCCAGTGACATTCCCGCGCCGGAATTCGTGCCGATGGTCCGGGCGCGCATGCGGACGATCAACGATGAAGACGTGAAGACTCGCGAGTTTCCGGTTGAAGACGGCAAGTGGATGGCCAATCGTGAACAAAACCTGACCTGGGCCGAAACGGTCAGTGACAGCAACGAACTGGCTTCCGGCGAATGGTGGCCCGCTGACTATGCGGGCGAGCCACTGGTCTCCCTGGAAGACAATGCAGCGACGGAACTGGGCGTTGAGCTTGGGGATCGCATGAGTTTCCTGATCGCAGGGCAGGAGATTACTGCGACGGTTACGAGCACGCGCACCGTAAACTGGGATTCGTTCCAGCCTAATTTCTTCATGGTGATGTCACCCGGCGCGCTTGACGGTTATCCCGCCACATTTATTTCCGGCGCTCGAATACCGGGCGAAAGCAAAGAAGCGTTAACCACCCTTGTCCGGACGCACCCTACCGTGTCCGTCATCGACATCGACGCGATCCTGCAGCAGATAAAGGGAATCCTCGACAAGGTGAGCCTCGCTGTGCAAGCGGTGTTCGTATTTACGCTTGCCGCTGGCATTGCGGTGCTGTTTGCGGCCGTGCAATCGACGATTGATGAACGACGTTTTGAAAGTGCGATGCTCCGTGCCCTGGGCGTCCGCCGTCGGACTGTGCTTTCCGGGGTCCTGGCTGAATTCGCCGCGCTCGGATTTGCTTCGGGTCTGCTTGCATCCGCCGGCGCATCAATTCTTGCCGCGGTGGTCGCCGTGCAGCTGTTTGATCTTGAGTATTCATTCAATTCAACGTTGTGGTTCGCCGGGCTCGTCGGTGGCGTCGGACTGGTTTGCTTCAGCGGGTTCGTCGCCGCCCGTGGCGCTATCAACGCGCCTCCGGTCGACGTTTTAAGAGCTGCCGGATGAATGAAGAGGCACTGACACTTTCCTGCGGCGCAGTCGTCGTTCGATATTCAAAAAAAGGGGTCGGACCGAATTTAAGCTAAAAAAAAGGGGTCGGACCGAATTTAAGCTAAGGTATGAAGTTTCAGAAATCGCCAAAAAAAGCTTAAATTCGGTCCGACCCCTTTTTTTTGGACGGGCATCAGACCACGCGGTTTCTGTTACCACCTTCCTGAAACGACCTGACATTTTTGGCCACTTCGTCGATCGCGTTCTGTCTTGCCTCGACGCTCGCCCAGGCGATATGCGGGGTCATGATCAGGTTGCCGCCATGGTAGTCGAGTAACGGATCGCCATCGACAGGGGGCTCCTGACCGAGAACATCGACCGCCGCCGCCGCGATATCCCCGCCAGCCAGCGCCGCGACCAGTGCGGCAGAATCAACAAGGCCTCCACGGGCGGTATTAACAAGAATTGCGCCCGCTTTCATCATGCCGAGTTCTCGCTGGCCGATCAGGCCGCGCGTCTCGGCAGTCAGCGGGCAGTGCAGGGAAATCACGTCGCACTCTCGCAGCAGATCGTCCAGCTCATCCCGCCCGTCGCCGGCAGCCTGTTTCTGACCAATACGCCGGGCGATCCGGACGCGCATGCCGAAAGCTTCGGCGATCCGCGCGACTCCCTTACCGAGCTCGCCGTAGCCGACAATGCCAATAGACATCGCGGACAATTCACGCAGCGGGTGTGCCAGCATGCAGAAATCGGTCGCGCGCTGCCAATCGCCGGCTCGAACACTCCTGTCGTAGAGCCCGATGCTGTGTGTTATTTGCAGGAGCACCGCGAAAACATGCTCAACGACAGAGTTGGTGCAGTACCCGCGAATATTGCAGACAGCAATTTTCCTTTCGCCAGCCGCAAGGAGATCGACGTTGTCCACCCCTGTCGCTGTCAGGCCAATAAAACGCAACGCCTCGGCGGAGGCAATGATCTCTCTCGTCATTCGCACCTTGTTGGCAAAGACAAACTCGCAGCCTGCGATTCTTGCGGCCACCTGTTCCGGTGCGGTGTGTGCAAACAACGTAAGATCGGGAACGATGGCCCGCAGTGATGTAACGTCAAGCTCGTCGGAGCCGACTGTTGCGAAGTCCAAAAATACAGCTTTCATAGTGTATGGTTCGATTCACCGTGGGAGAGCGAAAGATGACCGATGAATTCTGGAAACGCAAATCGTTGCAGGAGATGACCGGCGCAGAATGGGAGTCTCTTTGTGACGGCTGCGCGCTGTGTTGTCTGCAAAAGCTGGAGGACGAAGATACCGGCGATATTTACTTCACCGATATCGCGTGTCGCCTGTTAGACGTCAAGACCTGCCGGTGTAGTAACTATGTATCCCGTGCGCGAGAAGTATCGAGTTGCATGGTTTTGTCAGCGGATAATCCGGCAGCGTTCCGATGGCTACCGGCAACCTGCGCGTATCGCCTCCTTGCCGACGGGCAGGACCTGCCCGACTGGCATCCGCTGATCACCGGTGATCCGGAATCTGTGCACGCGTCAGGAATTTCGGCAAGAGGAAAAATAATTTCCGAAACCAAATCGACGCAATGGACCGTGCTGAGAAAGCTGAGCGACTAGCCAATTCACTATCACCCTGTGTTTTGCAGTCCTTGTGCAATGCCATTGACACTGGCCATCAGCGCGTCAAACAGTTGCTGGTCGTCATGTCCGGTATCGCGCCAGCGACGCAGCAGGTCGACCTGAAGCAAGCTCATCGGATCGACATAGGGGTTTCTGAGCATGATGGCGCGCTGCAGTGTCAAATCGCCCTCAAGCAACGACTCCTGCCCGGAGTGCTCGAGTATCAGGTCGCGCGTCAATTCGAATTCTTTTTCAATAAGGGGAAAGAACTCGTCGTGGAGGTCACCGGCCAGCCCCGAGTAAAGCTTCGCGATGCCGAGATCCGACTTGGCGAGTACCATTTCCACATCGGAGGTGAGGGCGCGCATGAAGTACCACTCGCGGTACATCACACCAAGCGCTTCTTTTCCAAACTCTTCACCCGCCGCAGCCAGCCCGCTTCCCAGGCCAAACCACCCGGGAAGCATCAGCCGACTTTGCGTCCACGCAAAAACCCAGGGAATCGCGCGAAGGTTTTCGACGCCTTTGCCGCTGCGGCGTGACGCAGGACGTGAGCCAATCCGCATTCTTTCGATCAGGTCGATCGGCGTCGCCAGCCTGAAGTAGTCGTAAAATCGTGGTGTCTCGAAAATCAGATCTCGATATGCCTTGCGGCTGACGTCAGCGACGACCTGCATCATGCCATGCCACTCCGGCGCGTCATTGCCGCGGTGATTCGGTATGGCGGTGGCCAGGGCGACGGAACCTGCGGCCTGCTCGAGGGTTCGCAATGCAATCCCCCGCAGGCCATATTTCTCATTGATTATTTCGCCCTGCTCGGTAACTCGCAGCCTGCCGTTGACGGTTCCAGGCGGCGCTCCCAAAACTGCCGTGTGTGTTTTGCCGCCGCCACGGCTGATGGTTCCGCCGCGACCATGGAATAACAGCAATTCAATGTTTCTTTTAGAAACAACATCCACGAGGTCGATCTGTGCGTTTTGCAATGCCCATCGGGCAGAGGCGAGTCCTGAATCCTTGTTGCTGTCCGAATAGCCAATCATGACTGTCTGGCGATCAGAACGCTGGTGGAGATGCGATTGATACAGTCTGTTGTCCAGCATGTCTTTCAGTATCTGGCTGCCTCGTTTGAGGTCATCCACTGTCTCGAGCAGCGGCGCGACGTCGAGCGGCACGTCGTCCCGACGATCGTGCAACTCGCTCCAGTTGGCAAGCAGCAGAACTGACAGGATGTCGTCGGCGCCCTGCGTCATGCTGACAATGAACGGACCGATCGATTTCTCGCCATACTTTCGTCGGCAAAAAGCAATCGCCTGAAAAACCGCGAGCGTCTTCCTCGCCACGACACTTTGATTGTCCGTTACAGAATCACGCGATCGTATTGTCTCGACAATTCGCGCCAAACGATCCGCGGCGCTCCAATCACACCAGCCTTCCTCGCCCAGCAATTCGCCGACAACCTGGCGCAAGACCATCGCGTCCTGCCGAATATCCAACGTCAGGAAATGAAAGCCAAAAGTTTCGATTCGCCGTAACAGGCGCTCTACCGCGAAAAGGCCGGCATGCTCGCCGCTATTGGCGGCGAGACTGTCAGCGACCAGCGTAATGTCCTCCACCAGCTGGTCGGGAGATTCGTAAGGATAGGCGTCGTCATCGTATGTCGCCTGCAGGCGTTCCTGAACAAGGCGCAAGAAGACGCGGTATGGCATCTCCCGATGCCGGGCGGGCACCGCGTGATAGGCATTCTGGAACATGCCACGATAGTGTTCGATTTTATCGAGTATGCGCAGGTCAACATTAATCCGCGTTGTCGACTGACTCAGCTTCGCCGATATCGATCGGCACTCGCGATGATAGAGATCGAGAATAAGCGAGCGCTGGCGAGCCAGTGTGGAACGGATCGTTTTGGCATTTACGTTAGGGTTACCGTCCATGTCGCCGCCAACCCAGGAAGCGAAGTGCACGATGCGGGGAACGGTTATTGCGTCACCGTCATCTCCGTAGATTCTTGCGACCGCATTTTCGATGTCCTCGTAAAAAGGCGGTATCGCCTTGTAAAGAACATCTGTCAGAAAGAACAGGACATGCTCGAGTTCATCGGCTACAGACATCTGTTCCGAAGGGTGTTCGTCGGTCTGCCAGCCGGTTGTCATTTCAAGTTTTATGTTTTGCAGGCACACATGCGTTTCCTGCGCCGTCATCGTCGGATTCAGCATGTCGATGAGGCGACGGACGATGTGCTGCTCCTTGCGCAGAATGGTCCGACGCGTAGGCTCGGTTGGGTGCGCGGTAAAAACAGGTTCGATATGAATGCGATCCAGCAGTGCCTGCAAGGCGTTCCTGTCTATACCTGCCGCTTTGAGTTTGACCAGCGTCTCTTCGAAGCCGCCCGGTTGATACCGGCCATACTCCTGCAGGTATTCCCGTCGACGACGGATGCGGTGAACCTTCTCCGCCGTATTGACCATCTGGAAGTAGGTGGAAAATGCCCGGACAACCTCCATGGCGAGCGACAGGTCGAGATCGCTGACCAACTCGGCCAGATCTTCGCCCGGTATTTCGTTGTTTTCGCGGCGGCGAATGGATCGCTGTCGGGCGTTCTCTACCAGATCATAGAGTTCATCGCCGCCCTGGTCTCTCAATAGCTCGCCGACCAACGCCCCAAGTATGTGAACGTCTTCCCGAAGCGGGCGATCTTTCTCCTCGAACGTAATGTCCTGTCTGCGAAGCTCCTTGGGCATGATCGTGATCGCGGCGTATCAGTCGCGAAAGTTTTCGTACTGCAATGGAAGTTCGGTGCCGGAGCTTTTGAGCAATGCGATCACGGCCTGCAGGTCATCGCGCTTCTTGCCGTTGATGCGCAGCTTGTCGCCCTGAATCGACGACTGCACTTTAATTTTGCTGTCCTTTATCTTCTTGACCAGTTCCCTGGCGAGGGGCGCGTCCAGGCCTTGCCGCATAACGACCTTCAGTCGCGCCTCGCGCCCGTTCGTCTCCACTTTTTCTTCCTTCAGGCAACCAATATCAATTCCGCGTTTCGCAAGTTTCTGGTGCAGAATTTCCAGCATCTGTCTCAGCTGGAATTCGGTCTGGCTCGTGAGCGTGATTGCATCTCCCTCCAGCGCGTACTTTGAATCGGTGCCTTTGAAGTCGAACCGCACGCCGACCTCGCGATTTGCCTGATCGACAGCGTTGCTTGCTTCGTGGGTGTCAAACTCGCTCACGACATCAAAGGATGGCATGTCTTTCTCCTGGATTATTTATGGCGGCCATTTCAATGACCATTATTCGACAACCGGCGGTTCCGTTGCGGTTTCACTCGTCGCCAGGGTCTCGATCAGATTCGGAGATTCCGCGAGTAAAGTGGTGGTGAGCGATTGGAAACGCTTCTGCAGTTGGACGTAATGGTCGCCAGTGCCCGGACCTGAGAACCCGGTATGGATCTCTCGCACCCGCCCACCACGGTCGATGAAAATTGTGGTTGGGAAAGCGACAACGGCGCTTAGTGCCGGTAAGGCCTTGCTCGCTTCTGTCTTGTCGGAAATGCCGGCAATCAGTGTGTCGTACTCGATGTTGAATTTCTTGCGGAACTGGCGCGCCTGCTCTGCTGCCAGGTCTTTATCATCAAAATGTTCGAAAAGTAACGCGACGATTTCGAGTCCCTGGCTGCGGTAGGTCTTATAGAACGGTGCGAGGTACCTCGCCTCGTCGTTGCAGTTCGGACACCAGGTGCCGGCAATCGTGACGAGTACGACTTTGTCTTTAAACTTCTCGTCGTTCAGAGATACTGTCACGCCCTCTTCATTTGGAAATTCAAATTCAAATTTCTCGTAACCGGGCTTCAGGAAAGTCCTGGCAAAAGCATCGGGCAATTTGACGTTATTATTGCGCTCGGCTGACCAGTATTGGTGCCATGACGTACCGGACCAGAAACCGGCATTTTCAATGGATCCGGATTGGTTAATCGCCCCCGAAAAAATGAATGCGTGCGCGCCATCGAATGTAGACAGGTGAAAATTATTGCCGCGAACGTGTCCAGCCAGGAATCGATGATCACCGTCCGGATTCAAAAACGTGCCAAACAACCGCGACCCACGTTGCGAGAATTCACCAATTGATGGCGAGTCCGAGCCATCCGGATTGTGGAAGTTAACGGCCCATCGCCCGGACAAATCGTTTTTGGATGTTTCATTCGATTCCTGGCTCGCGTTGCTGCCTGGTACTGCCGTGAATGGCATTACCTGCTTCTCGCCGAATCGCTTCACAAGCGTAAGCTCACCGGTTAACCGGTTGTCGGCGAATGTTGCGCGGATCTCATTGTTGAACGCCGGAAACCTTAAGCGGAGTTCGCCATCGATAAACGAGACCTCCTCAATTTTTACACGTTCCTGGCCATTGATCAGGCTTGCCCGGTAGGCAGCGCCGTCCCGACTCAATTCGAGACCGGTTTCTATGTCGCCGCCCGGTAGCGTGATGTGTGCCTGCCAGTAGCCGGTCGGCATTCCGGCAGATCCGGGCGTCGCCGCCGGCTTCTCGCAACCGCAAAGCGCAAGCAATAAGGCACCTGCTATCAGCGTTGCTCGAATCGATCCGATGTCCATGGTTCACATTCTCAATACGATAAAACCGGGTAATTGTGGATTGACAAAATGCCGTGTCACAAGTGTAGCGCAGACCGCTGGCCGCCGGGCGAGGCGAACGCGAAAATCTCGATCGGACGTCGACTTTCTCGACTCGGTCCGGGGCCGGATCTGATGGAGAATCAACAAAAGTCCAGGGAAGGGCGATTATGTTTGATTTTGCAGGCAGACCAGTCGAGGGTCGGCGAAGCGCCGCCGTCCGCAACTTCGACGCGCTGGAGGCGGAACTCGAAAATCTTGGGTTCATGCCGCCGCCACGCTACACCGCGAGCCGGAATTCGGTTTGCGGTATTGCACAGCGCGTGTCGGTGCGCGAGGTCGTCGAAGAAAGTGCGGCGGGAAGGATGTTTCTGCGTCAACTTTGCCAGCTCCTTGACCGCGGAATACCCGTGACCCTGTCGCCAGAGGATTTTTGCAGCAACCATTCGGTTATCAACTCGTGGCAACGCTTCTGCGAGGTCATCCACCGCGCTTTGTCGAATTACCGGCTGCCCGGCCGACGACTCGGTCTTTGCATTCATTCCCATCAGATGCCACTTGAAGCCTACGTATTGATTTCGGACGTCGTCATCGGGCGTGGACCGCGTTATGTGTTCCTCGACGGGTTGCAGATGGCGGCCCGAGGTAACAGGGCCAGAGAGCGCGCCGAGGCGAACTGGTTATTCCTCTGGCGTCAGCGTGCTACGGAAAGGCCGGTTGTGCCGGTCTATGGCGGCATCGTCCGGAGCGCCTGCCAGCTGCTGGCCGATGAGGTTGCTGCAACCGTCTTTCCGGATTTGGGATTGCACGCGCCGGTTAACTCAGCGTGGCTGCCGATAACGCTCCCGCTAACCGGGTTCGCGACGCCTGAGGGCCAGATCAGGTGGCAGCAGCTTGGAAACGCGATTCGTGCTTCGCTGGTGATTGCCGATGAGATACACGATCTGATTTGCTGGCACGACCCGAGACAACTGGCCGACGCACGCGAGAATCGCCGTCTCGCTATTTCCGTTACCGGTATCGGCGATCTCGTGGTCCAGAGCGGCGCCGACCCGGGCAGCCTCAGTTGCCTGCGGTGGTTGATTGACCTGTTCACGAAAATTCGCAGTGAGTTCCACGAGCAGTCCGGGCGGCTCGCCATCGAAACGGGAGCGCTACCCGCCCTGGCAGAAGCCAATTACGTCAGGGAGTGGAGTGCCGGACCTCATCGTGAGTTATGGCATCAATACTGGCAGGACGCGGTACAAAGATCCGCCGTACGCCATCGTAACCTGATGGTCCTGTCGCCCTACGCGGTTCTCCCGACAAAGGCGCCAGTGAACCCGTCTTTTGTCGACCTGCTGCCGGTGATCGCACTGGCTGACGCATGGGCGTTCGCAGCGCCGCCCGACTTCGCCGGTTGGAGTGCGGAGCAATATCGACATTTTCACCGCCGCGCGAGGGCGACAATTCAGGGCTCGCACACCGCTTCTTTCGTTGCGGCGGGGGTATGAACTGATATACGGTCTGCAATCGTCAGGTTTTAACTATAAGCCAACAGACACCCCCCTCGAGAGATTCGCTTGCAACCAGTCACGCCCGATATTCATGGAGTCGCCGTTCTGCTTCTTACTGCAGTAGCGCTTTTCCTTTTCACCCGTGATCGATTGCCGCTGGAAACATCGAGTCTCGCAATTCTGATTATCCTGGTGCTTGGATTTCAGCTTTATCCGTACGAATCTGCTGACACACCACTCGGGGCCGCGCAGTTTTTCTCCGGCTTTGGCAACGAGGCGCTGGTCGCGATTTGCGCGCTCATGATGGTTGGTAAGGCGCTGGAAACGACCGGTGCGTTGCAACCACTGGCGACGATAGTGGGTCACGCCTGGTCAACCCGGCCGGTGCTCGCGCTGCTCGTGACCTTGGTTGCCGGCGCTGCGCTCAGTGCGTTCATGAACAACACGCCAATCGTGGTTTTGCTGATGCCGATACTGGTCAGCGTTTCGATGCGCGTGAAATTTCCTGTCTCCGGAGTCATGCTGCCCATGGGCCTGGCCACAATTATCGGCGGCATGTCGACGACGATTGGAACGTCAACGAACCTGCTGGTCGTCGGTATCGCCGCGGATCTCGCCGCGGATCTCGGGTTCAAGCCGTTCGGCCTGTTCGATTTCGTTTTGCCGGTTGCGATCGTGGGTGGCGTGGGAATTATCTTCCTGTGGCTTATCGCTCCCCGGTTGATTCCGGAAAGAGTTCCGCCACTGGCAGATACATCACCCCGTGTATTCGCCAGTCAGCTCTTTATCACGGAAGACAGCTTCGCCGCCGGCAAGTCATTGTCGGAGGTCCTGGCGAAGACGAGCGGCAAGATGCGAGTCGAAAAAATTCAGCGCAGTGAATCGCTTTTCCTGGCAAAACTGCCGTCAGTGACGCTGCTGCCGGGGGACAGGCTGTTTGTCAGAGACTTGCCGGAAAATCTGAAGCATTACGAATTGATTCTCGGGGCAACCCTCTATAACGTTTCTGACGACGAACATCCGATCAATGACGAAACGCCGCTCCTGGCAGAAGGACAGCAGCTGGCGGAAGTGGTCGTTACGCGCGGTTCGCCGCTTCACCTGCAGAGTCTCGCGGCGTCTCGATTCAGCGCAAGCTATGGACTATTGCCACTGGCGATCCATCGGGCACGTGGCCCGAGTTCGGAGGTAACCGGGGACCTGAACTCGATCAGGCTTCGGGCGGGCGACGTACTGCTTGTCCAGGGGACGAGCGATGCGATTAATAATTTGAAATCCAGCGGCAACATGCTGGTCCTTGACGGCACAACCAACCTGCCACACACACATCGCGCGAACCGCGCGCTGGGCGTGATGGCATTCGTCGTACTCGCGGCGGCATTTGGCATTATGCCGATTTCGGTGAGTGCGCTGGTCGGCGTCGGTCTGATGATCGCCTTGAATTGCCTGACATGGCGCGATGCCGGCGAGGCGCTGTCTACGCAGGTGATCCTGATAATTGTGACCAGCCTGGCGCTCGGCAAGGCCCTTATGGGCACTGGCATGGCAGTTTATCTCGCTATCGGTTTCGTCAATATTGTCGCGGATCTGCCAACGCCGGTTATTTTAAGTGCATTCATTTTAATCATGACGCTATTGACCAATGTCGTTTCGAACAACGCGGCGGCGGTCATCGGGACACCGATTTCGGTGGCAATCGCCGGGCAACTCGGAGTCGACCCGATGCCATTCATCCTGGCCGTCATGTTTGGCGCGAACATGAGTTTCGCGACGCCATTTGGCTATCAAACCAACCTGCTGATCCTGAGTGCCGGCGGCTACAAATTTACGGATTTCCTGCGCGTGGGAATTCCACTCACTATCATCATGTGGCTGGGGTTCTCGTTTCTTTTGCCTGTCCTTTACGATCTGGGATGAGGGGTTTTGGCTTGACGACCGGGAAAAGCGCGGGGATACTCGGCCCCATGAACGCAAAAATGAATGCCAAGCAGAACTGGTGGTGGCTGTCTCAAAGGGAGAGGGCGGCTGTCTAGCGTTTAGCTAAGAAAATCAAACACCGAAAACCCGTCTCCACCGCGAAGTGAAGACGGGTTTTTTTTGGCCGCGACAAAAATGCCGGAAGCGGCGTTATCGCATGAATCGATCGGGATTGGTTTAATCCCCGGGACTAATGACAAAGACGATGGAGCCACCTTTCGACATAGCAGCAGATCTCGACACGCCGGTATCGGCATGGCTGAAGCTCGCCGGTCTGAAGCCGAGATACCTGCTGGAGAGCGTCGAGGGGGGCGAGCGTCTTGCGCGGTACTCTTTCCTTGGGTTTGGCGATGCCCTGGACCTTCGGCTCGACGACGCGGGTTTTCGTATCGGGGATGAAAAACGCGGGCATCCGGCAGACCGGCATGAATATCTGGACGCTCTGCGCTATGCGCTCGGGAAGGCGCCGCGCCCGCAACCGGAGGTCGAGGGCCTGCCATTTTCCGGTGGCCTGGTGGGTGTATCCGGCTACGATGTGGTGCGCTTGTTCGAGCGGCTGCCGCGAAAGACGAAGCCGCAGCGCGGTCTTCCGAGCGCGGCGTTTTGTGCGACGTCGTCCGTCCTCGTCTTTGATCACCTGACTCGACGCGTCGCACTTTTGCATGATGGCACGCCTGCAGAGCGCGAAAGCCTGCGCAAGGATGTGATGCGCCTTTTGCGCGGGGCCATCCCGGCTAATGGCGCCGAAGTGATCGTTTCGCCTGCCGGGGCGGGTATGAAAAAAGGCGAGTTCGTCGATCGGGTGCTGGCCTGCAAGGAATACATTGCCGCCGGCGATATCTACCAGATCGTCATTTCCGTGCTTTTTAAAGGTCGCAGCAGTGTGTCTCCGTTCGAGGTTTACCGCGCGCTTCGCTTGCTGAACCCGTCTCCTTACCTGTTTTTCTTTGACTTCGGTGAACTCAAAATCGCAGGGTCTTCTCCTGAAGCCCTGGTTCGTCTGCACGGCGGCAATGCGTCGTTACGGCCGATCGCAGGAACCCTGCCTCGCGGTGCGAGCCTCGAGGAAGACCTGCAAAACGAAAAAGACCTGCTCGCTGATCCCAAGGAATCCGCTGAGCACGTGATGCTTGTCGATCTTGCGCGCAATGATCTTGGCCGGGTGGCCACGCCCGGCAGCATTCATGTCGACCCCTATCGGTCGATCGAGCGTTACAGTCACGTTATGCACATTGTCAGCGGCGTGCAGGGGAAACTGGCGCCGCAATTCGACGCCTTCGATCTGTTCGCCGCGAGTTTTCCGGCCGGTACGCTGGTTGGCGCGCCGAAAGTTCGTGCGATGGAAATCATCGAAGAGATGGAGACCACGGGTCGTGGACTGTATGCCGGCACGGCCGGTTACTTCGGCACATCCGGCGACATGGACCAGGCGATTACCATTCGTACGCTCGTCTTCAATGGTGACGAGTACAGCTTCCAGGCCGGAGCAGGAATCGTGGCAGACAGCGTGCCGGCGAAGGAGTACCAGGAAGTACTTGCCAAGAGCGCCATATTGCGACGCGCACTCGAAATCGCAGGAGAAGGGCTGTGAGCGACGTGCGCATACTGCTGATCGATAACTATGATTCGTTTACGTACAACCTCGTCCAGGCATTCGCAGCAAAAGGTGCCGCGGTCGCGGTGTACCGGAATGATGCCATCACGGTAGATGAAGCACTTGCACTGGATGTCACCCATCTTGTCATCTCGCCGGGCCCGGGACGACCGGAAAGCGCAGGCGTGTCGCTTGACATGATCGGTGCATTTGCCGGCAAGGTGCCGATGCTCGGCGTCTGCCTTGGACACCAGAGCCTGGTGCATTGCTATGGGGGTGAGATTGTTCGCGCTGACCGGCTGATGCATGGCAAGACATCCATCGTGACGCATGACAACAGCAAGTTATTCACCGGCATGTCGCAATCGTTCGAGGCGGGGCGCTACCATTCACTGTGTGCCGAGGAAGCGTCTTTACCCGACGAGTTTGTGATCACCGCGAAGACCAGCCGCGGAGAAATCATGGGCGTGCGCCACAAATCCCTGCCATTGCACGGCGTGCAGTTTCACCCGGAAAGCGTGCTCACGCCGGAGGGTGACAAACTGATGTCGAATTTCATGCGGATGACCAACGATGGCTAGGAACTATTCGACGGTACTCGATCAGCTGCTCAACGGAGTAGCACTTGGCGAGTCGGAGGCTTTTGACCTGATGCACGACCTGGCCGACGGCAGCATGGCGCCTGCCCTGGCCGGCGCTCTACTGGCAGCATTACGTGCGAAAGGCGAGACAGCAGACGAGATTCGCGGATTCGCCACCGCGATGCGCGAACTGGCGCGGAATCCCGCCATTCCGGATGGTGCGCCGACAGTTGATACGGTCGGGACTGGTGGTGACGGCTCCGGCAGCCTCAATCTTTCTACCGGTGCAGGCTTGCTTGCCGCCGCCGCCGGTGCAAGGGTTGTGAAACACGGCAATCGCTCGATCTCGAGCAAGTCAGGCAGTGCGGATTTGCTTGAAGCACTGGGTATGCCGGTGCCGCTCGACGAGCAACGAAGCATCGAAAGCCTTGGCGCGCTGAACTTTACGTTTCTTTTTGCGCCCGCTTATCACCCGGCGATGAAGGCAATCATGCCCGTTCGTGGCGCGCTCGGCGTGCGGACGGTTTTCAACCTGCTCGGTCCGCTCACTAATCCGGCAGCGCCCCCTTATCAACTCATCGGTGCCTACAGTCCGGAAGCTGCCAGGCTGATGGCCGACACGCTGTCCGGTATGCCGATCGAACGCGCGTTTGTCGTGCATGGTGAACCCGGCTGGGATGAGGCAAGCCCTGTCGGTGAGTTCATCCTGTATGACGTGCGGCCTGGCGCCGTCGTGGAAACACGGCGCGTCCCGGAAGATTACGGAATTGCCAGGTGCGCGCCGGAAGCACTTCGTGGCGCAGATGCTGCACACAACGCGAGGGAACTCGTTCGGGTGTTCGCCGGAGAGGACAAAGGTGCACATCGGGATGCGCTGGTGATGGGTACGTCGCTTGTTCTTGAGGTCGTCGGTCTTGCAAATGATTTGTCGGAAGGCACAGCGATCGCGATCGACGCGATCGATAGCGGCAAGGCAGCCAGGTTTCTGGATGATTTCAGGATTCACTTCGCCGGTCGATGAGCGACTTTCTCGAAAAAATGGCGACCTTGAGCGCGGCGCGAGCGGCTTCGGTCAATCGCACATTCACATCCGAAAACCTCGATCGCCCTGTCTGCGCGCTTCGTCTCGATCGTTTTGACGTAATCGCCGAAATCAAGAACCGGTCCCCGGCGGAAGGCGAGCTCACCGGGAACGCCATCGCTCGTGCCGATCGCGCGCAACTTTATGTGGACGGTGGCGCCGCAGCGATCTCGGTTCTGACCGAGCCGGATCGATTCGACGGTGCCCTTTCTCATCTCGAGGAAGTCGTCGCCATTGCGGCCGTGAATGATGTGCCGGTCCTTCGCAAGGACTTTCTTGTCGACACAGTGCAGATCCTGGAATCCAGGGCCGCAGGTGCCAGCGGAGTTCTGCTGATCGCGTCGATACTCGACGACAGGAAACTCTTGAGCATGCTCGACTGTGCATTCGAGCATGACCTGTTCGTATTGCTTGAGTCCTTCGAGGAGGGGGATCTGGATAGATCCGTGCAGGTATTGCGGCAGCCGAAATACAGCGAGCAGGCGGCGAGACAAAAGTTGCTCGTCGGCGTGAATACGCGAAACCTTCGCACGCTGGCGGTCGATCCGCTGCGCCTCCGAAAGTACGGCCCGCATCTTCCTGCCGGCGTGACCTGTGTGGCAGAAAGCGGCCAGTACACAGCAGAAGATGCGGCGAGCGCAGCTGAGTGGGGCTACCAGATGACGCTGGTTGGCACGGCGCTCATGCGATCCCCTGATCCGGCGAAACTGATCAGCGACATGCTGGCGGCAGGCCGCGACAAATCACCATGATCGCCACGAACAGTCATTTCGAAAAACAGGAAACGGTTCTTTGACGTTGCTGGTGAAAATCTGCGGTCTTGGCGATCAACGTGCCGTCTGCGCAGCGGTCGACGCCGGCGCTGATGCCGTAGGGTTTGTGTTCTTTGAAAAATCTCCGCGAAATATTACGCCTGAAGCGGCAGCGATAATCGCAGCAGAGGTGCCGGAAAATATATTGCGCGTGGCGGTCATGTTGCATCCGAAAAAAGAATTGTGGAACGAGGTAAGTGAAGCACTTAAACCGGATGTACTGCAGACTGACCATGGCGATTTCTCGTATCTTGATGTAGCCGATCACATTGCATGGTGGCCCGTGCTGCGGGAAGGACGTGTACCGCACGACGGTGCATTGCCTGCGACATTTGTTTACGAGGGAACGCGAAGTGGCCAGGGCCAGACAGTGAACTGGAGCATTGCCGCCGATATCGCGAGACGCGGACGCATGATTCTTGCAGGCGGCCTGACCATAGACAACGTCGCGGATGCGATTAACGAGGTAGCGCCATTTGGCGTTGATGTGTCGAGTGCGGTCGAAGCCGCGCCCGGCAAAAAAGATGTTGCGAAGATCGCGGCGTTCGTTGCGGCTGCGAGAGCGGCTTACAAGCGTTCTGAAAAAGGGAAGAGATAATGACTGCTGTACTCGATGCCGATGAGGCAAGCGCATTGCTCGATGCGTCCATCGCCGGGACGCTTCCGGACAAGCGGGGTCGCTTTGGACCTTTCGGCGGAAGATATGTCCCGGAAACGCTGGTGCCGGCTTTTGAACGGCTGGAACAGGGTATTGCCAGATACCTTCACACGGACGAATTCCAGGCCGAGTTCAAGTCTGAATTGAAAAACTGGGTCGGCCGGCCGACCGCGCTGACGTTCGCACCGCGATTATCCGCAAGATGGGGTGCTGAAGTCTGGTTGAAGCGCGAGGACCTCGCGCACACCGGCGCTCATAAGATTAACAATGCGATAGGGCAGGCATTACTCGCCAAACGGCTGGGGGCGAAAAAAATTATCGCGGAAACCGGCGCGGGTCAGCATGGCGTCGCCGCGGCTGCCGCATGCGCGCGGGTCGGGTTGCCGTGTCGCGTTTACATGGGCGCCGTGGATATCAAAAGGCAGGCGCCAAATGTGGATCGCATGTTGCGACTGGGGGCGGAAGTTTTTCCCGTCGAATCCGGCGACAAGACCTTGCGCGCGGCAATCGACGAAGCGCTGCGCGAATGGGTGACGGATCCCGCGAACACTTATTACCTGATCGGTTCGGCGGTCGGTGCACACCCGTACCCATACCTCGTGCGTGAACTGCAGTCAGTAATCGGTCGCGAAGCGCGCGAACAAATGATATCGATGGCGGGTGGGTTGCCCGATGTTGCGTTCGCGTGCGTCGGTGGTGGTTCGAACGCGATTGGACTTTTCTACCCCCTGCTTGGCGATCGGGACATTCAATTGATCGGTGTGGAAGCGGGAGGTACCGGCGACGGACTCGGGCAAAACGCAGCAACGCTTGCAACCGGAACACCCGGAGTCCTGCAGGGCAGTTATTCAATAATCCTGCAGGACGAAAACGGCAACGTGCAGGAAACGCATTCCATATCGGCCGGGCTGGATTACTCGGGCGTCGGGCCGGAACATGCATTTTTGCAGGCGGTAGGTCGGGTGACTTACGTGTCTGCCAGCGATAGCGAGGCGCTCGCCGCGCTGGAAGAGCTCTGTGAACTGGAGGGCATTCTCACGGCGCTTGAAACGGCACATGCCTACGCGGCGGCGAAGAAGTGGGCGAAAGATAATCCCGGCAAAAGGATATTGATCGGAAACTCCGGAAGAGGTGACAAGGACATGCCGACGCTCACCCAGTATCCAGTAAGGACGAATGCAAATGCTGCCTCATGAAAGAATAGGCGATGCGATCGCCAGGGCGAATAAGGAAGGGCGAACGGGCCTCGTGCCATTTATCACGGCAGGCTATCCGGATCCTGCCGAATTCATCAGGACACTAAAGGCGGTGGCTGCGGCCGGTGATGTGGTCGAGCTCGGCGTGCCTTTCTCCGATCCGATGGCAGATGGCATGACCATCCAGCGCTCCAGTTTTGTCGCGATCGAAAACGGGGTAACGCTGCGATGGATTTTTGATCAGCTCGATGCTGCCGGCGGCAAGATCGAAACCCCGCTGGTGATGATGTCGTACCTGAATCCGTTGTTGTCGTTCGGTTACGAGAATCTCGCAAAGCGCGCGCGCGAAACCGGTGTGTGTGCGTTCATCGTGCCCGACCTGCCACTGGAGGAAAGCGACGATATCCGCGCGGCGCTGGAGGCTGAGGGGATTGGCCTTATTCAGCTTGTCACACCGGCAACACCGGATGCTCGACTACGGCTTCTCGCTGGCGCGTCCCGTGGATTCCTTTATGCCGTAACGATCACCGGCATCACCGGTGGCGATGCCGGCCTGCCGGCTGATCTTGCGAGTTACCTCGACAAAGTCGCGTCGCTCTCGAATCTGCCCGTGTGTGCCGGGTTCGGTATCCGAACTGCGGAGGACGTAGTCAACGTGGGTAAGCACGTTGCCGGGGCGATCGTTGGATCTGCTCTCGTGGAAGTTCTGGAGCGGGGCGAAGATCCTGCCGCGTTTCTCAAGAGCCTGCGTTGAAGAAAGTCACCTCGTCCGATTCGCTGGTTACGATCAACCACTACAAAAATTTGCTGGAAAGCGAAGGAATTCCGGCTTTCCTCAGGAACGAGCATCTCGGTTCTATCGTCGGTGAAATGCCGTTTCAGGAAGTCTGGCCACAACTCTGGGTTCGCAATGACCTTGACTATGACCGGGCAGTACAACTCATCGACAGTCAGAAAACAGATGATGAGAGCCCCGGGAGCCCGTGGCGCTGCGCGCATTGCGGCACCGAAAACGAAGGTCAGTACGCGGCCTGCTGGCAGTGCAGCAAAGCGCAATAAGAACAATAAAGGGGTCCAATAAAGGGGTCGGATCCAATTTATCGCCGAAATAACGGATCCAATTTTCTATTTCGCACCTGACGATAAATTGGATCCGACCCCTTTATTGTTCTGG
Source organism: Pseudomonadota bacterium (assembly GCA_027621915.1). Classification (GTDB taxonomy): domain Bacteria; phylum Pseudomonadota; class Gammaproteobacteria; order Steroidobacterales; family Woeseiaceae; genus SZUA-117. The sequence goes on from JAQCAD010000002.1 coordinate 238,880, forward strand.
ATCCGACCCCTTTATTGTTCTGGATCCGACCCCTTTATTGTTCTGGATCCGACCCCTTTATTCGTAAATTGGATCCGACCCCTTTATTTGTAAATTGGATCCGACCCCTTTTCTTAGGGGGCGCTTCGGGACAGGAGTCTCGTCCCGGCTATTTCGCTGCGCAGTATCCTGGATACCTTATCCGCCTGCATGGGACGGCTGATCAGGAACCCCTGCGCAAGATCACAATTACAGCTTCTAAGGAATTCCAGTTGCGGAATTGTTTCGACGCCTTCGGCTGCTACTTCGATGTCGAGACCACGCGCCATCGCAATTGCTGCGCGAATAATTCTCTGGTGGCTGCCATTGACCTCCACGTCCTGAATCAATGACTGGTCAAGGACAAAACTGTCTATCACACCCGTATCGAGCGAACTGAACGATACGTCCCGCGTACCGAAGTGATCGAGCGATAACCTGACGCCGAGTTTTCGCAAGCCGTGCAGCGTTTCAAGCTCGGCAGAACGTTGTCTTACGATTTCGCCGTCACCGATTTCGAATTCGAGGCAGCCTGAATCGAGCGCGTTGTTAGCGATGGCTTTGGCGACCGTCTCTACCAGGCGGCCGTGTTTCAATTGTTGCTGCGACAGGTTGATCGCCAGTGAAAGATCCGGTAATTCAAACTTTTGCTGCCACGATGCAAGCTGCTGGCACGCTGTATTGATGACCCATTCGCCGGCGGAGTGGATCAGCCCGCTGCTTTCAAGAATCGAAAGAAACCGGGCGGGCGGCAACAGTCCGAATCGCGGGTGTTGCCAGCGAAGCAGCGCTTCGAGACCTATCAACCTGCCACTGCCAACATCAATTCTCGGCTGGTAGTGCAAGACAAACTCGTTTCTGACCAGCGCATGACGCAAGCCGATCTCAAGTTCCTCGCGTTGTTCGAGTTTCGTATTAAGCGAGCTGGAGTAATATTGAAAGCGGCCGCCGCCACGATTTTTTGCCTAGTACATTGCAAGATCGGCCGCCGTGATCAGTCGCTCCGCAGTTTCGCCGGCGCCGGGATAGATGGCGATACCGATACTCGGTGTTGCGTAGACCTCGCTGCCCTTAACGTCGTATTTGTCTGACAGCACGAGCACCAGCTTTTGCGCCGCCGCCGCCGCATTTGCGGTTTCGCCAAAGTCTTCAAGACAGACGACAAATTCATCGCCGCCCCAGCGCCCGGAGAAATCGCCTACACGCAGGTTTCTGTTCAGCCGCTCGGCAACCTGGCGCAGGAGGTCGTCCCCGACGTCGTGACCGAGCGTGTCGTTTACCGACTTGAATCGGTCAAGATCGATGAACAGGATTGCGATAGGTCGATCATGACGCTGGCTGCGACCCATGGCTTTTTGCAGCTGCTGGGTAAACAGGCGTCGATTCGGCAATTGTGTCAGATCGTCAAATTGCGCTCTTTTTTCCAACTCTACGGTTCGTCGCATGATGTCCGTTACGTCACGAAAAGTGATCACGCCTCCAACCGGTGTGCGATTGCTGTCGTAGAGGCCCTGACCATTGATGCTGAGTATCATGTCCGTCTGCCCGGGTCTCGCCTGCTGTGATGAATCCTCATTCGGCACACGATAGACAGCAACCTGGTTCGAAAACTTCTGGCCACGGCAAGCTTTTACAAGCGGCATGTCGTCATGATCGATTGCCGTTATGCCGTCCGCGGCCACCTTGCAGAACCGTTGCGACCAGGCGGCGTCGGTGCGTTGTCGCGCCGAAAGACCGAGAATTGAACGAGCGGCAGGGTTGATATCGAGTACATGACCATGTCGGTCGACGACGATTGATCCGTCGTTGATGCTCTTCAAAATGGAAAGTACGGTGCTGTCTGTTTCCGACAGCCGCGCCAGCAGTTGATGGCGTTGCACGGCATGATCTATGACGGCTTCTATCTCTTCGTGGCCGGCGTCATCGACGCAAAGGTAGCCTTGTGCGCCGGCCTGGACGGCCGCAATTCCGCGATGTTCGTTGTCGCGGCTGGTGATCGCGATGACCGGATGACCCCGCAGTTGACTGATAAGGGCTTGCAGGGATTGCTCCGCTGAACCGGGTCCCGGCTCCAGCATAATAAGGTCGATTGATCCGGGGTCGTCGGCGGGCCAGGACGATGCAATGTGCCGGACCATCCTGCCACAACAGGCATAGGCCTCCAGCTTGTTGCAAAACCCGGCCGCGAAATCGCTGTCACCAAGATAAAGAATCGAACGCCCCGACATTCGCTTTACGCCGCCTCCCCTGGCAACAACTTACTTATGGCAGCCCAACAAGGATATATTGACGAATCCCCGGCTTCCCGCATGCCCCATGGAACCGGGTCAGTTTTCCAGTTTTTCATAGTTTTTCTTGTTCTGGGTTGCCGTTACACAGACCGTAACGAGTCCATGCCGCCTGACGCATAATACCAGAATGACCGAAAAACTCAGTCAGAAATCAACAATTTGCCAGATAAGCCTATGAGAATTAAACGAACGGGCGCCGCCCAACATCAAAGTACTAAAGCATGTGGAGACTTTGCTGTTGCAGGCACAATCGACGGTAATAACCGGGGAATTCGGGCGAGAGATCATGTTGCAGATGGCTGATACCCCGAACGATGAGTCCCGATGGGTTCGCCAGGCCCAGGCGGCCAGTTCCGGCGCCTTCGAGAAGCTCTACAGGGCACATGTGGACAAGGTTTTCGGACTCTGCCTGCGAATGACCTGCAATCGAAGCGAGGCAGAGGACTGTACCCAGGAGGCATTTATCCAGGCCTGGAACCAGCTCTCAAAGTTTCGCGGAGACAGCAGCTTCAGCACCTGGATGCACCGGGTCGCAGTCAACACGGTGCTTGGCCGTATGCGAAAGTTCCGGCGCGAGCAGGATCGGATACGGGCCGTTTCAGATGTGGCACCTACGGCGGAGTCGATCGGTGACGATGGCGCCCTGCGAGATCTGGAACAGGCAATCAACGAATTGCCAAGCGGAGCAAGGCATGTATTTGTGCTCCATGCGGTTTACGGTTACAGCCATGGAGAGACCGGCACCATGCTCGGTATCGCTGAAGGAACAAGCAAGGCACAGCTCAATCGCGCACGCAGATTGCTTGCGCAGCAACTAAAGTTGGAATGCGCATGAACGAAAATGACGACAATCGACCTGATGATGAGCTTATGCGTCGGGCGGCGAAACTCGCGACAGCAGTCAAGCCGGAGCGCGACCTCTGGCCGGAGATAGAACAGGCCATCAACAAGCCGGCCCGGCCGCAACGCTCGACCTGGAATTCGGGTTGGGCGCAGGCCGCAGCAGTTGTATTGCTGGTTAGCGGGTCATCCGGGATCACCTACCTCGCGGTAAGCGACGGCGGCAATCGGACGGTTCCGGATGCGGGGCCTGCTCAGCCGCTGGTTTCTCAACTGGTTTCAGGAAGCTTTGGCAGCCAGTACAACCTGGGTCCGGATTACCAGGATGCCCGGCGCAAACTTGCAACGAAGCTTGACGATGAACTTGAAAATCTTGCGCCGGAAACGCGCGACGCTGTCGTTGCCAATCTTGAGTCGATCCGGGCGGCAATCGAAGAGATTAACAATGCGTTGGCCGAAGACCCGGGCAATGTATTGCTGCAGGAGTTGTTGCTGGAAACCTATCGCAATGAACTTTCGCTGATGAACAAGGTGGACGGCATTACGCGAACTGCAATGCGCAGGGGCGACATTTAGGCGAACCAGAATCACGACGCAATCGGACGCAGGCAGGTCCGATTGTCGCCAGGGAGTTAAAGTGGTGAATATGATGAAGATGATCAAGGTAATACTGTTCTGCTTTGCGGCAACCGCAACGTTTGCTGCGGAGCGCGTGGACAGAACGCTGGATGCCGCCGCGAATGGCGACGTCAGGATCGAGAATGTCTCCGGATCCGTAGCAGTGCGCGGCTGGTCCAGGAACGAGGTAGAGGTAACCGGCGAGCTTGGCAGTGGCGTCGAAGAACTGATATTCGAACGGGACGGAGATGACGTGATCATCAAGGTCAGGCTGCCCCGCAGAAGTTCGCGAAGCGGGGATGCCGACCTGGAAATTTCCGTACCTGTGGGAAGTTCGTTACAGGTAAACACCGTGAGCGCCGACATCGATATTGAAGACGTGCGCGGCGAGCAACGGCTGGAATCGGTTAGCGGAGATATTGCGACGACTGTTTTCGGATCTGAGGTTGAGGCAGAGTCGGTGAGTGGCGACATCGAAGTGAAAGGCGACAACCAGGTGGCGAATGCAAGTTTCCATTCCGTCAGCGGCGATATTGTCGTGGAGAATTTGTCCGGCGATCTGCGGGCGGAAACCGTCAATGGAGAAATCAACGTCATCAATGGTTCATTCAAACGGATTTCCGGGGATACCGTGAACGGAGAAATATTGTTTCGCGTCGGTTTGCAGAATGAGGGCAGGATGGACATAGAGACGATCAATGGGGCCGTGGATGTTGAATTCGACGGTGACGTCTCGGCGCGCTTTGACATTGAAACTTTCAATGGCGCCATACGGAACTGTTTTGGGCCCGAGTCGGTCAGAACCAGCAAGTATTCCCCGGGACGTGAATTGAGCTTCGCGGAAGGCGGCGGTTCAGGGCGGGTCACGATCAGCACGCTGAACGGCAGTGTCACGATCTGTAAATAGCTGCATTTAACAGGTATCACGGGCCGCCTCGTCAAAAAAACGACGGCGGCTTTTTTTACAGGATAAATGTCACAGACCGGGCTTGCTGGCTTTGCTATTCTTTACTTCGGCAATTTAACATATCGAGGCTCGGACGATCGTCGTCCGGTTGTGACCATCATGGCCCGTCTTATAAAAGTACTCCTGGTAATTCTCGCGGGTGTTGTTGGCATCGTCATCATCGCCGCTGTGTCCCTTTTCCTGTTTTTCGACCCGAACGATTTTCGCGACCGGATATCGGTTGCGGTAAAAGAACAGACTGGCCGCGATCTCGTCATCACCGGCGACCTGTCGCTTTCGCTTTTCCCGTGGCTGGCTGTCGAAATGGGCCGGACCGAACTTGGCAATGCACAAGGATTCAGTGGCGAGCAGTTCTTGAGCTTTGAACAAGCCAGCCTGAGTGTTCGACTGATGCCACTGATTTTTCAGCAACAAATGACGGTTGGTACCGCATCGCTGGACGGGCTCGTGGTCAACCTCGAAGTTAACAACACTGGTGTGACGAACTGGGACGATCTCACAACAGCTGATGAGGCGACTGAAGAACAGGAGACAGGCGACGCGGCGGCAATCGATGTCGCAAACATCAGCGTACGAAACGCCAATGTTTCCTACACGGATCGGCAGGCCGGGTCTGCCTACACAATCAGCAACCTCGAGTTCGACACCGGCAGAATCGCTGCGAATACGCCGATTGATATTGCGGCGGAATTCGATTTCGATTCCTCTCCCGGTGAGCTCGGTGGTCACCTTGCGATTCGCGGCACGGCCTCGATGAACGACGGTATGTCCCTGGTTAACGTGGCGGGCCTGAACGTCAACGGCGTTTTGAATGGCATCGTTCCGGAGCCCACCGAATTCAATTTCGATTCTCGCGCAATCGCCCTCGACATTGATGCGGAGAGCGTCAACCTGGGCGAGCTGGATCTCATGATCCTGGGATTGTCGATGTCGGCCAATGTCGCGCCATTTTCCTACGCGAATTCGCCACAGCCAAAAGCAGAACTGCGCGTCGCCGAGTTTTCATTAAAAGAGTTGATGAAAGTGCTCGATATAGAGGCACCGGTTACCGCTGATCCGAATGCGCTCCAGCGAGTATCTTTCAGCGCGAATGCAGCAATCGGCGAGACCGCGATAGCACTCAATTCGCTGACGCTGGCACTCGATGAGTCCTCGATGACGGGCAGCCTGTTAATTCCGATGACGACGGACGGGGCGCTGCAATTTGATCTCGGCGTCGACACGATAACGCTGGATGCCTACATGGCGCCAACGGATGACAGTGTTGTTGCTGCGGATGGCGAAGATGCCGGCGATATAGAAATTCCTGTCGACCTGATTCGCACGCTGAACGCGAAGGGAAGTTTCAAAATCCAGCGCGCTTATTTGTCCGGTATTGAGTTTGATAGCCTCGAGCTCGGCGTCAACGCCTCTGCCGGCCGGCTTCGTCTTCATCCGCTTGCCGCGAACTTTTACGACGGCAAATACAGTGGCGATGTGCGAATCGATGCATCCGGCAACCTGCCCTCGGTTTCGGCCAACGAAAAAATCAGCGGCGTCAATCTCGCGGCACTTGCGACGGCCATGTTCGATCAGCAGAACATAAGCGGAACAATCAACGGCGGTTTCGTTCTGGGTGGCGCTGGTCAGAGCCTGTCTGCCATTCGTCGTGATCTCGATGGCACGATGTCGATCGAACTCGTGGATGGCGCATGGGAGGGCACCGATGTCTGGTACCAGCTGCGAAAAGCCAGGGCCACGTATCGCCAGGAGTCGCCTCCTGAGGAGGTATTACCGGCGCGCACGGCTTTTTCGAACGTGCGGGCGACCGGCATCGTCACCAACGGAATTTTTGAGAACAAGGACTTTCTTGCTGAGCTGCCGTTCCTGCAGCTGACCGGCGCCGGGATGGTCGACCTGAATTCAACCGAGGTTAACTACGCTATGCAGGTGCGTGTCCTTGACCGGCCGGAATTCATGTCCGGCGCGACAGCGGCGGAATTGTCGGACTTCACGAAGACGGTCGTACCGCTGAAAATTACCGGCCTCCTGAGTGCGCCCAGCGTCAGGCCGGACATCGAGGGCATTTTTCGCAGCAAGGTTGAAGAAGCGATCGAGGAAAAGAAAGAAGACCTGAAGAAAGACCTGCTCAATCGCCTTGTTGGCGGCACCAAAACGCCAATACCCGTCGAAGGTGACGGCGTAGCAGAGGATGCGCCCGCAGAAGAGGCGGAAGAAGTACCGGAAGAAAGCCTCGAGGACAAACTAAAGAAAGATCTTTTGAAGAAGATCTTCGAGCGTTAGCGGCTTGCGCTGTATTTCCGGAAAAAACGCAATCGTATGGCTGGCGCTGGCCCTGCTGGTTTTTCCGGCTGTGCTGAAATCTGCTGAATTGCGGGACGTGCTGGTCGACCGAAGTGACGATCATTATCGTTTCAATTCAGAAACCTGGTTTGAAGTCAGCCCGGAAGCACTCTACCGCGTGTTGTCCAATTACGATTTGTTTACCAAGTTCACGAGTGCGATCGCCGAGTCGCGCAACGTCGAGCCGGATGAAGAAGGGCGGCCGCAGTTTTATTCACGCATGGAAGGCTGCGTCCTCCTTTGGTGTAAATCCTTTATTCGAAACGGCTACCTGCTGCTGGACCCGGCCAGGGAGATCGTCGCGATTACGGATCCCGAAAAGAGTGACTTCAAATTGAGCCACGAGAAGTGGACGCTCGTACCCGAGGGCGATGGCACGCTGATGACTTACGAGTTCGAGATGGTGCCGGACTTCTGGGTACCGCCGATCATCGGACCCTTTTATATAAAGCGCGCGATGCGAACCGGTGGCGAAAAAGCCGTCAATCGAATTGAGGCCCTTGCCCTGGGCAAAAAGCCGCGACAATGACTCACGCGAGTTTCGCCGAACGTGTGCTTGCCTGGTACCAGGCGCACGGCCGCAAAGACCTGCCCTGGCAAAAAAATCCCACGCCCTATCGTGTCTGGATTTCAGAGGTCATGCTGCAGCAGACACAGGTGGCGACGGTCGTTCCGTACTTCCAGCGCTTCATGGCGTCATTTCCCGATGTAGCCGCACTGGCGAATGCGAAAATTGATGACGTGCTGCATCACTGGTCCGGCCTTGGATACTACGCACGCGCACGTAATCTTCACAAAACCGCGGTATTGATTCACCAGGATTTCTCCGGAGAATTTCCCTCGGACATCGAGCGTATCGTTGCGCTGCCAGGCATCGGTCGATCAACGGCCGGCGCGATTCTCGCGTTATCGAACAATCAGCGTCATGCAATTCTCGATGGGAATGTGAAAAGGGTGCTCGCCAGGTTTCACGCGGTGGACGGCTATCCCGGAACGTCATCGGTTGCGAGAAAGCTTTGGGAACATGCGCAGGACCACACGCCACGAGAGCGGGTCGCTGAATATACACAGGCGATCATGGATCTCGGTGCCACTGTCTGCACACGAACGAAACCGGACTGCGGCAGCTGCCCGGTGGTTATCGACTGTGCCGCGCACGCTTCCGGAAAGATCAGCGAGTATCCCGGCAAGCGAGTGGCGACACGTAAGCCGCTGCGAAAGACGCATATGGCACTGATCCACGAAGGTGGCGCGATCTACCTGGAGCGACGACCATCGAGGGGAATATGGGGCGGGCTGTGGAGTTTTCCGGAACCAGGTTCTGCAGACGAACTCGCCGCCTGGTGCGAAAGCCAGATCGGCGCGAGTCCAGTCGAAATCGAAAGATGGGATATTGTTCGCCACAGCTTCACCCATTTCGATCTCGAGATAGCGCCGATCGCCATGCGGGTGCAGCGAAGTTCGAGTAGAGTTGAGGATCGC
>JAQCAD010000004.1 GCA_027621915.1 Pseudomonadota bacterium
ACTTCCCGTAAACACGAATCCAAAATCGCACCAACCTCGCAGCGCAATCATGCCGCAACACCGACAATTTCACGGTATTCTGGACAGGTACTAGTTCGTTATTCAATGATTTCACTGGTCGCGGCTTCCGGCCTGGCGCTGGCGCAGGGCGGTCCTCCCGGTGGTCGCCAGGTCACCGTCGAAAGTATCGTGGTCAGGCCGCAGCAACTGTCGTCCTCCGTGCGCGCGGTGGGGACCGTACTGGCCGACGCATCGGCCGTCCTGCGTGCTGAAGCACCTGGACAGGTCCTGGAACTGCATTTTAAGGATGGACAGAAGGTGGCAAAGGGCGACCGCCTTTTTTCGATCGATTCAACGGTCCTTGAGGCTGAAGTCAACGAAGCACGCGCAAACGTCGAACAAAGTGAGGCCGCCTACAACCGCGCCACAGAATTGATCAAGAACAACCTGATATCTGCGACGGACTACGACACGGCACGAGCCAACTACAACGTTGCCGTAGCGCGCCTGATGTCATCGGACACGCGCCTTTCGAAGACAGTTATTCGGGCCACGTTGCCTACGATGACCAGATCGGCATGAATCCTGTTTGCAATTTTGGGGATGACCTGTGCCGCACTACCCTGCACGACATGCGCCTGGGACCGTGAAATGCCAAGCGTTTTCGCGATATCCGGCGGATGCTTGAACTCCTCGGATATTTCGTAGGCGCTGATCGAGTGCAGTTGTAAGTCTTTTGAATTGCCACGAATTCGCTTGCCGAGCGCCACGATGGAATCGTTGAGCGCCAGATGACCGCGATCGGTGGCATTGAGATCGATCGCGATGAGAACGTTCTTCAAGACCTTGACCGGGTTACGTTTAACCACTAACAGGGAACTTCCCTTCAGTCCCCTGATCAGTCGCCGGTCCGAATTACCCAGAGCGCCCGGATCGCCACTGGCGCGTTTAATTACCAGGCCTGACTGAGTGGTCTCCGCCGCGGCGCAGACCCCTTCGCGCCAGTCTGCACGCCATTCGACAATGGGTTCTATTGGTATGCCGGCATCGGCGAAATCGGTTAGTACTCCATCCAGCCAAATCCTGTGCCGTTGCACTTCGACCGCGCGCAGTCGCTCGGGATCGTCGCATTTCGCGTCCGAGTGAGCACAAAGGTATGCGAAGATCCTGGGGCTGGTTCGATTTTTTCCAATTGCCAAAGCTCGTTGCAAGGCCCATTGCTCGATCCTGGTCGGATCGATAACAGCCAAAATGCGATTTTCCTGAAAACTCATGATCGACTTACCGTAATTGTTCCGTATCCATTTTCAAATCATGGGGTTTGATGCACCGCGACTGTAGTCGTATCAGTACGTATTGCCGCTATTTTGACTGCAGAAAAAAAGTACCGTCGGATCCGGTCCCTTTTTATTCCGTGCGAAAAGCCCGCTGGGTGCCAATTAACGAGTCACGGGTAATCAGCGCCGCCAGTTCCTCTTCAGACCAGCCCTCGGTTCTTTTCGGGCGCTGCGGTAAAACCATGTAACGTAATTCTGCGGTTGAGTCGTGCACCCTTACGTCGATGTCGTCCGTCAATTCCACGCCGAATTCGGCCAACACCTTACGCGGCTCCCTGACGACACGGGACCGGTAACTCGCCGACTTGTACCACGCCGGCGACATGCCAAGCAGTGAACGCGGATAGCAGGAACACAGGGTACAAACGATGACGTTATGCGTATTGTCATCGTTCTCCATCACCGTGAACTCGTAGGGCTCCAGTTCGTAGCCGAGCTCCCGGATCGCAGCAGCGCCATTTGCCAGCAGGCGCTCCTTGTATGCCGGGTCGGTCCAGGCACGAGCGACAATTCGACCACCGTCCCTGGGCGACGCACCCTGCATCGCCGCGATCACTGCCCGCTCTTCCTCCGGTGTGTAGTGGCCGGCTTCGATCAATAACTCGCGCAGCGCCAGGCCAACACGCGCACCTTCACTCGTCGGCTCCGCATGATCAGCCTGAAATGTCCGCGCGTGGTCGTGGTCGTGATCACTCACTCCGTTTCCTCCAGCCAGTGCTCGAAGATTTCGATTTCGAGTTTGTCGCGTTCAGTGCCCTCATAGTCCTGCCACAGTTCGGATTGCGGAATTCTTACCCGATAGATGCGTTGTTTGGGTTCTCCGTTACCGCGGATGAATTTCTCCGGCTCGCCGTGCAATCCGCACACTCTTTCGATGACGCCGACACGTCCTTTCGCGTAGGAAGGTACGCGATGGTGTACACGCGGTGTCCGATCAGCGATGCGGACGCGCTGCCCAACCTGGAAGACTGCGTCCGTCATGCGGCAACCTCCGCTTCCTGGCGAGCCCGCACGGCGTCGATCTGATTGCTGAGTTGCTGTTCGGATATCACGCCACGTGAAACGAGCGTATAGGCAAGCGATTTCGCCCAGCGCTCGTAGTAGGTGCACTTGTCGTAATCGTCTTGCGCGAGATGCTCTATTCCGTCGCGCAGCTCCGCGAAATCACTGATCAACCCTTTCTTCAGCGCCAGTCGAACCATGGCATCGATCTGCCATTCCCAATACGCCGTATCGTGTTCAGCAAGGTCTATTGGCGCGCCTTGCTGCCCGCCGACATCATGTGGGCCCCAGGGTTCGCTCATCGTTGTCTCGTCTCAACTTTATTGCCGGACAATTTTGCCATCCTTAATGACGACTTCAATATTTCGCAGCGCGCTGATATCTGATGTTGGATCTCCCTGAACCGCGATCATGTCAGCCAACATGCCTTTACTGATTCGGCCAACCTTGTCAGCAATGCGAAACAGATCAGCATTGATTGACGTAGCCGAACGCAGCGCGTCATCTGCATCCATGCCGTATTCGACCATCATCTCCAGTTCACGAACATTGTCGCCGTGCGGATATACGCCAACGTCGCCCCCGAAACAGATCGTCACACCGGCATCGAGTGCTTCTGTGAAGCTCTTTCTCTTCGCCGTAATACGCGCTGGTTCAGGATCGACGCCCTTTTTCCAACCACCGTATTGAGCAATGGCATCGCCGGCCGCAAGTGTAGGACACAAGGCAACGTCGTGTTCACGCATGAGTTTGTACGTCTCGCGTGTTGCGCCATCTCCGTGTTCAATCGTTTCGACCCCCGCAAGAATTGCTCTTTTCATGGCCTCCGCGGTGGACGCATGCGCGACAACTGCACGACCGCTGCTGTCCGCGACCTCGACAATGGTCGCGAGCTCTGATTGTGTAAACGTCGCAGCAGCGGTTCCATCCGGCCCCCATCGATAGTCGGCATATACCTTGACGAAATCAATGTTCCGACCAATCTGGCTACGTACGACACGTACGAGGTCGTCATAACCGTCCGCCGTTTCAGCACCAAGCGGCACGTCGACGCCTTCGTGAAATCCTTTCGGGCCATAACTGCCTGTCGCAACAATCGCTTTTCCGGCTACCAGCAATCGCGGCCCGGGAATAATTCCCCTGTTAATTGAATCCCGAATGCCAACGTCTGCGTAACCGGCACCCTCGGAACCGAGGTCACGCATCGTGGTTATGCCTGCCATCAGGGAGTTTCGCGCGTGATTGACGGCACGCGCAACGCGCTCCGCTTCAGATTCTTTCAGGACCTGGTCATCCCAGGTCGTTTCATTGTAAGGATGCAGCAGTATGTGCGAGTGACCTTCAATCAGTCCCGGTAACAGTGTCGAATTTTCCATTTCGAAGATCTGACCAGCACCAGTTTCGTCAAATCCGCTCGCGTCACCCGCATAAATAATGTGCCTGCTCTCGACAACGACGACCCATTCGGTATGCATTTGCTCGCCATCGAATACGCGCGCCGGTCGAAAGAGTTTCACACCTTCTTGTGCATCGGCGGGAACAGCCGCAATCAACGTGAAGACGGCGACCAGGAAAGCTTTTTTCATGCTAGTTCCAGTTACCCAGGATTTTACCGTCGGCGAACTTTGCACCGATGAACCCGCCGGCATTCGATCCGTCGCGCATCGGATTGAACCGTATTTCCACGACATCGCCCGGCTTGAACGAGTTTGGCCGCCAGCCGTTCCTGGCCAGCCCGTTCGGCCCGAGCCCCTCGATACTCCAAGCTGCTTCCATACCCTCTTCATTCTTAACGAGAATTTCAATCCAGACGTGCGGATTCGTCCACTGAAACTCTGCGATTGTCGCGGTCACCTCACGAACCTCGTCCTTGTCAAACATGGCACTTGAGTGATGGGCGAACAAAGCTGAGGGCGCAAGAAGGAAACAGAACAGGGTCACTAAAATCTTACTCATTATTAATCACCTCACCGTCCACTACCCTGTCGATAACCTTCCCCTCCGTGTCCAGAGTCAGTGTCTGACCGGAACTGGTAATCGGGTTTCGATTATTTTCAGCACAGGCATAATCATAAGCGCGTGTTCCCGGCGGCAAGCGACGAAAATTTCGCGTTACATGCCAGGGCTTTCGCAATGCCAGCGGATCTTCGATGATCAACTCCGCCCGCAGCAAGCCGTCATCTGTAAGAAACATTCGCGTCGCGACACTTGCCTGGTCGCTTAGCGTCAAACCGCTGCGATCGAGAATGGTTTGCTTCTCGCCAATCATGCTGATTGTTGTGAACTCAAGTACCTGACCGTCCCACTGTCCAACAGAACTGCCAGTATAGGTCGGCCAGCGCTCTTCCTCCGGCGGATGCTCGCTGCCATCGGTATAAATGCGCAAAATATTCGGACCATTTTCGGTAATGATCCAGGTCGTTTCCGGCCGAACGATAAACTCGTAAACGTCCGGTAATGCCAACATTCGTGGATATCCCGCAGGCGTGCCGCAAATTGAAATCGGATCCGGCACACGGTCCTTTGCCACGAGCTCGAGCGTCGCGACATATTTGGCCTCCCAGGCGTCGGTGAGCGGAGGGAATTGCCGGACGCCAAAACTTCCGGCCCGGCCGTCGCGCGGTTCGACTGTCGACGGATCGAAAATCCCGCCATTGCCCTCGAAGCGTTGCCACACGCCGCTCCAGTCAGGCAGTTCCGCTGCCTCAGCAGGAGTGGCCCACTGAAAAGCGAGCAGCAGGTAAACGGGCGTGAATCGCATTTGCATTACCAGGCGATGAGTGGAATGTTGATAGTAGAGGCGCACCGGTATTCTATCAATCTGCGCCTGGCATTCAGGCTGTTTCTTGACAGTACCGGGTGCCCGCAGTACAACCGTTTGCGTTCAATAAGATAAAAAAACCGAGGGATTGCCATGCATGCTGTATCAAAATATGTTGTTTCGCTGTTTCTGCTCCTGCCAGCATTTAGTTTTGCTCAGGAAATCGCAGAACCTTTCAAAGTCGGCACGTTTGACACCGGTGGGTCGCCGTGGGTCGGCATCGTTCTGCGCGATAAGCTGATCGTCGAACTGGATGCCGCCAATTCAGCCCTTGAAAGAAACGCCGATTACCCTGCGATTCCCGTTCCGGCTAACATGATCGAGTTGATCGAGCGTTACGACTATGGCGTTAAACGCAGGCTCTACGAAATCGTCAACGATCTCGCGGGCAACAATATGCTTGGTGCCTCGCGCCCCGGTTATGTGCATGACGTTGGTGACGTTCGAACGCTGCCGCCCATCATGTACCCGGGCAAAATCCTGAATGCCGCCGTGAATTTTTACAGCCATGTCGACGAATCGGGAACACCGGAGGAACGTCGGGAAGCGGCGCGTCTCCGTCGTGAAGAGCGCGGCGTACCCTACCTGTTCCTGAAGCCAAGTCGTGGCGCTGTGGTCGGTGACGGCGCCGAAATTGTGATTCCTTACGGCCGCAACCGCACCGATTGGGAGGTTGAGCTGGGCACGGTCATCGGCAAAACCGCGAAGTATGTTTCGGCAAATGATGCCGAAGCACACGTTTTTGGCTACATGGTAACAATGGACATCTCCGATCGCGGCGGACGCCCGCCGGGTGGTGCACAATTCACCAGTGATTGGTTCGTTGGCAAAGGTCATGACACGTTTGCGCCGCAGGGTCCCTGGATTGTGCCGAAAGAGTTTTACGGCAATCCGATGGAAATACTTCGACAGTCTTTGAGTGTCGGCGACGAGCAAATGCAGGAAGCCACGGCTGGGGACATGATCCACTCGTTGTGGGAGTTGATCGAATATGGCTCATCGATTATCACGCTCTATCCCGGCGACGTTGTTAACAACGGAACTTCCGGTGGCACTGGCATGGGAACCGCCGTTCGCGGCGCCCAGCGGTTCCTGCAACCCGGCGAAGTCGTCACGGCCACAATCGAGGGCATCGGCAAACTGACGTTGCCGGTCGTCGGGCAGGAAAAACCGCCTGGCCTGACCGGTGCGGAGTTGCCACCTGTCGACACGTATCGCGATCCTCTTTAACACGCGTCGCGAACATTTGTACAAGACGATGGAGCAACCCATGCGGTACCGTATCCTGATCAGCATTTTTGCATTGTTCGCCGTGGCAACAACTTTTGGTGCCGGGAAAGTGACCAACGAGCGCGTGCTCGCCGAATCCGCCACAGGTGAAAACTGGTTTTTGAAAGGCGGAAATTTTCGAGGTGAACACTATTCACCGCTGGCAGAGATCAATGACAGGAACGTAGACAGTCTCGGACTCGCCTGGGCCGCGGACTTGCCGGTTCCGGACGGAATTTCGACAACGCCGATCGTTGTCGACGGCGTTATCTACCTGTCTGGTGCGTATTCTGTCGTGTTTGCGGTGGACGCGTCCAACGGCAAGGTCCTCTGGTCCTACGATCCGGACGTGCGTAACGCGTTCGCGGATCGCCCGGAGTTGTCGTGGATATCAAGAGTCAATCGCGGCGTTGCCGTTTGGGATGGCAGCGTATTCGCGACGACTGCCGACTGCCGGCTCATTTCTCTCGACGCCACCTCCGGCAAAATGAATTGGACGAAGCAGACCTGCGATAACGAGCAGGGTTATTCCATATCGGATTCGCCTTATGTCGGTGGCGAGAAGGTGTTCGTTGGCAACGCCGGTTCGGAATCTGAGCAAAAAAACCGAGGCTATATATCTGCCTACAACGCAGGCGATGGGGAACTTGCCTGGCGATTCTTTATCGTGCCAAGCGACAAGCCCGAGGAGAACGATACGCCCGCGCTGAAAATGGCGGCAAAGACGTGGTCCGGCGATGTACTCGAAAAATTTGGCGGCGGCGGCAACAGCTGGAACGAAATGACGTATGACCCGGAATCGAATCAGCTTTTCTTTGGCACGGCTGGTTCCCACCTGTATATGTATGCGGAACGAAGCCCTGGCGGTGGTGACAACCTGTTCCTGTCGTCCATCGTTGCGATCAATGCCGACACCGGTGAATACAACTGGCACTACCAGACCGTCGACAAAGACAGCTGGGATTTCAACGCGACGATGAACATCGTGGTCGCAGACCTGGAGATCGGTGGCGAGGATCGCGAGACCGTCCTGATTGCACCGAAAAACGGATTTCACTACGCACTCGATCGTCACACTGGCGAGCTTCTGACGGCCGGCAAATATGCGAAAGTGAACTGGGCCACTCACATCAACATGGAGACCGGTCGCCCTGACTATGACCCGGATGCACAGTACTGGACCGCTGGCGAGCAGGCAGAAACTTTGTTCTGGCCGAACTACTGGGGCGCACATTCCTGGAACCCGATGGCTTTTCATCCACAACTGAAGCTCTCTTATATTCCGGTTGTCGACCTGCCAAGCGTTGTCGATAGCGAAGGCTCTGGCGAGGACGTCGTCATGTTCACCGAGCTCGACGGCGTGCCTCACAAACCAGGGAAGCTCGTCGCATTCGATCCGGTCACGCAATCGATTCGCTGGTCGGTTGGCCGCAATCTGCCGTACAACGGCGGGCTCATGGCGACGGCCGGCAACCTGGTATTCCAGGGAAGCGCGGAAGGCTATTTCGAAGCATTCAAGGCTGACACCGGCGAGCGACTATGGTCCGTGCAAACCGGCACGGCCATCAACGCTGCACCTGCCAGCTACTCGCTGGGCGGCACGCAATACGTGTTGATTCCGATCGGAGCCGGCGGTGGCTTACAGTTCCTGTACCCTGAGATGCATTCGACTGCGGAGTCCAAGGGGCCCACTCGACTGCTGGCATTCAGCATGGATGGCGAGGCCTGCATGCCGCCGCCGGGCGAAGGCTATCCGCCGCTACCCACGCAACCGAAACTTGAGGCATCTGAAGACGCTATTGCCCTTGGTAAAGAAATCTACAACGGCGCCTGCAAATTTTGTCACGGATTTGAGGCTGTCGCGCGCTTCGGGGGCTCAGTCCCTGATCTTCGCTACGCGACCGAGGAAACCCATTCGACCTGGCATGGCATCGTTGTTGGCGGAGCCAGAACCGCTCTGGGCATGCCTGCGATGGAGCTGGAAATAGAAGAATCGGAAGCCATCAGAAATTACATTCTTTCGCTTTCCGAAGCGCTTCGACAATCAGGCCGTTGAAGCCGGGTACAGGAAAAAGGGGTCGGATCCAATTTATCTTCGCGTATGAAAATTGGATCCGACCCCTTTTTTTCAACGCCTTTTTTCACTGTGTTCTATAATCCAGCGCTATGAACATCGACACACCACTGAGAGGTCTCGGGCCGATCGACGCCAGCGCACTTCGTGATGCGATACTGGCGCAGGAAGATGCCGCGTGGAAAGAGGACAAGTACCGACAGGAGGAATTCGAAGTTCACCACGCCACGGAATCGATTGTCGTTTTGTTCGTCGACCTCGACAGCTGGCCCGAAGTTATCGTTAGCCAGGAACCCGGCTGGCCGCGCCTCGCCGATGTCGCTTTGCCGTTGATGAACGAGATCATTTCCAAACATTATCCACCGGGCGGTACGGTCATCCGTGCGATGGCTGCAAAGTTGCTTGCGGGTGGCATCATCAATCCACACGTCGACAAACATCCGTCGTTTCATGTCGGCCACCGGATTCACGTACCGATCACTACAAACCCCCGCGTGCGCTTCATGATTGATGGCCGACCTTATCAATTTAAAATCGGCGAAGCGTATGAGATCAACAATCAGAAGACGCACTCGGTGATGAACAAGGGCGCCGAGGATCGAATTACATTTATTTTTGACTACGTGCCAGCCGACCAGATCGCAACACTGGGCACTGCCTGATTTCTCGATACAAGGCCCCATCCCGCCCGGCAGACGCCTTCGTGAAACATCGAACAATTATTGAGCGAACACTAGCAATGTAAATGGCAGGAGCCTGCAAATGGTGATAACGAATCGAAGAACGTTTCTGGGTATTGCAGGCGCATCGGTTTCCGCAAGCCTGACGGGTTCGCTCGCCAACGGAGCCGTCGCACCGTCAACCGCGGAAGAATTCGTTGCAGAAGATCAGATCGATCCGTGGATTGAGCTTGATATGGATGCGCTGGCATCCAACGTGCGGGAAATACGAAGACGTGTTGGAAACAGACCGATAATGGCGGTAGTGAAATGCAACGCCTACGGTCACGGCGACGTTGAAATCGCAACGGCGCTTCAACGTGACAGTGGCGTGCGTCACTTTATGGTAGTCAAGGTTCGCGAGGCCGTACGCCTGAGACAGGCTGGTATCGAGGGCATGATTCTGAACGTTGGACCGTTTTCTCGTTCGCAGATCCCTGAATTACTGCGTCATGACATCTCCCAGGCAGTCTACACCGACGCCGTGACTCAGCTGTCGGATGCGGCAGGCAAAACGGGAACGAGGTCGAAAGTCCATGTTTATGTCGACACCGGTATGGGGCGTGTCGGCGTACCTCATCATTCAGCGTTGGCGTACATCGAAAGCATCGCGACACTGCCTGATATCACGATCGAAGGTACGTTTACCGACATGACGGAGGATGATGACTTTAATCCCGTACAGATTGAACGCATTGAAAACGTCTGCAAGATGGCCAATGAAAAGGGCATTGCGACCGGTATACGGCACGCAGCCTCTACAGCTGAAGTCGATCGATATCCTTACGCATGGCTGGACATGGTGCGACCGGGCAGCTGCATCGTCGGCCTCGAACCGGACCGACAAAGTGAGCTTGCAATTCGACCGGTGATGTCATTCAAGACACGGGTCGCTTTTGTCAAAACGCTGCAGGCGGGCGAGTCACTTTCGTACCACAGGGCATACAAAATCGAAAAAGACACCCGGATAGCTACGTTACCGTGTGGCTATTCCGACGGTTATCCGCCGGTTGTTACCAATATGGCCGACGTACTGATCCGTGGACGGCGGCATCGGGTTGTGGCACCGATTACCGCCAACCACATGATGGTCGACGTCACCGATACGCCCGAAGTCTCCATCGGCGACGAAGTCGTTCTTTGGGGTCGACAGGGAGACGAGAACATTTCAATGCTGGAACTGGAACAGATTGCGCCAAGTGCAACCAATACTTACCGCATGGCTACCCGTACAAGAACCTATCTGCCAAGAGTTGCCAGTTAAAGGATGGGTCTTAGTACCTCGCGCAATTCATCGAGGTACGGCTCATAGTTCTTCCAGAATTCTACAGCGGACCCGTAAATCGGCTGCCGAACCTGCTCTGAGCTCGCGGTGTTGACGGGGCGCGAGTTCGTGTGGAAATCGACGCAGGCATCCTCGAAAGGAAGCCCACAGTGATCGAGTATGCGCCGGACCTGGCTTTCAATATCGGCGACGACATCTTCATACTGAACACGCAATACCTTGCCGGGCAATACTTTGTTCCAGTGATTCATCATGTCGACATACTGCAGGTAGTATTCCCCTAACTCGGTCAGATCGTAGGACTGATTCTTGCCCTGGGCGAACAACTGCCTGAAATTTGCAACACAGGTTGCCATCGGGCTCCGCCGCGCATCGATGATTTTCGCGTGCGGCAGTATCTGGCTGATAAGACCCACGTGTGAAAAATTGGCCGGCATCTTGTCTGTGAAAAACGGCTGGCCGTCGACATTGTGAGCCATCGCATAATGCAGATAGGTTCTGCCAAGACCTGTCAGCTGCGAAGCGTCAAGCTCATTCAGGATCTTTGGATAGTGCAGACTGCCTGCTGTACCGGCGGCAGCACTTGTCGAGAGCATGATGATGTACGGCAGCTCTCCACAGCCGGCGACAGAGCTGTGACTGGCCAGGACCTGCTCAACAAGTGTCGATCCGGAACGAGGCACGCCCAGTACAAAAACGGGCGTCGTATTACTTGGCGTAGACGCTTTCGTTGTCTCGAGGAACGTTGCATTGAACACGTCCTTAATCGCGCGATTCTGGGATTCGATTTCAACCGGATCGTATTTAACCAGCGCGCGTTTCGCGGAGTTGCCCCTGACGTACTGCTCCCAGGCCCGCTCAAAGTCTTTGCGCTTTTCAAATGCCCGTGCAAGAGCAAATCGAAACGGGATTTCCGATCTCTCATCGAGACGTCCCGATTCAAGCAACTTGAGCATTGAGGTCACATCGTCGTCCGAGGCTTCATATCCCCGCATGGTCGCCATGTTCCACCAGGCGTCACCGATTTCGGGCCGGGCAGCGATGCATTCTCTGTACGATTTAACTGCTTCATCACTCCGACCCGCGATACGCAGCATGTGTGCACGACCGAGAAGGGCCGAAGGATCATTCGGTCGAATCGTCAGGCATTTTTCATAGGCCGTCTGTGCTTCCGCGGATCGCCCGATGATAGCCAGCATGTCACCCAGCGTCTGCTGCACATCGGGATACTCTTTCGCCGTGTCCGGAATACGTTCGAGCAACTCTATTGCTTCAGAGTAGCGTCCGCGATCCCCCAGGAAACGCGCGAGATCGTGCACGAAAGAAAAGCTTTCCGGTGCCAGTTTCACAACGCGTTGCAGGAAGCTCTCGGCGACCGCGTAACGCTCGTCATCAATCGCTACAAAAGCCAGCATGCGCAGCGCCGCGACGTCATTGGGATTTTTTTGCAATAGATCCTGGCATAGCTTTTCGGCGGCAGGCAGATCACCGGCCATTCTGCGCGCGTGAGCCTGGGCGAGCACCGGAGAATCTGACGTGTTCGCAAAGTGTTGCAAACGAATGGCTTCGGCCTCTTCTGTTCTTCCGGACCGAAGTAGTGCCACAGCGAGGCCTTTCACGGCAGATGGCAGAGGACCAGCAAGTGCTACGGCCCGTTCGTAGAAAGTGA
Organism: Pseudomonadota bacterium; assembly: GCA_027621915.1. Taxonomy (GTDB): domain Bacteria; phylum Pseudomonadota; class Gammaproteobacteria; order Steroidobacterales; family Woeseiaceae; genus SZUA-117. The sequence continues at coordinate 12,177 of JAQCAD010000004.1, forward strand.
CTGCGCGTTCCGGATCGTTGCGTTCAAGATACAAGGCACCAAGATCCTCGTGCGGTTTTGCAAATTCAGGTTCGAGAAAGATGGCACGCTGAAGATATTGTTCAGCGCCATCGGTCTGGCCCGCTTTTAGCAATATTGCACCCAGCAATGCAGTGAGATTGACGTCTTCAGGAGCGGCGGCAAGTTTCGATTGACACAGTGCCAGTGCCTGGTTGAGGTCGCCATCACCTGCAACGCGCAACACTTCTTCAACGACAAGTCGGGAGTCGCCGGGCATTTTCCCCTCACCCGTCAATTTGACAGGCCAGCTGCGCGAATGACTTTCGGAATAACGGCCAGGTCCCGCGCCGCCATGATACTAACGCCGTCAACACCTGGAATTTTCTGCAGCGCGTGGATTATTTCGACGCAAATCCGGATTCCTTCAGCCTCCGGATCATCAGCGTTCTTAAGACGTTCGACGATCGACTCCGGAAGCATCACGTTCGGCCGGTTATCGCGAAGCCATTGCGCATCGTCGGCAGATGCAAGAACTGCGAGCGACACAATTACACTGGTGCGCTGTATCAGTTTTTCCCGGACCAGGTGCTTCAGGTAGCGACGCAGCAGTTCGATGTCCATGCATGTATGAGTTTGTACAAACTGCGCGCCCGCTTCGATTTTTTCCAGTAGTTTCTTGGGTTTCCAATGTGGCCCGGGAGCAACCGGCGTTACCACGCCGCCAACGAAAAAGTCCGGGTTGGTTCGTAGCTGTTCATCGATCTTGATTGTCGTCGCTGTGCGAATGAGATCCGTCGCGCTCAGATCAAGCACGGGCTTTGGCCTTGGCTTGAATTCCTTCGGTGCCCGCTCGCCCGCAACCAAAAGAAGGCTCGTGACGCCCAGCGCACCGGCGCCAAGCAGGTCGCTGACCAACGCGATGCGGTTACGATTACGACTGCTCAGCTGGACGATCGGGTCGATACCGCAGTCGAGCAAAATGCTCGCCGCCGCAATAGTGGACATGTGCAACTGCCCGTACTGATTGTCTGTAAGCAGGATGCCATCGACATGGCCTTTCAGGGCAGCGGCTTGCTCGCGGATCGAAGCGGCGTCTGTTTCCGCTCGCAAATAAATCTCCGCGGAAACGGCAAAATCGTTTTTTCGAACCGCGTCTTGGAATGTTTTCAAGGAATTCCGGCACCGGGAACAAATTCAGGTATGCAAAGGTAAAGGGTTCACAAATCGCGCACAAGGATGCTCTGGCACTAACGGTATGGCTGTGGTGAACTTGCGCTGTGAATCCGAAAGAACAATTTGCCAACGCGCACTCACACCTCCAGTCGGGCAACGCGAAAATGGCTGCCGAACTGTGTGAACTGCACCTGAAAAAATACCCGGGCGATGCGAACTTTCTATGCCTGGCCGCAATGGCGAACCTCGCCATGAGAAACTTTGGTATCGCGTTACAACGCGTCGAAGAGGCGATTCGCGCATTTCCGGAGTTCGCACTGGCTCACGAGACCTATGGCGACCTGATGCTGGCACGAAGTCGCTCCGTGGACGCACTCAAGGCCTACGAACAGGCACTGCGGCTAAACCCGACCCGGTCACTCATTCACGACAAAATCGAACGCGCCAAAGCAGTGCCGGCGAACGGGGACCGCCTGCAGCCCGTTTCAACCATGCCGAAGATGGCATTTGTGGACGAGATCGGACGAGCGCTCGAGCATGAGCGAAGTGGCGATCCCCAGTCTGCGGAGATGATTTATCGCGAGGTCTTGAAAAAGGACCCTGACCATACCGAGGCCGCCCGTCTGCTCGCGGGCATCGCTGCGGCAAACAAAAGATTTCGCGACGCAGAGGTATTTCTAAAGAGAGTGGTCGAACTGGCGCCCGACCACACTCGCGCCTGGGTCGACCTTGCAAACGTGCAGCGCGAACTCGACAAGTTCAACGACGCGATTGAGAGTGCATCGGAAGTGCTGCGACTTAGCCCTGCAAGCGCGGAGTCGCACATGGTGTATGCCGCCGCGATCGGCATGGCGGGAGATCATGAAGGTGCTATCGCTGCCTACCTAAAGGCGCTGGAGATTGCGCCCAAACGGGCCGTTGTATTCTGCGGCATGGCGCATCATCAAAAAACGATCGGTCAGCAGGAAGAGGCGATCGCAAGCTACCGCAAGGCGATAGCTGTCAAACCCGACCACGCCGAGGCTTACTGGAGCCTGGCTAACCTGAAGACATTCCACTTCACCGACAGAGAAGTCGATGCGATGCAGGACTTGCTCAATTCGGAACAGCTCCCGGATGAATCCCGCGCCCAGATACACAATGCGCTGGGGCTTGAGTATGAAAACCGCGAGGACTACAAACAGGCTTTTGAAAACTTCGACCGGTGTAATCACGTGCGTCGCCAGGCCGAAGTCTACGATCCTGTCGAAACTGAAAGCATCACAGAACGACTCATTGAAATATTTGATGCTGATTTTCTGGGTCGAAATGCAGGCGAAGCGGATTCGTCTATTACGCCGATCCTCGTTGTTGGCCTCCCCCGGTCGGGCTCTACCCTGATCGAGCAAATCCTGGCGAGCCACAGCCAGGTAGATGGCACACACGAACTCGGCGACCTGTCGCGCGCCGTGCAGACTGTTCGACGCAAAACCCGTCGACATTCGCACTTTCCCGAAGCGCTATCAGATCTTAGCACTGATGATTGGCACGCCATTGGCAAGGAATATCTGCAACGCACGGAAATTTTTCGCGGTAACTCGCCTTTTTTCGTCGACAAGAACCCGAACAATTTTATTTATGCAGGCGTTCTGAAGCTGGCGCTTCCCAATTGCAAAATCATCAATGCGAAACGCCATCCGCTGGACAGTTGCCTGGGTTCGTTCAAGCAGTTGTTCGCGAGTGGCCAGCCATTCACCTACGACATGACGGAACTTGGGGAGTACTATCTGCAATACGCTCGCCTGATGGATCACTGGCACAAGGTGTTGCCGGGTTTTGTGCTGGATGTGCAATACGAGCACGTTGTGGCTGACCTCGAGTCACAAGTGCGACGGATCCTGGAGTACTGCGGACTACCGTTCGAGGAACAGTGCCTGCGCTTTCACGAGACAGAGCGGGCAGTCAAGACGGCGAGCTCCGAACAGGTTCGTCGTCCAATCTATTCGAGTTCCGTGAACCTTTGGCGCAACTATGAAGCTCATCTGGATGAGCTGGTGCATATACTGGAGCCCCTGCTAGGGAAGCTGCCGACAATGGATCAACCGGCGATTCTGGCGGACCGTCGCTCGACATAACTTCAAGCTGTTGAATTTCGTCAGATTTCAAAAATCTCCAGCGTTTCCGACATGGCAAGACTGCCACCGCCGCGCGTACGATGTCGGTCCTTTTTTGTTGTGGTTTAGCAACATTTTGCCCGTATAGCGCACAGATCTGACGGATGGGTTGTAGTGTTTCCCGAACTGCAATAAATTCGGGGTGTAAAATCACGTCTGTATCTTTAACGATGCCGCCAGCCAAATTCCGTCGGGGGAATGAACCATGTACGCACCGTCCAAGTTTTCGATCACACCGGTAACCGCCGCCGTCACTGCCGCGCTTTATCCGGGCGCCGCGGCAATGGCGCAGGATCCTGTTGCTGAAGAACGCAGTCTTGAAGAAATTGTAGTCACAGCGCGCAAGCGCACGGAGTCGCTGCAGGATATTCCAGCGACGGTTCAGGCGATCTCCCAGGAATCCCTTGCCGCCATGGGCGCGAAGGGCATGGAAGATTACGCCCGCTTCGTGCCATCGATGAACGTTGTTACCTACGGGCCAGGATCCAGCACTGTCGTATTCCGCGGCGCAATTACCGGCGCTGGCTACCTTGGTCAGTCGACTTCTTCGGTTTACCTGGACGAAATTTCAGTTACTCAAACGGGCGGGCAACCGAACATCCGGCCTGTGGATATCGCTCGTATAGAAGCGCTTTCCGGCCCGCAGGGCACACTTTACGGCTCGGACGCCCAGGCCGGCACGATGCGTATCCTCACCAACCAGCCAATCATGAATACATTCGAGGCGATTTTTGATGGCGAGGTCCGGGGCGGTGGTCAAAGCGACGCCAGCTATCGTGGTTCATTGGTATTTAACGTGCCTCTGATAGAGGACAAACTTGCGCTGCGGGTTGCTGGTTACAACGATCATGATGGCGGCTATATCGACAACGTTTTTGGCCATACCGCGGATTCTTATGGTGAGGGCATCCTGGATAGCGACGGGATTCCGAAAGGCAACATCGCCCCGGCACAGTGGGGCACGCTCGACAACTCGGCGGTACTGGAAGATAAGTGGAATGATGCCGATGTGTACGGCGGCCGGGTGCATCTGCGTTGGGAAATGAACGATAGTTGGGCAACCACATTGTCGTATCACAATCAAACGACTGATTCCGGGGCCGGCAATTATTACGACCCGTTCGTCGGTGACCTTGAGGTTGTTCGATTCCACAACGAGTGGCGTGAAGAAAAATTCAACATGGGCTCACTCAAGATTGAGGGCGACCTGGGATTCGCTCAACTCGTGGGCGCTGTCTCCTACTACGAACGCGAAATCACCGGCCTTAACGACATCACGACGTACGCCCATTACTGGTCTGCCCAGTATTGCCACGATTCCGATTACACGAGGGCCAATCCGCCGCAGCAGGGCGATCCAGGGTCCTACTATACGAATGCAGGCGCGCCTTACTACTGGACCAATCCGGATACGGGTTACATCGTGTGGTGGCCGGTGTACTGCCACGGCCCAAGTGTCGATGCGGATTTCTTTAACAGTTACCGAGGATCATCCAAGGACGATAAAATGACGGCGGAAATTCGCCTGTCGAGTCAGGGGGACACGTTTGACTGGATCGTCGGTCTGTATCGCGAAGAAAGTAAGGATTCCTGGAAATCGCCATTTGGCTCGCCGACTACCGGTGGGAACGGCACAACCGTCACTTACCAGAATTCAATGTCGCTCAACTTCCACGAATGGTATTACTCCAACTATTACGGCACCCCGACGACCTATCCAAATGCTGAGGAACACTGGCACTCAGAAAGTCATACCGATTGGGAGCAGTCAGCAATTTTCGGCGAAGTCAGCTGGCACATCAACGACGAAATGGCATTGACAGTGGGCGGGCGGTATTTCGAGCGCGAAAACACGGGTTACTATTTCGTCAATCACCCGGGTGGTCCGAATTTCACCGGGGAACCGGATAACACCTCCGGAGACCGGGACTACAGGCTCGCCAACAATGGCAGACCGCAGGGTAGATCCGGTTCCGAAGAGCAATTTATCCCGAAGGTCAGCCTGGATTACGCACTGGACGACGGCAAGATGATTTACGGTTTGTACACTCGGGGTGTCAGGCAAGGCGGCGTGAACCGGAGTCGTGGCGAACCATTCTTCCCGAATAATTACGATTCGGACATCATGGATAACTACGAGCTGGGCTATAAATCGACGTTTGATGATGGCCGTGGCCGATTTAATGTGACCGTCTATAAAATGGACTGGAGTGATTATCAGCTCGAGTTGGTCGACCCAACGGACCCGCCCTGCGAGATCAACGGTATTCCACAACCGGAAACTGATTTCTCGATTCCTGGCGTTTGTGGCCAGCCGTGGCAACAGTTAATCGCAAATGCCGGCGACGCCCATATCAATGGTGTCAATGTCGAGCTTGAGTATGCGGCGGGTGACAACTGGTTGTTTGGCATGAACTACGAAGTGATGGAAGCCGAGACCGACACATCCAGGGATCTGGATAACGATGGAGATGACGATTTGGTCGCGGGCCTCCGGCTGCCGCTGGTGCCGAGCGCGAAATCGTCTGCCTGGGCTGAGTACCGTCAACCGGCCAAATTGTTCGGGAGCGAAGAGTTCTTCATTCGCACACAATGGTCCTATACCGGTGACAGCCTGAACACGCTGCAGCCACGACCGAGTACACACCCGAACCCGCGCGCTCAGACACCGTCGTATACGATTGGCGACGTTCGCATGGGTGTCGTGGGAGATGACTGGCAGGTAGACGTGTTCGTCAACAACGTTACTGACGAACGCGCTATCTACACGTTGCAGACTGGCGTATTCGAGTGGGCGGCTGCTCAAACGCAGGATGGACGGGCACATCACCAGACGCTTTATACCGCCCGACCGAGAGAAGTCGGTATTCGATATATGAAGCGATGGGGTGACTAAGCCTTAAAAAGCAGGGAAAAGAAAAAGGCCGGGGGCAACTTCGGCCTTTTTTGCTTTTAGCTAAAGATCAATTCGCACCGACCAGTCATTCAACGCGAACGTTGCAGGCGAATTGCGCTTTTTTTTGATCGCGCTAAAGATCAATTCGCACCGACCAGTCATTCAACGCAAACGTTGCAGGCGAATTGGGCCTTTTTTGCTTTTAGCTAAAGATCAATTCGCACCGACCAGTCATTCAACGCGAACGTTGCAGGCGAATTGGGCCTTTTTTTTGCTCGCACGATAAATCAGCGGTTTGAAGGGAGCGAGCGGGGCGCGATTTTTCCCTGGACTTGTGGTAAAATCCCCACAAACGGCCTGCAGGGCTCATGTAGTGGCACGCCGGCTTGTAGTGTATCTCGAACTACAATAAATTTGAGCTGCCTCAATGTAAGTATTTATACCGATGACTTCAGCCTAATTCCGTCGGGGGAATAAATAATGCAATCATCATTCCGGTATTCAGTAACACCAGTCACCGCGGCCGTCACCGCCGCACTTTATCCAGGCGCCGCAGCGCTCGCCCAGGACAATGAACCTGAGTCTCGTGCGCTCGAAGAAATTGTCGTAACCGCGCAGAAGCGTACCCAGTCGGTGCAGGATATCCCTGCGACGATTCAGGCGATATCACAAGAAGCGCTGGCTGCCATGGGTGCGAAAAGCATAGAGGACTACGCGCGTTTCGTACCGTCGGTCAACGTTGTCAGTTATGGCAGCGGATCCGCGACGATTGTTTTTCGCGGTGCGATTACCGGCCCAGGCTATATCGGCCAGGGAACCTCATCCGTTTACCTCGATGAAATTTCGGTCACACAAACCGGTTCACAGCCTGATATCAGACCGGTCGATATCGCTCGTGTAGAGGCGTTGTCCGGACCACAAGGCACGCTGTACGGCTCCGACGCCCAGGCAGGCACAATGCGCATCCTCACCAATCAGCCGGAACTGAATTCTTTCGAAGCGGTTTTTGACGGCGAAGTTCGCGGCGGCAGTGAAAGTGAGGCGAGTTATCGCGGTTCACTGGTGTTCAACGTACCGTTGGTCGAGGATAAACTCGCACTCCGGGTTGCGGCTTATAACGACCGCGACGGCGGATTTATTGACAACGTATTTGGCCACACCGCCGACTCCTATGGACTCGATGGCTCGAACAAAGCACCTGCGCAGTGGGGCACGCTCGACAATTCCGCATCTGTCGAGAAAGACTGGAATACCGCCGATATTTACGGCGCTCGAGTGCACCTGCTATGGGAAATGAACGACAGCTGGTCAGCAACTTTATCGGGCCATCATCAGACAACCGACATGGGAGCCGACAACTTTTTCGACCCGTTTGTGGGTGATCTCCAGGTGATCCGTTTCCACGACGACCGGCGTGAAGAGAAGTTCAACATGGGATCCCTCAAGATCGATGGGGATCTGGGATTTGCCCAGCTGGTTGCGGCAGTCTCGTATTACGAGCGCAAAGTTTCGACGATGTATGACATCACGACTTATGCCCATTACTGGGCGGCACAGTACTGTCATGATTCGTCGTACACGGCAGCCAATCCACCGTTGCAGGGCGACCCTGGTAGCTACTACACCAACGCTGGCGCACCGTACTACTGGACCAATCCTGACACGGGTTACATTGTCTGGTGGCCAGTCTATTGCCAGGGGCCGACGGTCGACGCGGACTTCTTCCAGAGTTACGACACCGACAAGTGGTCTGAGGACCAAAAAACTTCGCTTGAGGTTCGCATGTCGAGTGAAGGCGATACGCTGGACTGGCTCGTCGGTTTCTACCGGGAAGAGAGTAAAGACGCGTGGTTAGCACCATTTGCAGCGCCGACGACCGGCGGTGACGGTTCGACGAACATTTATCAGAACTCCATGTCACTGGACTTCTGGGAGTTCTATTTCTCGAACTACTACGGCACACCGGTCACGTTCCCGGGCGCCAGAATGCACTGGTTTTCGCAGAGCCATACGGACTGGGAGCAGACCTCTGTGTTTGGCGAGGTCAGCTGGCACATCAGCGACACGTTGGACCTGACGCTGGGTGGGCGATATTTTGAACGGTCGAACACCAATTACTACCTCGTGAATCATCCTGGTGGTCCGCCGCCAGTGGGGAGTGCAGTTCCTTCGGGTGAGCCTGATATCATTGCCGTCGAAGACCGTCAGCAACGCCTCGCCAACGGCGGACTGCCCCTGGGGCGCAAAGGTTCCGAAGACCAGGTCATTCCGAAAATTTCTCTGAGCTGGGCGCTGGATGACACCAAGATGGTCTACGGGCTCTATACCCGCGGCGTGCGCCAGGGTGGCATCAACCGCAGTCGCGGCGTGCCTTTTTTCCCGACCAGCTACGAATCGGACATCATGGACAACCACGAGCTGGGCTATAAGTCGACATTTAACGAAGGCAGGGGCCGTTTCAACGTCACTCTATACAAAATGATCTGGCAGGATTACCAGTTGAACCTGATCGATCCGGCAAGCCAGACTTGCCTCGACGGCAATGGTGTTGCTGATACGAATCTCGATGTGCCCGGCGTCTGTGGCCAGCCCTGGCAGGCGATTATCGCCAATGCCGGCGAAGCGCATATCAGCGGTGCTAATTTCGAGCTCGATTATTCACTTGGCAACAACTGGCTCATCGGCATGAACTACGAAGTTTACGAAGCAGAGACTGATACCCAGCACGACCTTGACGGCGATGACATTGATGACCTCATCAAGGGGCTCAGGCTCCCGCTGGTGCCTAGTGCCAAGGCTGCGGCCTGGGTCGAATACCGCCGACCGGTCAACCTGCTTGGCGCCGAGGACTTCTTCCTCCGCACGCAATGGTCATACACCGGTGACAGCACCAGTATCTTCGAGCCACTGCCACTGTCCGATCCGAATCCGCAGTTCAAGAGCCCGTCGTACACGATCGGTGACATTCGTGCGGGTATCGCCGGAGAGGACTGGGAAGTCAACGTGTTCATTAACAACGTGACCGATGAGCGCGCGACCTACACGACGCAAAGCGGGATGTTCGAATGGGGTGCGGCCCAGCTGGCGGAAGGCCGGGCACATCACAAGACGGTCTTTACCAATCGGCCGAGAGAAGTCGGCATTCGCTACATGAAGCGATGGGGTGACTAAGCCTTAACGCAGCAAGAACGAAAAAAAGGGCTCTGACCCCTTTAAAGGGGTCAGAGCCCTTTTTAGCGATAACAGTGCTAATCGAACGGCCAGACCTCCAACCCGTGTATCGCGTTCCTGATGTCCATCGAGAGATTCACTGAGCCCACTTTCTGATTCGACTGCACATCGTACAGCGTGATCGTCGACGGCGAGGACCCAACCGCGATGAACCGGTCATCGACAGGGCACAGCCCGCGGGCGAACGCCTGCCGGGCAACCTTTGAGTCGTCAATTCCGGCAAACTCGATCAGTGATTCGTCATACGAAACAATCTTGAACGCTTTCTCAGTACCGTCGCGACGTACATAACGCACGCAGTCACTTGCCGTGTCATTGAACAAGACTCCCTCGTTCCAGGGTCTCGTGTTGTGTGTGCCATTCGGAACGTTGCAAACTTCGGTCACCTCCATCCGGTCACTAAGGTGAAGGAGCGCATCAAGCTTAAGCCCGCAAAAGTAGATACCCGTCTTGTCCATGTGCACCATGTTGATGTGAAAATCATTGACAGGTCTTGGACCGACATCCGATCGCGGATCGAAAGCATATCCCGCCCACTTGTCGTACTCCTTTTGCAGGTGAAATCCCCAGTCAAACTTCCTGCTTTCAAGATCGAATGACAGGAGGCTGTCAAATCCGGTCGATGTCAGGAATATGCGTCGATCCACCCGGCAGATCTCATGGCAATGCTTCAGATAACGGCTCTTGTACGAGCGCAGCTTGCTAAATTCGCGGTCGTATACAAACAACTCGTCGCTTGCCGCAATGTAGATTTCGTCGCCATCGAACGCTATTCCGCGTAATCCACGATCCGCACCCCGTCCGTCCCAGTCAATGTCCCCGGAATTCCAGTCAATACGCTGTGCGCCTTGCCGATTTTCGAAATCAACAGTGAAGACACCACCGTGACTTTCGCCCTGCTTGCTTCCCCTCACGACTGACGTTGCGATCAATTTTGGCAGCTTGACGGTCATTTACCATTTGTCCTTAAGGCCGTAATAGATGAGACCCATCGAAACCATCGCGTTGCCAAAGTAAGTGACGCCTGGAATACGGGTTGAACGAAACCGGGAGAACACATCGAACTTTTCTGCTGTACCACCGATCACATCGGCCATTATTTCGCCAGCAAGATGGGTAACATTTACGCCATGGCCGGCGTATGCATTTGAATAGAAAACATTTTTAGCCGTACGCCCAAGTTGCGGTACGCGATTCATCGGTACTGCGATCGTGCCGCCCCAGGCATAGTCGATGGCGATGTCGCGCAGCTGTGGATAGATTTTCAACATTCTCGGTTTAAGCTGTGACGCGATAACTTTCTGATCGTCGCCGAAGTAATTACAGCGCCCGCCAAAGAGCAATCGCTTGTCTGCACTCAATCGGAAATACTCCAGCACGAAATTCGGATCACAAACAGCGAAATCGTGCGGATTGATCGTGTCCAGCTGTTCCTCACTCAATGGCTCCGTTGCGATGATGTAACTCCGTACCGGAAAGAACCGACCGCTTACCGATTTCACGAGCGACTGATAGGCGTTGCCCGCGATAACAGCGAAGTCGGCCGTTATCGATCCTTCCGCCGTAGAGACACGAACCGAATCGCCGTGATCAATTCGCATTGCCGCAGATTGTTCGTAAAGCTGCGCGCCAAGCGACACAGCAGCCTCGGCCTCGCCGATGCACAGGTTCAATGGATGCAAATGACCATTGCCCATAATTTGTAACGCACCTATGTAGGCGTCGGTGCCTAACGCCTCACATGTCTCTGCCTGTGAAAGCAATTTGTGTTCAAAAGGAACGTCACGTTTCGCCAGTCGATTTTCCTCGGCTTGCAGGTCACTAACGTGTCTTGGTTTGATTGCTACGTCAACGTAACCGTACTTCAGATCGCAATCAATTTCGTAATGTTCGACTCGCTGCTGAATAATCTCGTGACCGCGCCAGCGCATGTCCCACACCAGGTCCGCAATTCCGGGATCAATGTCGAGAATTTTTTGCTCTCCGCTGATGCCCGCGATTAACTGCCCGCCATTGCGCCCCGACGCGCCCCAACCGATACGGTTAGCCTCCAGCACGCAGACATTGTAGCTGCGCTCAGCCAGTGTCAGCGCCGTCGAAATGCCCGTGAACCCACCGCCAATGACACAGACATCGGCGCGCATATCGCCTTTCAACCGGGGAAACCCGGTGACTCTGTTCGCGCTGGCCGCGTAGTAAGAGGAAGTATGTTCCTGCGCAAAATGCATGTTAATCAGTTCTTTGCAGTTAATTGGGCTGGCGGAAGTATGAAGCATTCCGGGTTCCTTGAAAAACACTGTTACCGTTTTCGATCCGGAGAATTCACGACATGGGAAAACACTGTTGCCGCAACCGGCGGCAGGCGATAATCCGTCGTCACAGCTAACTCCGATTAATGGATCTCACAATATGAACAAGTTCATTCGATCAGCCACGATTGCTTCCGTCATTGCCGTTTTGATCAGCGCCTGCAGCAAGACGGAAGTCCCTGCCGAATCACCTGGTGCGGACATCGCGTTCACCAATGGCCGGATTTATACGGTGGATGCCGATCGGACCTGGGCAGAGGCCGTGGCGATCAGTGGTGGACAAATCGTCTATGTCGGTTCCAATGCCGGAATAGATGAGCATGTCGGCTCACACACGAAAGTAGTCGACCTCAAGGGTCGAATGATGTTGCCTGCGTTCCAGGACAGCCACATTCACCCGATCGGCGGCGGCATCGAAGCCTCGGCATGCGATCTAAATGGTCTGAACGACCTTGCCGCCTATCGCTCTGTTATCGGTGAATATGCTGCCGCCAATCCGGATGTGGAGTGGATAACCGGCGGTGGCTGGGCGATGTCCGTCTTCGGGCCTGGCGGCGCACCGAGCCGCACGATCATTGATGAACTGGTCCCGGATCGTCCGGTATTCCTGAGTTCACAGGATGGGCATACCGGCTGGGCCAACAGCCGCGCACTCGAGATCGCCGGAATCAACAAGGACACACCTGACCCCGTCGATGGCAGGATTGATCGTGACCCACAAACGGGCGAGGCCATCGGGAGCCTCCAGGAGGGCGCAATGAGCCTCGTCGCCCGTCACGTACCGGCAGACAGCCCCGCGACGCGCCAACAAGGACTGATTTATGCCCAGAACATGTTGCACGGCTTCGGTATCACGTCCATACAGGATGCGTCTGCCCGCCGCGAATCACTTGAGGCCTACGCAGCGCTCGAAAGATCCGGCCAGCTGAAGTTACGCGTTGTGGCTTCACTCTGGTGGGAGCGTGATCGGGGCGCGGAACAGGTCGAAGATCTGCTGGCGCTACGTGAAGAATTCAACAAGGGCGGCCTGCTTCGCCCAACTACAGTAAAGATCATGATGGACGGTGTCATGGAAAATTACACGGCTGCGATGCTCGAGCCCTACCTGATACCGAGCGGCTCACGCGGAATTCCGATGGTGCAACCCGATGTACTCGACCAGGTAGTTCCACTGCTCGACAAGCAAGGCTTCCAGGTGCATTTCCATTCCATCGGCGACGCTGCAATTCGTTACGCGCTTGACGCCATAGAAGAGGCGTCGCTGGAAAATGGCCAGCTCGGGAATCGTCACCATATTTCCCATATCCAGATGTGGGATCCGGCGGACATCCCGCGCTTCCAAGAACTCGGCGTGGTCGCCAATTTTCAGCCTGTCTGGGCATACGCGGACGACTATGTCACCGAACTGACCATTCCGTTCATCGGCGAGGAGCGTGCACGCTGGATGTACCCGATCAAGTCCGTGCAGGATACGGGTGCCGTCATCGCGTTCGGAAGTGACTGGTCCGTATCAACCGCCAATCCGCTGCCGCAGATGGAAACCGCCGTTACACGGAAAGACGCGACCGACGATTCCGATACGGCCTTTATTCCCGAGGAGCGAATTGATCTTGAAACGGCCATCGTTGCATTTACGATTAACGCGGCATTCGTCAACAAGCAGGAGGATGAAACGGGTTCAATTGAAATAGGCAAGCTGGCAGACCTGATCGTGCTCGACCAAAACCTCTTCGAGATCGATCCGGATGATATTTCCGAAGCCAAAGTTCTCCTGACATTATTTGGCGGAGAGGCAGTTTACGGAGACATGTCGACACTGTGAAATACGATGCCGTTGTCATTGGCGCCGGCCACAACGGGCTGACCTGCGCAGCCTATCTAGCACAGGCGGGTCGCAAGACACTGGTGCTCGAGCAGCGTGACATCGTTGGTGGTTGTGCGGTTACCGAAGAGATCGATTCACAACTCGCACCCGGTTGTCGCGTGTCCACTGCGTCTTACATCGCGAGCATGCTCAGGCCGGAAGTCATTCGTGACCTGAAGCTCGCAAGTTACGGCCTGCAGATGGTCGCCTGTAGCCCGACTGTGCAAACTGCACTGCCGGATGGTCGCGTTGTGTCGTGGTGGTCGGACAAAGAGCGCATGAAGGCCGGCATGCGTGAGTTCGCGCCCGATGACATCGTGCGTTTCTTCCAGATTGAAGACGAGTTGCACCGTCTCGCTGCCTATCTGCAACCGTTCTTTCTCGAGTCTCCGCCGGACCCGGACAAGCGTGGTATCGCGAAGTTCGTCGAAATGTTTCGGGTTGGCAGACGATTTCGGAAAATTCGCGGACGGGAAACGGCGGCGCTTCTGCAATTCCTGACTGGCTCACTTGGCGATTTCCTGGATCACAATTTCAAGTCCGAGGCGCTGAAACGACTGGTTCTCTCGAACAGTCTTTACGGCAAACATGGTGGCCCCTACCAGCCCGGCACGGCGATGGGCTTGTTATTTCATTTGTTAAGTGGCGGAGAAGAAGAGAAGCAGGGTTTCGCCGGACATGTCATCGGCGGCATGGGTGCAATCACCAAAGCAATGGCGGCGTCGTGTCGAGATGCAGGCGTCGAGATTCGAACCAGTTGTGCAGTCCAGTCTATTAACCAGGCCCACGGCAAAGCCCAGGGCGTTACCCTGGCAGATGGCTCGGTCGTCGATGCGAAGCTGGTCGTATCGAATGCGGACCCGAAGCGGACCTTCCTGAAATTGTTGTCGGCGGGCGATCTCGACGCAGAATTTCGGCGTGAAGTCGAAGGTATCAAGATGGACGGACCCTGCGGCAAGGTGAATCTCGTGCTCTGCGAAGAACCGCGTGTCACCGGGATGCCCACATCTCATTCGAAACCGGAGCGAAGCCTGTTTACGCTGGCGCCGTCGCTGCAGGAAGCAGAGGACATTTATAACCAGGCAGCCCGCGGAGACATACCGGACGAACTATGGGTCGACTGTGTGCTTGCATCAAATGTCGATCCCGGACTGGCCACCGAGGGTAAACACGTCCTCACCTGCTTCGTACAATACCTGCCGTACAAACCAAAGAACTCGAGCTGGGAATTCGAGCGGGAAAAACTTGGCGACAAAGTAGTTGAGACGATCGGAAGATACGCACCCAACATGCCCTCCTCCGTCGTCGCCCGAAAGGTATACACGCCATATGATCTTGAAAAGACATTTGGCATAACGGAAGGCAACATCTTTCACGGCGATATTAATATGGGCCAATTGTTTTTCATGCGCCCGCTTCCCGGCTGGTCACAATACCGAACTCCCATTGATGGACTTTATCTTTGCGGCGCGGGCACCCATCCCGGCGGCGGCGTAACCGGTGCGCCGGGATACAATGCCGCGAAGCAGATTCTGCGCGACAAAACTCGATGACGACCCATTCGTCATTTAGCTGATACACAGGATGCACATCAGCACAGCAAAACCTACCTGGAAGCAGGAAACCCAAACGATACTCGGACTCAGCCTGCCGCTGACTGCGGCTTTCGTCGCAGAAATGGGCATGGTGATTACCGACATGATCATCGTCGGACGACTCGGCAGTAAAGAACTGGCCGCCGTTGGCCTGGCGGGTGACTGGTTCTGGGTCCTGCTCCTGATTGGCATGGGCGTCATCTCGATTGTCGGTGTTATCGCGGCGCAGAACCTGGGGGCAGGCAATCGCCAGGGCGTAATTGAAGCCGGAGAACAGGGAATTATCGCCGCCACCATCACGAGTATTCCGGTCACGCTCTGCGTCTGGTATCTCGGCCCGGTTCTCGGCATGACCAAACTGGATCCTGAAGTCATTCAGTTGATTACGGACTACTCCCGGGTGTTGGCCTTCGCCGTCATGCCCGCACTGTGGTTTGTCGTTCTGCGTAACTACATCACCGCACTTTCGCGATCGGCCGCGATAGGCTGGATCACCGTCGCGGCGCTGGGTCTCAATATCACGCTCAATTACACGTTGGTCTATGGCAAGTTCGGGTTTCCGGCCATGGGCGTCGTCGGCGCGGGCATCGGTACGACGTTGGTTAACTGGGGGATGACCGGCGCGCTCATTGTCCACGTTATTTATTCAAATAAATTCAAGACGTATCGTCCACGAATTGTTCCACGCGTGTTCAACGGCCAATTGCTACGCGAGATTTTCAGACTTGGGCTACCGATTTCGGTAACTCAGTTGCTAAGTGGCGGGATGTTTACAATGGCTGCGGTCGCCGTCGGAATTCTCGGTGCGACGACGCTGGCCGCTCAACAAATCATTTATAGCGTAATCTACCTGGCGCTGAGCACCGCCGCGGCGCTCGGAGA
This sequence comes from Pseudomonadota bacterium, assembly GCA_027621915.1. Lineage (GTDB taxonomy): Bacteria > Pseudomonadota > Gammaproteobacteria > Steroidobacterales > Woeseiaceae > SZUA-117. The sequence continues at coordinate 28,280 of JAQCAD010000004.1, forward strand.
ATCAGTCAGGGTGCGGGTCGCTTACGGTATCGGGCGACGCTCAGTAGATTCCTCAAGCCAGTCTGCAAATATTTCTTTCGTCCTTGCGGGAGCGACGACATTCCTCGCCGCATTGGTACTGTGGATCATGCCTGGCACATTGGTCGGAATATTCCTCGACATATCAAACCCAGACAATGCAGCAGTCCTGCAAATTTCGATCGGGCTGTCAGTTTACGCCGGCATGTTCATCCTGCTCGACGGCGTACTGATCGTCATCGCCAATGCCATTCGAGGTCTGCGAGATACCAAATCGCCGCTGTGGATTTCGATGGCCGGGTACTGGGTCGTTGGGCTGGGTACCGGTGCCTGGTTGTGCTTTCACGAGGGTTATGGTGCTGATGGTTTATGGTGGGGCCTGGTTGCAGGTGTTCTGTTTGCCAATATACTGATGTATTGGCGATTCATCAGGCGTCTGAAGGATGCCCGGCACGCCCTCTCGGCTGCCTGAGAACGAGGAAAGGAATGCTATGAAGAAATTTGCGATTGCGATATCTGTCGTCTTGAGTGCCTGTGGTGGCGGGGAAGTGCCGGCTCGCTTCGATGTGCTCATTACTAACGGCAAGGTATATGACGGACACCTGCGTCCGCCTCGTGAAACGAATATCGGGATCATCGAGGATCGAATCGTTTCCATGGACGCTTCTGCAAATGCCGAGGCAGGTATTGTTATAGATGCTTCCGGCCTTGTCGTTGTACCCGGCTTCATTGATCCGCATACGCACGCGGGAAGCGATTTGTTGAAAGTGCCGGAAAACACCAACATCAACTACCTGACCCAGGGCGTCACCACCGTCTTTATTGGCAATGACGGCAATGGCATTCCTGCCAGGGAGGAAGCTGTCGAACTGATGACGAACCAGGGAATCGGCACGAATGTCGGTTTTTTTGCGGGTCACGGCACGATTCGCGAAGCGGTGATGGGTCTTGAAAACCGCGCGCCGTCAGATGATGAACTTGAATCGATGCAGAGCCTCGTTGCGGACGAGATGCGGGCGGGCGCACTGGGTTTGTCGACCGGACTCTTCTATACGCCCGGCAGTTTCGCTGACACGACGGAAGTCGTTGAACTGGCGAAGACCGCTGCCGGGTACGGTGGTGTCTATGACTCGCATATGCGGGATGAAAGCTCGTACAACATAGGCGTGCAGGGTTCGATCAGGGAGCTCATCGAAATCGGCGAAAAAGCGAAAATCCCCGTTCATGCGGCGCACTTGAAAGCGCTCGGCCGCGATGTCTGGGGCCAAAGCGGTGACATCATCGCCCTGGTCGAAGCTGCCCGCGAGCGCGGCGTCGAAGTCACCGCCGATCAGTATCCCTGGCAAGCCTCGGGCACCAGCCTGGGCAGCTCCCTGATTCCGGGCTGGGTCAGGGCCGACTCCAGGGAGGCCATGTTCGCCCGACTGGATAACCCGGACCTCAGGGATCAGATCCACGCAGAAATGGCGGACAATCTCCTGCGGCGGGGCGGTGAGGATTCGTTGCTCGTGACGGGTGAGAGCGAATGGCGAACCATGACCCTTGGCGATATCGCAGAACAGATGAGTGTCGATGCAGTCAGCGCCGCCATCGAGGTTGTGCGCGGCGGCGATCCGGGCGTCGCGTCATTCAATATGAATCCGTCGGACATCAACGCGCTTGGCATTCAGGACTGGGTGATGACCGGTTCGGACGGATCCGACGGGCATCCGAGGAAGTACGCCACGTATCCGAAGGGCTTGCGTGATTTCGTGATCAACGAGTCGCTGATGTCGATGGAAAAATTCGTGCACCGCAGCTCCGGGCTGGTCGCTGATTCATTTTCTCTTTGCGACAGGGGTTACCTGGAAGTCGGGCGCATAGCTGATATTGCCGTTATCGACACTGAGTCATATTTGCCATTAGCTGACTTCGAGAATCCGACCCGACTGTCCACCGGTGTGATTCATTTGCTCGTCAATGGCGTATCCGTTATCCAGGATAGTGCGCCGAAGAATGTGCTGGCTGGTTCAGTGATCGACCTGCAGCACCTGGACTGCCCGCGCTAAACAGCCCTGGTTGCGACCAATTCAGCGATTACCGCATCCCACTGGAACACAAACAAAACAATGGGGTGTTTATCAATGAATACGCTGAAGTTGGCCGCCCTGGCCGTATTGATAACTTTCGGTGCCGTTTCGGCACGGGAAGTTGAAAAGAAGATGGCCATCAAAGTGGTCGTCGCTGGCGATGAAGCGGGCGATGCGACTGAAATAGACTGGGTCAGTAATGACATGGATTTCGATCTGCAGGACCTGGCGGTTGGTGAGACCCGCACAATCGATAGCGAATCTGGCCAATCCGTCACGGTAACCCGGGTCGATGACGGTTTCAGCTTCGACGTCGACGGTGAAACCGTCGTCCTGCCGGATATGGGCGGACACGGAGCGCACATGGCGTTCATCGGCGAACCGGGAGCACCTCTCGAGCCCATGGAGGTCGATGTTGAGGTGATGAGTGGCGGTCATGTCATGCAGGCGCACCATCCGGAAGGCGTTACCATCGTATCCGGCAAACCGCTCGATGACTCTGTCAAGGAAAGCATCCGGTCGGTGCTGATATCCGCCGGTAACAATGAAGAAGTGACGTTCATTGACGGCAGCGAGGCCGGTAAACGCGTGATGGTAAAGAAGATCAAGATTTCCGAGTAAATGCCTGCCTTTTTTGAATCTTTTTCGGAACTTGGCTTCTATATAAGCATGCTCCTGAATACTCGAAAAACCGGGATGGCTCTCGCGATTGCGGCGGTCCTGCTGATGTCGGGTTGCGCCTCCTCAGAATCCGGCATACGGGAAGCGGATGCGTCCGGATCTCAATGCCCGGCGCACCTCGTTCTGGCATGCGCCGATTACCCGGGCGGAAAGACGCACTGCTTCTGCAGTTCCAGGGAAGACGTCAGGGCATTTACAGAATTAGGCAGGGAATGGCATCGGTATTAGTCCCGGGTGAAACACGCGCTTAACTCCGTCCCGCGGGCATAATACACTTGCCCGGGACAATCTCTGGGACTGCATCCCATACGCACTCGACTTAAGTTCCTTGCTTGAGCGCCGGAGCAACTGATGGCAATAGCTAGCGAAACCACAAATTCCTGGTCGAGCCGCCCCGCATTTTTGTTGGCCGCGATAGGTGGCGCAGTCGGCCTGGGAAATCTCTGGCGCTTTCCGTATGTCGCCGGGGAATATGGCGGCGGTGGATTCGTCATCATCTACCTTGGCTTCGTGTTCCTGCTGGGCGCGCCGCTGATGGCGGGCGAAATGATGCTTGGGCGACGAGGGCATCGCAGTCCCGTCAATGCGATTGCTGCGCTGGTGCGCGCGGAAAATGCAAGCCTCTTCTGGCGCTCGATCGGGTGGATGAGTCTCCTCGTTCCATTCATTGGTCTCAGCTACTACGCGGTGGTCGCCGCCTGGGCAATCGACTACCTGGGCCTTGCCGCTACAAACGGGTTCAGCGGTTTTGATGCTGCTACATCGCAAAACACTTTCGGCGCACGCATCGATGCGCCGGCATACCAGGCGACGCTGCATGGATTGTTCGTTGCAATGACCGTGTGGGTTGTCGCGCGCGGGGTCAACAAGGGCATTGAGCAGGCATCCAAGATCCTCATGCCAGCGCTGTTCGGCGTAATCATTGTGATCGTTATCTACGGCATGGTCAGTGGCGATTTCGGTGCAGCGGCGAGATTTCTGTTTAGCACCGATTTCAGCGCCATCACGGGGGAATCATTCCTCGTTGCACTTGGCCAGGCACTTTTCTCATTAGGTATCGGTGTCGGGCTCATGATCACTTATGCTTCCTACATGCCGCGTGAGTACTCGCTCCGGGAATCAGCTACCGTTGTCTGTGTCGGCGACACTTTGGCGGCCTTACTGGCCGGGTTCGCGATTTTCCCTATCGTTTTCGCCAGCGGCCTGGATCCTGCCGAGGGTCCCGGCCTGATATTCGTCACGTTGCCGATTGCCTTCGGCAATATGGCCGGCGGACAGATTATCGGCACACTCTTCTTCATTCTTCTTCTGTTCGCTGCATATACGTCAGCACTCGGCATGCTCGAGCCACTCGTCGCCTGGCTGGAAGAGAGTTATCCGGGCAAGCGCAAGCAAATGGCAGTGATCGCCGGCATGGCGGTTTGGATTCTGGGACTTGGCTCGGTATTCTCATTCAGCTTTATGGCTGACATTAAGCCACTGGCCTTTCTCGGTATCGAAAAGAATTTCTTTGGCATTGCCGACTTCACCGTCGCCAACGTACTGGCGCCCGTCAACGCACTGCTGATCGCCCTGTTCGCAGGTTGGGTAGTACGTAAAGCGGTCATCGACGAGGAATTTGGTGCGGATACTGCACTGTGGAAATCCTACTGGCGTATCGCGAATCGTTTTTTCGTGCCGGCCGCGTTGATTATCGTGTTGATTGACCTGATCGTTGGCTGGGAACAAATACTCGAAGCATTTTGAAATCCGGTGAGGCGCTGGTCAGTTCCGCATTCTGCCCGGATGGAATGGCAGCGGAAGTATTTTTTTCAATGCGATAGTTATTTGCTCCGCTACAGTTCAGCGATGCCGAACCAGCGAGTACGAACAGGAAACAGATATCGCCATCGTGTCGGAGCGTTACACTGCCAACAGCACCGGATGCCCTGATTACTATCGCGGACACCACACCTGCTGTCGCGTTTTCGATACCGGTATCCTGTTGTTCGAATCCGGAATGCTTCCATGGAGACCAGAGAGCAGACCCTGATTGGTGGAAGACGAATCGCTGACCGCCGAAGTCGCGATCGGGACCAGGCACCCGGGTCGGCAATTCCATCAAATGATCGACACAGGTTTCGTGCTCGGCAGGACAGGAAATCTCGACCACTTCCATATTGTCGGAGGATTCCAGCACACGGTGACGAATATGCGGCGGCTGGAGGAAGCAGTCACCGGGTTCCATCAGCATCGGCTGTCCCTGGTCTTCGTAAACAACACGTACCCAACCGCGAACGCAAAAGATCATCTGAAAATGAACGTGATGATGGTGCACATAGTCAGCGACAGGACCGCCATCCGGAATACGAATGTGTGAGGCGATGAATCGGCCCCCGAAACGGTCCGGAATCAGGTCGCGGTACTGCATGCCAGCGCGGCCCTCTCCCCAACCCGGGCCATCCGACATGTGCCGAACGATCAGCGAAGCATGAAGCGGCGGTATCTCAACCGGCTCATCACCGGACGCGAATTCTATAGATGTGCCATTCGGCGCGACCTGCGGCTCTGATTTTTCTGCAGTCCTGCGCTGTAATCGAAGCGCACCCGGAGCGCCTTGAAAATCCGCATCGAGACGAAGGCGAATTCCGTATCCGGATATCACAGCGACGCGCGGCGCATCGGCGGGGTAGATCGAATCCACTCGAAATCCGAGCCCGTCGGTGAAGAAAGCCAGCGTATCGGTCAACTCGCCACCCGGCAGGACAACTTCGGCCGACTCAACGTCGTTCGTGTTCGGTATGTCGTCAGCCATCTCAGGAATGTTCGAGCAGGACTTTCCGAATGATCTGGCCAACGATCTCTTCCTCACCCTCATCCATCACCGTAGCTGAGAGCTGGATTCTGCCACCGGAAAACATGAACGCGCGCACCTCAACGATCGGATCGTGGTTCTGCAATGCCCGGGCGAGATCGTCCGGGGTCATCCTGATGATGTCCGTGTCCCAGTCGATGTCCAGGTAGAGCTCGTTCGCATGTCCCTCGGACACGAAAACATCAGTCACGACTCCCGGTATGTCGCGAACTGCGGCAATGATCGTGTTAAACCTGTCGTGCTTGTAAGCAAAGTCGTCGGCCTCGGAAATACGCAACCCCGTTTCAAGCGCCACCAGCATCCCGAGATACTCCTCCGCCGACACTTTCATGCCACGACCGATTGATATGTCGTTTGGCGCAGCGTGCCGACGCGCAAACCCGACGAGGTCGCTCCTGCCGAGGAGGAGACCCGCACTGTAAGGGCCGCGGAGTCCCTTGCCGCCGGAATAACAGATCAGGTCAAAACCATCGCTGACACCATCGACGACATTCATCGCCGGCGGCGTTGTTGTCGCCGCGTCGCAGAATGAAGGTATGCCGAACTCGCGCGCGAGCCTGATGTAATGTTCCGCAGGTATGTCGTCACCCTGCTGTGTCGGCTTGAGGAAAAACATCATCGCTGTTTTCTCACTGACCAGCCGCCGAACATCCTCTTCGCTTTCCACCTCTACGAGTTTGGAACCTGCGACCGTGAGGGATCGGTCGTAAGTGTATCGATGTCTCTTCTGAATGATGACTTCGTCTTTCATATGAGTCGTATCTGGCAACTGGCGCATTTTTTCCTCGTCACCAAGGGTCATGCAGGCCGCGGTTCCCAGCACGATCGACGCGGTCGCGCCGGATGTGACCATCGCTGCATCGCTGCCGACCAGGATTGCGATGCGTGCTCCAACTGCGTCATGCAATGCCGACATCTTGACTTTGTGCGTGGCAGCATAACGCATCGCTTCGATAACTTCCGGGCGCATGCGGGCACCACCGAAAGCAGAGTAAGCACCAGCCGCGTTAATAAACGGTTTCAAACCGAGCTCTCCGTAGTAGTCCCGCGTTGCTGGCTTCGTATTGTTCGCAGGCTTCGCGCTTGCGCGACTCAAAAGGCCCAGTGGAATTGCCCCGGCAATACTTTTCAATACTGTGCGACGCTTCGTCATCTAGGCGTCCATCCCGGTGCCGTGACTCTGCAGAATCTCGGCAATACGTCGCGTGACAATCTCGGCCTCGCCCTTCTTTAGTGCAACAGCGGTCAGGTGTAACTGATTGTTTGACAGAAAAAGCGCCCGGACTTCAATGGATGGATCGCCATCACGAAGCGCCTGTTTCATGTCCGCTACGGTGATGTCATAAATCCGCGTATCCCAGCGAATTTCGATATACGGCTCTCGAGCCTCGCCAACCGGCACGGCGGTTTCGATAGTAATTCCTGGCAACAGGCCGAGGTTCCGCCCCATGGAGTTGACGATCGAAAGCTGGCGCTCGTACTCCGCGTCTTCGTCGAACGCGAGACTCGTCTCGATCGCGACCATCATCCCGAGGTATTCCTCGGGCGCCACTTTCATACTTCTGCCATACGCCCGGTGATTCGGCGAGCCATTCATCCTCGCAAAACGGACGAGGTCTTCCCGACCCAGCAACAGACCGGCACTGTAAGGGCCACGCAGTCCCTTGCCGCCCGAAAAACAGACGAGATCGAATCCGGCCGCGATGGTCGCGGCGATGTTACTGACAGGCGGGACCGTGGTTGCCGCGTCGCATAGAATCGGAACTTCAAATTCCCTGGCCAACGAAATATAATTTTCGACTTCAATTCCAAGATTCTCCGGTCGATTCAGCAGGTAAAACATCATCGCGGTTTTTTCGCTGACCGCGGCACGGATATCTGCCTCGGATTCCACTTCCACTAACACTGCGCCGGGCGCCCTTATCGAGCGGTCGTACATGTAGCGCTGTGTCTTAAGAATGATCACTTCGTTGGGCATACCCGATGTGTCCGGAATTCGCTCCATCTTTTCCTGATCGCCCATCGTCATGCAGGCCGCGGTCGCCAAAATGATCGCGCCAGTGGCACCGGAAGAAACCATCGCTGCGGGCGCGCCAGTGAGCGCAGCGATGCGCCTGCCGACAGCATCGTGCAGATCCGTCATTCGAGCTTTGTTTCGGATGGCGTAGTCCATGGCCTCGATAACTTCGGGCCACATTTCATTGCCCCCGAGTGAAGAATAGGGACCAATTGCATTGATAAACGGCTTGACGCCAAGGTCGGAAAAATAGTCCGGCGATGCTGGTATTATTTCGGCAGCATTTGTCCCGCGGGACGCGAGATAGCTGAAGGGCGCGATTGCACTAACGCCTGCCAGGAATCTTCGCCGATTCGTCTGCATTGATTAACCCATGATTTCGCGGATTCGCTAGAGGATAGCTCAATTCATGACGTCGCTACAGGTGCCGTCGCGCCAGCCAATATTCGCACAAGCGGATGCAGCTTCTGATCGACCACGATTCGGAACACGGCCGTGGCTCCGACTGATAAGCGGTTTTTCCACTATTTTCGCCCTGTGCAACAGCCCTTCCCGAACCGAGTTGATGGTCAATACTCCTGTGTCATACTGAAATCCGACTGTTTAGTTGACTGATCAAGAGGTAATCGGAAGTGGCTCGAATTTTCATTTTTGCGTTCATTATTTTCGGCATGCTTTTTTCGCCATTTGCACTCGCGCATCACTCCGCGGTTGCGTTCGAGCGTGGTGAGACGATTACCGTGTCCGGTACAGTCACCAAGTTCGTCTGGCGAAACCCGCACCTGAGTATCAGTCTCGATGTCGAAAAAGGTGGCACGACGGAACAATGGCTGATCGAGGGCGGCAGCCCGACAGAAATGGTCACCAACGGATTTACGCGCGATTCCATGGCTGAAGGCGACAAGATCACGGTACTGATTAATCCGTTGAAATCGGGAAAACCCGGCGGGCTGCTCCAGGGCATGACGCTTGCGAACGGCAAGGCTTTTGGTATGGAGTATGCCGAAACGCCTGTTGCAATGGCACAGGCGGCTCCTCCGCAAATTCCGTCGTTGACGCCCTACGTTCCGCCACCGGTTGGCGACACCTGGCAAAAGCGCGAAGCGCGAACCCGCCCACCAGAGCTGCCAATTCCGTCGAAAAGCCCGAATCCGGTATCAGGCGTACTCGATGCCGAGAACCTCGCCAAGCCCAGGCCGAAACCCCCGTTCGATCTTACCGGTACGTGGGCATTCCGTGGTGAGGATGCCGAACAGGCACATTACGGTCGCTATGAATTCAAACCAAATCCGGAATTCACGGAGAAGGGTAAGAGGATTTACGACGAGTATCTGAGTTATGCGACCAGGGGTGAACGGTATGCCGAACCAACTGCGTTCTGTTACCCGGCGGGACTCCCCAGAGTCATGACCCGTTTCGGATCATTAATGATGTTGCAGTATCCGACAGCAATATTCATGGTCTCGAGGCTGAACAATGAATACCGCATCGTTTTTCTCGACGGGCGCGAACGTCAACCGGCGAACCTGCGCGATCCCAACTGGAACGGCGAATCATTAGGCCACTGGGAAGGAGATACCCTGGTTATCGAATCCGAAGGCTTCACGGACGAAAACCACCTGATCCAGCAGGGCATCTTCACTGGTAACCAGTTGAAAATCACGGAGCGCATTACGATGATCAACGATGGCAACACGCTGAAGATGGATTACATTATGACTGATCCGGAACATTGGGTCGGTGAATGGCGGCACACAAAGTTTCGGGATCGCATGTTGCATGGCGATGTCAGGGAAGCGAATTGCCTTGCAGAAGACAACCGGGCACTGCCTGGCATGGGCAACTGAAATGGGCATTAAACACCTTCGTGCACTGATACTCGCTGCAACGGTGATTCCAACCGTCGGCATGGCTCATCATTCGCATGCGTCACTCAATAGGGACGATGTCCGCACGTACAAGGGCGTTGTGACCAAGTACGGCTGGACGATGCCCCACGTTTATCTGAAGGTCAAAGCACCCGGGGAGAATGGCGAGGTCGTCGAATATACGATCGGGATGGAACACCCTCCAGCCATGGTCGCCAAGGGTTGGAGTAAAACCACCTGGAAACCGGGTGACAGGATCGTCTGGCAGGGCCCGCATGACAAGGATCTCAATCGTCACTATTCCGGCCTTTCCTGGGCCGAAACCGCCGACGGAACGCGTGTTGGAAATTCCGAAGAAATGGTGGCTGAGGCGGTTCCCTCGACCGATTTCACCGGTTTGTGGAAACGCTCCGATCCCGGCGGATTCGAACCGCATTACAAGCCACCGGTTGACTGGCCCTTGACGAAGATCGGCCAGGCGCTCGTGGACGGTTTTGACGAGAATGAGAATCCCATGGTTACGTGCGGCAATCCCGGCCCGCCAAAATCCATGCTGATTCCCTACCCGATCTCATTCACCAGGCCCGATGCAAACACACTGATCATGGAACGAGAGTTGATGGACGAACTGCGCGTCGTACATTTTGATCGCGACCACGAGGTCGGCCCACCTTCCAAGATGGGTCATTCCATCGGCTGGTTCGAAGGAGACACATTGATTGTCGAAACGTCGAATTTTGTTGCTGACAAATGGGGCATTCATACCGGCATCAGTTCGAGCGAACAGAAACATCTCGTCGAAAAATTTACGATGTCAAATGGCGGCCTGAATCTCGACGTTGAAATTGCGGTAACAGATCCGGTCTACCTCGCAGAGTCGGTTTCCTTCTCGCACCACTGGCGAAAACTGGCTGATCGCGAAGTCGTGCAGGCACCCTGCACGATGGAGGCCGCTCAACTCTATCTTGAGGCTGGCTACCAATAGGCCTGTCATGTGCATTGGCCAACTCCAAAATTCCTGATACAAATCAATGATCGAATTGACCGGCAAGATCGTCTCTGTTCATTCCGGGTCAAACGATGACCTCAGCAAAGAGGCGCATGCATCGATAGATGTGCAGCTCGATGGTATCGTCGGTGACCGTCACCGCTCTTATATCCGTGAGACCTGGCCCGGCGACAAACAGCCATTGGGAACTACCCGGCGAAACGAGCGGCAGTGGTCAGCAGTATCGGTCGAGGAGTTGCTCGACATTCAGCAACAAATGGGCCTTGAAGGCACAATGACGGCCGGTAGCCTCGGTGCAAATTTATGTATCAAAGGAATTGCCGAGCTATCCCGGCTCCCGAAAGGAACCATTCTGACATTTCCGTCCGGCTGCACGTTAATGGTCGAAGAGTACAACCCGCCCTGCAAGCACATAAGCGAGATACAGGCGAAGGTGCATACGACGATTTCCGGCACACCGTTGTCGCCGACTGCATTTTCCATCGCGTCAAAACTTAGCCGGGGCGTCGTCGGTGTCGTCGAGGCAGCAGGCGTGATCAATGCCGGTGATGACGTCGTCGTCACCATTTATGAAACACCATCATGGCTAATCCGGACCGCTGATTGAAAAGCCCCGATTGCGACGGAATACTGCCGACGATCAGAAACGTTTATTGTTCGACTTGCGGACGATCCAGCATCGATGCGTAAATTTTCCTGGCGGCATCAGCGCGTTCAAGAATTTTCACGCGTTGCTCCGTAAGCATAGTCTCTAGTGGCGCACCGACCGACCAGCCTTCCAGTTCGCTGACCGAATCCACCTGCACCGTGTCGAACTCGTCGAGATGGCCGAGCATTCTCGCAACGACCCCGGGAACGGCATCCTCGTTCTCGAATCCCTCGCCAACGCTTACGAATACCGGTGCCGAGTGCGCCAATGCCTGATCGGCACCGTACGTTCTAACTGCGAGCCAGAGCCCATCGGATACGTTCAATTTGTGATTAAGTGATAACGAACCATCTTCTGCAACACTGCTTGCCGTGGCGACAACCTCACCGTGTACAATCAGTTCCAGTCGATCAAGCGATTCGATACCGGGGTTCATTGAGGCCCTGGCAAAAATCTCGATCTCATCGCCGGGCGACAACTCGATTCGCGAACCCATGACCTGCCCATTAACGGTGAACTCAAGCATCGGGCCGTTGGTGACAAAAGTACGGTTGTCCTTTAACTGTTCATACCATCTGTCGATCGTGAATTCGTCACCTACAAAAACAAAGTTTCGCTCGCCACCGGGTGCACTCAGATAGGGAAAATCGGAGCCTGCGGTTGGCGTCAGCACGAAACCCAGATTGAGAAAGTCGTACCAGAGGTCAGTCGCCAGGATTCCGTCCTGTAATATTTCAACAAAATCGACGGCGCCAAGCGGTACGTCGAGTGCCAGGCCTCTGCGCACGTTGAACAGGTCACCGGCCACATGTGCATAACCCGACATACCACCTTGCTCCCGGTAGGTTGCGAATATCCGGTCATATCGCAGGTACGCCTCAGCGGGCCGATACACTTCGCCGATATTGAGACTGATCGTGTGGCCGCGCACCGCGGTTCTGGGATCCTCCACACCAGGAACCAGCGCGTACCGGCCTTCAAGATACCTGCCCTTCGTACCGAAAGCGTATTGTGGAAAGTGAGTGTCAAACGGATTACCCATTTGCAGGACGTTGGTTACGTGAACATCTTCGGCCTGCATGATCGCACTGATCGACGCGTTATCATTTTCATTTCGAATCATGTGGACATGGTCATCGCCAGAGTACCAGCCTTTCTCCGGCATGTTCGCCCAACGGTTAACTTTGACATTGACGTTCGTCATCGCATTGCCAAGTATTTCGAAATCCGTCGTGACCAGTTCGTACTCCGGCCCCTTGCTGACAATCAACGAATAAACACCTTCCGGAAGGGTTGCCTCGTATTCCCCGTCCATGTAGAAAAAATACCGATTGTCATGGGGCCATGGACTGACTGCACTGTGGGTCGAGCGAAGAAACACCTGCTTCGTCAGATCATCATAATTCCTGATCGTCAGCGCAGAGTCATCGGGCAGCGGCATGCGACCGGTAATATCGTAAATACCGATTCTCACCGGTGTTCCATTCCCTGTCTCGTCGTTGACAGCGAGACTCAGTCGCCCGGACCTTGTCCGTGCTGCCGTCTTGTTAGATCGGGTAATTTTGAGATCGCATAGTACGATCCTGTGGCGCCCATCCGGCGTTCCCGGCCACATGGCACTCGGCGCCGCGATAGCTATATCGGTTCCGGATTCACCGCGATTGGCGAATCTCGCACGCTCGAGCTCCACCGTATGCGTATATAAACGGGAGCCCTCCACTTCCAGTTCTATCTGCTGCAACGGTTCGGACATTGCATTTCGATCGTAGGAAATCCAGAAGCCGGACGAACGACTGATGTCGAGCGTGATTTCCAGGCTAACTGTTTCATCAATATCGAAGGCGAATTCATCGTCAACATCGAAAAGAAAATAGCTGCCATTGATACAGCTTTTCCCCTCGACGATGTCTGGCTCCGGGAAACCCTGGTTTACTGCTGCCTCGATCCCGAAAGAGTCCCCATACCCGGAGGAAAGCACACGACTAACGTCGGGAATTTCCCAGTCAACGGCAACGGTTCCCTGCGGCCCGGTAAATTCATGCGCTATTGCGCTGCCACATTGCAGAAAAATGCATAGCGCGATTATTCCGTTACAGCGCGGTCTTGGCACGATAAACAACCTCGCCGTTCATGAGAGTCAATACCGGTTTAATTTTGTCCAGTTCGTCCGCTGGCGTCGAATAGAGGTCTCGATCCCACGCGACGATATCCGCGAGCTTACCAACCTCGAGCGAACCGATCCTGTCCTCCATAAAAACCTGCCGGGCTGACGAGTTCGTGTATGCCCTTAGAACGTCGTGCGTTGAAATTGCCTCGGCGGTTCCCCAGGGGTTGCTGCCGTATGTGCCGAGCATGGTTTCGCGCGTGACTGCAGCGCGGAACGCGACCCCTGGCGCGAAAGGTGATACGTCGTAATCAGAACTGCCTGCCCATATGATGCCTTTCGTCAGTAACGTACGCAGTGGAAGCACACGCGGGCTCCGCTCTATACCGAAATTTCCGGCATACACGTCGCCGATCCACCACAGGAATGCCGGCTGAATTTCAGGGTAGCCGGTATCGAATTCCGCCTGGAGTTTCACCATCAGGTCCATCGCATGTTCAGTCGGGATGTTGCTGTGAATGATGCTATGTCGAAGGCCCGAGGTGGGTTTTTCAGCAAGGACACGGTCATAGGCGTCCATCGTGAAGTCGATTGCCCGATCGCCAATCGCATGTGTACCAATATGAATACCGGCATTGTGGAAGAACTGAATCTGGTCGATAAGAACATCAGGTTCAAGGTAGGTGAGTCCGGTGTTGCCCTCGTCTGTAGCGGTAAAGCCTTCATTCCAGTCGTCATACATCCATGCTGTTCGCGCCGTACCGCTGCCGTCGATATAAATCTTCACGCCGATGGACGCCAGTTCCGTGTCCGCTTCTTCAGTACCCGGGTTGGTCATTGGTTTTATATGCTGCAGGAGTTCCCGTGCCTCGCCCATCGTGTCCGGCACCCGCCACAATGTGAATACACGTACGCTGAGGCCACCACCTGCGTGAACAGCCTGATACGCGTCCCAGTGACGCTGATCAATTTCCGGATCCTTGATCGTCGTGATGCCCTCGGCGCCCAGTTCACCCACTCTCTGCGCAATCGCGTCGGCGAAGTCCTTCGTTGTGACTTCGGGTGTTATTGAGGCAACAAGATCCATAGCCTGATCCGCCAGAATGCCAGTCGGATTACCGTCAGCGTCGCGGACAATGACGCCTCCGTCAGGATTCGGCGTGTTCGCATCGATTCCGGCAAGTTCAAGGGCCAGTGAATTGGCGACACCATAATGTGCCGACGCGTGTACCAGCCAGACAGGATTGGCCGGCGAGATATCGTCCAGATCGGCAGCCACGATATCCCGCTGCTCGGACAATTTACCGGCATCCCAGTTCGTCCCTACGATCCACTCACCCGGGTCCAGGTTTTCCAACGCTGTCACCAGCTTTTCACGAATGTCGCCAATACTCGCAACCGCCGGGTACTCGATATCCATCGAGGAATTTTCCCCCAGCGCACCCCAGGCGAAGTGATTATGCGTATCGATAAGACCAGGTGTGACCGTCAGTCCACCGAGATCGATTACTTCGGTTTCGTTTCCCGCAAGCGCCCGCATCTCCGTGCTGGTGCCAAGCGCAACTATCGTCTCACCACGAATAGCAATTGCTTCGACGACAGATTCCGCGGAATCCATCGTGACGACGCTTGCGTTAACCAGGATCATATCCGGAACATCGGTTGGCTTGGGAAGGTCCCTGCCGCAAGAGGTTAGCGCCAACAGCAAGAGCAATACTCCAGCGCGCGCCGCTGAAAAGCTGGTGAGCATTTTCGGGCTCGTGTCGGGGCGATTCAGTATGTGCTGGACCATGACGCTATTGTGCCCGCAACGGGATTAAGTAACCATTACTGCAAAACAAGATGCGGTAATACGATGCCCCTGGTCGCTCATAACAACCTTCCAACCTTCCAACGCCTGAAAGAAAGCGGCCAGGAAGTGTTGTCGCTCGAGCGCGCGGTTCACCAGGACATTCGCGAGTTACACATTGGCTTTCTTAACATGATGCCGGATGCGGCGCTGGCGGCCACGGAGCAGCAGTTTATTCGCATGGTTGGCAATGCCAACCCGATCGCGCAATTCTTTGTCTATCCCTTCTCATTGCCGGAGCTCAATCGAGACGCCGAAGCAAAAGCGCATATCGCGCAACACTACTTCGACTTTGACCAGTTAAAGGAACAGGGTCTGGATGCGTTGATAATTACCGGAGCCAATGTGGCAAATCCGTCTCTGGACCAGGAAGCGTTCTGGGATCCGTTGATGAAAATTGCGCACTGGGCTGAGGACAACGTCGCGTCGGTATTGTGCTCGTGCCTCGCAACGCATGCGCTTCTGAAACATCACTACGGAATTGACAGGCGACGCCTTCCGAGGAAGCAGTGGGGAATCTACAACCACAAGGTTAAAGTGCCGAACCATCCGTTGGTACGGGATGTAAATACTCGATTCGACGCGCCCCATTCACGTTACAACGAGATAACGGAAGAACAGCTCGAGGCGGCCGGACTTGCGGTGCTCGCGACGAGCGATCACGCCGGCGTGCATCTGGCCGTAAGCCCGGATATGTTTCGGGTTGTGTATTTCCAGGGGCATCCTGAATACGACGCGGTGAGCCTGTTGAAAGAATACAAACGGGAAGTGCTGCGATATTTCAAAGGCGAGCGGGATGACGGACCTCGCTACCCCGAAAACTATCTGCCACCCGAAGCCGAAGAAATTACCAAACGATATTTTGCCGAAGCGCACAACGCCCTGAAGCGTGGCCTGAAGTTACCCGACTTTCCCGAAGCCGAGCTGGCGACTCTCGTCGATAACACCTGGGGCGATACCGGCAAAGCAATCGTCAACAACTGGCTGGGTCTTGTCTACCGGCTCACCAATCTCGATCGCAAGCTGCAGTTCATGCCCGGCATTGACCCCGACGACCCGCTCGGCCTCAAGAAATAGCGCGGATCACAATCTGCTCCCGGTTACCCGCGCCACCTCGATCCGTGTATCATTTGAGCGGCTTTTCGACACTCAGTCCGACCATCTCAAGGAAAAATTTCATGGGCTTTAGTACCAAACAGATTCACGCGGGCGTTACTCCGGATCCGACCACCGGCGCAATTCTGACACCGATTTATCAAACGACGACCTACGTACAGCCGTCAGTCGACGAATACCTGAGTAAGGGATTTTCATATTCACGATCCGGAAATCCGACCGTTCGAGCGCTTGAGAATAAACTGACTGAGCTTGAGGGCGGCGCGGACTGTGCAACTTTCGGTACCGGCATGAGTGCCGTCACGGCGACGATGCTCGCATTCCTGAGCGCCGGTGACCACGCGATTATTTCCGACGTCGCGTACGGTGGCACCTATCGACTCTGCACAAAGGTGCTGACCCGGTTCGGAATCGAATTCACTTTCGCCAATGGTGCCGATCCCGAAGATGTTGCGGCATCCGTTCGGAAAAATACAAAACTGATTCTGACTGAAACGCCTGCAAACCCGACGATGAAGTGCACGGACATTGCCGCGATATCCAAAATTTCGAAAAAAGCAGGCGCGGTGCATGCGGTCGACAACACTTTCCTGACACCCTACTTTCAACGGCCATTCGAACTCGGTGCCGATCTCTCGATTCACAGCACGACGAAGTACATGGATGGCCACAATGCAACCGTAGGTGGTGCCGTCATCAGCAAGTCCGCTGAGCTGGCCGCGAAGGTCAAGTTCATTCAGAACAGCACCGGAAGCATCATGTCGCCAATGGTTGCCTGGCTGACCCTGCAGGGTTGCAAGACGTTGTCCGTTCGCATGGATCAGCAATCTGCCAATGCAATGGCGATCGCTGAATACCTTCAATCACATCCGAAAGTGGAACAGGTGTGCTACCCGGGCCTCAAGTCCTTTGCCCAGCATGAGCTGTCCAGCCGGCAGGCAACGGGCTACGGCGCGATGCTCTGGTTCGAAGTAAAAGGCGGCCTCACTGCAGGCAAAAAACTGATGGACAAAGTTGAACTCTGGAGCCTGGCGGAAAACCTGGGTTCGGTGGAGTCCCTGATCACCCATCCGGTAACCATGACACACGCTGACGTCGAGGCCGCAGAACGCGCACGCGTTGGGATCATCGATGGGCTGGTTCGGTTGTCAGTCGGTCTCGAGGACAAAGAGGACCTGATTGGTGCGCTGGATAAGGCACTCAAGCAGGTTTGAGAGTTTTTCAACGGACCGTAAAGTGAATATGGGGGTTGCAGATGTCGGACTTTTACGAATTTGACACGTTAAGCCTGCATGCCGGGCAAACAGTCGATAAAGAGTTCGGCGCGCGCGCAACCCCGATATATCAAACAACATCGTATGTCTTTCCGGACACTGATACTGCGTCTTCGATATTCAATCTCGAACGTGGCGGCCATGCCTATTCCCGCATAACCAATCCGACTGTTGGTGTGCTTGAGCAACGAATCGCCGCGCTCGAAGGTGGTTCGGCGGCAGTTTGCACGGCATCCGGAATGGCGGCGACGTTTTGCGCGATCACCGCGATCCTCAGCCAGGGTGATCACATCGTTGCTTCGTCGCAAATGTACGGTGGCAACATCAGCCTGATGAAAAATACGTTGCCTCGATTCGGCATCACTGCGACCTTCGTTAACCCGACTGACATCGACGGATTTCGAAATGCGATCAGGGACAATACGCGCCTGATTTATGGTGAGCTTATCGGCAATCCCGGACTGGATATTCTCGATCTTGCGGCCGTGGCAGAAATTTCATCGAAGCACCACATACCGCTCATGATTGACGCGACGTTCAATACGCCCTACCTGTGCCGGCCATTCGATTTCGGTGCCAATATTACGATTCACTCTGTTACGAAATGGATGGGAGGGCATGGCGCGGCGATTGGCGGCGTTGTGGTTGACGGCGGCAACTTCGACTGGGGCGCCACGGACAAGTACCCGACAATCTCGAAGCCATATGCGCCCTTCCAGGGCATCAATCTCTGGGAAGAGTTCGGCCCCAGCGCTTTTGCGACGAGAATCCGGGCCGAGGCCATGCGCGATTTTGGCCCGTCCATGAGCCCGATGAACGCGTTCCTGTTGCTACAGGGTATCGAGACGCTCTCTTTGAGAATGGACAAACATCTGTCCAACACCGCGGCAATGCTAGATTACCTGCAGAACCATAAGCAGGTGTCATGGGTCAGTCACCCGAGTCTGCCCTCACACAAGAGCCACGAACTCGCAAAGAAATATCTGCCAAAGGGCGCCGGTTCAATTGTCAGCTTTGGGGTCAAAGGTGGTCGCGACGCCGGCAAGGCTTTCATCGAAAATGTCGAGCTCGCCTCACATCTTGCGAATGTCGGTGATGCCAAGACACTCATCATTCATCCTGCGACAACCACTCATTCGCGCATCGATGCCGAAGCGCTCGTTGCTGCCGGTATTACCGAGGATATGATCCGCCTGTCCGTTGGTCTGGAAGATGTCAAAGATTTAAAAACGGGGTTCGAAGCAGGCTTCCGTGCTTCCAGAAAGTTTTCAGCGGGCTGATCATGTATTTCGACATTAACGGCACGCGTGCATTTGCATCTACTGGTGGCAAGAAGTTCGACAGCGCGCTCCCGACAGTAATTTTTCTGCACGGCAGTGGCCTCGACCACACTTTTTGGGGCCTGCATTCGCGTTTTTTTGCATTCAGAAAATATGGCGTGCTGGTTCCGGACTTTCCCGGGCACACTCATTCTGAAGGACCACCACTAACGTCCATCGAATTGATGGCCAGCTGGTTGAACGACGTCGTCGAAACTCTGGGTGCGAAAAATATTTCCGTCGTTGCACACTCGCAGGGCTGCCTGGTCGCACTCGAATTCGCATCGAAGTTCAAGGAAAGACTCGCGAGCGTCTCTTTCATCGCGAGTGGCCTAGCAACGCCGGTCAACCCTGCGTTGATCGACGCGGCCGAAAATAATCCGGAGGCGGCCATCACGATGATGCTCGACTGGGGGTTTGGCCCGGCCGGCCATCTCCACCAGGGCCCAATTCCCGGAAACTCCATGATTGCCGGCGGCTGGAAAGTCATGCGAGGCAACGTTCCGAACGGGTTGGCCACCGATCTTAAGGCATGTGATGCCTACCGGAACGGCGAGGTAGCGGCGGCTGCGATTGACTGCGCTGTGCAGGTCATTCTCGGTGGCAAAGATCGAATGGCACCACGCAAGGCCACGATGGAATTGGTCGAGCACCTGCGTGATCCGGAGCTGCATATAATTTCCGAAAGCGGTCACATGGTTCCCCAGGAGGCGCCTGACCAGTGCCGGAATCTGCTGAAAGCCTTTATTTTCCGCAACAATCCGTCGGCGTAATCTGATGATTGAAATCAATAGAGCTGCCGTCATCGGCGCGGGCACAATGGGTCTCGGTATTGCCGGGCAACTGGCAAATGCCGGCGTGGACGTTCTTTTGCTTGACCTGCCTTCTGTCGGCGAAAATCGCAATGCCGTTTGTGAACGGGCCATCGAAAGACTGCTGGATCCGAACCAGCCGGGTCTCCTGCATCAGGACAATCTCGAAAGGATCGCGATTGGAAATATCGAGGACGATCTCGGCATGCTTGCAGACGTCGACTGGATTGCCGAAGCGGTCGTTGAGCGGCTCGACACCAAGAAAGAACTTTACAAAAAGATTGATGCCGTCCGGAAAAGCGGCTCGATCGTTTCGTCGAACACGTCTACCATTCCTATTTCACTTCTCGTCGAAGACATGCCGGAAAGTTTCCGCGCCGAGTTCGCGATTACGCATTTCTTCAATCCTGTGCGCTTTATGCGATTGCTGGAAATCGTCCGTGGCGAGGACACCCGCCAGGATGTCATCAATTGCCTGGAGCGATTCAACGACGAACGAATGGGCAAAGGCATCGTTCTTTGTAAGGACACGCCAGGCTTTCTCGGGAACCGCGTCGGGGTTTTCGCCATCCAGACCGCACTGCACGCTGCGTTTCGACTGGGACTTTCGCCCGAAGAAGCAGATGCCCTATTTGGTCGGCCCATGGGAATACCGAAGACAGGTGTATTCGGACTCTACGACCTGATTGGCATCGATTTGATGAGTGATGTCGCGAAAAGCCTTGTGTCGATCCTTCCGCCGGAAGATGCTTTTCATCAGGTTTCGGCCGAAATTCCCCTGATGCAGCGAATGATCAAGGCGGGCAACACCGGCAACAAGAGCAAGAAAGGCGGTTTCTATCGCCTGCAGGATCCAAAGGACAGTACCAGTAAGCAAACGCTCGCTTTCGATAGTTTCGACTACAGGCAATTCAAATCGGACAAACCGGAAATCGCAGTCAGCGCGGAAGTTGCTGCAGATTTTACGATCTTGCTGGAAGACTCCGGCAAACACGGATTGTATGCATGGGAAATCCTGTCAAATACACTTTGCTACGCCGCCGAACTGGTGCCCGATGTGAATGAATCTCTCGTCGCTATCGATGATGCGATGAAACTGGGCTACAACTGGATTCAGGGTCCATTCGAGATGATCGATACCATGGGCGTCGACCGTTTCGTCAGCAGGCTTGAGGATGAAGGCCGCGACGTACCGGCTTTCCTGCAGACAGCTGTCGGAAAGACATTCTACCGGGTTAACGATCGCAAGCTTGAATATCTGCTGGCCGACGGAAGCTACCGGGAACTTAAGCGCGCACCGGGCGTCGTTCGATTTAGTGAAAAACGACGGACGCAAAACGCCTTTATAGAAAACAAGGCCGCCAGCTATTTCGTGCTCGAAGATAATGTTGGACTGATTGAGTTTCATTCGAAGGCCAACACGCTCGATGGCGAGTCCATGCACCTGATTGCGGAAGCTGTCGATCACGCGACGGAAAACTGCGAGGCACTGATCATTCACAATGATGCGCAGCATTTTTCCTGTGGCGTCAACCTGGAAGGCGTTCTCAGTTATATTGTTGGCGATGACATGGATGGTATCGATCGTTTTCTCGCGCATTTCCAACGGACGGTGCTGTCTCTGAAATGCGCACCCATCCCCGTCATTGCTGCGCCTTCCGGACTCTCGCTCGGTGGTGGTTTTGAAGTTGTACTGCACTCCGACAAAGTGATTTTTCATGCCAACTCTGTCGCTGGTCTCGTCGAAACGCTCGTTGGAGTCGTTCCCGGCGGCGGTGGCGTAAAAGAAATGTTGTATCGGTGGTCTGAGTTGAAAAACGATACGACAAAGGGTGCGTGGGAAGCATTCATGAACATTGGATACGGCAAGGTCGCGAAGTCTCCGCTGGAGGCCGGGCCGCTGGGTATGTTTCGCACCGGCGTCGACGACTACGTCATGAACAGGGATCGACTCCTTGCTGCGGCTATCGAGGCGGCGCTGGCGATGGCACCGACCTATGTGCCGACGAGGCGCGCGATACTGAAGATGGCGGGCAGATCGATCTGGCAGGAAATGATCGGGTGGCTGGAAAAGGCGCATGGCAGGGGTTACCTGACACCGCACGATGTCACGACGGGAACACAGATTGCGATGATCGTAACCGGTGGTGATGTCGATGCCGGAACGGAAATGTCCGAACAGGACATTTTCGATCTCGAGCGCAAAGCGTTCGTAACGCTCGCGCAGACGCCGGAGACAAGAGCACGTATTGAACACATGCTCTCGTTCGGAAGTCCGCTGCGTAACTAGCCATATCTTCCTTCGGGAATTTAGTAGACTGTTCCTGTCGCCAAATGGGGTTCCGTGCCATGGTCTGCCATCGCTTTTCCAAACTGGTTCTACTTAGCGCGGCTTTCATTTCACTGGTTGTCAACGCAGCTCCGTGGCCGGACGGCGCGAAGATTGCTGTCACTCTGACTTTCGATCTCGATGCGGAAACGATCTGGTGGAATGATGCTGACACCATGACCGGCAATCCCGGTTCACTTTCCTACGGGACGTACGGCCCGAAAGTTGCTGTTCCGAAGATTCTGGCGCTGCTTGAAAAGCACGACGTCAGAGCAACTTTTTTCATTCCATCCTGGGTGGCAGAGCAGTATCCGGATGCGGTCCGCAGCATCGCCGCTGCCGGGCACGAGATTGGCGCCCACGGTGTCAGGCACGTATCACCGCTGCAGCTCACGCCGGAGCAAGAGGCAGCTACATTTTCAGAAAGCGTCCGTGTACTTGACCGAATTGCCGGGAAAAGACCCGTCGGCTATCGCGCTCCGTCATGGGCAGTCAGTAATGCCACGCTGAAACTTGCGGCCAGGGCAGGCTTTCTCTACTCGAGCAATATGATGGATGCGGACGATCCCTACATTCACAATGATCCACCGGGCCTTGTCGAACTCCCTGTCTCCTGGGTTCTCGACGATGCCCCCTACTTCTGGTTTGACGAAGATTCCTGGAACAAGACGATCCACTCGGCCGCGTCCGTCAAGGCAATTTGGCAGGAAGAATTTGAAGCTGCCTACCATGGCAGCGGCTACCTGAACCTGACCATGCACCCGCAAATCATTGGGCGTCCTGCAAGATTACTCATGCTCGACGAATTTATCGGATGGATGAAACGACACGAAGGCGTGTGGCTCACGACGGGCAGTGCGGTTGCCGTTTACGTTCGGGGCCAACAAGGGCGCTCGCCGTGACGGGCGCCAATGCCAGGCGAAAAAGGGGGAGGATTTATTGATATGCATTACCCTCGGTTAATTGGATCCGACCCCTTTTCCCCCTTTTCGATTCCACCTGACGAAACCGGTGCAGTGAACGGTTGTATACATTCGCCGAATATGTCTCGTAACATGTTGTAACTCGCTGCAATCTCGTCAGAATTGATCCATGCAAACAATCGCTGTCAGAAACATTCAACGCGCCGACGTGAACGACATCGCCGCGCTTGAACCCATGGGAGTTGCCACCTGCCATGAAGCCCAGGGACGAACGGGCATGCTCGCACCCTATGTGCGACCGATATACAGCGGCGCGAGAATCGCGGGAAGTGCCATAACCGTACTGGCGCATCCAGGCGATAACTGGATGCTCCATGTCGCCCTGGAGTTGTGCCAGCCAGGCGACATCCTGGTCGTCGGTGTTTCCGCCGACAGCGCCGAAGGTATGTTTGGCGATTTGCTCGCTACATCGGCGATCGCAAGAGGCGTTAAAGGCCTCATCATTGATTCCGGCGTAAGAGACATTCGTGAACTGACAGACATGGGCTTCCCCGTCTGGTCGAAAGTGATCACGGCCCAGGGTACCGTCAAAAAAACGGTGGGCGCTGTCAATGTACCGATCGTCTGTGCGGGCACGACAGTAAATCCCGGGGATGTGATTGTTGCGGATGACGATGGCGTTTGTGTCATTGCACGGACAACGGCGGCAAAGGTCGCGTCCCTGGCTACCGAACGGGAAAAAAATGAAGTAGATAAACGCGAGAGATTCAAAGCCGGAGAACTTGGCCTCGACATCTACAACATGCGCGAATCACTGGCCACTGCCGGTCTCGAATACGTCGACTCGGCGGACGACCTACCCGAATGAATGCAAGGAGGCGCCGTGGCGTTAGACAAACCCTATAAAGACATTCCCGGAACTACCATTTTCGATTCTGACCAGGCGCGCCTTGGTTATCACGTCAATCAGTTCTGCATGACCTTGATGAAACCTGAAAACCGCGAGAGATTCCTGGAGAATGAGCGCGCCTATCTCGATGAGTGGCCGATGAGCGAAGCGCAGAAACGGGCAGTCCTCGATCGAGACTACAACGCACTGCTGAAACTGGGCGCGAACGTATACTATTTTGGCAAGCTGTTTTTTACGGACAAGATCAGTTTCGAAAAGGGCGCATCATTGATGGCCGGCATGTCACAGGACGACTACAGAGAAATGATGGTGAGTGGCGGCCGCTCGCCCGATGGCAATCGTTTTATCGGGGAAAAGAGCTGATGGCCAGACTATCGGCCGGCGTTTCAATGTCACATGTGCCTGCCATCGGTGCGGCTGTCGACCTGGGAAAGACCGACGAACCGTACTGGAGACCGCTTTTCGAGGGCTTCGAATTTTCCAGGGCTTGGATCGCCGGGGAAAAACCTGATGTCATTTTCCTCGTATACAACGATCACGCCGTGACGTTTGGTCTGGAAACCATTCCGACATTCGCGATCGGCTGCGGGGAGCGGTTCGAAATCGCCGATGAAGGATGGGGCCCGCGCCCCGTTCCGACCGTCATCGGCGCTCCCGACCTCGCATGGCACGTACGGCAGTCCGTCATCCAGGAAGACTTTGACCTGACGACGTTGAACGAGATGAAAGTAGATCATGGCCTGACAGTGCCGCTGACGCTGATGTATGGGCAGCCTGCCGAGTGGCCGTGTCGTGTGATTCCATTCGCCGTCAACGTTATTGTCTATCCGCCGCCGTCCGGCCGCCGATGCTTCGAACTTGGCAAGGCAATACGCCGGGCCATCGATTCGTTTGACGAGGATCTTAACGTGCAGATCTGGGGAACCGGAGGAATGAGCCATCAATTGCAGGGACCAAGAGCAGGCCTCATCAACCAGGAATTTGACAGGAACTTTCTTGATGCGCTCGTTGACGATCCCGAGTCCCTGGCCGCGATTCCACACGTAGACTACATGCGTGATGCTGGTTCAGAGGGAATTGAACTCGTCATGTGGCTGATTATGCGTGGCGCACTGAACAAGAAAGTGAAAGAACTGCATCGGCACTATCACGTACCTGCCTCGAATACTGCGGTCGGTCACATCATTCTGCAAAACGACTGATCGGGCGAGTAACAACATGGATTTGCGATGAAGATATGCATGGTGGGCGAAGGCGCGTTTGCCAAGAAACATCTCGCCGGGTTGAAAAATATCGACGGCGTCGAAGTGGCATCGCTGGTCGGTGGTGTAGCCGAGGCAACGAAGACAGTTGCCGAAGAATTCGCTATACCGCACTGGACACTGGATTTGAACGAAGGTTTGGCACAACCGGGTGTCGTGGCCGCCATTCTTACGACCCCCACACCGATTCATGCACGACAGGCAGTCGACGTCATGCGCGCGGAAAAACACGTTGAAATAGAGATTCCGATTGCGGATTCGTTGGCGGACGCAAGAATGGTCGACGCCGTACAAAAGGAAACCGGCCTGATTGCGATGGCCGGCCACACGCGCCGCTTCAATCCCTGCCATCAATGGATTCACGAAAGGTTAGGGTCCGGTGACCTGACTCTGCAGCACCTGGATGTCCAGACTTTCTTTTTTCGACGGTCCAACCTGAACGCGGAGGGCAAACCACGCAGCTGGACCGATCACCTGCTGTGGCATCACGCCTGCCACACGGTAGACCTTTTTCAGTACCAGACCGGCGAAGTGGCAAGCGATGTGCAGGCAATGCAGGGACCATTGCACCCAGAGCTTAAGATCGCGATGGATATGAGTATCGGTATGAAAGTTCCCGGCGGCGCAATGTGTTCCCTGACCCTGTCATTCAACAACAACGGCCCGCTCGGCACGTTCTTCCGCTATATCTGCGACAACGGGACCTACATAGCGCGTTACGATGACCTCGTCGACGGGCATGAGAACGTGATCGATGTTTCGCAGGTGGATGTCTCAATGAACGGAATCGAGTTGCAGGACCGAGAGTTTATTTCGGCGATTCGTGAGAATCGTGAACCCAACGCCAGCGTTGCCCAGGTTCTGCCGGCAATGGAAACCTTACATCGGCTCGAACAGGTACTTAAGTAGTAAGGAAACCGAATGAAGACCTCAGGGATTTTTGCATGATTTTTTTCTCTAACAAATCGCGACCTTATTACCTGGGGCCATATCCGCTCGAGCGGCTTAAAAGAGACGCCGATATTTTCACGATGGAAGCAGAGTTGCCGCGTCGTACGCGACCAGTCGCTGTATCCGTGGCCAAAGATGGCTTCTCTGCTGCGCTAGGCAAATATCGCAGAATTTTTCATGCGCTGCGAGACGACGAACCTGTTGCCGTCAAAGCGCCGGTTCCCGATGACCTGCACCGGCGCATGGTTGACATCAAGGGTTCCGCTTATTTTCTCAATGCAAGCCAGGTTGGAATTTGCAGGCTCACGGAGTCGTGCTGGTATGAGGATACCAGTCCGCTCAAACACAGCCATGCGATTGTTGTACTTGCCGAGCATTGCCGTGCACCGGAAAACGGCACACTGGCCAATTCGTGGGTCGAAGGTTGCGTCGACCAGGCCGCGTCGTTTCGCGCTTATGAAATAGCAATCAGCATTGCGAACCACATACAGCTGATGGGATTTTCCGCCGTCGCGCACGATGACTCATCGGGCGATGTAGATCGTGACCGACTTGCCGTCATGTCGGGGCTTTGTGTGCGATCGGCCGGCAAGGTTCAGAATCCTTACCTGGACGAACGCTTTTCGCTTGCAGTCGTCACGACAGACTACGAATTGGTCACTGACGAGCCACTGTCGGCCCGCTCGGCGGCCGGTGCCCGGAATGTCGCTTACTGGCTGGGAATCGGCGGCTCGACGTCAGGACTCGAGCGCTGGCGTCAGGCAAAGCGTCCGACGCACATGAGCAAGTTCGCGATGGAAACTGTTGATCGAGTGGATCGGCCAACGACGCTTATCATCGATGCAGAAGTGCCAAGGGTGCCGAAACGAGCATCGTTTTTTGAGCGCCCTATTCATGGAGACCTGGGAGAGAAGGCCCAACGTGAGCGCGTACGATTTTCATTCAAGCACCCGCTTGCAATGGCAATGACCAATCAGATCCGCGCGATGGTTCCGCATCAGGATGGCCCTGTAGCGGAGACTCAATCAGCCAGCTGTACTGACGCCGCGGAAAACACACGGGCGTTGAAATCGCTTTCCTATTTTCTTGGCGCTGAATTGACCGGTGTATGTGAAATACCGGACTACGCGTGGTACTCGCATGTTGACGGCGGCAAGCCTGTTGAGTGTCATCACAAATATGCTGTTGTCATGCTGATCGATCAGGAATACGACACGATGGAAGGTGCGTCGGGGGACGACTTCATCTCAGGCGCGCAGTCGATGCGAGCCTACATGCGCGGCGCATTGATTGCCGGCATGATGGCGGAACATGTTCGCGCGTTGGGCTTCTCATCGCGCCCGCAAACGAATGCGGACTCCGAAGTCCTGCAGTTGCCGTTGATACTGTTGGCCGGCCTCGGCGAACTTAGCCGAATCGGCGAGCTGGTCCTCAATCCGTTCGTCGGCCCTCGTTTTAAATCCGTGGTATTGACAACTGATATGCCACTCATCGTCGACAAGCCAATTGACTTTGGCCTGCAGGAATTTTGTTCCGGTTGCCGGAAGTGCGCCCGCGAATGTCCTTGCGATGCGATAACGTGGGGCGACAAGGTCATGTTCAATGGCTATGAGATGTGGAAGCTCGATGCTGAACGATGTGCACGGTACCGCATAACCAACCAGCGTGGGCTTGCCTGCGGTCGTTGCATGAAAACGTGCCCATTGAACAAAGTGGTTACGTGGGATGGTCCGATTGCCACACAAGTCGCGAGCTGGTTGGGCATTAATGCAAGATGGCTGAAGCCAATCCTGATTCCGATCGCGACCCGTCTGGACGACCTGTTGGGCCATGGTGTGCGTAATCCAGCCAAGAAGTGGTGGCTCGATCTTGAAATTGTCGATGGTATTTGCGTTACGCCAAGGAAAGGCGTCAACGAACGTGATCTCGACCTCAATCGCAAAGTCGATCCGGCTACGCAAAAAATTGCTTACTACAACGCGAATGTAATGCCGCCACCCGATAGCTATGGCATGCCGGTATTCCCTGATCGAAAAGCAGCGATCGCCGCTGCCGCACTCCTCGAAACGCCAGCGGAGGCCCGACAGAGAATTGCTGCCGGAGGTGCGACGCCGGCACACTATATTCCGACACCGCCGCTCGGAAACGCCAGGCACCCGAAGTGACCGACGAATCAGAAGCGCTGGCGGTGCCGGCGCGCCCGTCGGCAACCATTGTTATGCTCAGGGAGGCGAACCCGCACCCTGAGCTGTTGCTGGTCAAGCGTCGGGCTGGAGATGCATTTGGCGAAACTTACGCATTTCCTGGAGGCGTAATCGACAAAGGTGAATCAGCAGCCCGTAATTTTTGCGTTGGCCTCTCCTCCGACGAGGCAAACGAATTGCTGAAACTCCCGCATGGCGGGCTCGACTACTACATCGCCGTTATCAGGGAATTGTTTGAGGAGACGGGTGTTCTTTTAGCCACGGATCGCAACGGAGCCTGGGCCTGCAGTGACGCGCTGCCTGCAGATCTTCGCAGGCGAGTCGATAAAGGCTTAATGCCGTGGTCCGATTTTCTGACGCAGCAGATACTTACCCTGAGTTGCGATTCGCTGCACTACTTCGCTCACTGGGAAACACCGTTCAGTGAACCTAAAAGGTGGACAACACGATTCTTCATGGCCCAACTGCCGCCCGGTCAGGATGCATGCCATGACGGTCATGAGACGACGGATAGTTGCTGGGTATCCGCGTCGATCGCACTTGAACGCAGGAAGGCCGGGCAAATGGATATGCCCTACCCAACTTACAAGACGCTCGAAAGAATGCGGGGTTTTCGATCGATTCCTGAATTGTTCACGTGGGCAAAGGATCAGAGACTGGCGGGTGTCGAAATGATTCGACCGGATTTCAAGAGATGTCCCGACCAGTTCTGAGCACACCACCGACACCCGGCAAAGCCGTCGAAATCGGGCACGGCGTGCGTCGCCTGCTCGCACCTAATGCCGGGCTGATGACCGGGCCCGGAACCAACACTTATCTCATCGGCGAAGCTGAAGTCGCTATCCTTGATCCTGGTCCGGCGATCGACGCTCACATTGAGGCGATCCTGCGTGACGCGCCGGGACCGATCAAATGGATACTGGTTACTCACACTCATCCTGACCATTCACCGGCCGCCTGCAGGCTTGCCCAGGCAACCGGCGCACAACTGCTGGGGCAATCACCGCCCGATGGCCAGGTTCAGGACAGGTCTTTCGTACCGGATCGAAACTTAGGTAATGGCGATGTCCTTAAGACTGGCGAATTTGCACTGCGTGCTGTGCATACGCCAGGACACGCGTCCAACCACATTTGCTACCGGCATGAGGCGCTCCGCTGGCTTTTTACCGGTGATCACATCATGAGCGGCTCGACGGTCGTTATCGACCCTCCCGATGGCAACATGAAGCACTATCTCGAATCGCTGGAGCTGCTCAAGGAACTTGACCTTGCTGCGCTCGCGCCCGGCCACGGACCTGTGATCGATAACCCGGATGAGACGGTTGACGGACTTATCAGGCATCGACTTAGCCGTGAAGCGAAGGTCATAGCATCACTCATCGACCACCCACTGCTCTCACTTCATGAACTGACAAAGATTGTTTACGATGAAGTCGACAAGAATCTTCATCGTCTCGCCTCAAGATCATTGTTGGCACACCTGCTCAAACTCGAAACGGAGGGACGTGCGAGCCAGCGCAACGAAAGGTGGCAACTGAACAGTTAGATTGGGCAACGATCCGGTTCGACATTGCGAGCAATTAATGCCGCGTCACCGCGATCGACGGTTACCTCGTCATTGCGAGCGAAGCGAAGCAATCTTTATAGAGATCGTCACGTCGCTGCGCGACTCGCGATGGCGATCGCGCCAACACTTCACTCAAAATCAGCGAACTTTCCGCCCGAATCCGCAAGAGACTTCAGGAGTTCAGGTGGTTCCCAGTACATCGCCCCGAATCTTTCGCGAAACTCGCAGACCGTTTCGTAGACATGCTTGATTCCGATTGAATCGGCATAGTGCATTGGCCCGCCACGATGCCGGGGAAATCCGTAGCCATTCATCCAGATAACGTCAATGTCGCCTGACCTCTCTGCGATGCCCTCTTCAAGAATTCGCGCACCTTCGACGACGAGGCCATAAATGCAGCGTTGTACAATTTCCTCGTCACTGATATTTCGACGTTCTATGCCAAGCCGCCTGGCTTCTTTCGCAATGAGTACGGCGACTTCGGGATCCGGAACAGGTTTTCTCGAGCCTTCTTCGTAAAGATAGATCCCTTTACCGGTCTTCTGCCCGTAACGGCCCAATTCTGCCAGCGCATCGGCGATGCGATAGAAACGAGGGTCATCAGGCAGGTCACTTCGTTCCTGGCGAACCTTGTAACCAACGTCGAGTCCGGCAAGATCGCCGACGGCGTTCGGTCCCATCGCCATGCCCCAGTCGAACAGAACCTGGTCGATAGTTTCCGGGGCCACGCCTTCCAGCAGCATCATCTGGTTTTCGCGACCATAGCTGTACAGCATGCGATTGCCGACAAATCCGAAGCAATTTCCAACAACGACGCCAATCTTGTTTAGTTTTTTTGCCAGCGCAAGTGAGGATACGATTACATCATCGGCCGTATCGGCACCTCGCACGATCTCAAGCAATCGCATGATGTGGGCCGGGCTAAAAAAGTGCAGGCCTATAACGTCCTGTGGTCGCGCAGTCGATGCCGCGATCTCGTCGATGTTCAGCGTCGATGTATTGCTCGCAAGAATTGCTCCCGCTTTCATCACTTTGTCCAATGCACCGAACACTTCTTTCTTGAATGCCATGCTTTCGAAAACAGCCTCGATGACCAAGTCGGCGCCGACAATATCAGCGTAGCTCTCGGCATGCGAAAATCGTTTCAGGCTTTCTTGCATTTCCGCATCTGAAATTTTTCCTCTTTCCACGCCGCCCGCGCATAGCCTCTTTATTGTTTTTACGCCGCGTTCAAGACCCTCCTGATTGTTATCAAGAATTGTCACGTTGAACCCGGCGGCCAGGCAGTTATACGCAATGCCTGCGCCCATCGTCCCGGCGCCGATTACTGCAACAGTCTTCACTTCCCGACCCGATGTCTCTTTGGCAATACCCGGTATCTTGGCGACCTGCCGTTCGGCAAAGAACGCATGGCGCAAGCCATCGGATTGCGAAGATGCCATGCATTCAAGAAACATCTCCCGTTCGCCAGCCAGGCCATCGTCAAAACTGGTTTTCGTCGCCAGTTCCACGCACCGGATAATTCTTTCCGGCGACATCAGGCCACGGGTTTTTGCCGCAATTTTTTTCCGTTCCACGTCGAATACACGTGCATCAACGGCCGCAATCTCCATGTCCCGAATGCGGCGCGGCCCTTGTTCAATACATTCCTTCATGAAATCGATCGCTTCGCTAAGCAGATCGACCTCGGCAACACGATCGATAGCACCGGATTCAAGTGCCTTGTCTGCCTTCACCGGATTACCGGACAGCATCATGTCCATCGCTGCTTCTGCGCCAATCAGTCGGGGTAACCGCTGCGTACCGGAAGCGCCTGGCAGCAACCCGAGGTGTACTTCCGGTAATCCGACGGCGGCAGAACCCAGTGCGATCCGGTAGTGACAGCCCAGTGCGATTTCGAATCCTCCGCCCAGGGCGGTTCCATGAATGGCTGCAACAACGGGTTTCTTGCAGGCCTCGATCCTCGCGACGACAACTGGCAGATAGGGTTCTGCAGGCGGCTTGCCAAATTCCGTAATGTCGGCGCCGGCGATAAACGTTCGTCCCGAGCAGACGATCAGTATTGCCTGACACTCGTCATCGCCGTCGGCGTCAACGATAGCACTCAACAGACCCTCTCGAACCGCCTGCGACAGCGCGTTAACCGGCGGGTTGTCAATGATGATCAGGGTTACGGCGCCATGCCGCTCGATGCCAACGACGCTCATTCCTGAACCCCGCTTTCGCGCGCCATCCGACGACTAACCAAACGGGTGATCGATCGACAGGGAAAGTTCGGAGAAAAGTTGTGGGCCGTCGGCCGTAATATGCAGGCAATCTTCCAGGCGCACGCCGAACTCGCCAAAAATGTAAATTCCGGGTTCGTTGGAAAAACACATGCCCGGCTCGAGCAGCGTCTTTTCACCTCGCACAAAATTGACCGGCTCATGCCCGTCCATACCGATACCGTGCCCGGTTCGGTGCGATAGACCGGGTGTCTTATAATCCGGTCCGTAGCCTTTGCTTTCGTAAAATGAGCGCACGACGTCGTCGACCCTGCCGGCCGGCGTACCAACAGTGGCCACTTCCAGCGCCCTTTGCTGGCCTCGTTTGACGGTATCCCAAACGTCTCTTTGTTTCTTCGTCGGCTCTCCGAATACCCAGGTTCGCGAGATGTCGGACTCGTAGTCATGAACCGAACAACCGCAGTCCATCAGGATGATGCCGCCCTCTTGCAGCGTTTGCGGCTGATCGGACCCGTGTGGATAGGCGCTTGCTTCATTCAGCAGAACGCTCGCGAATTCTGGCTGGCCGCCCAGTTCAACGGTTGCCTTGTTCATCAGGGCTGAAATGTCCGCTGGCCGCATGCTTTTGTCGATATTGGCGTATACGTGCCGGTACGCAGCCATCGTTACATCGCTCGCTGCTTGCATGAGTGCAATTTCAGCGTTCGATTTAACCATTCGACACCCACGCGTAACCTCATTAGCGGAAGCCACGCTGGTATTCGGTGCCGACTGCTTTAAACCATCGACAATGAAATAACGAATGGTTTCTTCGATACCAATGATTCCGCGCATCAAGCCCCGGTCGGATAAAATCCCGGCGAGGACATCGAAAGGATTCTCATGTTCGTTCCATGTTCGAACGTCGTTACCAAAAGCCAAACTTTCCCGGACTGACGGTTCTTCGAAATACGGTGTCACGAACGCGATTTCGCCGTCCGCCGGAATGACTGCCCCCGTAAAGCGCTCGGATCGCCACCAGCGAACGCCCGTAAAATACGTCAACGCTGACCCCGCCTCCAGCAGCAACGCATCGATTCCCGCTTTCTGCATCAATTGCTGGGCTTTTGCGACCCGTGACAGGCGTTCGGCAACAGTTATTTCCTCTGCGTCGCCAGTGATGCTGGCGAGGCTCGCAGAACTCTGCGCAGTCGCTGATCGCGGCATCGTCGCCGCCACGCCAAGCGCGCCTGAAAGCTTCAAGAAATGTCTTTTATTCATTGTGACCTCTGTCGACAAACGGAAATTCGTTGCAGTGCCGGGATGGTCGCCGAATTTGCATCAATAGTCGAATCGGCCGATACCAGGCCAGAAGAATCTGAACCGCGCGCTATCATCGCGCAGGGGACAGGTACTAGTTGTTTTCGGCTGCGTCCAGAATTGCTTTCAGTGCCGGAATGTCCTCCACCTCCGGTGGTTCGTCCCTGAACGTACGAATGTACGCGTAGATATTTTTCGCATCGTTGTCCGAAAGACTTGCGGCAGCATAGTTCGGCATGCTTTGCGTCGGGAAGAGCGGATTCTGGTCCTCCCGGGCCCGAAGATACGTAAGAAATACGGTTTCATTGAACATGATGCCGCTCACGTCATTCGCGAGATTCTGCCTGCCGATACCATTGTATCCGTGGCAGCCATAGCAACCGTAGTCGTAATACAGCTGCATTCCCTTTTTCGCATCGCCGGTCACCGGCCCGAACGCGACCTGAGCACCAACCGTTCCCATTATGAAAACGGAACCCGCGACCAGCATTGTGATTCGGTTGAAAAACTTCGTCATTATTGTCATTACCGTGGTTGCGTGATTACGTCGATCAGATACGGCTCGCCGTTTTTCACGGATTCGATCCCCCGTGCCAGTGCCGCCGCCAGTTTGTTCGGATCCTTTATCGGTCCCTCGCTCTTCATGCCGTACCCTTCGGCCATTTTGGCGTAATCGATGAATGGGTCCCGTAATGTGGTACCGATGTGCGCCCGGTCGTGACCACGACCGCGCACACCGGTCATATACTGCACATACATCAGCTCCATATGCCACGCACGGTTATTGTGCATGACAGTCAGCATTGGCAGCTTGTGATGGGCCGCTGTCCACAGGGACCCCGGCGTGTAATTGAGATCTCCGTCGGTCTGAATGTTGATCACAATGCGGTTCCGGTCTCTGGCGGCAAGTGCAGCACCGGTTGACGCACCGATGCCGAAGCCGAGCGCGGCCGCAGGATGACCGCCGAAGTGGCTGTATGGCTTATCGTGATCCCATAGTTCTTCATGGTGTCTCCCGGAAAAAATCGTTGGCGACGGGAGGCACCAGTCGAGATCCTTGATCATCGGCGCGAGTTCGGCGTAGATGCGCGCGAGACTGATCGGGCTTGCATCCCAGCCCTCCCGTTTCTTCTCGAGCGCTTTGCGCAGGGCTACGACCCGGGCGTCGCGATTCGCCTTGCCGTGTTGCACCGTCCGTTGACTGACTGTTTCCCGTTTGCTTTCGTTCATGCGCCGCTTCACCGCGTCAACGAGCAACGGCAGGCTTGCTTCGGCATCCGCCACCAGATCGTTCTCGCCAGGAACATTCTGTGAGGGCCGAACCGGCGGACGAATGCCACCGAAGTTGATTCCCGTCAGGTCACGGCCGTCCAGCGTTCGCAAATGCGGACCATTGAGCGAAGCCTGCGCACCACTTGTTTCGAGGCCGAGGACATAGTCGTGTGCGCTGTCCGCGCCCTTGCCAGTCAGCGGATGCGTCTGCGGAAAACTCATCGGCATGCGTGTCGCCGAAGTCGTAACCGAGGCACCCGTAAGCTCGGCCAGTTCGACGGCTTTTTTCGGTCCGGCGGGAGTGCGCATGCGGCCAACGGCGATATGGGGATTTTTTGCAGCCAAAAGACCGCTTGCGATTTCATCGGCCTGGGCCGCCGTGATCGTCGGAATGACCGGCGGCCTGTACGGTGGAATTTCAAGATCGCCTGCTTCTTCTTTCTGCACTTCCGTATCGAGAATAACGACGGTTGGCGCACATGGCGGTGTGATCGCCTGGCGGTAGGCTTCCTGGATGGCGACCAAAGCCTCTTCCAGAGTTTGTGGATGGGCATCCCATTTCGTAAATGATCGGACCACGCCGGCGACGTCATCTGCGGTATGTGCCTGCAGAAAGTGTTTGTCGTCACGGCCGACGAGAATGACCATCGGCGCAAGCCCATGGTAAGCCTGGTAGATCGCCATCGAAGCGTGTTGCAGACCAATGGTGCCCTGTATCAGGGCGCATATGGGTTTGCCTTCGGACTTGGCGTAACCATGTGCCATGTCGACCGCCGATTCCTCGTGCAACGCCGAGATGAACTCCGGCATCACGTTCGGAATCTCGCCATAGTTGATGATGGATTCCTGCAAACCCTCAAAACTCGAACCAGGGTTCGAGGCGACAAATTCGATTTCCAGATCACGCAATACCTGGACGATCAGGTCCGAACCTGGTCTCTGCGCCGCTCTGAACGTTGTTGGCGGGCGAGCATCGCCGACTTCCCGCGCCATCTGTTGCGGCGTCGGTGGCAGCGAAACAGGGGTGCCACCCGAAGGCGCCGCTTGGGCAGCTGCAGCGGGTCCTTTGGGAAGAATCGTTGCGGCACCGGCAGCTGCGCTGGAACCGATAAATGCGCGGCGACTGATGCCGCCTTTTTCCTGTTCGGATTTCTTGGTCATCGTTTTGGTCTCGTGAGTCTGTAAGTACGCTTCCCCGCTATAAGATAGCAAAACTGCGAGCCCACCGGGGAGGCGCGAACGCTTCTTCAGCTACCTGTTTCGCATAGCGATTCGATCGTCCGATTATAGTCAAAGATACTGATAGACAGCGTTTTGGGGCCCTCAAATAATCCATCGATAAGCGGCATTGGGGAAGGAAAATGGGCGAAGTGGTACTGGCGGCGAAGATAACGCACGTTCCTTCGATGTTCATATCGGAGCTGGATGGACCCAACAAGGGTTGCCGAAAAGCCGCGATTGACGGTTTGGCAGAAATCGGTGCAAGGATTCGAAAACTCGGCACGGACACAATTGTCATCGCGGATACCCACTGGCTCGTAAATGCCGGCTATCACATCAACGCCAATTCTGATTGTTCAGGACTTTACACAAGTACTGAATTCCCACACTTTATTCGCAATCTTGAATACGACTATGTCGGTGATGAAGAACTCGGTCAGTCGATTGCTGAGACGGCCACTGAACTCGGAACATTTACGCGCTGCCACTCCGACATTCCCTCGCTCGGGCTTCAATACGGAACACTGGTGCCGCTGAAGTTCATGGGCATCGACAAGAAGATCAGGATCGTTTCGATTGCCGCCTGGATTTATGACGCAGAACTTTCAGAATCGAGAATCATGGGCGAAGCGGTACGTAACGCGATTGAAGCATCTGGCAAGAAGGTGGCGTTTCTCGCCAGTGGATCTTTGTCCCATCGAATCGCACCCAACCAGGTTGTTGACGAACACCTTTTCAAGAATTCGAGCCCGTTCAATGAGAAGACCGACCACATGGTTCTGGACATGTGGCAAAGAGGCGAGATTCAGGAATTCCTGAAAATGCTGCCGCAATATGCGAGGGATTGCAGCGGCGAAGGCAACATGCACGACACGGCGATGCTGTTCGGGCTACTGGGTTGGGATGACTATAACGGTCAGGGAGAGATCCTTACCGATTACTTCCCGAGTTCCGGAACAGGCCAATGCAATGTCGTTTTTCCGGTGACCTGAGTTGCGAGCGATGACAACCTGCTGTCATTGCGAGCAAAGCGAATCAATCTCCGCAATCCTGCAATCAGGTCGCGTCGAACGACAGCACGAATGACACCGGCACCGCGGTGCTGATATTTGGCAGACCGGCGATCTCGCGCAATTTTTCAATGCCCTCGGTGAGCCGAAAATACTGCGCATTCACAACAACTGGTTTTTTGCTGACAACAAGTACTTGTGAGTCACTGGTTCGTGCGACAACCACATCCATTACCAGATCAGAAGTCTCGCCGTGCAACGCGAGCTTGCCATTTACAGTTGCTTCCATCGAATCACCGACTGCCAGTTCGCCAAGCATCGCGGCATCAACTGACGCGGTCATCGTCGCCGACGTAAATTTCGCAGTTTCAAACAACATTTCGCGCATACGATCGTCGCGTAGTTCAATTCCGGTGTTGACACTAGCCAGGGCAATCGAAACCTCAACCATGCCGGATGAATCAATACCGCCGGAGAGCGAAGTGAACTGACTCACTTCGGCTACATTAACTGCCTTCGTCGAAACAAAACTCAATGTCGACGCGTCGCTGTTCAAGGTCCAGTCGGCCAGCGCCGGCGTCGACGTGAAAATGGCGAGCAACAGCGGAATCGTAATTTTGTTCATAATCCCTCCCCGGGATTCCTGTAATAGGCTGACTGGCGCTTGCGGGTCAGCTAAGCAATTTTCCTGGCAAGGTCCAATACTACATCGGCGAACTCATCGACGTCTTCCTGCCTGGTCCTCCAGTTGGAAAAGGCAGGCCTGAATATCGTATTGGCGCCTATCCTGGACGTGCCAACCAGGAAACGACCGTCATTCAAAACGGCCTCGCCGAGCCGTTGATTCAATTCGTTGAGCGCCTGGTCGCTCAGGCCGCCCGGATTGTAGCGAAAAGCGACGACGTTCAGCTGCGGATCGTTCATGAGCTCAAGGCCGTCGCTTCGCCGGATTCTGTTCGCGAAGTGCTGCGCAATATCCAGGCAATGTTCGACGATGCGGCGCTGGCCATCACGCCCGTAAGCCATGAGTGTTGCCCAGACCGCAAAACCTCGTGCCCTCCTTGAGCTTTCCGGGCCGATGGCACCGAAAGTTGGCCTTTCGCTGTTCTCATCAGGCAGATAGTCTGCTGAATATCGGAATGCACGGGCCATCAATCCGTAATCACGCACGAACGCATATCCCGAGTCGTAGGGAACATTCAGCCACTTGTGCCCATCAACAGTCACTGAGTCCGCCCTCTCGATGCCTTCGACGAAGTGCGCCGTTCGTGGCGACACTTTCGCGAACAACCCGAATGCGCCATCTACGTGAATCCAGCAATTGTGTTGCCGGGCAAGATCAATCATTTCGCTTACCGGGTCGAATTCTCCGGCGTTAACTTCACCGGCGTTTACGATCACGAGTGCCGGGTCGCCGTTCAGCGCAATAAGACCTTGCTCGAAAGCGTCGATATCAAGGCGCCCGAAATCATCGCGAACGAACCGCTGCACGTTGCCTCTGCCAACACCCTGAACCGCCAGGCACTTCAGCGTACTGGCGTGAACGAATCCGGACGTAAGGACGGGCATTTGCGGGACGCCGGAGAGACCGGTTTCGGACACATCGACACCGAGTTGTTCGCCCCACCACTGGCGCGCGGACGCGAGGCAGACGAAGTTGGCCATTGTCGCGCCCGTCACCATAACGCCTGACCATTCGCTCGGTAATTCGAACAACTCCTTCAGCCATGCCAGCGCCTGTACTTCCATCTCGACACCCGCCGGCGACAGCACCCAGGTGTAAGGCACAGCGTCGTATGCCGTCGCCAGAATATCGGCAGCCAGCGCCGCCGGCGTGGTACCGCCAATCACAAAGTGGAAACATTTGGGCCCGGAGGTGTTGCCACCGGCCGTTTCATTGATTTCAATCAACCGGTCAATCGTCCGGGCGGCCCCGCAACCATCTGTCGGCAATGGCTGGTGGAAATTCTTAAGAACGGTCGCGGCATCAGGCGGCAGTGCGATTCGATCGTCCGTGCGCCGAATAATGTCGGCTAACCTGTCCCCGAGCTGCCCGATGAGAAGTTCCATTTCATCACGCAGCTTTTGTCCAACATCAGACTGACCCATACTTGAGAGACTCTTCTTTTGCCAAACTTCGGGCATGGATCGTAACATGCACCGCGAAAAAGTCAGACCGGGGATTACTCGTAATCGTGTTCGGCGATCGAGGGGTAATCTGCAAATAGTGTCACGAATGCATTTCGCATGGCTGCTCGGGCCGGCGCATCATGCATGTACGATCCCTCATAGACATTGTGCATCCGGCCCATCGTACCGGCCCACATCATCTCATTGGAAACGCTATCTTTCATCTCCACCTTTACCTCGGCAATGAAGCGCACGCCGCCGCCAGGTGCAATTGTCTCCCACCCCTCGTCCCTCGCCTGATCAACCGAATCCATGGTTCTGTTAACAAATTTCATCAACAGGATCGCGTGGGCGTCTCCCTCCACATAATCAAGTCCCTTTGTACTGAGCACGATACTCGCTTCATCACGCAACATCGGTTTCAGAAATTCGGGCATATCCACAAACTCGACACGGAAAGTCTTGATCCCCTCGAATCCGGTTTGACAGCAGTAATCGACGCTGGTGGCAACAGTCGGCAATGATCCACATGACGCAAGCGCCAGGCACGTCACCAATACCATGAATATTCTCGTACTCGCCCTGAAGTCTCTTCCTGCCGCGGTCTTCATTATCCTGTCGCTCCCGGATGCCCTAAACCCTGAATGATAGGCCCCTTACCCTCACCCGGGCATTCGCAGTACCAGGCAGCTAACCACGTAAATTCCCGTATTCAACTTGGCAGAAAACGTCGGTTGCTTTCCTGCGGCCAAGCGCGGCGAACACGCTCGGACGCAACTGTTTGCGTCCGGCGCTAACCAAATGGGAAGTTTGGAAAAAGGGAAAAAGGGGTCAGAGCCCGATTCTTTCGGAAAAAGGGGTCAGAGCCCGATTCTGACCTCGTGCAGATTAAAGGGCCTTGTAGACCGCTTCCAGCGTCTCTTTGGCATCACCAAAAAGCATCCGCGTGTTCTCTTTAAAGAACAGCGGATTCTGCACACCGGCGTAGCCCGTCGCCATACTGCGCTTTAGCACGATTGACGTCCTGCCTTTCCAGCACTCGAGGACCGGCATACCGGCGATCGGGCTGTTCGGTTCATCCAGTGCGGATGGATTCACGATGTCGTTGGCGCCGATGACTACAGAGACATCGACGTCCGGAAAGTCTTCATTGATTTCGTCCATTTCGTAAACGATGTCGTAGGGGACTTTCGCTTCTGCGAGCAACACGTTCATGTGTCCCGGCATACGTCCTGCGACCGGGTGTATACCGAAACGTACATTGACGCCTTTGGCGCGTAGTGAGCTCGTGATTTCGAAGACGATGTGCTGTGCCTGTGCAACTGCCATTCCGTATCCCGGAATGATCATCACTTCTTTTGCGTTCAGCAGTAGTTCCGCAGTTTCATCGGCGCCGATTGCCACGACTTCTCCCTGCTCTTCGCCGCTTTCTGAAGAGACTGTCGTGCCGCCAGCAGTACCAAAACCGCCGGCAATCACAGACAGAAATTTCCTGTTCATCGCACGACACATGATGTAACTCAGGATCGCACCACTTGAACCAACCAGCGCACCTGTCACGATTAGCAAGTCGTTGTTCAGCATGAATCCTGTGGCAGACGCCGCCCAGCCCGAATAGCTGTTCAGCATGGAAATGACGACGGGCATGTCTGCGCCACCGATGGCCATGACCATGTGAATACCAAATATCAGCGCAATACCGGTCATGATCATCAGCGGTGTGAGACCACCACCAGCGGCAGATTGAATAACGAATTCGCGGCCAAACCAGATTGCTGCGATTAACAGACCGAGATTGAACAAATGACGCCCGGGCAGTGTCAACGGCTTGCCACCGATTCGACCCGACAGTTTTCCAAATGCGATTACCGATCCGGAAAACGTCACCGCGCCAATCAGGATGCCGAGATAAGTCTCAATATCGTGAATGGTCAGGTCAACGCCGGTGAAATGCACCGAGGCATCCATGAAATTCGCGTAGCCCACCATGACAGCAGCCAGTCCAACCAGGCTGTGCAGGATTGCGACGAGCTCGGGCATTTCGGTCATTTGCACGCGTTTCGCCAGCAGCAGGCCAATGCTGCCACCGACGACCAGCGCGGCCATCAGCTCGACGTAGTTATTCGTGACAACGCCGAAGACGGTTGCAAGCAATGCAAGCGTCATTCCGGATATGCCGTACCAGTTGCCGCGACGCGCGGTCTCCTGATTGGAAAGACCGCCCAGGGCCAGGATAAAGAGAATCGTCGCAGCAATGTACGAGACAGTTACGATACCAGCGCTAATCATGACGACCTCACTTCCGGAACATTTCGAGCATGCGGCGCGTAACGGCGAAGCCGCCCGCGATGTTGATGCTCGTTATCAACAGAGTCACGACAGCAATCCACTTGATCATATTGTCTGGCGAACTTATCTGTATCAGTGCGCCTATAACGATGATGCTTGAAATGGCGTTCGTCACGCTCATCAACGGCGTATGCAATGCCGGCGACACGTTCCAGATCACCATGTACCCAACAAAGCAGGCGAGTACGAAAACCGTGAAGTGCGCCATGAATGACGGCGGCGCAACTGCGCCAAGACCCAGCAAGGCCAGTGCGCCAACAGCAACGGTAACGATTGGGCCGACGACCGATGGTTTTCCCGGAGCAACTAACGGCGCCGGGGCCGGCGCGGCCTTCTTCGGCGCGGCCGAAAGCTTCGGCGGCGGTGGAGGCCACGTTGTCGCGCCGCCAGTACAAACTGTGGCGCCGCGAATCACTTCGTCTTCCATATTGATGACGATCTGGCCGTCCTTTTCCGGAGTGAGGTCGGTCAGAAGGTGACGCAGGTTCGTGCCATAAAGCTGGCTTGCCTGGGCCGCCAGGCGACTGGGTAAATCGGTGTAGCCAATAATCGATACGCCATTACGTACGACGACTTTTCCGGCTTCCGTAAGTTCGCAATTGCCGCCCTGCTCGGCCGCGAGATCGACAACGACACTGCCGTTCTTCATCGACGCGACCATCTCTGCTGTGATGAGCCGTGGTGCCGGCTTTCCTGGAATCAGGGCCGTGGTAATAATGATGTCGACATCCTTAGCCTGCTCAGCGAACAGCGCCATTTCGGCCTTGATGAATTCGTCACTCATCACCTTGGCGTAGCCGCCCTCGCCGGAACCATCCTCGTCCGCAAAATCGAGCATCAGGAATTCCGCGTCCATACTCTCGATCTGCTCTTTCACTTCCGGTCGGGTGTCGAATGAGCGAACGATGGCACCCATGCTTTTCGCGGCACCGATTGCAGCGAGACCTGCTACTCCTGCGCCGATGACGAGAACCTTGGCTGGCGGAACCTTGCCTGCGGCGGTGATCTGGCCGGTAAAAAAGCGACCAAAATGCTGCGCCGCCTCTACTACTGCGCGATAGCCACCGATGTTCGCCATTGAACTCAGCGCGTCCATTTTCTGAGCACGTGAGATTCTGGGGATGCTGTCCATCGCCATCGCGGTCACACCGCGATCAGTCAGGTCCTTCAGCATGTCGGGATTCTGTCCGGCCCACAGAAAGCTGATCAGCGTTTGCCCGGATCTGAGCAATTTCGCTTCATCACCTTCCGGCGCGCGCACTTTCAATATAATGTCAGACTGCGTCCAAACGTCTTTGGCCGAATTCACGACTTCACAGCCTGCAGCTGCATAGGCCTCATCCGTGTAGCTCGCCGCAATTCCTGCGCCAGCCTCCACGCACACGCTAAAACCGAGTTTCTTGAGCTGGATAACCACATCAGGTGTCGTCGCAACGCGCCGTTCACCCGCATGAATCTCTTTCGGAACACCGATTTTCATTCACTTGCCTCCGATAAATGTGGCGCGATTATGTGGGACACACCTTTGTTAGGCAAGGTTGAGCGCGCCAGTCAGGCGGCTTTGCCTCAGAAGCGGAAGGTGTAGCTGAATTTGAAGGCGATATCTCCGGTCACCGAGGTGAATGACCGGTCCCGCGTATAGTCGACAAACTCCCGGTTCAGCACCAGCACCATTTCGCGACCGGCGCGCGGCGCCCAGCGCAGAATGCTATTCAGTCCCAGCCCGTAACTGACATTGTCGTATTGTGCGAAGTTCTCCCAGTACCACGTATTCGTGAATGCGATATCGGCACGTAGCGAAACCAGTCGGGTTGTGAAGCTTCCACCAGCCAGTTCGATTTCAGTCGGGGAAAAACCTGCCGAAATCTTGAAATGAGCGTTGGGTCGCCACACGACCGAAGCACCTGGCGCCGATATCGTGCCGTCGTAAAAATCACCGCCACAGTAGAATGCCTCTACCGATACTTTACGAAATTCGCCCGACTCGCCGTTGACACAGTACTGGTCAAATGAGTAGTCGCCTGCGGGAATAGTTATTCCATCCGAAATTTCAAACGGCGAATCCAGGTACTCGTCAAACAGCTGGTAATGAAATGAGAGTCGGTCGCCATAGTGGTTATCGATTTCCAATGCGCGGAACGTCACGACCTGCGATTGCAACGCTCCCTGGATCGTTTCGATTCGTTGATAATCGACGCCGCTGAACACCTGTCGAAAACCGCTGTTCTGCGGATACCATGTATAACCTGCCTCAGCAGTCAGATCCCGCACATTGACTCGATTGACGAAACCGAGGGCCGGATAAAAATTTTCCTGTAATTCCTTGTAAGAAACGCCGCCGCGAAAACCCACCGCATTGGGGAGTCGCAGGCTGACGCCAAATGCGGCGTCCTTGTCATTAAACCCCTCGGTGTCCGACTGCTGGTACCAGATTCCGCCCTCCAATACGCCGCCTTTGGACAGCCGGGTGTTCAGATAGCGGAAATCGATACCCACCAGCGAGTTGTGAGAATTTGAGTCTGGATCTCCATCGGTCAGGATGATGCCGACACTCGATTCCTCTAAAACGTTTCGCGCGAACCTGGCAACGAACAAGTCACTCGATTGCAGCGATTGAAATTCGTCCTGCTGGATACCGAGCATGCCGATGTCCCACCCGCCGACGCGACCGGTCAGCTTGCCCCCGGCATTGATGTCAATGGTCTCGCCGGACCCGCTTAATCCGATCCGGCGGGAAAAGAATGGCCGGCCGCTCTCTTGCTCTACCTGAGAAATCGTCGATCGATCATTGTAATTCCCTCCCCCACCGATTCGACCGAATTCGAAAATGTCGGTGTCCTGCAAAAAGAATGCGCGCCGTTCGGGAAAAAACAGGCCAAATCTCGTCAGGTTGATCTGGCGCTCATCAACGCCGCTCCCGGAAAAATCCGTGTTAAGTGTCAGCGCCGCAGTCAAGGCGGGAGTGAGCTTGTAGAAAATATCAACTGCAGGTTCAGTTGAATCTGATGACGTTCCAACTTCA
The DNA here is from genome assembly GCA_027621915.1 of Pseudomonadota bacterium. Taxonomy (GTDB): domain Bacteria; phylum Pseudomonadota; class Gammaproteobacteria; order Steroidobacterales; family Woeseiaceae; genus SZUA-117. The sequence goes on from JAQCAD010000004.1 coordinate 72,593, forward strand.
AAGTTTTTTGACTCGCCGATTCGCACCGACGGCACCACATCCAGTCCGATGCCCTGCTCCATTCCTGACAGGCTGCCAACCTCGCCGGACACGGAAGGATTCTGCGCCCGGTTGGATGACACCCAGCCGATATGTTCGGACTTTCGGCCAATGTAACGGGCGAAATTCAGGCCCCAGGTTTCGTTCGCAGGATCGAATGACAGCGTCTTGAATGGAACCTCCACCTCCGCGATCCAACCCTGGTCATCGAGCTTCGTTTCGCCATGCCAGATTCCGCGCCACGCCCAATTTTCTTTGGTAACGTTTTCGTATAGCGCCTGATTACGGACACCGTTCGCGGTCAAGTCGAAAATATACCCGCTACGACCTTGATGGAACGGATCGATCATGATGGTGAAGCTGTCTTCCCCGAACGAAAAGTCTCCTTGCCGCAGGACCATCGCACTGACCTTGTCCGGCTCCTTGTCAAAAAATCGTGCGGCGAGGTAAAGCGCGTCTTTCGTATAGACGACATAGATCAGCGACTTTTCCGACGGCGGTCCGAATTCGTCGGGCTGTACCTGGTGCAGGTCATCAATGATCGTCGCAAAGGCCCACGCGTCATCGTCGAGTACGCCATCGAGAACGGGCGCTTCCTCAACCATGAAAGCATCAACATGCTTGCCCGCGGAATTGATCATCTGAGCAACAGAAACGTCGATGCAAAATATCATCGACAATGCGGCAGCAGCGGTGGCTGGAATCAGGCGTGGGATCAATTCACGATTCCGTTTGGGCTTGAGCCCGCAGATTAACTCTTTGCTGAAAGGATATCCGGGCGGCCTCACATCACGGAACGATGACCATAAAAAAACCGGTCCAGCGTATTCACCCCGAACCGGTGTTTCTTATGTCAAAACCTTCTACGTTGCGGATGCTTTGCAAATACTGTCCAGCGATGAATTCAGCGTAGCGTCAAACTCCTTGGCCGATTGCTGAGCGCTCAGGCCCTCGGACAACGCTCGTGAGAAACTCGCGACCATTCCGTTTTGTCGTGACAATCGATTGTTGGCTTCGTCCCGTGAATAGCCGCCGGACAGCGCGACGACGCGAGCGACGTTTGGATGTGCAACGCAATCTGCGTAGAGATTATTTTTCTCAGGCAATGTCAGTTTCAACATGACTATTTCGTCCGCATCGAGACTGTTGAGTTGATCCATGATGGCGTCGTGAAGAATATTCTCGGCAGCGGCTTTGTCCGGGCAATGAATGTCGACTTCAGGTTCAATAATCGGCACCAGGCCGGCAGCAACGATTTGCCTGCCAACTTCGAATTGCTGATCGACAACCGCCTTTATACCCGCCGCGTTGGCCTGCTTTATCACGGAACGCATTTTTGTTCCAAAAATGCCGGCAGCCCTGGCTTTCTTCAACAGTTCGCCGAGGCCGGGATTCGGTTTCATAAGTTGAGCGCCGTCAACTTCATCAGCCAGCCCTTTATCGACTTTCAAAAACGGAACGATTTTCTTCACGTCCCACAGATAGCTCGCAGTCGACCGGCCTTCAACCTGGCGGTCCATAGTGTTCTCAAAAAGAATCGCACCGAGAATGCGATCACCGCCGAATGACGGACTCGTCATGATGCGCGTTCTCATCGCATGAACGACATCGAACATTCCTTCGTCGTTTGACCAGGCGTCTGGCGTAACGCCGTAAAGTCCTAGTGCCTTCGGTGTGCTGCCACCGCTTTGATCCAGAGCGGCAATAAATCCTGGTGCGGTTCTGATCTTCTCAAGTTGCTTGGTGTTGCTCACGATATCCCCTGATTTCTCAATTCCTGATGAATGTTTGTGCACGGAATTCTACAGGATGTCAGCGGAAAATCGCGTGGAAAAACTGACTTATCGGGACTATTCGATTGGATTGTCCGGCATATCGACGTAAGGGCGAACGCCGGAAATACGCGCGTGCATTCTCAGAATCGCCAGCCCCATACCGGCGGCTCCATGAAAAATTCCAGTATATGCAGCTCGTTCGCCACCCATGAACTCCGGTGCATCGATCTCCCAGTGAGCGGTCCGTTCGTCCCGAATCGCTGCCCTGGCGATGTGAGACCAAAGATCGTTTCGCAGTGCAGTACCTTCGTCTGAAGCAGAGTCATCAACGCTCCAGTCACTAGCCAGAGACAGAACGCCGGCCCTGCCGAAACGCACGTCAAGCGACGTCGCTGGTTCAGCGAATGGTCGTGCTGGTGTGTTGGGCAGGCCAATATTCTGCAACGTGTGCCGGCTCATGCGTTCGTATTCGGATGCCGATTCTGCGTCAATACCGGTTTGTTGTAACCGGACAAAGAAAGATATCGTTCCCGTAAGGCCATGAGCCCAGCCGAACTCGTACAGCCCGTCCCATGCATCACTTCCCCATCCATACGGGATTCGGAGAATGTCGTCTTCGATCTCTGCGATCGATCTGATGTAATCGAATCCCGCCTGCGCCCCGAGTCGGAGTGACTCATCGCTTACCTGCGCTCCGACAGTGGCCAAAACGTAAGCGACTCCGGCGGTGCCGTGGGAAAAATTCGGCAGATTGAATAGCTTGCTGCGTCGGAAGTACCAGAACTTTCCAACAGCTGCGTCAGCAGCCTCACTGAGCAGGAATTGCGCGCCACGGTGCGCCAATGCCAGCGCGCGCACGTCGCGGGTCCGCTCGGCGTGCCAGGATAGATACAGGATGGTACCGGCATCACCAAATAACAGATCGTTGAATTCATCGCTCCAGTGCAATCCTCGTTCATCAACGATTCCCCACTCGCTGAGCAAAGAGCTGACTTTTTCTATCGCTACTTCGTATTTTTCCTGGCGCGCATACGGCTGAACGTGCGCTAAAGCCACACCGATGCCTGATATCCCTGAATACAGACTGGCTCGGCGCTGATTCCCTTCAAATACGCCCGGGTCATTCAATGTGGTGACCAGGTAGTCGGCGCCGCCCAAGGCAAGTTCGAGGTAATCCGGATTTTCGGTTGCCCGATACAGCGCAATGAAAAACAGGACCTTTCCCGCCACTCCAGATGCGAGGTCATAACTTACGACCTCAGGATTCAGTGCATCGTCCGGCCACACGGTGCCTTCTGCCGTCCGGACCGAACTGTTGGCGATCCATAGACCTACTTGCTCTGCCAGCTCCAGAGTTTCGCTGGCCAGATCATCATCGATTGGTTTCTCGGCAGCGGTCCCGGTTACGAGCGCGAGAACGATCACCGCCACAAAAAACCGAATGGCAGATCTCATTTTCGATGATGCCCGATGAAGTTAACAACCACGAGCATGGGACATTATTGAGTCGAACTAGTTTCGCTGGCAGGCCGCGAATATATATTGCAGCGGTCACACGTGGGCCGGATTGATCCGACCCGCGTGCGATCAAACAAACTCTCTTGTTAGCTGACTTCAGCGTTGTAAAGGCTGTTGGACGCGCAGGTACCAGCCGCTTCCAACGCGGCCTGGATCGCCATGCCCTCTTTGCCGTTTTCCGTCGACGCAGTCGCGGCCGACCAGGACTCGACGTTTGGATAGCTATCGGTGTAGATAAATCGCCCCGCCGTCAGATCACCAACGATGGGCGTCAGTATGGTGCTCGAGATACCGGCCCCGGCGACGTTTGCGTTAACGAATTTGACCCACGCCGAATTGGCCGCGCGAACATCATCAATCGATTTTCCTTCGTTGATTGTACAGATATAGACAACGCGGACAGTTGTGTCCGCGATCGCGGCACCGCCAAGCAATAGCAGTACAGACAACACCAGGACTTTTTCCAGAATTACTTTCATGATTTTCCCCATTATTGTTTTTCGTTCATACATCGAATCGCCGGTGAACTACCAACAAATTCTCGAGTTAACAGCTTCAGTATAGACGGCGATTCGCGATCCGATTCCGGACAGCACAGGGCCGGTTAGTATGTGTGCCCCTCACTCGGGACGATGCGACCGCGATCGGCCCATCGAAGCGGCCCGGATCGATCGCAACAAATCTGACCGCGACTCCACTCTCGTTGTGAACGGAGCAACCGGCGAAATCGAACAGGTCGGCGGAATTCGAAATCGCTGGTGCGGCGACTTGTTTTTGCAAAGAGAGACAGTCGCATTGAAAGATCTGCCCAGGAAACTATCCAGGGCGTGGCGCGACCAGATTGGCGAGGTGTTGCAAAGCGGCGAAACCCGGAACGGAGAATTCATCGCAACCGATGGTGACCAATGCTCGACCGTCTTAACGGGGCAGGTCATTCAATCATTGTTGACGATTTCGGTACCGGGTACTCATCGCTGAGCTATCTCAAAAAGTTTCCGATCGATGTACCTAAGATCGATCGATCGTTCGTCACAGATTTGAAACCGAGCGGAGATAACATATCGATCTGCGCCGCAATCGTCGCGCTCGCACATAGTCTTAACCTGACGGTCATTGCAGAAGGTGTGGAATCAGTGCAACAGCAGAACCTGCTTTCTCAGCTGCGCTGTGACCAGATTCAGGGTTTTTATTTTTGCCGGCCGGTCAACGCGACAGACCTGGAACACTTCATTCGACGTTACCGGTCAGATGACGGCTTTACGTTTCCTGACTATTCCGTAGGCGCGATTGATCTCCCGCCTTTCAATAACACCGAGACAGAATTCTGCTCCGGGATCGACAAGTACCCGATCATTCATCGCTTCCCTGCCGAGAAGCATTCGAAAACCCATCGAATCGCGATTCGCGAGGGTCAATTCAATCGGCCACATTCGATCACCGAGCGACAATGCGGTCCTGATCACGTAACGCTTTCCCTTGTCGCCGCTCGAGCTCTTGACGATCCTGCGATCGACGACTCTTGATTCACATCTTAAGGTCGTGCGTATATTCCTTTGTAACGGGTGAATCTCGAAACGGACCCATGACTCGCCGCCACGCTTGAAAGCATGAATATCGAACGCATGAATCGAGGACGTTTTAGCCCCGGAATCGACCCTTGCCTTGATCGCCGGTATTCCCAGTTCGGGAAACCCGCACCATTCCTGGCTTCCGACGATGACTTTTTCGCCGTGATCGGACATTTTCAATATTCCATTTGTATCGAAGCCTGCAATCGCAGTGTATTTCTTGTCCACCCTTACCCCGAATTCATCCAGTCCGGCGGTATGGCACAGAATACCCGTCGCATCTCCGTTGAGCCAGCGGTCAAGGTAAAACTTCTGTCGCAAAAATTACTGCAAGGAAATTACCGCCACTGTCCCGGCAATAATTCCAAATCATTCGGCAGCGTCCTGTGACCCCTGTACACTTCGATGTAATTCATTCACACGAACCTCAACATGTTAAAAGCACTTGCCCCGGTCGCCTCGCTGCTTGTCGGCGTCGCTATACTGCTGACAGGCCAGGGCCTGCAAGGCACGCTTCTGCCTGTGCGGGCGACTCTCGAGCAATTCTCAGTATTCGGCGTCGGCTTCATTGGCGGCACCTATTTCCTCGGCTTTACGCTTGGTTGTCTGTTCGGTGCCCGAATGATCCGCAGCGTCGGGCACGTGAGGGTATTCGCTGCCATGACCGCAGCGGCATCTGCAGCGCCATTGCTGCACGGCCTCTGGATCAACATCTGGTCGTGGGCGCTATTGCGCTCTGTATCCGGCTTTTGTTTTGCCGTTCTGTACATGGTCATCGAGAGCTGGATCAACGAAAAGGCCTCTAACGAGAATCGCGGCACGATATTTTCGGCATACGCTTTGATTAACATGACTGTGCTGGCCGTCGGCCAGCAGATGTTGTTGCTCGAGGATCCGCGAACCCTGACGCTGTTTGCAGTGGCGTCGGTTCTGGTTTCCCTCGCCGCAGTTCCGGTAGTCCTGTCGACATCGGAACACCCGCGGCTGGTGAAATCGGTCAGCCTCAACATCGCCTATCTGTATCGGACGTCACCCGCCGGGATGCTCGGCGCACTGGCAACCGGGCTGGCGAATGGATCATTTTGGGCGCTTGCACCGGTTTTTGCGGCTTCTTATTCAGACGATCTGGCACTCGCTGCCGGCGTCATGACGGCCTCGGTACTGGGCGGCGCCATCAGCCAGTGGCCACTTGGCCACTTCTCGGATCGCATCGATCGACGCTATGTCATGGCATCGATCTCATTCGGAAGTGCCGCTATGGCCATCGCAATCTGGATTTTTGTAGATCGGCTGGTTCCCTTGCACATTGCAATGTTATGCGCCGCGTGGGGCGCCATGGCCTTTCCGCTAAATTCCATTTCTGTCGCACACGCAAACGATAAAGCACGCCCGAATGAATATGTCATGCTGTCCGGTGGCTTGCTGCTGATGTACGGCATGGGCGCTGTGGCGGGACCGATTATCTCCGCCACCTTGATGGGCTCCGTCGGCGCGGCAGGACTCTTTCTGTTTACGGCGCTCATCCATACGGTTTTACTCCTGTACATACTGAACCGCGTGCTGAGGGAAGCACCGCCAAGTGCGGACGATCATGTCCCGTTTGATGATGCGCTTGCCGGGGTAACGACGACATCTCAGGTCTATGAGGAAGGCATGAAGTAACGCGGATCGGATACTCCGGATCGGCAGGCAGATTGACCTGCCGCCGCCAAATCCCGACAATGGCTTGGCAGCAAGCCTTTAATCAAAACGATCCCATCGATCAAAAAGATCACAATAATTCGGGACTCTCAATAATCATGCCGTCGACCATCCATGAACTGCTGCAGGCGGGAGACGATGAGCGCATCGCGATTTCGGGAGCCGCTCGGGGGGATCTTCCTTACGCTCACCTTCGCAGTCTCGTCACGCGAACCGGGGACACGCTTAATAAGCTTGGTATCGGGCGCAACGACCGCATTGCGATCGTTTTACCGAATGGACCCGGGATGGCCACGGCATTCGTTGCGATCGCCTGCTCCGCTACGACTGCTCCTCTGAACCCCGCGTATACGCAGGATGAGTACGACTTTTATTTGTCCGATCTGAACGCCAGGGCCCTGGTGGTTGAAAAAGGCAGCGATTCGCCGGCTGTCAAGGCGGCCAGGGCTCACAACATTCAGATCCTGGAACTTGAAACAGGGACGGATCAGCCGGCTGGCTTTTTCAGTATCAGCAGCGACGAAAGTGACCAGCACGCAGGAAATCAGGACATCGGCATGGCCGGTCCGGAAGACATCGCACTGGTACTGCATACATCAGGTACTACGTCACGTCCGAAAATTGTGCCACTCAGCCACCGCAATGTGTGCGCGTCTGCAGCAAACATTCAGAATACCTTGCAGCTGATTCCCGACGATGTCTGTCTGAACATCATGCCGCTGTTTCACATACATGGACTCATGGCTGCCATCCTGGCTTCGCTGGGCAAAGGCGCCAGCGTTTTTTGCTCACCTGGTTTTGATGCACTCAAATTTTACGCGTGGCTCGATCACGCGAGACCAACCTGGTACACCGCGGTGCCAACGATGCATCAGACGATTCTTGCAAGGGCAAAGCGAAATGAGGAAGTCATCCGGAATACGAGGCTGCGTTTCATTCGATCGTCATCGTCGTCATTACCGCCGCAGGTTTTGCACGAGCTCGAAAAAACGTTCGATGTCCCGGTTGTGGAAGCCTATGCGATGACCGAAGCAGCTCACCAGATGACCTGCAACCAGCTGCCGCCTGGTATTCGCAAGGCGGGCACGGTCGGTTGTGCTGCGGGTCCCGAGGTGGCGATCATGGCTGAAGCCGAGTCCGATCTGCTGCAGCATGGACAGACGGGCGAAATAGTCATTCGGGGTGCAAATGTCACGACGGGCTATGAGAACAACCCGAGCGCGAATGCCGAGAATTTCGTGAACGGCTGGTTCAGAACCGGTGATCAGGGCGTCATGGACGACGACGGTTACCTGACGATCACGGGCCGACTTAAAGAGATCATCAATCGAGGCGGTGAAAAAATTTCGCCGCGCGAAGTCGATGACGTCCTGATGGATCATCCGGCTGTACAACAGGTTGTGACCTTCGCCATGCCGCACAAGACTCTTGGTGAGGATGTGGCCGCGGCAGTGGTTTTAAAAGAGGGTGAGTCTGCCGACGAAGCGACCATCCGGTCGTTCGCGGCCGAACGGCTGGCAAGCTTCAAGGTACCGCGCAAAATCCTGGTGCTCGAAGAAATTCCGAAAGGCGCTACCGGCAAGCTGCAACGCATCGGACTCGCCAAAAAACTGGGTCTCGCCTGATGCGAATATGTATATATGGGGCCGGCGCAATCGGCGCATGGGTTGGAGCCGAGCTTTCGCTCGCAGGAGAAGATGTAACACTCATCGCACGTGGCCCACATCTGAAGGCCATGCAGGAAAACGGCGTCAGGCTGCTGATTGACGGCACGGAGAGAATTGCACATCCGCGTTGTATCGAAAACCCCGGTGATGCCGGACCACAGGATTACGTCATCATTACCCTTAAAGCACATTCGTTGCCCGGGATCGCTGACAAAATTCAACCGCTGCTGGGGCCCGATACCGCCGTAGTGACCGGCGTCAACGGCATTCCGTGGTGGTATTTTTACAAACTCAAAGGCAGCTTCGAGAATCACAAGCTCGAAAGTGTCGACCCGGGCGGAAAATTCTGGGAAGCCGTTGGCCCGGAACGGGCGATAGGTATTGTCGTCTACCCTGCAGCTGAAATCGCGTCGCCTGGCGTCATCCGGCACATCGAGGGCGATCGCTTCACGATGGGCGAGCCTGACGGTCAATTATCTTCGCGTGCTGAAAAACTTTGTGCGGCGTTTTTGAATGCCGGTTTCAAATCCCGCGTTCGCAACAATATTCGCGACGATATATGGGTCAAGCTCTGGGGTAATCTTTGTTTCAATCCGATCAGCGCGCTGACGCTTGCCACGCTCGACAAAGTCGCGGGCGAAGACGGCACAGGCGGCATCTGCCGACTCATGATGCTCGAGGCGCAGGAAATCGGCGAAAAACTCGGTGCGACCTTTCGCGTCGATGTCGATCGGCGCCTGGCCGGAGGCGCAGCGGTCGGTGCGCACAAAACATCGATGCTGCAGGATCTTGAGCTCGGCAGGCCAATGGAGATCGATGCGCTGGTTACCGTCGTTCAGGAACTGGGGAAGCTGGTCGGCGTACCAACGCCAACAGTCGATGTTGTGCTGGCGCTGGTTCAACAACGCGCACGCGTCGCCGGAACTTATTAAATGAATAGGCAAACCTAGGGGTAACGATGGGCAACCAGACACCTGCCGGAAACGATTCGAGCTATTTCGATTCACTGGAACTGCCATCCATGACACCGGGCAGCCTGGTACGCAAATTCGGCCCCGGAATGATGCTCATGATGACCGGCATTGGCACGAGCCACCTGGTCACAGCACCCGTCGCCGGGGGCCGATACGGTTATGCGCTGCTCTGGTGCCTGCCGGTTGCCTACATTTTCAAATACTACGGTTTCGAAATGGCCATCCGGTTTACCCATGCGACCGGCCGCAGCATGCTCGATGCCTATGCCACCGCGTGGAAGAAGATTCCCGTCTGGTACGTCCTGATCACGACCGTCATTCAATCGGCCGTTGGCCAGGCCGGCAGGTTGATCGCTGCTGCTGCCGTGGTATTTTATTTTTTCCGCATGTTCCTTGGACTGGATATACCGGGTCTGAACGACGACAAGGAGCTGGCATTCTACGGATTCGTGCTGGGCGTCCTGTCAGTCGTAATTATATTGCGCGGGCGCTACGAGATTGTCGAGCTGGTCACCAAGATTACGGCCGGAATTCTCATCGTGTGCACACTGGTAGTCTTTGTCGTGGAGCCTGCGCCTGTCAGTGGTTTCGTGCATTTTTTCAAACTGGCGGCGCCCGAGGGTTCGTGGCTGATCATCGCATCATTTCTCGGTTTATTGCCGACCGGCATTGACGTCTCGCTGCAAGCGTCGGAATGGGGCAAGGCAAAAAAAGTGGGAATGGGCCGGTTGCGAAACGAGATGGAGGCGCAGGGTCTTGCGAAAAAATTTGATGCATTCAGCAGCAGCAAGGAAGATCTAAGCGTCGATGTTTCAAGGTTACCCGATCACGCGCAGGAATATTGTCGTCGCTGGTTCAAGATCGGGCTCATCGATTTCAGGCTCGGTCATGTTATTTCCTTCATCATTGCAACGATATTTTTGGTTCTCGCGGCAGTGTGGCTTTATCCGAGCAACGTTAGCGGCAACGCGGTCATGGGAGAGATAGCCAGGATATTTACCGAAAGCGTCGGCCCGAGCCTGATGGTCGTGTTTCTTGCCGGTGCGCTCGCGGCTACCTACTCAACCGCGTTTAATTATTTCGACGGTTGGCCCCGTGTCATCGGCGCCTGTTGCAGGAACCTGTTCCGAAAAACGGCGGAATTGTCGCAGACAGCGCGCGAGGATCTTGATGAGAAACGTCGTAAAACCTGGTATTCGGAATACAACATCTATCGAATCAGCATGTTCTTCTCGCTGATCGCGTCAGTGGCGATCATTGCCGGTATTCCACGTCCCGTTTATCTCGTGCTGGTCGCCTCTGCCCTCGCCTATTTCGTGGCGCCGGTGATCTTCTTCCTCAATCTTTATTACTGCCGCACTGTGATTCCCAAGGAAGATAAACTGTTCCATCCGTCGACTTTCGCGACGTGGTTTAGCTGGATCAGCCTTTTTGTATTCACCGGCATGTCGGCGATCCTGATCCTGCAACAGCTTTTTGGTATTTCATTGATCTAGCGGAATCAAAAGGATCTATCGTTGCCAAAGGTCACTGGCTTCACAGAGTTTGGAAGTTGATACATGACGCACGGAAGCCCCGTCGCCTGCTTACCAAATGGCGCTTTTTCGCTGTATTCCCTGGTATTAATGCGCACCCCCGGCCGTGTTTTTGCTATGATCCGCCCGCCTAAGCGGCTGCCAGGCTCCGCGTAACATTGGTTTTGCAGGCCTGATGACCTGCCGATCAAAGCGGGCTGGCCGCCCTTCCAACCCAAACAACTGGTGCAACCCCTTGATTTCCGCAGCAAATCTGTCGATTCAGTTCGGCGCTAAACCTCTGTTCGAAAATGTTTCCGTGACCTTCGGCAACGGCAACCGCTATGGCCTTATCGGCGCGAACGGTTGTGGAAAATCCACGCTGATGAAGATCCTGGCTGGTGAGATTGAGCCTACTGTCGGCAATGTATCGATAGAACCCAATGCACGGGTTGGCCAGCTTTCCCAGGACCAGTTCGCCTATGAGGATTTCCGGGTACTCGACGCCGTGATCCTGGGTCATGAAAAACTGTGGCAGGTGATGCAGGAACGCAATCGACTGTATTCCCTTCCAGAGATGAGTGATGAGGAAGGCATGCGGGTCGCAGATCTTGAGACCGAGTTTGCAGAAATGGACGGCTATTCGGCCGAATCGCGTGCGGGTGAATTGCTGGAAGGTATCGGCATTCCCGTTGAGCAACATGAAGGGCCGATGAGTGCTGTTGCACCCGGCTGGAAACTCAGAGTATTGCTGGCACAGGCGCTGTTTTCGGACCCTGATGTTTTGCTGCTTGATGAGCCGACCAATAACCTCGACATCAACACCATTCGCTGGCTGGAAGGATTCCTGGAATCCAGCAAGGCGACGATGGTCATCATTTCCCATGATCGCCATTTCCTGAACAGCGTGTGCTCGCATATGGCGGATCTTGATTACGGCAAGCTGCAGGTCTTTCCGGGCAACTATGATGAATACATGACGGCCGCCACACAGGCGCGCGAACGTATGTATTCAGACAATGCGAAAAAGAAAGTGAAGATGGCTGAGCTGCAGGCATTTGTGAGCCGCTTTTCCGCCAACGCCTCGAAAGCACGCCAGGCGACGTCGCGCGCCCGGCAGCTGGAGAAAATTCAGCTTGAAGATATCAAACCGTCAAGCCGTGTAAGCCCCTTTATTCGTTTTGAACAGGACAAGCCGTTGCGGCGGTTCGCGGTAGAGACAACCAATATCAGCAAGGGCTTTGACGACGGTCCGTTGTTCAAGAATCTCGATCTTGCGATCGAGGCCGGCTCCAGAGTCGCGATTCTCGGACCGAACGGAATCGGCAAGACGACATTGGTCCGATCGCTGTTGCAGGACCTCGACGTTGACAGTGGACAGGTCAAATGGGCCGAGAATGCCCAGATCGGATATTTCGCACAGGATAATTCGGCGGAATTCGAAAAGGACATGAGCCTGTTCGACTGGATAACACAGTGGCAGCCGCCCCGCTCGCCCGAAGAGCTGTTACGTGCAACGCTGGGACGAATGCTGTTTTCCAGGGATGAGAGCGAGAAATCCGTGAAGGTTGTTTCCGGTGGCGAGCAAAGACGACTGATGTTCGGCAAACTCATCCTGCAAAAACCGAACGTCATGATCATGGATGAGCCAACCAACCACCTCGACATGGAATCTATCGAAGCGCTCAACCTTGCACTGGAAAATTATCCTGGCACGCTCATTTTTATCAGCCACGACCGGGATTTCGTGTCATCGCTCGCAACACGCATCATTGAAATGACGCCGCGCGGAATCATCGACTACAACGGCACTTATGAAGAGTACCTGCGTGCAGAAATACAAAGCGACAAATCCCGGGTCGCCTGAGTCTTAAATTCTCATTCGTTAGTCGGAATCTGCAGAGTCCTTGCTTTTCGAACCGATCACGTCAAAGAACATCCCTGCAAGCGCGTTGACCCGTGTCACCCGAAATATCAGGTTGGTCAGTGTGATCGGACGGACGTTTCGGACTTCGCGAATTTTCGGAAAAAGAACAATAACCGTGGCTGCCCGGATCACGGTCGAGATTACAAACACGCCAAGTAACGGGCTGAGCCAGCTGAACGTGTGACCAAAAATTTCCATCTGAGTCGGCAGTGACATGCCGAGGAATCCGCCCAACATCGCGCCGGCGAAAATGCCCAGGCTTGCCAATACGTTGTGGATGGCGAGATAAGTCGCCCGCTTGTCGCGAGCAATCAGATCGTAGAGAAAATTGCTCGCACTCAGCGTAAATCCGGCCCAGGACATCCCGCTGATCGCCTGAATCACGAGCAGGTACCAGTAGTTCGAGGAAAACGTCCAGAGCAGGGGCATTAACGGAATGATGATTCCGGTTGTCGCCAGGATGCGCCGGTTGCCGAAAATATCGCTGATTCGGCCCCATTGGTTCAGCGTGAGGAACTGGGCAAATACCGCCATGCCGGTATTGGTCATGAACGCCGCGTAGCTGAACTGCAAATCTCGCAACATGAATACAGTGAAAAATGGCGAGGCTATAGAGACGGAGAACTGCATGAACGCGAAAAAAATCGAGAAACGAACGAAATTCGAATGCCGCAGGCGATGCCACCAGCCGGAACCGACAGGAACCTCCATCGCCGCAACGTGGCCGGTCGGGTCGTGCATTCTGGACAAATGGTAGACAGAGACCAGGCGCGCGCACATTGCGCTGGTAAACAACATGACGAATCCGTAAATCGTAGCGTCCCTGCTGCTCGAGAACTGCAGTGTCAGTCCACCGACGATTAGCGAGATGAACGTTACTAGCGACACGATTCTCGTTCGACGCGCAAAGAATCGTCCGCGCCGACGCATCGGCACGATATCTCCCATGAGACTGCCCCACTGGGGGGTCGACAGATGGGCGCCGCATTGGTAGAGCACAACGCACGCGATCAGCAGCGGAACCGCGTAATCCCGGAAAATTATCGGCAGGATTATCAAGGGTAGCCAGGCGAGCGCCTGAACCGTCGCACCAACCAGCACAATGATCTTTCGTTGTCCGGTTAATCTGCCAAGCCACGCAGAAAATAATTGAACAAGAGACGCGAGCAACGGCGGCAACGAGGCCAGCAGGCCGATCTGCGGCATGCTGGCCCGAAGGAAAATAGCGAAGGCCGACAGATACGTTTCGCCGATTCCGATCATCACTGCAAAAGCCGCACCATCTTTCAGCGAGTGATTCAGCGATTTTTCGATTTGCGGATCACGTGACCAGGCTTCTTCAGACATCAGGGCTTCTTCCGTCGGCTCTGAATCGCCAGTATTTACCAATCATTCGCAGATTCCGGATCAGCGGGAGCTGAATCACACATGCGGCCGAAACTCCTGAATAACGGTATATTCGTGGACATCAATGGCAATGCCATACGTTGTCGCCTTGCGTGTATTTGGCTTTAGGTATTTCAGCGGGACCTGAATTATACGACTTCTTCTCAGCCTTTTGCCGGGCCGGTGCCCAATGCGACCTTTCTGAGCAGGGATGCCAGGGTCTCGCGCTCAACTTTTGACACACCCTGGATTCCTTCGTTGGCTGCGTCAAGGCGAAGCTGAATTGCCTTGTCAATGACGCGAACTCCCTTCGCCGTCAGCGTAACAATCACACCGCGTCGATCGGATGGGTCCTGAACCCTGCGCAACAGTTTCTTTGCGGCCAACCTGTCGATCCTGTTCGTCATTGCACCAGAGCTCAAAGACGTCGCTTTTGCGAGGTCAGTCGCCGCCATCTTGTACGGCGCACCCTGGCGCCTCAAAGCGGAAATTACATCGTATTCCCAGAGCTCAAGGTCCAGCTCAGACATGGCGTTAGTAGCAAGGTTCTGAAACGTCTTGTGCAACAAGAGCACTCGCACTACTACCGCCAAAGCGGACGTATCGAGATCCGGTCGCTCGCGCAGCCATTGCTCTAACATTATGTCCACCTGATCCTGCTGCATGACTTTTTCTACTCACAACTCCATGTAATCGGGTCGACATCAAAATGCTTGACAGAATTATGACGTCGGAGATATTTTTACGTCAAAATAATACCCTAAATTGAAAAAAGGTGCCGAATGAGCGTTAGTCAGGCCCAAGCTCGACGTACTTTGAACTCCGAAAAGCGAGTATTAAGGTTTGAGCAATGTGGTCAGGACAAAACACTCTCGGAATTGATTGAATCTCGTACCGAAAAGACAGGTCGGCCAGCAATACCCGGATTTTCATCCACAGCGAAAAACTCGATGTGATGTTCATAACCCAAAGGCAAGGGAGTTCGCGCATGATTATGTCCCCCGATAAATACGAAGGCTTCTTGTTCGCAGATGACGTGCACGTCGCTGTCCTCTGTGGAATGCTCGCTGATGATGGGGCATCCCATTCCTGGCAGGCAAGTGGCGGGCCTGGTGATGACGATGATGAGTTCGACTACGACTATGACGACGACGACGACGATGATGACTACGACGATTACGACGACGACTGAGTAATAAATCGGTCGTTTGCAATTGCGGGTTGATTTCTACTTCAGGAGATATTCGAGAACTGAAGTTGTATTTCAACCCGCAGTTCAATCACTCCTTCTTTTTACTGCACCTTTCTGGCGCTGGTCATTCAGAGATAGCATTTCTGTCGGAGGTATCCGTGTGAGCATCAGGAACGCCCGGACACTTCACTAGGAAATACCCGCGCGGGGCGCGCCATCCGATTGGCGGGTTGCACCATATTCGCGGATACTAGGGCGCTGCATTCTCCAGAACAGCGTTTCAAATATGCCGGGAATAAGAGTTAATCGGTTAACCACCGAGAATTTTCGCGGCGACATTTTTGGTGGCGCCACCGCGGCAGTCATCGCACTTCCACTGGCACTGGCGTTCGGCGTGGCGTCAGGCGCCGGCCCAATTGCCGGACTCTATGGCGCTATTTGCGTCGGAATGTTTGCCGCCCTGTTTGGCGGCACAAATTCTCAGATCTCCGGGCCTACGGGCCCTATGACGATCGTTGCTGCAACAGTATTCACTCAATTTGCCGGCAATCCTGCGATGGCGTTTACCGTAGTCATGATGTCAGGCGTGTTCCAGATCATGTTCGGCTACCTGCGCATTGGCAGGTACATTAATCTGATGCCTTACCCGGTGATATCGGGATTCATGACGGGGATCGGCTGCATACTGATCATATTGCAGTTGGAACCTCTCATTGGTCATGCCTCGCCTTCGAACGTTGTAAACGCATTGACCGTATTACCGAGTGATATCGGAACACCGAACTGGCACGCGGCCGGCCTTGGTATCTTATCGTTGGTTGTCTGCGTGGCTGTACCCAAACGCGTGACCCGGATTTTTCCGGCACCGTTACTCGCGATAATCTCCTGCACTGTGATCGCACTTTTTCTGACCAACGTACCACTGCTGGGACCAGTCCCGGCCGGATTGCCTGTTATCCAGATTCCGCAGTTCGACTATGCACAATTGAGTTACATGCTCGTCAGCGCAGTTGTTCTGGCAGCGCTGGGATCAATCGATAGCCTGCTGACATCCCTGGTTGCGGATAACATGAGCCGCACGTTTCACGATTCCGACAAGGAATTGGTTGGCCAGGGCGTGGGTAACCTGGTCGCAGGACTTGCCGGGGGAATTCCTGGCGCGGGCGCCACGGTACGTACGCTGGCTAATTTAAAGGCCGGGGGCCGCACACCGGTGTCTGGCGTGTTTCACGCTCTTGTTCTCCTGCTAATCGCATTGGGCCTTGGCCCGGTTGTTACTTTGATTCCTCACGCGGCCCTTGCCGGGATACTTCTCAAGGTAGGCATTGATGTCATCGACTGGCGATTCATTAAAAGATGGCACCGCGCACCCAGAACAGACCTAATACTGATGTTGGTTGTACTCGTATTGACAGTTTTCGTCGACGTCATCACGGCGGTAGGCGTCGGTGTCGTGATGGCGAGTCTTGTGTTCGTCAAAGAAATGGCCGACGTTCAGGTCCAGTCCATCAGAACAATCATGGATGATGCGGGTGCCGATCTGCTGGCACCTGACGAAACCGATGCATTCCGGCAATGCAACGGACGTGCGGCGATCCTGCATCTCTCCGGTGCCATGAGTTTTGGCGCGGCCAATGAAATGATGCGCCGAATTGTTTCAGTGAAAGATGTGGACGTACTGATCATCGACCTTGCCGATGTTCCAAGCGTCGACGGAAGCGCAGCGTTAACACTTGAAGAAATAATTCAACGCGCGGTCGACTCAGATCAGGAAGTTTTTGTCGTCGGAATGCAATTCAGTGTGGTTCGGGTGCTGAGTCGCCTGGGCGCGCTCGATGGAGTCAGGGACGCGACCCGCTTTTCGACGAGAATTGAGGCCATTCAGGCGGCGATCCAGTCATTATCTGATCGCTGACAATTCGGGAAACGGCTATAGTGCCCTTGTGAAGCAATCGACCAAAGCTGCGTTACTTTCAGGCCTGATTTTTCCCGGTATCGGTCACCTTGTCATTAAACAATATTTGCGTGCCGGAATATTGATCGTGATTGCACTTGTCGCGATGACCGTCTACGTCAAAGCTGAATTCCAGCAGGCACTCGCCATTGTTGACGGCATCAATAGCGGAACGATCCCTCTCGATGCAACGTCAATTACGGAACTGGCCGCCCGGGGCGCGGACAGTCCGGTGGTAAATAGTTCTTTCTATGTTTTAGTCGCATGCTGGCTGATTGGAATTGTTGACTCCTATCGCTTGGGCAACGCGTTGGAGACGAAGCAGAAAATATGAAATATCCCGTTAGCGCAGGACTTTCTTGCTCCCTTTTATTGATGTTCAGTGTTTGCACGGTGTCGCTTGCCGATACCGCCGGCAATGAGACTAGTGCCGTCGACAGCAGTTTCTACCAGGAACTTCGATATCGACTTATTGGCCCGTTCCGTGCGGGACGAACCGTCGGGGCTGTCGGCGTGCCATCGCAACCGAATGTTTTTTACATCGGCGTGAATAACGGCGGCGTCTGGAAAACGGACGACTTTGGACATAGCTGGAAACCGATCTTCGACCAGGCGCACACGGGCTCGGTCGGCGACATCGCGGTGTCCCCTTCGAATCCGGACATAATTTATGTTGGCACGGGCGAGGGATTGCATCGTCCCGACCTCAGTACGGGCGACGGTATCTTCAAGTCAATCGACGGTGGCGCCAACTGGGCGCATATCGGTCTGCCAGATGTGCAGCAGGTTGGCAGGATCATCGTCCATCCGACGAATCCGGATATCGTTTTTGTTGCGGGCCTCGGGCATCCGTACGGCCCGAATGAGGAGCGCGGCGTTTTTCGCACATCTGACGGTGGCACGAGTTGGGAGAAGGTTTTATACCTCGACGAAAACACCGGTGCGATCCAGGTTGATTTCGATCCGGCCGATCCCCGAATTCTGTTTGCCAGCCTCTGGGAGCATCGTGAAGGCCCGTGGGAAAATGCGGCATTTTCAGGCGACAACAGCGGCTTGTACAAATCAACGGATGGCGGCGACAGTTGGCAGCAACTTGGCACCGGCTTACCAGGTGCCCGCGAAGGTCTTGGTCGCATCGGTATTGGAATCGCGCCCGGAAACCCGCAGCGTATTTACGCAACTGTAGATGCGCGTGAGCATGGCGGCATCTATCGCTCCAACGATGGCGGCGAAAGCTGGCAGCTGATCAGCACCGACAACCGGTTGTGGGGACGCGGCGGCGATTTCGCCGAGATTCGCGTGCATCCGCATGACGAAGACGTCGTTTTCGTTGGCAACATCGCGTCTTATCGATCTGATGACGGTGGCACAAGCTGGACATCGATCAAAGGTGCGCCGGGCGGCGACGACTATCACCGCATCTGGATCAACCCGGAGCAGCCAGACATCATGCTCTTTGCAGCGGACCAGGGCGCGACGATTACGATCAATGGTGGGCGCACGTGGAGCAGCTGGTACAACCAACCGACCGCACAGCTGTATCACGTGTCGACCGACAACCAGTTTCCCTACTGGATTTACGGCGGCCAGCAGGAAAGTGGCGCGATTGGCATCGCAAGCCGGGGCAACGGCGGACAAATTTCCTTTCGCGACTGGATGGGTGTCGGTGCAGATGAATACGCCTACGTTGCGCCGGATCCGTTAAACGCGGACATCATTTACGGCGGGCGTGTTGTCCGTTTCAACAAGAAGACCGGCCAGACGCAAAATGTAGCGCCGGAAGCGCTTCGATCAGGCAATTACCGAACGCTTCGTTCAATGCCGCTCACATTTCACCCAGCCGATCCGACGATGTTGCTCTATGCGAGCAACGTGCTGTGGAAAACACATGACGGCGGCCAGAACTGGGAGGTAATCAGCCCCGACCTGTCTCGCGAGCAGCCGGATGTTCCCGAAAGTATCGGCGACTTTCGCACACCGGACTTGCAATCAATGACGCGGCGCGGCGTGATTTATGCACTGGGCGCATCGCCACGCGATAAAAAGTTAATCTGGGCAGGAACTGACGACGGGTTGATTCACGTGACGCAGAACGCCGGCCGCGCCTGGCGCGATGTCACGCCGAAAGAGCTACGCGCGTGGGACAAAGTTTCAGCGCTGGACGCCGGTCACTTCGACAAGAACACCGCCTACGCAGCAATCAATGCGATCCGGCGAGATGACTTGCGACCACACATCTACCGAACACACGATGGTGGCCAACAATGGACTCGAGTCGTGACGGGCCTGCCGGAATCCGGTCCGGTCAACGTTGTTCGCGAGGACCCTCTGCAACCCGGGCTCCTGTTCGCCGGCACCGAGCGCACCGTCTATTTTTCGATTGACGACGGCGCTCACTGGAGCGAGCTGAAAATGAACATGCCCGCATCGTCAGTTCGTGACCTTGTTATTCATGGCGACGATCTGGTCATTGGCACGCACGGCCGTTCGATCTGGGTTATGGACAACATTTCCCCGTTGCGCCAGCTCGCGGCAATGCGAAACAAGGACGCGTCCTGGCTTTTTGCGCCGGTGAATGCGTTGCGGGTCCGCTGGAACATGTTCTCGGATACACCGTTGCCGCCTGAAGAACCAACCGGTGAAAACCCGCTGGACGGCGCGGTCCTCGACTACTACCTCGCAACCGATACAGACACAGTCACATTGGAAATCCTGGACGCCGACCGAAGCACCGTGCGCCGGTTCTCCAGCAATGACGCGCCGGAGATAGTTGATCCGGACGACCTCGCCCACCCGACCTACTGGATCCGGCCATCGTCCACACTGGCGAAAACGAAAGGCCACCATCGACTCGCGTGGGATCTCCGTTACGAGCCACCCAAAGGTGTTGAACGCTCATTCGATATTGCCGCCGTCTATCAAAGTACGCCAAGCGGGCCACAGGGGCCGTTCGTACACCCGGGACGCTACACGGTCAGGCTGACAGTGGGTGGCGACGTGTTTGCGCAGGAGATCGATGTTGCGCTGGACCCGCGTGTTGAGATCACCGACGCCGATCTCCGGCTGCAGACCCGCTACTCTCTCGCTGCTTATCGTGGCCACCAACGTGCCCAGACTTTAAGGGATGAAATAGATGCAGAGCTGTCCACGGCCGATGAGCAACGCCGTGGCCTGCTACTGGCGTTACGTGGTGCAGGGGACGCGGAAAACCCCGACATCACGTACGGCAGTATTTCTGCAGCGCCATCAGATACAGAAACGTTAGTCGGCATCCAGACGAAGCTCATTCACATGCTGAAAATATTTCAGGCTGCCGACGCACGGCCAAACAGCCATGCAATACAAAGCATCAACACATTGCTCGCTACGCTTGAAAAACTGGTGGAACGACATGCGGCGATCGCGTTGTTTCAGGCCGGTGGTACTATTCCGGAGAACAATAAAAGTATCGATCAGTAACAAGGCGTTTCGCGGGCTGTTCTTACCGGAACGCACCATTCAACACAATCGGGGAGGTATTCAATGCACAACCGGCGTTCATTTCTCAAACATTCGATCGCAGCTACCGGCGCTCTCGGTGCCACGACATGGTCGGGCTCTTCTCTCGGTGCGTCCTCGACACAATCGGCCCTGGTGTTCGATGCCATGGGTGAGATTCGAGAAGTGTACGACTCCGCCCTGCTTCGGGAAATGCTCGACAGCGGCCTGAACGCGATTACCAAAACGATGTGTGATCCAAAAACGTATGAGCGCGAAGCGCTTGACGTCGCACTTGAGGGCATTCGGAGTTTCGATGCTTGGGTCGAGGCAAACCCGCGCCAGGTAATCAAAGCGACCAGCGTGGCCGACCTTGATCGGGCACAGCGCGATGGAAAAATTGCCGTTTTTTACCTGATTCAGAACTCCACGCCGTTCGGCAAGAATCTCGACATGGTCGACACGTTTTATGGCCTGGGCCTGCGTTCTGTACAGGTTACCTACAACTACCAGAATTGGGCTGGAGCCGGGTGTCTGGAAAGAACAAACGCCGGACTGTCAAAATTCGGCGTGGAGCTGGTCGAGAAGCTGAATGACACGAACATGCTTGTCGATTGCTCACACGCGAATATGCCGACGATGGCGGATACGATTCGTACCTCGAAGATGCCGGTCATCGTATCGCACACGGGATGCCTCGCCATTCACAAGAACGTTCGAAACACCACCGACGAAAATCTCCGCCTGCTTGCGGATCATGGCGGAGTTGTCGGTATCGACCAGATTCGCCCGCACATCACGACGCTTCGGGAGGGTGCACTGCAACACTATCTCGACCACATTCAACACGCCGTTAAGGTTTGCGGTATTGACCACGTCGGAATAGGCAGCGACCGGGATCATCGCTACATCAACCTGACGCCGGAATATCTTGACGAACTGCGCGCGGAACAGGGCGCAAACCTGAACGAAGACGATTTACCGTGGTTCATGGTCGAGCTGAACGGCCCTCGCCGAATGGAAACGATCTGGAGCGGCCTGAAAGATCGTGGTCTCTCAGATGCGGACGTCGAAAAGATAATGGGTGCCAACGTACGCCGAATTTATGCGGAAACCATTGGCTGACGGAGATTGGGGTCGACCCTTTTTGAGGCGTACTGTTGTTACGGGATGTTCACCACAATCTTGCCACGGGCGTGCCCCTCTTCCGAGTATCGAATTGCGGCCGGAACATCGCTTAGTCGGTAGCGGTTGTCATCGATCACAGATGTCATGGCACCCGATTCCATCAGGCCAGCCAGGAATCCCAGGTCATCCTGATTCAGTTGCGCGATGAACATGCCGAGCTCCTGTTCAACAAATGGTGACACCACGAGAGCCTTCAGAGCACTGATCAAGGGAGCAACCCAATCACCCTTCGCCGCGCCGACGATCACCAGCGTACCGGTTGGCGTCAACACGGTCCTGTTCTTTGCAAGTGTTTGATTGCCGACGTTGTCGATAATCAGGTCGAATAGATCTCCACTGTCGGTGTAGTTTTCTTTTGTATAGTCGACAATGTGATCTGCACCGAGCGCGCGAACCATCTCGACATTCCGGGTGCTGCAGACTGCCGTGACTTCCGCCCCGAAATATTTGGCAATCTGCACGGCGTACGTGCCGACACCGCCCGACGCGCCATTGATCAGGACTTTTTGACCCGTTTTGATTTTTCCCTGATCCCGAAGCGCCTGCAACGCGGTGATCGCAGCGATTGGAACGGCAGCTGCCTGCTCGAAAGTCACATTGGGTGGTTTCTTTGTGAGCGCCCGGTTTTCGCGAATGATCACGTACTCTGCGAAGGCGCCACTTCGTCCACCAAAAACCTCATCGCCCGGCATGTAACGAGTGACATTTCTGCCGATCGCCTCGACGACCCCCGCAAAGTCTACGCCAATGCTCGAATCACCAGGCGTACCCAGCCCGGAAGACAGTCGCATGATGTACGGAGAGCCTCTCATGCCATGCCAGTCCAGCGGATTGACGGAAGCCGCGACGACTTTTACGAGAACCTCGTCGTCCCCAGGCACAGGCTTCGCGATGTCTTCCAGGGTCAGGACGTCCGGCGAACCGTAGCACCGACTCACGATGGCCTTCATGGTCTCGGTCCCGGCTGCAACGCCCGGTGCCGGGCTGCAGGCTGCGCTATGACTCAGGACGAGCGCCAACGACGCGATAGCGACCAGCAGGACTCCAAGCGTCCCGCCAGCAATTTTGTATCGCAGCTTCATTGTTTTTCCTCCAGGCTTGCCATCAAACCGCATCGATTCCGTGGGTAACAGATCCCGTATTCGGGCAGAATATTGTCATGTTCGCGACCAGCCACGATAGCACCATTCAATGACAGATGACCTAGCCCGCTATCAACGGCAGATGCTGTTGCCTGGCTTCGGAGAAGAAGGGCAGCGGCGGTTGCAGGAGTCCACTATTCTCTTGCTCGGCTGCGGCGCGCTTGGCTCGGTCGCCGCAGACATGCTCGCGCGGGCAGGTGTTGGTCATCTCATCATCGTCGATCGTGACTTCGTTGAACTCACCAACCTGCAGCGCCAGGTACTGTTTGACGAGCGAGATGTTGCAGACGCAATTCCGAAGGCAGAAGCCGCAAAGCGAAAAATCGCCAACGTCAATTCAGGGATACGTGTGACGGCCATCGTTGATGACATCAATCACACCAATATTGAACGTTACGCCAAAGGTGCTGATGTCCTGGTAGATGGGCTGGATAATTTCGAAACGCGCTACCTCGCGAATGATCTCGCGGTAAAAACCGGCCGACCTTATGTATACGGCGCCGCGGTCGGCACCACGGGCATGTCGTTTCCGGTATTGCCACATACTGCTGGCAGTGCCGCCTGGGAGACGGCCGGAAAGAATTTCGCAACGCCGTGTTTTCGTTGCCTGTTTGAAGAAGCACCGCCACCGGGCACAAGCCCAACCTGTGACACGATCGGCGTACTCGGCCCCGCTGTCGCCATCATCGCCAATTTCCAGGTAACCGAAACATTAAAGATCCTGACGGGTAACTTTGACCGTGTGAGCAGGACGTTGCTGAACCTCGACCTGTGGGCGAACGAGATCCTGCAACTCAAAGTGGATAATGTTTACGAGAAAACAGACTGCCCGTGTTGCAGGCAACGGCAGTTCGACTATCTCGATGGCAAGTCCGGATCCAGTGCCGCTCATTTGTGCGGACGCAACGCGATACAGCTTCGTCATCGGCAGCAGGCGGATGGTATCGACATAGCGGCAGTTGCGGCGCGGCTCGGCAAGAACAGCGCTGTCACCGCCAACGAATTCATGCTCCGCGCGATGATAAACGACGCGGGCTGTGCATACGAAATCACGCTGTTCCCGGACGGTCGGGCGATCATCAAAGGAACGGACGATACCGGCGTCGCCCGCGGCATTTACGCAAAATATGTAGGCGCATAACGTACACGTCGATTCAGAAGAGGAGTATTTACATGGCTTCCATCCGCGTTCTCGTCGGCACACGCAAAGGTGCTTTCATCCTCACCTCGGACAGCAAGCGAAAAAAATGGTCGGTCGACGGACCACACTTTGCTGGCTGGGAGATTTACCACGTTAAGGGTTCACCGGTGGACCCAGACCGGATTTATGCCTCGCAGACATCAAGCTGGTTCGGCCAGATCATTCAGCGCTCGGACGACGGCGGCAAAACATGGTCACAGCCAGGTTCGGACGGCAATGCCGAGAAAGCTGCTGCTTCCGGTATGCCGCAGGGCAAGAGCAACATGTTTGTCTACGATACATCCGATAAAAGCGGCAAACCCCTTACGACCCACCAGTGGTACGACGGCACGCAGCATCCCTGGGAATTTGCACGCGTGTGGCACCTTGAACCTTCGCTCGACGACCCGGATACCTGCTATGCCGGTGTCGAAGATGCGGCGCTATTTAGGACAACCGATGGCGGCGTGACCTGGCACGAGCTCGCCGGCCTGCGGGGTCACGAAACCGGGCCGAGCTGGGCGCCGGGCGCGGGCGGCATGTGCCTGCATACCATCGTGCTCGACCCGACGAACAAGAGTCGAATCTTTTGTGCCATTTCAGCGGCCGGGGCGTTCCGTTCCGACGACAGTGGCACGACGTGGAAACCGATCAATGTCGGCCTGCACTCGGAGTACATACCGAATCCGACTGCCGAAGTTGGACATTGCGTGCATCGAATTGCGATTCATCCGACCAATCCGAACACGTTGTTCATGCAGAAACACTGGGACGTAATGCGAAGCGATGACGGTGGCGATTCGTGGCGCGAAGTGAGCGGCAATCTGCCGAGTGACTTCGGTTTCCCGATTACGGTACATGCGCATGACCCCGAAACGATTTACGTCGTGCCAATCCTGAGCGACTCGCTGCACTATCCGCCCGAAGGAAAACTTCGTGTTTACAGAAGTCGCTCCGGTGGCGAAGAATGGGAAGCGCTGACGAAAGGATTGCCGCAGGAACATTGTTACGTGAACGTACTGCGCGACGCGATGGCGGTGGATACAGCGAAACCCTGCGGTATTTATTTCGGCACAACAGGCGGACAGGTTTACGCATCCAACGATGAGGGCGACAGCTGGGATGCGATTGTTCGCGATCTGCCGGCAGTGCTGTCGATCGAGGTCCAGAACATTTCATGATTCGCGTGGTACTACCGCACCACCTGCAAACGCTTGCGCGATGTGATCGCGAAGTGACGGTAATCGTCGACGGAGTTGTCACGCAGCGCAGGATTCTGGACGCGCTGGAAGCTCGCTACCCGATGCTTCGCGGAACGATACGTGAACACGTCACTTTGCAGAGGCGTCCGAGGATCCGGTTCTTCGCCAACAGTGAAGATGTCACGCACGATTCGCCGGATGCTGAACTGCCATCATCGATCGCAAGCGGGGAGCTGCCGTTCATGATCGTCGGCGCAGTCGCCGGGGGATAGTCTAAATGGCGTATTGCCAAAATCCAGCCATAAGGCGCAGACTCCAGCCAACAAGAATATAAGAAGGGGGGGTACGTGCCATGATCGATTTACAGAAAACACTAAATCTCATCAAAGGCGGAATTCTGGATGCGGAGCAAACCTGGCAGAGCTACCTGGCTGAGGCGGGTGACTGGCAGAAAACCGTTTTCCTGCTCACCGGACCTTTAATCTTGTTTGCGGCTGTTGCCGGCTATGTTTTCGGTTTCCTCGGTGCGGATACGTCCTATTTCGCCATGCCACGTCCAACCATCGTGTCGACGATAGCAAGCACGATCATGGCGGTTCTGGGGGCCGGCGTCGTTGCGTTCATTTTTGCTGCGGTCGCTGGCGCGCTTGGCGGCAAAAATAGCTTCCCGCTCGCGCTGGCTGCGACATCGTTCGCCTTTATACCCGGTTACCTGTCGCCGGCGATCTCATGGCTGCCCTGGATCGGTGGTTTACTGGGCCTCGGGCTTTTCATTTATGGACTGGTTCTTCTATGGAAGGTCCTTCCGACTTATCTCGGCGTTCCCGATGACAAGCGAGCCGGTCACTTCGGGCTTTCATTGGTCGCGTCTATTGCGGCGATGATCGTTATAACGATGACCATCGGACGTGTCCTGATGCCGTCGATGGCCGGCCCTGGTTTCGCCGGAATTATGGATTCCGGACGACCGGGTTCGTCGGGCGACTCCGGCATGTTCGGCGGCATCGCTCGCCAGGCGGAAATCATGTCCGCCGCGGAGGAGGATCGATTCGATCCGCCATCGGATGGCCGTGTCACCGACAGGCAGATCCGCGATTTTGTCCGAGTACTGGCGCGAACTTCAGAAATGCAGGACGAGAAAGCGAAGCAGCTCAAGGTGCTTGCCGAGAAGATGGACAAGAACGAGAACGTCTCGCTCAGGGATATGAGCACGATGATGAGCGGCGTCACCGAGATTGCTGGTATGCAAACCGCGGAGATGGAAGTGGTCAAATCGGCCGACGGAAACTGGGCAGAGCACCAGTGGGTTCGCGAATCCTTGCGTACCGCGAGAATTCAAAAGGACCTCAACGAGACGGTCGAGCACAACTACAAGCTTTACCTGGAATACGAAGCTGAGCTCTCAGACTATCTGTCTTACTGATTGATTGAATGTCCATGAAATGCGCGCCTTTCGTGGCGCGCAATTCTTTATTGCCAACTCTAAAACCGCTGCTCCCCTAAATATTTCGCGCCCGCCGCCGATCTTCCTTAACAGGAGACCCGTTTTGGAGCAGTCCGGGCGGGAGCATTGGAAAAAAGTAAAGAGGGCCGTTATTCAGATTGCTCCGTGATGAGTGAAGCATTGCTTTCGGAAGCACACCAATTCGGCTATAAGTTCATGAGCAATTTCATGAAGCAGGCGGCGTTACAGCCGATTGCCTGCGCCGAAGGGAAAAGACAATGACTTCACGATTGCCTGGCACGCCGGCCCTGCCCGCGCTCATCGCATTGGTTTGCAGCGCCGCTGCGACGGCCGCCACGGACCTGATCGTCATCAACGGTGATATATACACGGTTGATCCGGCGTTACCGCGAGCCCAGGCGTTTGCTGTGGAAGACGGCAAGTTCATCGCCGTCGGTTCGAACGCGGAGATCCGGGCACTGACCGATGACAACACGACGGTGATCGACGCCGGGGGCAACACGGTTACGCCGGGTTTCATCGATGGCCACTCGCATGTAAGTGGTGATTCGCCCGTCGTCGCCGGCGTTGACATCTCCTATATCGCTGACAAAGACGAGTGGTTGCGCCTGATTGAAGAGGCCGACATGCGCCTGGCTGATGGTGAGTGGATGACCGGTGGCTACTGGGATCACACATTGTCCGACGGCGACTACCCAACCAGGGAAATGCTCGACGAAGTTGTTCCGGACCGGCCGATCTTTTTGAACCACATCGACGGCCACTATAGCTGGGTAAATTCGCTGGCGCTCGAAATGGCTGGCGTGACGGCCGAAACTCCGGTGCCACCGGGCGGCGAAATAATGATCGATAAGAGAACCGGAGAGCCGACAGGTATCCTCCTCGAAGGCGCCCAGGGACTCGTCGGAAGCATCATTCCTGATCGCAGCGACCAGCAACGCCACGAAGGCCTGGCGACCATGGAAAAGTACGCCAACAGTTTCGGCATAACCGGTCTGCACCAGATGGGCGACCTCGACGACTATCTCCACATCGTTGAAAACGCTGATCCGACACTTCGAGTCTGGTTCGGCTATCGGGGTCCCCGTGGTACTGGTAGCGATTACGATGCCGGCGTCAACGATATCCTTGCGACCAAGAGAGATATCGCAGCGCGTGTCGAGGCGACCGGCAAGGAAAAGCAGGTCGGTCCATTGCTCGATGTCGGCTACGTCAAGCTCATGAATGATGGCGTGTTGTCGGCCCAGACGGCGGTATTGATGGAGGGTTACACAGATCGCGAAGGCTGGAAGGGTGAATACATTACCGGGCCAGACGACCTGAAGATGCAGGTTGAGAAATTGACCGCGGCAGGCCTGCCCGTCGCGATTCATTCAATTGGCGATGCTGCTGTTCGTGCGTCGCTCGACGCTTTTGAAGCAGCGAAAAATAATGCCGTTCCGTTTCGCAACCGCATCGAGCACATTGAACTCGTGCATCCCGATGACGTACGTCGTTTCAGGGATCTCGATGTTGTCGCCTCAATGCAGCCCAATCATGCGACAAATGCGATTGGCTATGTGCCCGTGCGCGTGGGCGCCTATCGCGAATCGCGTGCCTATGTGTGGAAGTCGATGCTGACTGCAGGTGTGCCGCTGGTATTCGGCGCCGATTACCCTACGTCGCCACTCAATCCACTCGTTCAGATGGCCGACGCGATGTTTCGCGAGAGTCCTTTCGGCTTCAACAGCGGCAAACCGTGGCATCCGGAACAGGCAGTAAGCTTCGAGGAAGCGCTGCATGCCTACACCCAGGCCGGCGCGGACGTGACGCAATGGAAAGACCAGCTCGGGTCGATTACGCCGGGTAAATGGGCAGACTTCGTTGTGCTGGATGGCAGCGTGCCAGTGCCGATGAATGACAGCTTTCGCAAACTTTCGGTTGACTCGACCTACTTCGCCGGCCGCGAAGTTTACGGCAGGCCGCAACGATAAGGGGACAGTAACCGTAACCAGTTGTGGTCACTGTCCCGCTGATCTTATTCGTTGTCAGTGGGCGCAGCACCTTTCAGAAACTTGAAGAGGTCGCTGTCTGTTGACAGGACCAGTGTCGTATTTTCGCCGATGATTGCCTTGTAGGACTGCATGGTTCGCGTAAATTCGTAGAACTCCATAGCAGCGCGATTCTGGTTGTAGGCACTCGAATAGATTTCAGTCGCCTTCGCGTCTGCAACGCCGCGTATCTCCTCAACCTCGCGGTAGGCTTCAGACTGGATCTTGTTGAGTTCACGCTCGCGATTTCCCCGAATTCTCGCAGCCTCACCGTTTCCTTCAGATAAGAATCGTTCTGCGATCTGCCGCCGTTCGCTGATCATGCGATCGTAAATTTTCGGACGTACGCTGTCATTGTAATTAATCCGCTTGAAGCGGATGTCGAGCAGCTCGATACCAAACACCTGCACCTTCTCGGCAGCCGCCCGGAAGATCTCCTCCTCAACCAGTTTGCGACCTTTTTGAATTGGAACCAGCGATCCCAGGTTCAATTCCTGTTGCGATCCGGCAAGAAGGGCATCACGCAACGGGACCCGATCTTTGGTGGTACGGATGATTTCTATTAACTCATGCTTGGCGACAGCGTTGCGCGTCTCACTACCAAGGATATCGTCAAGGCGCGACTGGGCACTTCTTTCATCACGAAGTCGCAGGAAATACTGGAGCGGATCCGTTATCCGCCACCGGGCGAACAGATCAACGGAGATGTACAACTTGTCCTTGGTTGGCATGTCCGAGGGGCTGCCGTCCCACTCGAGAATCCGCTTGTCGATCGGATTGACCTCCTGGATAAACGGTGTCTTGATCTTGAGGCCGGCCGCAGTAATCGGTTCACCCACAGGTTTGCCGAACTGCGTAATAATCATTTGCTGAACCTCGCTCACCGTATAAATCGAGTTCATCAGGACAAATATTGCGAGGCCGACAACCACCAGAATGCTGATCTGTTTGTTCTGGCTCATGGCTGATCTCCTTTTTGCGCGTCGAGATTGAGCAGCGGCAGGATGCCTTGTGACTGCTCGTCAACGATAATTTTCGACTGAATGCCGGGCAGGACGTCCTGCATGGTCTCTATATAGATGCGGCGGCGCGTGACTTCCGGCGCCTTGATGTATTCTGTCAACAAGGCATTGAATCGAGCCGCGTCGCCCTCGGCTTCGTTAATTCGCTTCAGCCGGTAACCATCGGCCTCACGGATTCGCTGATCTTTCTCACCCTCGGCCAGTGGAATCACTTTGTTGTAGTCGCGCCTGGCTTCGTTGATCAGTTTTTCTTTCTCCTGCTGCGCCTGGTTAACCTCGTTAAAGGACTCCTGCACAGGCTGGGGTGGATTGATGTTCTTCAACTGTACCTGATCGATACTGAGGCCCATCGCGTACTTCGCAGAAAGCTCCTGCATTTTGGTCAGCGCTTCTGATTCGATTTCCTGTCGACCAATCGTGATGACCTCATCGACAGTGCGATCACCAACGACTTCACGCATGACGGATTCCGAAACGTAACGAAGCGTCTCTCGCGGTTCACGAACCTCAAACAAAAATTTTGCCGGGTCCGAGATTCGATATTGAACGACCCATTCCACCAGGGCGGCATTCAGGTCACCGGTGACCATTTCTGTTTCCAGAAGTGTTTCTTGCAAAGGTTCTCGCCTCGATCCGCGGGGACTCTGAAACGGGTCAGATGCGCCTGGTGTCGAGAATCCAAACTCCTGCTTCAATTGCCGTTTTACCGGAACGATGGTTGCAGCATCGATACCGAGCGGCAGTTTGAAATGTAATCCCGGCGGAACGTCCTTGAGGTATTTGCCGAAGCGCTGGATTACCGCTACCGAGTCACTCGGAACGGTGTAGTAAGCCGTCCATCCACCCAGCAGAACAAGGGCCAAAAGCACGAGGCCAATCGCTCCGCCTCGACCATCGCCGGGAATCATCTTCCTGACCCGGTCCTGGCCTTGCCTGATCAGTTCCTCGAGTTCGTTGCCCGGTGGTCCCCGGCGGCCCGGAGGACCCCCGCGACCGCTGTTATCGTTTTGCCATGACATTGGAATATTCTCGCTTCTGTGCGCCTGGAGTTGCCCGTGGCAACTTTTGACATGAGATTAAAGGGAATTAAAGGGACAGTGACCCTCACTATATATGGTTATGGTCACTTAATTGGCAAACTCAATGGATTAGAGTCGCGTTTCGCCTGATTTTCCGGTTTCACGTCGATTTGTGCCGGTGGTCAATTTCAACAACAATGCCGCGCACCATGCTGAGCTACCGACACGCCTACCACGCCGGCAATTTCGCCGATGTCATGAAACACGTCGTTCTGACGAGCGTACTCAAATACATGGCACGCAAAGACGGCGCACTGTGTTACATCGACACTCATGCCGGTGCGGGTGGTTACGATCTGTCCTCGGTGCGGTCGCGCAAGACGGATGAAAGCAGCTTCGGCATTTCGAAACTCTGGAATCTGAAAGACGCCCCCGAATCAATCTCCGACTACCTGGATCTCGTCCGTCGATACAATCCTTCCGGAAACCTTGTGAGGTATCCCGGGTCACCGTGGCTTGCGTCGAAATTACTTCGACCGAAAGACCGGCTGGTGCTTTGTGAATTACACACCAGTGATTTTCCTGCACTTGACGAGATGTTCACGCACGACCGGCGCGTGCACTGTCATGCCGAGGACGGTTATCGATTCAGCAAAGGCCTTGTGCCGCCCCTTGAACGTCGCGGCCTGGTATTGATGGATCCGTCGTATGAACTCCGTGACGAATATGAAACTGCCATTTCGACGGTCGGCGCATTGCATCGGCAATTTTCGAACGGCACCTACGCACTGTGGTATCCGATCCTGGACGAACGGCGCACGACATCGCTCCGCAGGCGGATCGACGAGATGAAGATTCGTGACGTGCTGCATCTCGAGCTCCGCGTAACAGACCGCAAATCGCTTCCCGGTATGTATGGTTGCGGCATGATTGTCGTAAATCCACCATGGACACTGCGTGGCGCGATGGAAAGTGCACTGCCCTGTCTCGTGTCGGAACTTGGTATGAATCGCATGGCAGCGTTTCAAATCGAACAATGGATGGCGGAGTAAGCGTTACAGCAGGAATATCGACGCATCAGCTAGCCAGTGCTCGAGGCTGCCCGAATAGCTCCGTCTGCAAAACAAGTCGAACGAGTCGCCGTTGTTATGGACGGTGACGACGATACGCTCGATGGCAGATGTCGCGATACTGCCATCCGGGAACACCGAAGGATGCAGATCGACGGGCAGGCCTTTTCGTAACACGAGCCTCGCAGACTCTCCGCTTACCTGAATACGTACCAGCGCGTGCGACAAGTCGATCAGCGCCATGCCGTTTGTGGCAGTCTGCAACTCCAACGTATCAGCACCGACGACCCAGACTCTTCCCGGCCCGACTCGCAACAATGGATTACGCGCGCCTGATCCGTAAGCATTGAGGAAATGTTCCAGCGCGCTATTCGCACCGGGCCATGCCGCGACTTCATGAATGGTAGCCGGCGCATGACGGATCACGAGACCGGTGCCGGTTGCAATTGCCCTTTCCCGATAGTCACCCACGAAGCCGCTCCCCTTTGTCGTCGAAGAAGTGCGGCGACACGACTCGCACCGCGATATGCGTGCCACCGAGCGGGTTCGCCGCATACACGATCGAATCGTGCAGTCCCTCCCCGCCCCGCAGGAACCCGAGACCGATGTGTCGATTCAGCGCGGGGCTAAAACAGGCGGAGCTGATTTCACCCAGACTCGCCGATGGTTCGCGCGGTCTGGACTCAACGACCAGGTGTGAACCGGCACTGATCGCCTGCGCCGGGTCCAGTGGTTCGAGTCCAACCAACTGCGGACGCCTGTCGTCCACAAGTCCTGGGCGCTTCATCATTGCTGCGCCAAGAAACCGATTGTCACTTCTCGCCATGCGCGCAAGCCCGAGATCAGCAAGTGTGCGATTGCCATCGATCTCGGCACCAGTCACGTGACCTTTCTCGATACGGAGAATATCCATCGCATCCAGCCCGTAAGGCGCGATGCCAGGCGAATCGTTCTTGAGATACAACTCCTGAACGAGTTCCTCACCGATCCCGGACGGTGCGTAGACTTCATAACCCAACTCGCCCGAGAAACTGATGCGTACAACGCGCACTGTTTGCCCGCCGTAGCTGACATCGACGACACCCATGAACGGCAGCGAGGTAATGGCATCGGCAAACAACGGCTGCAATGATTCACGGCTGCGCGGACCTGCTACGGCGATTCCGGCCCACTGATCCGTCATGTCGCAAACGTGAACACGCAGTTGTGGCCAGACAACCTGCAACAGGTACTCGATGTTCCTGAGCACCGGTTCGGCGCGATCGGTCGTTGTTGTCATGAAGTAATGATTCTCATCCAGACAACTCGTCGTGCCGTCGTCGAAAACGAAACCGTCATCCTGCAGCATGACGCCATAGCGCGCTTTACCGGGCTTAATATTCGACCAGCGGTTCACGTAGAGCCGCTCCAGGAATTCTTTCGCATCCGGGCCCTGTATGTCGATCTTGCCAAGCGTCGAGACGTCGCAGGTGCCCACCGCACTACGCACGTGTGCCGCTTCGCGAATCGCGGCCGCCTGTCGATTTTCGTCGCCGCGAGGATACGCGAGCGCCCTTTTCCACAATCCCGCATCGCTCATCAATGCGCCGTGTTGCTCATTCCAGTTGTGCAGTGGCGTAACCCGGGTTGGCAGGATGTGTCGTCCCTGTTTTCGCCCCGCGATCGCGCCCATCGTCACCGCTGTGTAAGGCGGTCGAAACGTCGTCACGCCAATATCGGGAACAGACTCGCTGCGGCTCTTTGCGAGCAAGGATAAGGCGTTGACGTTGGATGTCTTGCCCTGGTCGGTACCCATGCCCAGCGTGGTGTAGCGTTTGAGAAGTTCGGCCGAGCGATATCCCTCGCGACTCGCAAGATCGAGATCGTCCGTCGTGACATCATTTTGCATATCGACAAAACACTTGCCGTGAGGTACAGGCTGCGGTCCCGGGATCATGTCACCCCGTGTCGTGCAGGCGGGTATCACGATCGTCGCGGGCGTCACGCCAATTGCCTCGATCGCCCTGGTCGCGGCGAATCGGCCTTGCTCGAGACAAGTCGGTGTATCGAATGCACCGTTGCAGGCGCCGGCCGCGACCCATGACTCGCGCGCGACGCCGGGCAGGAAGCACTGCGACTCCGCCGCATAAACAGGTCGCCCTCCAGCCTGACTGTGCAACGCGATAGTCGGCGTCCAGCCACCGGCAGTCAGTAGCAAGTCGCAACCAATGTTCGCGTAATTTTCAATCGCCACGGCACGGACCCGACGCGAACCGATGGCGCGGCGAATCACCGCCCCGGTTCGCACGATCACGTCAGCTCTTCGACAGGCGGCTAGCAGTTTCGGCGCCGGTTCGGCTCGGGTATCAACAAGAGTCACGCTGGCGTGCGGAGCAAACGCCAGTGCCGTCGAGTAAGCGCTGTCGTTGTTCGTGTATATCACGACCTCGCCACCGGGACAGACAGCGAATTCACTTAAGTAACAGTGCGCAGCGCTGGCCGACATGATGCCCGGCAGGTCATTGTTGGCAAACAACAGTGGTCGCTCTATCGCGCCCGTTGCAAGCACAACCTGTCTGGCGCGCACGATCCAGTGCCTCTGGCGAGGCATGCCTTCCTCTGCCGCTGCGAGATGATCGGAAACTCGTTCGACGAGACCGAGCACATTGCCGTCGTAATAGCCGAACGCGGTGCACCTTGATAAAACCGTAACATCGGGCAGGCCCGCAAGTTCTGCAAGTGCGCCACTCGCCCACTCGCGCAATTCCGATGCATGATCAATGGCACCGCGGGCGATCGAGCCACCGTGTTCGGCATTTTCGTCAACTAATATCACACGCACACCGGAGCGCGCCGCTGTCTGCGCAGCTGCGATGCCGGCCGGTCCGCTGCCGACAATCAGTAAATCGCAAAATGCCTCGATGCGCTCATAGCGATCAGGGTCGGCCGTCTTGGCGACTTTTCCCATTCCGGCGGCGCGGCGAATGAAGTGTTCGTAAATTCGCCAGCCGCGCGCACCCGGCCACATGAATGTTTTGTAATAAAAGCCGGCCGAGAAAAATCGCGATAACAGATTATTAATCGCGCCGATATCGAAACCGACTGAGGGCCAGGCATTCTGACTGTTCGCGACGAGACCATCGTATATTTCAACGGTCGTCGCTCGCGTATTCGGCTCCCGGCGAGCGCCTGTGCCTACAGTGACAAGTGCATTGGGCTCTTCGGCACCGGCAGACCAGATACCTCGCGGCCGATGATATTTAAAACTCCGCGCGACGAGTAAGACGCCGTTTGCCAGCAACGCTGACGCAAGCGTGTCGCCGAGGAATCCGCCGTACTCTTTTCCATTGAAGCGGAAACGAACGGGTTGCGTTCGATCAATGCGGCCACCGTCAGGCAGGCGCCTGTTCACGATTGCACTTCGCGTTCACGTGCCAGTTTCGAGTCGATAACTTCGTGCGTTGCTGTGTTGCGTGTAACAACCAGCCAGGCGCGACAGCCCCACCCGTGATGCCAGAATTCTTCATGGATGCCGCGGGGATTATCTCGTGCATACAAATAGTGTGACCACCTGCTTCCGCTCGTCCAGTCACCTGCATCGTCGTCCGGTGGGCGCGACACCGTGGCATCTCCTAAATAAGTGAACTCGCTGTGATCGCGCAAGCCGCAGTGGGGGCAGGGAATTCGAATCATCGCCGGAGACTCAGTGCCTGTTGAAAATCGGCCCGGCGCCGTTCTCGTTAATCGTGTAACCGCGCTCGAAGCGATCGAGCGCAAAAGGTGCGTTTATTTCATGCGGCCCATCGTTGGCAAGGGTGTGTGCAAACATCCAGCCGGATCCCGGCGTTGCCTTGAATCCGCCATAACACCAGCCGCAGTTCAGGAAAAGTCCGTCGATGGGAGACTTGCAGATGATGGGCGAGCCATCCGGGGTCATATCAACGACGCCGCCCCAGTGACGCAGCATGCGTACCCTGCCGAGCATTGGAAACATCGTGACGGCCGCTTCGAGAACGTCGTGTACGGCAGGCAGGTTGCCGCGTTGTGCGTAAGAGTTATAACCATCCAGTTCACCGCCGAAAACCAGGCTGCCACGGTCAGACTGGCTGATGTAAAAATCACCTATTTCAAAAGTCGCCACGGTATGGATGACGGGTTTCAGCGGTTCGGTCACGAACGCCTGCAAGAGATGGCTTTCGATCGGTAAGCGCAGTCCCGCGAGACCCGCGACATGTCCGGTGCTCCCGGCTACCGCCAGCCCGACCCGGTCGGCACGAATGCTGCCGCGACTGGTTTCCACACCGGCAATGCGCTCGCCCTTGCGGATAAAACCCGTCACCTCGCATCCCTGGATGATATCGACACCCAGCCGGTCTGCCGCCCTGGCAAAACCCCATGCCACCGCATCGTGCCGCGCGTTGCCGGCGCGCCGTTGCATCAGGCCCCCGTAAACCGGAAAGCGGCTATCGTCGTCTGCATACAGGCCGGGCAACTCTTCGCGAACCTTTGCAGCATCCAGGAACTCGGCATCGATGCCGTTCAGGCGCATCGCGTTGCCCCGCCGGATGTATCGCTCGACCATGCCTTCGCTTTGAGCCACGTCTATGACGCCGCGCTGACTGAACATCGTGTTGTAGTTCAGGTCGAGGCTTAAGCCCTCCCAAAGCTTCAGTGAAAATTCGTAGAAATTTGCGTTTGCCTGCTGCTCGTAGTTGGAGCGGACGATCGTTGTGTTACGGCCAGTGTTGCCGCTGCCTATGTAGGATTTTTCCAGCACGGCAACGTTGCGAATACCGTGAACTTTTGCGAGGTAATATGCCGTCGCTAACCCATGACCACCGCCACCCACAACGATGACGTCGTAGCCTGATTTCGGTTCCGGATCACGCCAGGCACGCGGCCAGTTCCGGTTGCCGCGAAGGCCATGCCGAAACACGGACCAGGCCGAGTACGGTTTCATATTTGATCCAGCCAATCGATCGCAGGGGAATTCATTCTTGTTTTGTCGACTGCCCAAACGTCCATTTTATTCATACTAATCGACTGTGGCCTGTTGGCGATAGCCGGGCGAAACGAGTGACGCAGAACGCGATCGAAATGAATTCAATCGAACCGTCGGCCGGCATCGAGCTTTTACCGAGCACGTTGATTTATCGCGCATTTATTCGATTGCCAATGGCCCGGCGGCAGGTCTAGACTGATTCCGACTTCGGGCGCGCCGCCCGGGCCGCCGAAGCCAAATCGAATAATAAATCTTTCGGGGGCCAAACATGAGTAATGCAATTTCTTTACATCCGTCAGTCGATAACGGAATCGCGCCAGCTTCTAAAACTTTTGCCGGCGGCACGCTGGTGTGCAAATGCAAGGACGACCCCGTTACGGTAGCGGTCGCTGGTCAGACTGCTCACAATCACGTCTGCGGGTGTACCAAATGCTGGAAACCGAAGGGCGCGTTGTTTTCGGTGGTCGCTGTTGTTGGTCGTGACAAAGTCAAAGTTACGAAAGGCAAAAAGAAGATCAAAGTGGTTGATGAAAATGCCGTCATCAAACGTCATGCATGCGCCAAGTGCGGCACGCATATGTATGGTCGCATCGACAAAAAGAGTCATCCATTTTACGGCCTTGATTTTGTTCACACGGAACTGTCGCCGGAGAAAGGCTGGTCACCGCCGGAATTTGCTGCCTTTGTATCGTCAATCATTGAATCCGGATTTGATCCGAAGAAAATGAGTGGTGTAAGGGAGCGCCTGCGGGCCATCGGCCTTGAGCCTTACGATTGCCTGTCGCCTCCTTTGATGGATGCGATCGCGACACATGTGGCTGCAGCCGCGAAGAAGAGAAAGAAAAAGAAAAAATAGGGAGCGTAACAATCCATTGACTGATGCCAGGATCGCAGGCCCCGGCAGCAGCAATGGCCTGCGCGAAAACCGCGTTTTGCGACTGCTATATAATAGCGCCTCAACCGGCAGACACTCGCGGCGGTACCAGTGACCATCTGTGCGGCAACTGACAGACCTGAAAATGCAATCATGAAAATGAACGGTATTCCATTTGGGACGACTGACTGGTCTGAAATTGACGAGACAGAGCATCGTGGCGAGACAGGCATTGCTTACTGGAAAACAGGATTGTTCGGTGACATCCGTGTCCGGCAGGTTGTCTACACAGCCGGGTACCTCGCAGACCACTGGTGCGTAAAAGGTCACATTCTGTTTTGTCTTGAAGGCGAGCTGCACACTGAATTGAAAGATGGTCGCACTTTCGTGCTCAAGCCCGGGATGAGCTACCAGGTGGCCGATGATGCGGAAGCACATCGTTCCTCCACGACGGAGGGAGCCAGGCTGTTTATTGTCGACTAGCAAATTCGCCGGGAAGGAGTGACTCCAACCTCTTTCGCATTGCGGCAATACTCCCTAAAATCGAGTCCTGAGCCACAAGGCAGTAACCGCCGCAATAAGGAATCGTCGCCACATGTCGCAAGAGCAGAATACGGCGGAACTGATCGCCGACCTTGAGCAGCGCATCGACACCATGCAAAACATGGGCGATGCAGAACTCGGAACATTCAACCGCCTCGACTGGGTCGTGCTGATCCTGATCTCAATTGTCATTCCTGTCATCGTGGTAGTAATCGCTCGATGAGCGCTCAGACCCCTGCCGGCAGCGGCACGCCGGGAAGTGAATTACCTTCCGATCTTCTGAGCGTCTACGGTCGCGAGCCTCTGCTGCCCAATGAGCGCGAATACAAGACCTGGGGCGCACATGGCACCTGTTTCGCCTATGGCATTGCAACCTGGTGTTTCCTGACCGGCGGTTATGCAGCAGAGCTGGTTGGTGCTGTACAGGGCATGGTGTGCCTGATCGCCGGCAATCTGATCGGCGTATTCCTGATAAGCGCGTCGCTGTCCGCCGGCTGCCAACGTTATGGCATTGAGCAGATAGATTTCTGCAAACCATCTTTTGGCCAGAACGGCGCCCGCGTCGTCCTCATTTTTTATCTGCTCAATATGATTGGCTGGTCTGGCCTGATTCTCGTCATGTTTGGCAATGGCATATTTAATATCGTCGAGGCGCTCGGCTACCACAGTCCCGATTGGCTGGTCGGCGGCGGCGTTGCGCTCGGCATCTGGCTGACTTACATCCTGACCACGCGCGGCGTGCACCTGCTCAGCCTGTTCAATTCCATCATCACGCCGGCACTTGTCGTAATCATTGCATTTATGTTCTACATGCTGATCAGCACGCACGGCTGGGCTGAAATACTTGCGGCAGAACCGCTTAATCCCCTTCCCTCGCCCTGGATGAATTACGCCGTGTGTCTCGAGCTCGGTATCGCATCGGGCATGTCCTGGTGGGGCGGCATCGGCTTTTTGGCCAGGAACACTAAGACCCGGCGCAACGCCATTTACCCTGAGGTACTGCAGCTTGGCCTGACTTTCGGCATCGTCTGTTCCATCGCGCTGTTTTCCGGCCTGGTGGTTGGCTCCGACGACCCAACGAAATGGATGGTGCCGCTGGGTGGTGTATTCATGGGTGTGCTCGCACTGCTTTTCGTCGCACTGGCCAATATCACGTCCACGTCAGTATCGCTGTTCGCCAGCGGCCTTGCGCTGCGACATGTACCGGGCCTGCGCAGACGCAGCTGGCGTGTGATCATTGCGTTGACGGCTGTGCCGCTTGCTTTCTTCGTTGTGTGGCCACGCGAACTCTACGATCTCGGCGATGCCTTCCTCGCCTACAACGGCACCATGCACGCACCGGTCGGCGGCATACTGCTGGTTGATTACTTCTTCCTGAGAAAACAACAATTGCACCTGCGTTCTATCTTCGAGGCCGCACCGTCCGGTCAGTACTACTATACCGGCGGATTCAATGTGCTCGCGCTAAGCTGCATCATCATCGGGCAATTGACCTATTTTCTCGTGTACAACCCGTTCACCGACGAAGCACATGAAGTGTTCCGGTTTTTGCCGGCATCGATCGCCGGCTTTCTGCTGCCTGCGCTGATCTATTGGGCGGGCATGCGATTCTGGCTGCAGCGACGCCCGCATAAAGATCGCGCCACTGATGAAGAACAACCCGGCAAATTGATAATGCCGAATATTTGACGATGTAATACGTGGCACTTTGCGGTCGAAGTGCCGCAAGGTCAGGTTGAAAAAAATCTCGGTTCGACCCCACTTGTCACCCGCATTTTAAGGAGTTATTACATGGGGATAGATGATACGCGGGTGTCGGACAACACTTTGCTCGTACACGATGAGCGTCATTCCGAAGGTGCGGTCGCGCCGCCGATATACCAGACGTCATTGTTCACGTTTGAATCCTACCAGGCGATGGTTGATCGGTTTAGCGGCGCATCCACAGCGCCCGTTTATTCCCGAGTCGACAACCCTACCGTGTCCGTGTTGCTCGACAAGATGTGTCAGCTCGAACAGGGCGAGGCGGCCGCCGCATTCTCGAGCGGCATCGGCGCAATCAGTAACGCGATTCTCGGCCAGGTTAAGTCGGGCGACCGGATCGTATGTGTCGAACACGTCTATCCAGACACGTACCGGTTACTCAAAGGAATGTGTGCGCGCTTTGGCGTGACGACGGATTTTGTAGACGGCAGAGATCTTGCGGCGATTGAAAAAGCGTTGCCCGGCGCGAGAATCGTTTACCTCGAGAGTCCAAACACCTGGGTGATGCAGGAGCAGGACATCACGTCGATTGCGAAGATGGCGAAAGCCGAAGGTGTCACCAGCATCGTCGACAATAGCTGGGCCTCGCCGATTTACCAGAAGCCATTGTTGGCAGGCATCGACCTCGTGGTGCACTCCGCTTCCAAGTACATCTCCGGGCACAGCGATACGGTCGCCGGCGTACTGGTTGGCAGCAAGCCCATCATCGACAAGCTCAAACTCGACACCACGCCCTATCTCGGCGCCAAACTTTCCGCTCAGGAAGCATCATTATTATTGCGCGGCTTACGCACGTTGCCACTTCGAATGCAACGGCACCAGGAGAGCGCCCTGATCATTGCGAAAAGACTTGCAGAGCACAGTTCGGTAACCCGCGTGCATCACCCGGCGCTGGCGCCTGTTAGCTACTCACTATTAAAAGGGTACGGCGGCCTCTTCAGCTTCGAATTAGGCGATGAGAAAAACGTTCCCAGATTTTGTGACTCGCTCTCACTGTTTCGTCTTGGCGTCAGCTGGGGCGGGCATGAGAGCCTCGTTATGCCCGCCGAGGCGTCAATCAACCAGTCAGGAGAGCACCGGGCCGCAGTGGATTTCGGTGTATCGCCAAGAACGATCCGCCTCTTTGTCGGACTCGAGGATCCGGAAGAACTCTGGAGCGATTTAAGCCAGGCTTTTGCCGGTGCGTAAATCCATCTCCTTGTTGGAAGCGGCGTTGCCGCTCTTAACCATGCTGGTCTGCCTCATCGGCGGGGGCATCTTCTTCCCGATGGGAACAGAGCTCCTGGTATTCGTCATGTTCCTGGCCGCCGCGGTGGCCGGCCTCATTGCGATGCGTTACGGTCACGGTTGGGAAGATATCCAACGGTCCACAGGCGAAAAGATGTCAGCGGTTCTTCCGGTGATTCTGATTCTCCTGTCCATCGGCATGCTGATTGGCACCTGGATGTTCAGCGGCACGATTCCGATGCTGGTTTACTACGGCATCAAGCTGGTCAATCCGCAGTTCATGATCATTACGGCATTTCTCGTCACTGCCGTCATGTCCTTGACCGGGTCATCCTGGGCTTCGGCCGGGACGATTGGTGTCGCATTGATGGGCGTCGCGGCAGCGATCGACGCACCGCTGGCAGCAACGGCAG
This sequence comes from Pseudomonadota bacterium, assembly GCA_027621915.1. Classification (GTDB taxonomy): domain Bacteria; phylum Pseudomonadota; class Gammaproteobacteria; order Steroidobacterales; family Woeseiaceae; genus SZUA-117. The sequence goes on from JAQCAD010000004.1 coordinate 114,405, forward strand.
GCGCAGTCGTATCCGGCGCCTACTTCGGCGACAAACTGTCGCCGCTTTCGGATTCAACAAACATTTGTGCGATCGGAGCGAATGCGGATTTGTACGATCACATTCGCAATATGGTGTACACGGCAGGTCCGTCGTTCGTGCTCGCGCTGATTGTGTATTTCATTGCGGGAATGCTGACCGACATCGATGCGGCATTGCTGTCTTTCGACGATCATCCCTTGCTCACCGAAATCGAACTGGCATACAACATCAGCTGGCTGGTTTTTCTACCGGCCGTCGTCGTACTCTGGGGAACGCTGAATCGAAAACCTGCAGCGCTGGTCATGGTCAGCTCGTCGGTCGTCGCAATGATTGTAGGCATCGTGTCTCACGGATTCAGTGCGTACAACGCGATGCTCGCTGCCATTTCCGGTTTCAACGTCAGCATGGTTGGCGCAATCGTTGCCGGCGGCACAACACCGAGCGACATGCTGACGTCTTTGCTGAATCGTGGTGGCGTTAACTCGATGTCCAGCACACTGATCATTATTCTTGCCGCCTTCCTGATCGCCGCAGGTATGGATGTTTCCGGCGGTCTGGACAAGCTGCTGCATGCGATGCTGCGGCGAGCGAAATCCGTGTTTGGCCTCGTTGCGGCAACACTCGCGTCCGGTGCAACGATGATCGCGTTGACCAGCCACGGTGGTGTTACTGCGTTGATTGTCGGTGGACTGTTTCAGGATGCCTATCGCGAACGCGGTCTTGCGCCGGAGAACCTGTCGAGATCGCTTGAAGATTCCGTCACGATCCTGGAGCCGCTGATGCCGTGGACCGTGTCGGCAATCTTCATGGCGACGACCCTTGGCGTAACTACACTCGAGTACATGCCCTGGGCGGTTTTCTGCATGACAGGATGGATGTTCTCGTTGCTGCTGGCGGCCGCGTACCCGTACACCGGGTTCGGCCTGAAAGCGCGAACAGAAAAACAGTGACCGTAACTAACAAGCTCCGGAGCGTAACTCACACGAATGTGCGTTTGACGTCGCCCGACTTGCCGCAACGGATTGGGGCTGGCGGAATTCGTCAAGATAGGTTTTCTGTATTTTGAAAACAGACTACCTGAAACACTTCGCGAGGCGCGATTGTGCGCCTTAGAAACGGCAGAAAATCACACCCCCGTTGCACTATGATGCTCGTTTTAGCCCCTAAAGCGGACATTGTGCATGTATCAGCTTTGGCGATTGGTTTCGACTCAAAAGCCGGCGCCGAACCGTTTCAGATTGGCAATCCTGTTAACTTGGACCATGATTCAGCAATAAACCGCAGAGGTTATAACAGCGATGTCGTTCTTCGAAGAGCTTAAGCGCCGAAACGTCGTCAAGATGGCCGTGCTATACGGGATCGCTTCGTGGCTGATTTTGCAGGTAGCCGATGTCCTTTTCGATGCCCTGGAACTGCCGTCCTCTTGGGTACGCCTGGTATTGGCGGTCCTGATCCTCGGTTTTCCCCTGGCTTTGATCTTCTCCTGGATTTACGAGGTGACTCCGGAGGGACTGCAGCGCGAGAGTGAGATCGAACGGAGCCAGTCGATCACTCACGTAACAAGCAAGCGGCTCGACTACATCATCATCGGGATGCTGGCCCTGGCGATTGGCCTGTTCGCATTCCAGTACATTCGACCGCCAACGGTCGAGGTGCCTAATAATGCACCCGAAGCTGCCGTACAGGCCGCAGCACTTGCGGCACCACAGCCAGAACAATCAATCCTTCCCGATGACAAGTCCATAGCGGTGTTGCCCTTCGTTAACATGAGCTCGGACAAAGAACAGGAGTATTTCTCGGATGGAATGTCCGAAGAACTGCTCAACCTGTTGGCAAAAGTTCCGAATCTCAAGGTGATAGCACGGACGTCTTCCTTCACTTTCAAAGGACAGAACATCGAGATCGCGGAGATCGCCAGGCGATTGAATGTTGCTCACATACTGGAAGGCAGCGTTCGCAGAGCTGGCAACACGGTGCGCATCACGGCGCAACTGATTCGCACAGCTGACAGCACGCATCTGTGGTCACAGACTTACGACCGACCACTGGATGACACTTTTAAATTGCAGGATGAGATCGCGAACGCGATTGTGCAGGCGCTGCAAATTCAATTGATGGGCGGAACACTCAGCCACACGGAAGGTGGAACCCAGAACCTCGAGGCGTATCAGCTGTACCTGCGGGGTGTGAACGCTTCGAATCAGAACACCAGGTCGTCGTTGGATGCCGCAGGCGAATACCTGGAACAGGCAATCAAACTCGACCCGACCTTTGGACGGGCATGGTCGCAGCTGTCGGCCATCGTTGCGATCAAAACCGACAATTGAAGTGGTCTACTAAAACCGGACACCGAGTTAAGGCGTTAAAATGCCATAACGAGGTGAATGATGA
>JAQCAD010000034.1 GCA_027621915.1 Pseudomonadota bacterium
GCGTCCGCCGCTGCCTCTGCAAGCAGCGCGGTGTTATCACCACCCTCAGCCATTTCTTCCAGCCCCGGGCTGGCAACATCACCTATCGTGAATACCGTATAGCCCGCCCGATGCCCGATCACTGCAATGGGTGACAACGGTTGCGCGTTCGCCAGATTCGATACAGTGACATCGAAACTTGCCATCGCTGGTGGCGGTGGCGGTGGAGGTACGACGACAGTACTGTTGCCGTCACAGGCATGCAAAAACATCGAACCGACAATAAGTCCGAATAGTCGATACACAGTCGCGTTTTGAATTCTCATCGCGGGCTCCTATTGAACTGTTACGACGACGCGAAGCACAGGATTCAGCCAGCGATGTACCGTGCTATCAATATCGCTCACGCCACCCGTCCCATTGGTATCGCCAAGATTGCCGCGATGAATATGAACGTTCGAATTGGCGTCTGCTGCCGCTGCACCGGTTCCACCGGTACCGTTCAACCCGCCCGGATCAGCCGGAATACCTGCTGCGCCTGGTGCACCGCCACCGGTGATCAGCTCATCGTTTGCTTCTGTACCGGCGTCGTAGGCGGGCACGTCAAATACGTAGGTCCCGGGAGTCGTTGGAATGACGACGCCGTTAAGCCCGGCGAATCCGTCATTGGTCGGCAGAAGCATTGCGACTGCTGACAGCAGCACATTGCTCGTGCCGTCCGTATTGAGGTCCACACTTGTACTGGTTGCCGGGGCCAGCAGGCCACCTGCGGGATCCTGAGAGATAGTTGCACCCAGCGCAGTAAGGTCAGCGACCAGGCCGGAAATATCGCCGCCCTCCGCCATCGCCTGCAGATTCGCCGAGGCCGGTTGCCCCACTTCAAACAGACTCGTACCCACCGGGTGTGCCGCGATCACAAATGGCGTATTCCAGATACCATTGCTCAGGTTAATAACACGAACATTGATGTCGGCGGCATTTGCCGTCGCACCAACAGAAACAATTGCCGCAGCAATTGCGAATTTTCGAAGCACATTCATCAGGGAAACCTCCATCGTCTAATTTGTAATGCTGACGATGGTCAGTATTCGGACTAAATATCACGCCGAGATCACAGTCCGATCCCGTTTCTATCTCGAATTGCTCGAGTAAGGTAATTATCGCGTAGGATTCAGCTTGCGCTGGATTCGGTGCATACTTCGCCTCTGCTGAATAAATCGCGGGCATGCGCTGAAATACGACTGATGGCGAAAAAACTTAAAAATGAAAAGGAACTGCTCAAAGAAGCGCTGCGCCTGGTCATGGAAGACGCGGTCAGGCGTAAGATCGTCGAATTTGAGCCCACCGATTCGCATGATCTGAAAATCGAGTACGCTTATCGCCTCTTGGTTCACGATAAGAAGATCAGCCCGTTACCTGACGATCAGCTGACCATGCCGAACAAAAGACATCGGCTCGCGATGTGGGCAACGCACCAATTACCCAAAGGACATGTACTCCTGAAGTAAAACGGAATTACTTATCGAGCAGGGGTTCGTAGCGTAGATCAGTCAGCGTTCGCAGAAACGCAACCAGGGCCGACACCCGTCGTTCAGTGATCGGCTGCCCCTGTTGTAGAAGCTCGAGATCAACTGTTTCGGGAATCTCAGGATCTTCCCAACGCTCACCGGTTTCCGGGTTGCGCCCGCTTCGCTGGTTTTCAACGATATATTTGTCGTAGAAAAGAATCGCCGTCTCTAGATCTTGAAATACGCCATTGTGCATGTACGGTCCGGTCACAGCGACGTTGCGCAAACTCGGCACCCTGAATTTTCCTGCGTGCGCAGGATCGTCAATCGCCGGGTTCGCCAACAGACCCTGGTCGATGCCGTGCCTGCCATTCGCCAAACGAACCGCATTGTTCGCCGGGACACCGATGTTGTGATACTTGTGGTTCGTGAACATCTCTTCCGCGCCGCCTTCACGAACGTCCAGCAAGTGACAGCCATGACAACTGATTAGCTGCGAAAAAAACAACAGCCGCCCTAATTCTTCCTCACTGCTCAGTTCATAGTCACCGCGAAGATATCGGTCGTATTTCGAGTCGAAGGGCGAAAACAGGTCAGAGCGCTCGAACGTTACGATGCTCTCGACGACTGCAGCGAATGCCTTTTCGTCGTCAGCGAAAACATCATCACCGAAATGCGCCTGCAGCGACCGGACATAGCCTGCATTCTCACGCACCCTTGCGATAACCGCAGCACGATCGGGCAATCCCATCTCGATGGGATTGAGAAATGGTTCGCCTGCCTGATCCGCCATCGTCGCGGACCGGCCATCAAGAAAGAAACCGCCGACAAAATCTCCACTGGCACTGATGTGAAATTCGGGAATCTGGTTGGCGTAGGCGATGCTCGGTGTATTGCGATCGCCAAGCGACGCCCCGTCATCGCCCAATGACACAGAACCAGCGACATTGTTGTCGCGCCCATCGGAGAATGCCTTCCCAGGTTCGTGGCAGGTCCCGCACGCCTGGTGACGGGTCTGAGACAGGTTGGTATCAAAAAACAACGCTTGCCCGATGGCTGTGATTGCTGTTGAATCCTCATCTGCCAGACCGGGGCTGATCAGCGCCAGGCTCAGAATCTCCAAAATCAGAAAACACCTCAACAATTGCATTCCATCCATCCAATTGCCGTCGATAAATCCAACGCTACGGCGTATATAGTAATTGAAAGAATCAAAAAGACATTAGTTGAACATTTATGGCTATTAGCACATTCGATCTGTTTACCATCGGTATCGGACCATCCAGCTCACACACAGTTGGACCGATGCGAGCCGCGCGTACATTCGCCAATAGATTGCGCGAGCAGGGCCTGGTTGAGGGCGTCGCGCGTGTCAAAGTGCACCTGTATGGTTCGCTTGGCGCTACCGGGCGTGGGCATGGCACTGACAAAGCTGTGGTGCTCGGCCTCGAAGGTGAAACGCCTGAAACGGTTGATGTAGAGCGAATCCCACAACGAATGGCGGACCTGGAAGCCGACAAGACGCTGCATTTGCTTGGCTCGCGTCAGATCGATTTTGACCGACGCGACGACCTCATATTCGAGAAACGTGAGTCTTTGCCCGGCCACCCAAACGGCATGCGATTTACTGCGTTTGACGCCGATGGCACGGACGTTTTTTCACGAGTCTATTATTCCGTGGGTGGCGGATTTGTTGTCAATGAAAGCAGGACTGACGAGCCGGTCATTACTGAATCCGATGTTCGATTACCCTTTCCATTCGCGAGTGGCGAGGAACTGCTCGATTTATGTAAAGAAAACAAATTGTCCATCAGCGGCCTGATGCTGCAAAACGAATTAGCCTGGCGAAGTGAAGCGGAAATACGCGAGCGCTTGCTAACGATCTGGCACGCCATGCAGGCTTGCGTGAAAAAAGGCTGCGAAAACGCGGGCCTGATGCCAGGACTTAAAGTCAAACGTCGAGCAGCGGCTCTTTACAATCAGCTGTCGAGCCAGCCCGAAGCTGCGCTTCGCGACCCGCTGACAATCATAGACTGGGTCAATCTGTATGCATTGGCTGTCAATGAAGAAAATGCCGTCGGTGGACGTGTCGTTACTGCTCCGACTAACGGGGCTGCAGGCATCATTCCGGCGGTACTTCATTACTACATGCGATTTTGTGGGAGCGCCAATGACGATGGCGTCGTCCGTTTCCTGCTAACCGCTGGTGCCGTGGGCCTTCTCTTTAAGCGTAATGCGTCCATCAGCGGCGCTGAAGTTGGCTGCCAGGGCGAAGTGGGATCTGCCTGTTCGATGGCAGCTGCCGGCCTGACCGAAGTGCTGGGCGGAACGCCCGGCCAGGTTGAAAATGCCGCAGAGATTGCGATGGAACACAACCTGGGCCTCACTTGCGATCCGATTGGCGGGCTGGTTCAAATTCCCTGTATAGAACGAAATGCGATGGCTTCTGTAAAAGCAATCAATGCCTCGCGTCTGGCGATGCGCGGTGATGGCGAACACTTCGTGTCGCTCGACAAAGTCATACAGACCATGCGCGAGACGGGGCGTGACATGCAGGATAAATACAAAGAAACTTCGCGAGGAGGACTCGCAACGAATGTCATAGAAGTGCCGGTTAACTTTATCGAGTGTTAATTCGCCACTGCGATCTTGTACAAATTCTACGTCTGCTGCCAGGCTGACTCTGCCGCGCCGGACAACCAGCCCGCTTTGTAGCTTGCGAACTGGTCGGCAAAAACAATTCTTTCCTGCGGCACCAGAATAGCCGGATAGTGGTCTTTCCGGGTTTCAGCCGACCGATTTTCCCAGGTGGTCAGAGTGAGGACTTCTTCTCGTGTTCGTCCAGAAGTGTCCGGATAAAAGCAGCATCCCGACCTGTGACTTCCTTGTCAATCGTCAGGTCGGCCTTAACGTTTACCTGTTCAAGCGCCTTTCTTAACACACCAAGAAATCTGGGTGCTGCAATGACAACCAATTTAGAAATCCTGTTGTCCTTCATGGACGCGCTGATTCGCTCTGCGATACTTTTGGCGAATACGGCATAAGATTGTTTTTTCGGGTCCGATTTGTCTTTCGCGTATGCGTGACGCCCCTGCCCCTGGTTGTCGAAGCCGCGACCAGCGCTATCTGAATACAGATTTCCGAGCTTCTCGCGAGCGGTTTCGTTTTGCAGCAAGGAGAATTCCAGTAACGGACCGAACTTCCCTTCTCGAGAAAAGAAATGCGCCTCTGCCTCATCAGCTACGATTATCCAGTGCGATTTCGCGCTGACGGTCGATTGAGATCCAACCATGATTGCACCACATGCAAAATGACCCGGAGTTCAATATGAAATAGTGTGTTAATTCTTGCAACGCGGGATTGTACGTATCAATTGCGACAGCCGTCCGGTTGTGGGACATTTCAACTATCAGTTGCGCAGCCGGTATCTGGAATCTATGAGTATTACAGTTCAGTTTTGTGGCGCCGCGGGCGAGGTGACCGGATCGCTCTATGTGATCCGCACATCGACACTGACGTTGTTGCTTGAATGCGGAATGATCCAGGGAGGGCACGCAGCCGAGGAGCGAAATCGGGGTCCATTCCCGGTACCTGTCGAGGACATCGACGCCGTGCTTCTAAGTCATGCACACATCGATCACTCCGGGCGCGTCCCGCTCCTCGTAAAGCGTGGCTATCACGGACCAATCTACACACAAGATGCAACCCGGGCCCTGTGCGAAATTATGCTGCCCGATTCCGGCTACCTGCAAGAAAAGAATGCGGAATGGGAAAACAAGAAGAACGGCAGGCATGGTAAGGATCCAATCGCACCGCTGTACACGAAAGCAGACGCGGAAAATTGCCTGGCGCAATTCGAAAGCGTGCGCTACGGAGAACAGCTGGAAGCGGGTCCTGGCGTCACTGTTTGTTTTCATGACGCGGGGCACATACTTGGGTCGGCCATCGTTGAGCTGACTTTTCGGGAAAACGGAGGATCCCGGACGCTGGTGTTCAGCGGTGATCTTGGTTACAGGGATGCACCGGTCATGAATGCGCCACACAGATTGCAGCGCGCCGATGTTGTCCTGATGGAAAGTACCTATGGTGATCGACTTCATCGTCCGTTCGGTGAGACCATCGAAGAGCTGAGCGACGTTTTCGAAACGGCTCGAGCCAGCGAAGGAAACATTCTGATTCCCGCATTTACAGTCGGCAGAACGCAAGACATTTTGTACCTTATGGCGGAGCACTTCGATGAGTGGCACCTGAAGAACTGGTCTGTCTTCCTGGACAGTCCTATGGGCATCGAGGCAACGGAAGCCTACGCGCGATACCGACATCTCTATGGAACAAAGTTGTTCGGCCCGGATTCACATTTGCTGAATATGCCCAATTTCCATATGACCCGATCTACTGAAGAGTCAATGGTCATCAACGAAGTGAGATCAGGTGCAATCATTATCGCCGGAAGTGGGATGTGCAGCGGTGGAAGAATTCATCATCATCTTAAAAACAATATCGGGAATCCAGCATGTCACCTGGTCATCGTCGGTTACCAAGCCCTTGGCACGCTGGGGCGGCGACTTGTTGACGGCGCAGATGAAATCAAGTTGTGGGGCGACACTTATCCTGTTCGAGCAAACGTGCATACGATCGGTGGTCTGTCCGCTCACGCGGATCAACAGGATTTGATTGAATGGTACGGCGCATTTGAGAACAGACCACCGGTCTACCTTGTGCACGGCGAGCCTAATTCACAGAATGCATTGAGGATGAAAATGAAAGAAGAATTGAATGCGCCGGTTTCGATTGCCGAGTTGAATCAAACAATCAGAATTTGAATAATTTCCGAAGCATACGGACCGGAGGCACCGGCTAGCTCAATCGAGTAGAATATCATCTGGCAATAATAATTATACGAGACCGCTATGAGTCAGAAAATTGTCATCATGGGAGCTGCCGGCCGGGACTTTCACGTTTTCAATTGTTGTTACCGGGACCGGCCCGAATTTGACGTTGTCGCGTTCACAGCGACGCAGATTCCAAACATTGAAGGCCGACGCTATCCGGCCACGCTCGCGGGCGCACAGTATCCGAATGGCATCCCCATTCGCGCGGAAGACGATCTCGATTGCATCCTGCGAAATGAGAATGTCGATGAGGTTGTTTTTGCTTACTCGGACATCAGTCTCGCCTACGTTGACAAGCGGCGAAAGAAAGTTGAGGAACACGGCGTCGCGTTTTCTACATTTGACATTGACGCAACGATGTTGTCATCAAGAAAACCCGTCATCGCGATTACGGCTATCAGGACCGGCTGCGGTAAGAGCCAGACGTCCCGACGAATTACCGATATTCTCCGGGAAATGGGGAAAAAAACCGTCGCGATCCGCCACCCGATGCCCTATGGAGATCTTGCGAAACAGGCAGTGCAGCGTTTCGCGTCATACGATGATCTGGATCTCCACAAATGCACGATCGAGGAAAGGGAGGAGTACGAACCTCACCTGAAAAACGGCGTAATCGTATACGCGGGCGTCGACTATGCTGCGATCTTGGCACAGGCAGAGAAGGAGGCAGATGTCATTGTCTGGGACGGTGGCAACAATGACACGCCGTTTTACGACCCGGATCTCTGGATAGTTGTCACCGACCCACACCGACCCGGCCACGAACTCAGCTACTTTCCCGGCACCGCAAATTTCGCCCGCGCGGACATCATCCTGATTAACAAGGTCAGTTCCAGCGAAGATGCTGGCGTCAAAATGATCGAGAAAAACGCAAAGAAGATCAATCCGGGCGCGACTATCGTGTACCGCGACTCACTGCTGGATATCCCGGATCCCGACGCGATCACGGGCAAGCGCGTACTCGCTATTGAAGACGGCCCGACGACGACTCATGGCGGAATGCCATTCGGTGCCGGCGTGCTGGCGGCAAAACGAAATGGCGCTGCCGAGCTTGTGGATCCGCGGCCCTGGGCCGTTGGCGAAATCGCAAGCACATTCGAGAAATATCCCGACACCGGCTCACTATTGCCGGCCATGGGTTACGGCGACGTACAGATTCGTGACCTCGAAGCGACCGTCAATGCTGTGGACTGCGATCTCGTCCTGGTCGCGACGCCGATCGATCTCTCGCGACTGATCGATATTCAAAAGCCGTATATGCGGATCGGGTATCGTTTGGCCGAAGGGGACGGCGAACTGACCGAGGCTGTTAAACGCGCGATTTCCTGAGGCGCAACAATCTCTGGCGGATATAACGAGCGGAGATGTGACGGCCTGTCAGGACGGATCGGACTATCGGGTTGGAACGAAGCCGCTTAGCGGCCTGAGCGACTGCAACGAGACAATAAAATGAATGCAGCGCATTCCGACGTCAGGTAATGGCAACCACAATATCGATCGCATGATAGGCGGACAAGATCGCGCCCTCCTGCCAGCCCTGCAAGATACTCAAATGTTCACCGGCGAAAACGATGTTTTCATCCGGCGTCAACAACGTGAATGGGCTTGATGTGCCCCACGCGCCGAGCTGAAAAGGAACTTTTGACCACGCAACGCTGACACCGCGCGTCGCTTCTGCGTTCACCTCCGGGTGCAGATTGCTGCCCTGCGCGATCGCGGAGTTGATTCTCTGCTGAATTGACTGGTTCGCGAAGTTGACTCCGGCCGATCCTCCGAAGATGTAGGCGCCGACGAGTATGCCGTTGTTCTGTCCAAAACCGCTGTTCGGATACCAGATCTGAGTGATGTCCTGTGTGGTCCAGGAGATGCCGCCGTAAATATTGTGATCCTGCTCCCAGAACCGCCGTGACTGAAACGCGATTTTTCCCGCCGACGCATAACTAAAGTTATTGATTTCCGCCTGGTGCGCGGCCGAAAAATCGTTGGCGATATTTCTCAAAACGGTAGCAGGAATCGTACAGACACAAAAATCTGCATCGAGCTGTGTCGGCGTGCCGAGCCGGTCGTAAATAATTCGAACGCCACCGGTGGACTTTCGAATCTCGGTCACCTCGGCATCGGTGACAATATCGTTCAGAACCTGCGCTTCGAACGCTCGAGCGATCCGATCCATGCCGCCGACCGGTTGAAGCATTGTCGGTTGCTGCTCCAGGCCCTCGGCAAACCCCTGCCGCTGTTGCCAGAATGTCTCGTTAATCAGGTCCCGTAACACAAGCGGGTTGACCAGTTCGCCGCGTCGTCGACTCCCGGTGTTTTCCTGTCCCGGAAAACCAGCCCTTGAGCTGCCCACGTAGTCCAGCGACCCATCCAGGTCACCAAAATTTCGCAGCATCGCGATAATGTTTGTCTTGTCCGCCGCGGTCAGTTCCGCATCGAGGGCATTCTGATTGACCGCCAGCGCCAGCAACCGGGCGACACTGCCGCGGGAGTCGGCATGGATACGCCGCGCTATTACCGGTTGACCACCAAAAGCGGTCGTCGAATGCATCAACGCGGCGTGATTGACGTTTGTAAATGTTTCCAGAGCGATTCCGAACTCACGGCAATAGCCAAGAAGAAATTCATGATGATGAGGAATCCTCGCGGGACCCGGATTGAAATAGAGTTCGTTATCGAAATCGTACAGGCATGTTTGCGACGAATCCGTCTCATTCACGACATCGCCCGCCCGGATAGTGCGATTTCGGCCACCGGTAGTCGCTGTCGCCTCCAGAATCGTGCAGTTGTAGCCCAGGCGTGTCATTTCCAGTGCCGCCGTCATCCCCGAAATTCCACCGCCCAGGATTGCAACTGTCTTTCCCACACCGACATTTGCCGGCCAGTCGCCAGGCCGAGGCGAAATCAAAGATCCCGGCGGCGCCGGTGGTGCTGGCGGTGCCGGCGGGTTCGCCGGATTTCCGGTCGCTGCGGAAGACGATCCACAGGCGTTCAATGTCGTGGCTATACCCATGGCAGCCATTGTTCGGAGCATCGCCGAACTGCCTACTGCCCGGCCGATCGAGGCGAGAAAATCTCGCCTGGCCATTTTGTTTTTTTTCATTGGTGTCGCCTCGGTCGATTTCCCGGTTCGCAAGTTATGCGGGCCATTTGATTGTAGTGGGCCGGGCGACCGACCCACAGCGATTGTTTCTGCGAAAACTCATTTAATCGGACCCGATGCTCTATACGACCGGGGCAATCCGGGAGAATTCCCGCGTTCTCGCCAGGATGCCCCGAGTATTACGAAATTTGCCTGAAGGGTGGCGCAATGGTCAATGCTTGGCTATCTTTGTCCGGAACCTGATCATCGAGGGTAGCAAATGACCGGCACGAAAACCTTTCGTCTCATCGCCCTGGCATTGTTGTGTTCACCCGTATCAGCTGGACAGCCACCGGATGTTGTACGTACGACGAGTCTGTCACAGCGTGGTTTTACCGAGAAAGATTTTCCGCGCGTGCAGCAAGTTGCGGACAGGGTATATACATTTGAAGCGCTGACCGGCCCACCTGGTGACCGGTACACGACCAATTCGATGTTTGTTGTAACTGACGATGGCGTGCTCGTCGCCGACGGTCAGGGCAGTCCGGAAGACACCGGAAGACTCGTCGCCGAAATTCGCAAGGTCAGCGACCGCCCGATCAGTCATGTCATTATTTGCTCGGACCACGGCGATCACACCAATGGCAACTCCGCCTTCCCTCAAGATGCGAAATTTATCGCACATTCAAATTCCGTGGCAGCACTTGAGGTTGCCGCTGATACCGGTGGCGTCAGGCCGGACGCGATAATCGACGACCGCCTGGACCTCACGATCGGCAATCGTGAAGTACAAATACTCTTTTTTGGACGAGCCCATACCGGCGGTGATCTGTTTGTTTATCTTCCAGAAGAAAAAGTCCTCTTTACGTCTGAAGTTTTCCTTAACCACATGTTCTCCGGTTATCGAACGGCCTTTCCTCGTGAGTGGATCGACACAATGAGCAGGGCCGAAGAACTTGACGCCGTTCTCCTGATTCCCGGGCACGGATTTGTTGATAACGCCGATGTCCTCGCTGCAGAATGGATTGAATACAAGCACCACCTGCAGGTGGTACTGGATGAAGTGACACGCTTGCACACTGAGGGATGGTCAGTCGACGAAGCAATCGAGCAAGCCGACTTCGGAAAATACCGAAAGTGGTCGGGTGCCGATTCAGAGGGACCAATCGGAATACGAAGAATCTATGCGGAGCTGAACGGTGATCTGAATTGATCGCCAGTTAATTCGAGAACAAGAATCCATTCGCCCATTTCAATATAACAACAAGCGAGACTGACTATGCGAGCTCTACCCCGGACATGCTCCAGCTACCTGATCACGGGCGCAATTGCCCTCATGACTGCATTCGTATCGCGCGCGGAGCCGCTATCGCCTCAGGACATGTTCGGCTTTCAACCCGGTGACGATTACAAGTTGGCAAGTTACGAACAAATGGAAGCGTACTTTCGCCAGCTGGCACAGGAAAGCGACCGAGTGGAGCTTCGTGAGATAGGGAAATCCGTGCTCGGACGGCCGTTGTTTCTGTTGACCATTTCAAGCGCCGAGAACATTACGCATCTGGACCGGTACCGTGCAATAAGCGCACAGCTGGCGCGAGCCAGGATCGATTCCGAAACCGCCGAAGCACTGGCAATTGAAGGCAAGGCCATTGTCTGGGTTGACGGCGGTCTGCACGCAACAGAACTTGCACACGGACAGATGACGTCGTTACTCGCGCATCGGGTGGCGACCGAGGAATCGGCGGAAATGCAGGCCATCCGGGACAACGTCATTTTTCTTCTGATGCCTGGAATGAATCCCGACGGCCTGGAGATCGTTCGGAAATGGTATGAGAGCCAGCTGGACACGCCTTTCGAGCAGACCAACCCACCCGAGCTGTATCACCACTATATCGGGCACGACAACAACCGCGACTTTTTCATGAACAACATGCCGGAATCGAAGGCCGTCGCGCAGGTGATTTACAACGAGTGGTACCCGCAGATCGTCTACAACCAGCACCAGAGCTCACCCGGATATGCCCGCATCGTTATCCCGCCCTACTCCGACCCCGTGAATCCGATTATTCATCCGGGCGTAACAACGGGATTGAATGAGATCGGCAGCGCGATGGGCAATCGTTTCGCGCTCGACAAAATGCCTGGCGCCGTTTCTGACGTTGGTTATTCGATGTGGTGGAACGGTGGCATGCGAACGGTTCCATACTTTCACAACATGATCGGCATCCTGACAGAAACCGGCCATACCTCGCCGTCACCCCGCTTCTACGATCCGAAAGTGTTCCCCAAAATGATTGCCGAGGCGGCCAACCCGAGTGCCATTGGCATCAAGGTAGAAGATGACGTCAGCGGAATTCCGGATGCCAAGGTGCTTTACTCCTACCCGTGGGAAGGCGGCGAATCGCATTTCAGCGAACCGGTGAATTTCATGATCACCGGTTCGATCGCGGTCCTTCGTGCCGCCTCTGACTCTCGCCTGAAATGGCAGACCAACATATACCGAATGGGCCGCGACGCGATCGCCGCCGGCGAATCCGGGATCCGGGGCTATATCATTGCCGCCGACCAGGCGCACGATGATGAAGCGAGAAACCTCGTCAACCTCTTGCTCGAAGGCGGTGTGGAAGTCGATCGCGCGACCGAACCGTTCCGAGCTGGCGGCAATCGTTATACGCGGGGCACTTACATCATCAATGCGGCGCAGGCGTTCCGGCCGTACGTAGTCGATCTGCTCGACAAGCAAACCTATCCCGATACGCGGCTGGACCCGGCGGGATCCGTCAAACCACCCTACGACATCACGGGCTGGACTTTGCCAATGCAAATGGATGTCGCCATTGAATTTATGGACGAAATGGTCAGCGTCGCGGTTGAGCGGCTTCGAGGGCCGGTTGAATTAACGCCGGGAGAGGTTCGCGGCAAAGCGGGCTATGGCTACGCGCTCAGCCATGCCGCAAATGCCAGCATAAAGGCCGTGAATCAATTGATGGCGAGCGGAGAATCTGTCTCGTGGATCGCGGAGTCGATTCGTGCCGGAGGCGAGGCACATGATGCCGGAACATTCATTATTGCGAGCGGAGACCAGACAGCACAAAACGTCGCGACTGCCGCAAGACAATTCGGCGTAGATTTTGTCGGCATTGGATCAGAGCCGTCGGTCGGCATGACACAACTCGGATTGCCAAGAGTTGGCGTGTACAAATCCTACGTGGCATCGATGGATGAAGGCTGGACTCGCTGGGTCATCGAAGAATATGGATTCGATCTCGTGTCACTGTCAGATTCGGACGTTCGTTCGGGTGACCTGTCATCGCTCGACGCTATCATCCTGCCGCATCAGGATGGCCGAGTAAATTTCAAAGACAGTATTGGCGCTGTTCTCACCGGCTATTCACCAGGCGAGATGCCGGATGAATACACCGGCGGCATCGGCCTGGAAGGCGCTTACGCCTTGCAGCGATTCGTCAAAGACGGCGGCACCATGCTCACATTCGGAAATGCCGCAGCATTTGCCATCGATCAGTTCGGGCTGCCGATTCGCGACATCGTTGGCGGCGCTTCTGCCAAGGACTTCTCGATACCCGGCTCGTTGATTCGCATAAACGTAGACACTACCGATGTCCTCGGTTATGGCATGAGTTCCGACACTGCCGCAAACTTCGTTAGCGGCGCAGCATTCGATTCGTTAAGCCAGGCCGGCTGTGCGGACGATCTTCTCAATCAACGACACTGCACGGAAGTAACGCGTGGTGGCAGATCGATGAAGACATTCGAGGAGCCGCACTTATTCGACAGCATCGCAAATTATGCTGAAGAAGACATTCTGATGAGCGGCTGGGCCGCCGGCACGGAGTTCATCGCCGGCAAATCGGCGCTGGCGCGGGTTCCGCACGGCCAGGGAGAAGTGATCATTTTCGGATTCCGGCCACAGTTCCGGGGACAACCCCGCGGCACATACAAACTGATTTTCAATGCGTTGCTGAACTCGACCATCGACTAGCACAAATTTGCTCAGATACATGTCTGCCTGCACTGGTCGCCATGCGGATAACGGTCGGAAGATTCCTCACCGAAATGGCTCGCTGCGCTGCGCTTTATTTTCGGTGAGCAACATTCCGACCCGTTGCCGCTCGCTCAGCGGCGCGTGGAACATTGAGGGGCGATAAGGGGATGTTTTGTATCGGAAATAAAGCGCAGCGCAGCGAGCCATTTCGATACAGAACATCCTGCATTGCCCCGCGACACACTTCGCACTACGTCCGTAGTCGATAGCCCGTCTTGAAAATCCACCACACAGTGATGATGCACATCAACAGGAATGCGAATGTCATCGTCAGGCTCAGTCCGACGGCTACATCGGCGTTTCCGTAGAAGCTCCAGCGAAATCCGCTGATGAGATAGACGACGGGATTGAACAACGTCACTGTCTGCCAGACCGGCGGCAGCATGCTGATGGAATAAAAACTCCCTCCAAGGAAGGTCAGCGGCGTGATCACCAGCGTTGGCACAATCGCAAGCTTTTCCCAGTTGTCCGCCCAGACTCCCAGAATAAACCCGAACAGGCTGAACGTCACCGCTGTCAAAACCAGGAACAGGACCATCCAGACTGGATGCAGAATCTGAACATCGACGAAGAGATTGGCCGTCGCCAAAATTATCCCGCCAAGAATGATGGATTTGGTTGCAGCGGCACCAACATAGCCGATTACGATTTCTACTACGGATACCGGCGCCGATAACAGCTCGTAAATCGTGCCGGAAAATTTTGGAAAATAGATACCGAAGGACGCGTTCGAAATGCTTTCCGTCAGCAACGACAACATGATCAGCCCGGGAACAATAAACGAGCCATAACTCACGCCGTCAATTTCGGTTATGCGGGAACCGATCGCCGCGCCGAAGACCACGAAGTACAGTGAAGTGGACATGACCGGCGCTACTATGCTTTGAAAAAGCGTACGTCTCGTGCGGGCCATCTCGAAATTGTAAATGGCCTTGATACCCTGCCAGTTCATCGTATTCTCTTAACAAGATCGACGAAAATTTCTTCCAGAGAACTTTGCGTTGTCTTGACGTCACTAAAATGAATGCCCGCACTGCGAAGTTCATTCAATAACGCAGTTATGCCTGTGCTGTTGGCCTGGGAATCATAACTATAGACAAGCTCGTTCGGCTCAGGACCCGGTTCCAGGTCGAACGCCGCCAGATGCTCGGGAATTGCCTGCAACGGATCGTCCAGGTAAAGAATCAGCTGCTTTTTGCCGAGCTCTCGCATCAGGCGGCTCTTCTCCTGGACGAGAATCAACTCTCCGTGGTTGATAATCCCGATTCGATCGGCCATTTGCTCAGCCTCTTCGATGTAGTGTGTCGTCAGGATAACAGTCACGCCGGTTGCTCTGAGTTGCCTTACGACGTCCCACATGTCCTGCCGCAATTCGACGTCTACGCCGGCCGTCGGTTCATCCAGAAACAGAACACGGGGTTCATGCGCAAGCGCCTTGGCAATCAAAACGCGACGTTTCATTCCTCCCGATAAGGTCATGATCGTATTGTCTTTCTTTTCCCACAGCGACAATGACTTCAGCACTTTTTCAAGGTGCTGCGGATCCGGTGATTTGCCGAACAATCCGCGACTGAAGGCGACAGTCGCCCATACGGATTCGAAAGTTTCTGTTGTGAGTTCCTGGGGGACCAGTCCGATCAGTGATCGCGTTTTGCGAAATTCCGTAACAATGTCATAGCCGCTGACGGCTACCTGCCCCGCTGAGGCGTTGGCAATTCCACAAACAATATTGATCAGGGTTGTTTTGCCGGCACCGTTCGGTCCGAGCAAAGCAAATATTTCGCCCTCATCGATTTCGAGGCTTGCATTTTTCAGGGCCTCAAATCCGTCATCGTAAGTCTTGCAAAGATTTTCGATACGAAGAACCGGAACACTGTCGCCCATCAATACTCTGCCAACTCCCCGCGCTCCGTTTTTTGCTTTTCAACCATGCTCTCGACGTCGGCGAGTAATTGCTTTGCATCGTAAACAATGCCGTCTTTGATTGTGTATTTCACGCCACCCACTCTTTCCGGAAGACCGGTCTCATCATTCAGTTTGACTGCGCCCGTTCCATACAACACCTTGAGATTGGCGAGCGGATTCTCATCGACAATGATGATGTCAGCCAGGAGGCCTGGACGAATGACGCCGAATTCGATGTCCTGACCTTTGGGGTCGAACAAGGCTTCCGCGCCGTACATCGTTGCCGATCGAATGACTTCAAGGGGGTGAAAACCGGCTTCCTGCAGCATCTCAAGTTCGAGGATCGTGCCAAAGCCATAGAGTTGATAGATGAATCCTGAATCTGATCCTACCGTTACGCGCCCGCCCATGTTCTTGTAGTCGTTGACGAAATCCATCCATACCCGATAGAAGTTTTTCCAGGCTACTTCGTCTGCAGTCGTCCAGTAGAACCAGTACGCGCCATGACTCTCGCGATTCGGAGTGTAGAAGTCCCATTGTGTCGGCAGTGTGTATTTCTTGTGCCAGTCGGCATTACGGACTCGCATGACATCTCGTCCGGCCGAGTAAATCGAGAAAGTCGGGTCGAGTGTAAAATCGAGGGCCTTGAATTCCGCCAGCAGCGCGTTCCACTTGTCCGAGCCTCGCCCCGCAATGAGGTTCCACTGACGGGCAACCTGGCCAAACCGGTGCTGTTCATCGTTGTAATTCATATCGACAGGCCACGGCTGCACATCATTGTTCTCATACAGGGCCTCAAACAACCCGTAGTAATGCGTCAATGTACCCAAGCCGAGTCGCGCGGAGTCTTGCGCGTTCATTTGTGCGACGCCCATTTGGCCAAGGTGCGCAGTTGATCCGAGTCCGTGTTTCTGTCCCTCATCGAGCAGAGCTTCCATGATCGCCGGCCGATGTGAACCGAGTTTCAGTCCATCAGCCCCCGCTGCGGCGACGTAACGCACCCATTCCCGGGCCTCCTCCGGCGTCAGGATCTTCCTGTCTGTGTAGCGCTCACCTGAACCCAACGTGTGGTAGGAAAAAATTCGCGGCGCCACGATTTCATTTTTCGCGCTTCGTTCTTTCTCACTCAGGGAGAACTCAAGACTGCTGCTTGGCACACCACGTACGGTGGTAATGCCGTGACCCATCCAGAGTTTGTAGCTGTATTCGGCTTCCGGTGCCTTCGTGCTGCCGCCCGTGTGGGTATGCATGTCGATGATGCCGGGCATGACGAACGATCCATGTGCGTCGATTTCACGCGTGGCGTTCCCGGGCCGCCGTTCTTCGTCGATTTCGAGACCCGGGTAACCTACTGATTTTACGTCAGTAATCCGGTTGCCTTCGATGACGATATCGACCGGACCGATAGGCGGTGCGCCGGTGCCATCAATGAGCGTTCCACCCCGGATTATGAGCGTCGAATACGGCCCGCCACCCTCGTCGGCACCGCGATCCGGCGCTGCGATCATGACCGGTTCGTCATCCTGTGCGAATACACTACCTGCGACTACGACCCAGGCAAAAAGCCACTTCACTCGTAACACCATAGGGATCCCCTGGATTCTCAATTAGACCTGCTCTGCCGACCCTTGCCGGTACGAACCTGAAGCTGATGAATTCGAACAACAGAATTTGTGAGGCGAAGTTGCAATGGCCCGGCGGGATAGCCGCCTTTCTTCTGATAAACGGCTATCAGCTTTCCGTCGTTCCAGAGGCTGTAGGTGTCATCCCGGCGCGAAAAGCCCAGTTTGATCCGGCGACCCTTTTCTATAACCAGTTCGCCGGTCGCACGAACGATCCAGAAGCCCTTCTCGACTGTCTTGATATAGCCGCGCTCGACTTCATTGTCCGGTGCGTCGGGATCGAGCGCGTGACCCGAGGCCATCCAGATACCGGTTTGCGAGTCCTGGCCAAAATCGAGGTAAACACCCAGGTAACGGCCCTGCTCAAAAGTCAGATCGATCGAGACTATGAAGTCGTCACTATAAGTTCCGTTGCTGACCAGGAACGTACTGGCTTCGGGATCGGTAATTTCGCCGTCGAGTTTCGCGGTCGAACCCAGCAACTCTCCGTTTACGAATCGCCATCGATTCGTGTCGAATGACTGCCATGTTTTCGCACTATCAACCAGTAAATCGAACGTCTCGCCCGCAGCCGGCGCGGACACAAGGATGGCAAGCAATAACGCCATCGAATTATGCTTAAATGTATTTTTCATAGACTCCGAAGGTTACCTGATGAAATACGGATTTACCTTATTTTGCCTCATGGTTTCGCCGGTAATGTTAGCTGCCGACCCCATTGAGACAACGGTTAACGGGCAGAGGCTCAATGCCACGATGCAGCACATGCACACGTTTGGTGAAAATGAGGAAGGCGGATCGGACCGCGTTGCATATAGCGACCACAACCGCCTCGCATACAGCTACCTGTTCTCGCTGATGCAGCAATCCGGCCTGACACCGGATATCGATGTGGCAGGCAATCTCGTCGGGCGGCGGCCAGGGAAGATAGACGGACTGGCGCCGATCATTATCGGCTCGCACATCGATACCGTGCCCAACGGTGGCCACTACGACGGCATCGTCGGCGTAATGGCGGGTATCGAGGTCGCAAGTACGCTGCACGAGGCAGGTATAGAACTGGACCATCCGCTCGCGGTGATCGTCTGGAGCAATGAGGAAGGTGGTAAAACCGGCAGCCGTTCATATGCAGGAACCGTTGCAGAACGCGAATTGTCATTGCCGAGCCTGGGCGACAAGGCAATCGGTGCTGGAATCAGCCACCTCGGCGGACACCCGGAGCGTCTTGGAGAGAATCGGAAACGTCCGGGCGACGTCGCCGGCTATGTCGAACTGCATGTCGAACAGGGGGCAATTCTCGATCGGGAAAAAATATCGATCGGCGTCGTGGAAGGTATCGTCGGCATAAAGCGCTGGTACATCACAATTGAAGGATTTGCCAATCACGCCGGAACGACACCAATGGATCAACGTCAGGACGCGTTGTATCCCGCTGCACTAATCGTCGCCGAAATCAGGCAGATCATCACCGCCGAGCCCGGTCGGCAGGTTGGCACGGTTGGTCGCCTTGACGTCAAGCCCGGGGCACCGAACGTTATCCCCGGTGAAGTCATGTTCAGCCTGGAGATACGGGATCTGGATATGGACAAGGTCACCGGCCTTTTTGAAAAGATCCGCGCATCGGCGACAGAAATTGCCGAGTCCCATGGGACGAGCATCAGTTTCGACCAATACTACGAATCGCCGGCGACACTGACGGACAACGGGATCAAGGCGCTGGTTCAGGAATCAGCTGCCGCGCTTGGGCTCACGACACTGCATTTGCCGAGTGGTGCCGGACATGATGCACAAAGCATGAAAGACATCGCTCCGCTGGGAATGATTTTCGTCCCCAGCAAAGATGGCGTGAGTCATGCACCGACAGAGTTTACGAGCGAACAACAGATCACGGATGGTGCGAACGTCCTCTTGAATACTATTTTGGGAATGGATCGCCTGCTCAGATAAACACCGGCAACGCAAACTTTCATTCACGAAATTGCGCCGCCAATATTGGACAGGCTCACGCTGACCAGAGCGTCCAGATACCGACCAGAATGAATCCGAGACCCGCAACATAAGTCAGGTATTTTGGATCTACGTATTGAACGATAATTGCGCCTCCCGCTACCGCAATTCCCGTTGCGGTAATCAGCGCAAGAGAAGCGCCGAGAAATACAGTCATAAGACTGACGGACTGCTTCGTCGAATACAGCAAAGTCGCCAACTGAGTTTTGTCTCCGAGTTCGGCGAGAAAGACCGTGGCGAATACCGTCAGGAACAGATTTAAATTCATTTTCTTATCATCCGGGTCAACAGAATGGCCAGTTACGACGACCTGGAACTATCGGTCGTTTCTTACCCCCACAAGGCCGGCGTGAAAACCTCAACCCGGCCGTGCTCATAGTGCATGGCGTTCTCGCAATCTTCCGATTGCAACAGCGGTCCATCGATATCGACGTATCGACATCGCTGCGCGATTACAAAAGACGGCGCCATCGCGAGTGACGAGCCGAGCATATTTCCGACCATCAACTCAAATCCCATTGCCTCCGCTTTTTTCGCCAGTTTCAACGCCTCCGTCAAACCACCAGTCTTATCCAGTTTGATATTGACCATGGAGTAAAGTCCCTCCAGACGATCCAGGTCTGCAGTGGTCGCACAGGACTCGTCCGCGCACAGCGGCAATGGCGAATCGTAGCCACGCAACGCGTCGTCGGCAGACTTGGACATCGGCTGCTCGATCATCTCGACGCCCAGCTTTTTCAGCGGTTCTGCGTATCGGTCCAGGTCGGCAACCGTCCACGCCTGGTTCGCGTCGATGACGATCGCCGAATTCGGTGCACCAGCGCGTATCGCAACGATTTGCTGCAACGGATCACCGATTCCAACCTTGACTTTGATGATCGGGTAATCGCTGTGATTCGCGGCATCCTTTTGCATGTTCGTAACCTCATCGATACCAACCGTGTAAACGGTCGTTACCGGGCTGGGATCCCAGCCGAGCATTTGCCAGATCGTTTGACCTGCCCGCTTCGCTTCGAGATCCCACATCGCACAATCCACAGCGTTTCGGGCACCGCCCGGCGGTAACAGGATTTGCAGATCTTCCCTTGAGATTCCAGCGGCGATTTCCAAAGCGACGTCTTCGATTTGCTTTTTTATGGACTCCTGAGTCTCGCCTGCATATGAAACACCGGCCGCCTCACCCCTTCCAGTGAGCGCTCCGTCGGAAATTTCGCAAATAATCGTTTCCGAATGCAGGTGTACATCACGGGAAATCTTGAATGGCTTGTGGAGCGGCCAGTTTTTCGAAACAACACTTACCTTAAAAGTCACAAACAACTCCTATTTGAATGTGTCAACGATGTGATCGACAATCGGCGCAACGCCAGTCGCCACCGGATCGACTGAGGGGAGACCGGTCTCGGCAGAAATCCCGGCGAGACACGCCGCGCGCGCATCGGCGGATAGCCCTGACGTGTTGATACTGACGCCAACGCAGCGAATGGCGGCATTGGTTAATCGCCCGTTGATAATCGTATGCTCGATGAGCTCCGGGATCGTCGGCAGTGGAAAACCTGGAAACGCGTCAATCATCGTACGGCCGGCCTGGTGACAGACAACAAAAGCGTCCGGTTGCGAACCGTGCATCAGACCGAGTGTCACGGCCGCGTAACCCGGATGAAAGAGCGAGCCCTGTCCTTCTATAACGTCCCAATGATCGTCAGTGTTATCCGGCGAGAGCACCTCAGCTGCCCCGGACACGAAATCGGATACCACCGCATCGATTGGCAATCCGCTCCCTGCAATCATGATTCCGGTCTGCCCGGTTGCCCGAAAATCCGCGTTCATGCCACGATCAACCATCTCTTTCGCGACGGCCAACGCGGTATATTTCTTGCCGACAACGCAGTCCGTGCCAACCATCAGTAGTCGACGTCCGCTGCGTTTGGCGCCAGTGCCAACAGGAAGGCCGGCGGGCGGATTCCTGATGTCGATCAATGACACACCAGCGCGGTCTGCAGCATCTGCCAGGCCGGGAATACTGCGCAACGATGAATGCGTTCCGGCGACAATATCGAGACCCGCATCGACGGCCTCGAACAGACTTGGAATCCAGTGCCTGGGCATCTTGCCGCCAACGCCGGCCACTCCCCAGATCAGGGATCGCGCACCGGCCTGTGCGGCTTCCGCGGGAGTCATCTCGGGCAACCCAAGGTCGACCCCACTTCCCGGCAATCTCAGTTGCCCGGCACACGACTCCGGCCGCCAGTACGCGATGCCCATCGCAGTCTTGGCATGAGACTGTTCGGGTTCGTCACCCAGAAATAACAGGTACGGTGCCTTAATTTCTACCTGCATACGTCGTTCCTTCTACCTTCCATTTACAGAACCTTGTTGAGCGCTTTTTCAAGCGAGTCGATTGTGCGATCGGGGTTTTGCAGCTTGTCCAGGCCGAAAAGCCCGATTCGAAATGTCATGAAGTCATTACGTTCATCGCATTGCAACGGAACGCCTGCCGCGATTTGCAGTCCCAGCGCCGCGAACTTGCTGCCATTGTTAATCGCCGCGTCATTTGTGAAACACACGACGACGCCCGGCGCCTCAAAACCTGGCGCTGCAACACTTTGAACACCTTTTTTCGCCAGCATGGCACGCACACGATCACCGAGTTCCTGCTGCCGGTTCCGAAGCTTGTCGAAACCGTAAGCCAGCGCTTCGTTCATCACATCACGACAGACCCGCAATGCGTCAGTCGGCATCGTCGCATGGTATGCGTGACCGCCTCCTTCGTATGCGCGCATGATGGCGTGCCATTTTGCCAGGTCACACGCATAGCTCGAACTGGTCGTCCTGGACATGATGTCCAAAGCTTTGCTATTCAGCATGACAAACGCCGCACATGGCGAACCGCTCCAGCCTTTTTGTGGTGCGCTGATAAGAATATCAACGCCGACAGACTGCATGTCCACCCAGATCGTACCTGAGGCGATGCAATCCAGTACCAGCAGGCCGCCGTGCTCATGGACCGCATTCGCTACCGCGCGCAGGTAATCGTCGGGTAGCAGCATCCCGGATGAAGTTTCAACGTGCGCGGCGAAGACGAGGTCCGGTTTCTCGCTCCTGATCGTTGCGACGACCTCTTCAATTGGCGCGGGTACGAAAGGCGATGTTGTCTTATCTTCGATTTGGCGTGCTTTTAAAACGGTCGATCTTCCGGGAATGCGTCCCATTTCAAAAATCTGTGTCCAGCGATAGCTGAACCAGCCGTTTCGAATAACCAGGCAATTCTTTCCGGCAGCGAACTGCCGGGCAACGGCTTCCATGCCAAAGGTCCCGCTGCCGGGAACAATAACTGCAGCATCCGCGTTGTAGACCTTCTTAAGAGTCGCGGAGAGGTCAGTCATTACTGACTGAAAGACGCCGGACATATGGTTGACCGCTCTGTCCGTGTACACGACGGAGTATTCAAGCAACCCGTCGGGATCTACATTTTCTAACAAACCGGCCACACCCTTCTCCCCGGAAAAGGCGGCATTGTGACATGGATTCCGTGGAAAATGGCCACCTTCGATTCATGGTGAAAATGCGTAGAATTGATCGATGAAAGTCATTTGTGCACCAGACAGTTTTAAAGAGTCGCTGACCGCTGTTGAGGTGGCGGATGCGATGGCTGTCGGCATCCGCCGTGCCGCCCCTGGTGCCCGAATCGATACATGCCCTGTCGGTGACGGAGGTGAAGGTACGCTCGAGTCGCTGCTCGCATCGGTCGATGGGAAGACGTTTCGCACGGCGGCGACGGATCTGTTCGGGCGAAAAACTGAAACACACTTCGGGTCACTCGATTGCGGACGAGTCGCATTTATTGAATCGGCGACCGTGATCGGACTTGCCACCGTGCCGGCCAGGGAGCGTGACATCATGCGATCGTCGAGTTTTGGCGTCGGACAACTGATGTTAAGCGCCTGCGAGACGACTCCGGAGAAAATTATTGTCGGGGTCGGCGGAAGTGCGACCAATGACGGCGGATGCGGATTGGCGCAAGCGTTGGGCGTGCGTTTTTATGACGCCGCAGGCAACCTGATTGCGTCGCCGATATCTGCCGCCATGTTGCAGGACATTTGTCATATTGACGTCACCAATCGCAGTGCACTGCTGGAAGACAAAGAAATCCTGGTTGCCTGTGACGTCAGTAATCCGCTGACAGGACCGGACGGTGCCGCATACATATTCGCACCGCAAAAAGGGGCCAGCGAATCACAGGTCGTCCTGCTCGATGAAAGCCTGCGTCACCTTGCCGAAATCATCCGACGGGACCTTCGCATCGATATCGAAATGATGTCCGGCGCGGGCGCGGCCGGCGGACTCGGCGGCGGGCTGATGGCGTTTGCAGGAGCCAGGATCGTCTCCGGAATCGACATCATTCTCGAAGCAGTTCGATTCAATGCCCGCGTACAAAATTCGGATCTGTGCCTCACCGGCGAAGGAACTTTGGATGCGCAGTCGCTGGCAGGAAAGGCGTGCATCGGCGTTGCAAGGGCGGCTTCGGCCCAAGACGTCCCGGTCGTCGTGCTCACTGGCAAAATCGGCCCGGGCGCCGAACGTGTGCTTGATGCAGGCGTTACGGAATTTTTGACGATCGGCGAGGGGTTAAGCACGGGCCAATCGATCCGGCAGGCCGCCGGCCTGTTGGCTGATGCTGCTGAGAAGGTCACGCGGAAATATCGTTAGAAGGTGAGTACAATTGGCCGTTCTTTCGAAACGGTTTCGGGCGGAAACTTGAGGATCACAATCATGAACAGCAAGACGACCTGTCGTTTCGCGCTTGCAGTATTGATTGCCGGGACGGTCTCAAATGTTACGGCACAGTCCAATGAAACCTCGGTGCCTCCCGGGATCCTGGCATGCGCCGCTGAAGCAGATGTTATGCGACGCCTGTCCTGTTATGACCGGGAGGTCGCCGCATCGCAAACGCGACCCACGACGCAGGTCGAACCAAAGTCCGAGGTTAACGCCGCAGCGCAACCGGCTCCCGAGCCAGCGCGGTCAATTGCTGAAGTTACGCCGGTTGTCGCCGACATTGTCGCGACTCGGCCTCTGCCGGAGCCGCAGGCGACCGCCGCGGACGCAGATCCCGATCCCAACGATACGGACAACACCGATAACATCGGTTTCGACCGCTCCCCGGATTCCGTGCTGGCAACTGTCGTCGAAATCAAGGAACGGCCCTATGGCGAACTGCTCATTCGCCTCGACAACGGCCAGGTATGGGAGCAGAAACACGCCGACAACCGATTCAGATTGCGTATCGGCGAAATTGTCACGGTCCGCAAAGGTGCGGTAACCGGATATCGATTGTCAGGCGACAGCAACCTGTCAATTCAGGTTCAAAGAATCAGATAGTCGCCCTTAATCCGCAGTCGCAGGATGGGTCTGCAAATTCTTCGCATCGGTCGGAATACCTTTCAGGAATTGCCCGGTCAAAACTCCCGCGACCATTGACCCGTTCACATTGAGCGCCGTTCTTGCCATGTCGATAAGTGGCTCGATGGAAATCAGCAACGCGGCAATCGTTACCGGGAACCCCATTGCTGGCAACACGACGAGTGCCGCGAATGTCGCCCCACCACCTACACCGGCAATGCCGAGTGAGCTGATAGCGACAATCGCCACCAGTTTTACAATGAACGAAACAGTGAGCGGGTCAATTCCCATGGTCGGCGCGACCATCGTCGCAAGCATAGCCGGATAAATTCCCGCACAGCCATTTTGTCCGATGGTTGCTCCAAACGTGGCCGAAAGATTCGCTATAGATTGCGGGACGTTGAGCTCTGCAACCTGCGTCTCCACGTTTAGCGGAATGGTTGCCGCCGAACTCCTGGAGCCAAACGCAAAAGTCAGTACCGGCCAGACTTTGCGGAAATAGTGGCCAACATTGACCCCGTTGAGGCGCAAGAGGATTCCATGCACACCAAACATGATGCCAATAGCGAGATAAGAGGCAACGATAAAGGCGAGCAAATTCAGAATATCAGCCGCATTCGAGCTGGCGACAACCTTGGTCATCAACGCCAGGATTCCGTACGGCGTAAGTGACATCACCAGGTACACCAGCTTCATGATGACCGATTTGCTTACATCGATGAATCGCTCAATGCTTTTTCCGCGTGCCGGGTCCTCGGCCGATACCAGCAAAACCGCAATTCCAAGAAGCACACCAAATATGACGACCGCAATAACCGATGTCGGACGAGCGCCGGTAAGGTCAAGAAAAATGTTGTTAGGGATGAATCGGACCAGCATGTCCGCCAGCCCGAGATCTGACATTGAACCCTGGCGGGATAACAGCGTTTCAGCACGGGCGACCTCACGCGCGCCTTCTGTCAGCCCCTCCGCGGTAAGCCCAAATGCGCTGGCCATCAGTATTCCAACCAAAGCCGCAATCATCGTCGTTCCGATCAATATGACGACTACCGTGCCGCCGATCTTCCCGAGAGCCGCGACTTCGCGCATCTTGATCACGGCTGCAATCATCATGATCAGGACAAGTGGCATAACGATCATCATCAGGAGATTGACGTAACTGGTGCCTACCACGTTCGTCCATTCCAGCGTTCCGAGGATCGTTTCCGATCCGCCACCGTAAGCAAACTGCAACCCGAAGCCGAAGACCAGCCCGGCAATCAAGCCGCCCAGCACCTGCATTGACAAAGAGTATCTTGGGCGTCGAAAACGGCTCAGGAAGACAATAAGGCCGACGAATACGATGAGGTTGATGATTACCGGAATAGACATATTGGCGACCGTGTTTGAGATTGAATAACGAAGATCGGTGCCGATACCTGGCCGGCCCGAAGCCCTGCCAGACCGAATCTACACGAATCAACAGCGCGGTGTCATTGACAGTTGCATCTGTCGTTACAGCAGACCATCGGGGCACGGAATAAATTACACGGGAGAAAATACTTTCTTCAGGCGCCGTCGCCGACGAAAGGGAGTTGCCCCATCCTCCCGGTCCTTGTGCGCGGCTCGTGTGTTACGAAAACCGACCTGGCAGAGAATGGGGCAACATCGGGGACGCGCGCTATCAGGGCGTGGCCGTGAACTCCGCAAGTTCAACGCGATCGCCCGACTCGATGTCAAATTCAACGATCAAGCCGATACCCGGTGCGTAGATTTTGTTCTCTTCGACGCCAGGATCCAGCGGCGTGAAGTCCGAGGTCCTGAGACAATTGCCATTACAGGAACCGCCCGGCGCCGCATCCGTGTCGGTTATGCTTTCGATGCGAATCACGTCCTCGGCCTCGCCGTACGAAACTTCAGTCCTGAAAATATCACCGACCTCGGGATCGAACGGCAACAGGATCCCCGGTTCCGCGCCGTCGCGGCCGGCTTTCCATGATCCCTCGATATCGACCAGCTCCGGTTCCTCCGGATCATCGCCTTCGAACAACTCGTAATTCCTGGCGATTTCGCCGCAATACCAGACATTTCCAATGAGGTCCTGCGCATACCAGTCGCGGGTAAATTCGATGACCACGCCATCTTCGCGGGCAGTGTTTTCGACAACCACACAGGTTACGCCGTCAATGAGTTTCGTTTCGCCGGTGACCTCGACTTCGATCGATTCGCCGTCACCTTCGTAAACCCATCGATTGCCTGTGACCAGCGGAAACCACGGGTTTACCGACACGGTGCCGCCTATTTCCAGCGGATCGACGAAGTTGGCAGCGAAAGCCGACCCGAACATTGGATCGTGTGCGGCGTCCCCGGTTTCCTCACAAAGCTTGAGGCGAGCATCGAATACTGCATCGCACTCTTCTCCGGCATCGGCAATATCGATTTCGACATCCGCCAGGCAATCGTTGCGATCGTCTTCGTCAGCGATATCGTCACAAATAGCGGTGCCTTCAAACAGGTCATCGATTACATCGACCTCACAGGCTTGTTGCAATGACACGGCGGCAGATGAACATGGCCCCACCGCGAAGACGGCGATATCATCGCCGTTACCCATCGAGGCCACATCATTAACTGCGGCCGCGAGCGCTTCCTGTTCCGGCGTCGGCGCGAGATTGACCGGTATCATTCCATCCAGAATACCGTCCGCCGAATCGGCCGCCAGGGCAGCGATAATTTCGTCGAAACTCGTGCCCTCCAGATGCCCGGCTGCTCGCAGCAGAAATCCGATTGCCGCAGATGCCGAGTGAACTTCATCATCATCACCATGGCTGACGGGCACAAATCCCGGCGGATAAATATCTCGCCCGAGCGAATCCGTTTCGAACGCGCTCAGCACGTTGGCTTCGGCATTACCCATCGCTGTCGCAATCTCGGCGACGCTTATGATCGTGCCATCTCCGTCCGGATCGAGCACCGCCCGGACCTGTTGCGCGATAAGCGTGGTCTGCAGCGAAATATTCAATCGCTGGACTGAACCGGCACTGCCTAGCACGACGACAGACTCGAGATTCGCGGGCGTGTCTTTGAACGTGTCGTCCACGGCATCGGTGTTGTCGAAAACGATAAAGACCGGCGTAGCCGCAAGAGCGTTCGGGACTGTCAGCGCGAACTGATCCTCGTCTGCAGGATCTCGGGTCAAATCAGCGATACTTGTCGCGGCGTTTAGCGCGTCGAGCCGGTCTCCTGCCGGATCAACACTGTCAAGCGCGTCCTGAACTTCGGCCGCGTCAAAAACAAACAACGTACCGCCGAATACCGGACCATCGGTTACCACGCCACTCAGCGCGATCGTTGTTGGCGGTGGCGGTGGTGGTGGCGAAGCGATCGGGTTACTGCCACCGCCGCAGGCGCTCAAACCAATTACAGCGCCTGACAACAGCGGCGAAAGTCGAATACGGCACCAGAGCTTTGAAAATTCATGCGAGTTCATTGTCCTACTCCTGTAAATGAGGCGAGCTCGACGCGTTCGCTGGTACCCGGTTTGATTTCGACGATCAGGCCGATGCCCGGTGCGTAAAATTTGTGTTCGACGCTGCCTGGTTCGAGTGGCGTGAAATCGAGCGTCATCAGGCAGGTGCCTGCACAGCTTCCGCCCGGCGATGTTTCAGTCGCATCGACCGCAAGAATCTCGATCAGATCCTCAGCGTCCGTCTGCGCGAATTCCTGGCGAATGACATCGCCTACCTGTGGGTCGAATGGCAGGAGAATGCCCGGCTCCGCCTTGTCGCGCCCGGCTTTCCAGGACCCGTCAATATCGACCAGTTCGGGACCAGCGGTGTCGTCGCCATCGAATTCTTCAAAATTCTCGGCGATCTCGCCGCAATACCAGACGTTGCCGCTCGTGTCCTGCGCGTACCAGTCGTTAGTGATTTCGACCACAACACCGTCTTCCATCGCGGTATCGATAACGACGATGCAGCTAATGCCATCAATCAGTTTCGTTTTACCGGTCACGACCACTTCTATGGATTCGCCGTCACCGGCATATACCCAGCTATTGCCTGGCACGAGTGCGAACCATGGATTTGGATCTACGGAATTCCCGATCTCAAGCGGGTCGACGAAATTAGCTGCGAAATCTTCGCCAAACGCCGGGTCGTGAGTCGCATCGTCCAGGGACTCACAAACATCCAGCCTGGCTGCCAGGACGTCGTCGCATTCTTCGAGCCCGTCATCGAACTCATCTCCAGCCGCACCGAAGCACGCCGGGTCTTCATTAGCTGTATCCAGGCATTGCGCGGTCACTGTATAAAAGTCATCGCGCAAATCGAATTCACAGGCCAGTCTTTGTGTGTGGGCACTTGCTGAACAACCTGCCTCGGCGAATGCATTGCTACTCAATGCAAACAGGAATAGTCCTGCTGCGACGACGGTCATGGTCGTTGAATTGTCTATTCGCATTTTCTGAACTCCCTTGATAAGCGATGTGTGTCCAATCTGATAGACGGGAGGTCGGGAGAATTTCGGTTGAATTGCAGGCAGAAAGAAGCATTCCGACATTTTCTTCAGAATGCCGACCGGTTTTCGAATCGGGAGATGTCTGTATGAGTGTGTGCGTGACGAAACGCAGTGCCTGAAAAGATCAGTCGCTTCGCTTGCACGCCGATTTTAGCGCTTTGAAAAATGCCTGGTGACGGCCGAACCGCCGCGCGAAGTCCAGCTCCGACTTTCCCCCTTTAGCCCGCATGAGACTGGCGAGCGTCCTTTGCTCAGCTGCAGGCCATTTACCCGGGTTCGTTGCCGCAACAACGGGGCATAGCCGGGTAAACCAACTACGTTCCTGGGCAGACCACTTTGCCATCGAATGAATACGCAACTCGCTGGCCAGACCCCCGGCGAGTTTGCGATGAGACGCGCTTCTCGACCGAACATCGGTTTTGGCCAACTCCCGGGTCGTCAGCAAACCGCACGTTTCGATCCAGTCCTCGTCAAACCAGTCGCTCGTGCGGGCGCCTGGAAGTGTCAGGTGCATATCGCATTTCGCCAGGCACTTGAGGATATCTGTCGGCGTTCGTCGTCCTCTGTCGAACCTTAGCCTGCGAGACTCAGCCCTTGCCAGTTGCCTGACATCCTGATCGACCGGCCTGTAACCCAAGTGATAGTAGAACCAGAACGCGCCGCTTTTGAGCGCTTCGGTATTTTCGCTACCGAACTGAAATGCATTCGCAATAAATCGATTACATCCGGTCAATGAGTGGAATACCCTCATGACCTGTACCCACAGCCACGCCGCTTCGCTCCCGCGATACTCATCGAAAATGTTGATCCCGGTGTTTGCCTGCCTGAACAAAATACTCGTGCCACCGTAGCCAATCGGTGCGCCATTCGAGAGGATCAGGAAACCCATCGTACATTCGAGCGGATAGCGGTGGTCTGCCTGCAGGCCGGTCACGACAATGTTGATGCCGGTGCCGACATCGGCAACGTACACTTCGTCGGGATTTGAATAGTTAAAATGAATGGTTTCCCGGTGCCTGACAGTCAGCGAACTCATCGCTATGTCAATGTAGTGTTTACCGCGGGATTTGCTCACACGAGTTATCCGATCAAGTGGTCGCGTAATCTCATTCCGGGCATTGACAACTTTGCGACGCATGCCGGACTTTCGATAGAAGACCGATTTCGGTTTCATCACGTTGGCCGATTTCGACAGGCTCGATTCAGCCAGCTGGCATCTGACCGGAATTTCCGCTGCATTGTAGAGCGACGCCCAAAACCGCACGTATCGCTGTCGCTCGCCCATTTGCGACAGCAGCCAGTCGAAGTCCGTTGCGCTCCCGTTCTTCACGGCAATGCCAAACCATTCCTCTGTGCTAACCCGACCACTGTCGAAGTAGTCCAATTCTGTGCCCTCGAGGATATGTTCGAGTAACTCGTCCATCCGGGTGGAGTCTTCGAGTTCCTGCCAGTCGATGGTGGCTATTCCGGGATAGTGACAGGATAACCAGGTCGCAACTTCGAAGGAAAACCGGTAGTGGATATCCGTTCCGGCGATTCCCGAGTCGCCGAGCCGCGTTCGCTGGACGTCACTGAGGCGACTCACAATCAGCGGAAAGTCAGCCAGGAGAGCGACTGCCTTGTCGTAGATATCTCGTGAGTCGGGGAATGCGCGCATAAAGCAAAGCGTTTGGTGCAGAGATCGCAGATCAGCAGCAGTCCGCAAAGCCAGGCCTGGCAATTCCTCGAGCAGAATGGTTTTCTCGGCTGGATATGCCTTGCCGAAACAACTCCGCAGCTTGTTCAGCCGATGAATCGCCTGATGGGCAGATTTCATTGTCATCCACGGAATCTCTCGCAGCCGGTTTCCAGATCCTAGTCCCGGGCGCAGTTCGATCAATACGTACAAACTGTTACTGCGTGCCATAATCTGGACATCCCATTGTCACGAGATCCGCATGCTCCCCGACTTTCGATTGGAAACTTACTTTTCCCGCTGGGAATTCCGTGCTCGCTATCACATGTGTGCATCCGACATGGAAAGCATGTCTGTCCGGGAGTTGCTCGACCTGTCAGACGACGCAGACCGCAAGGCCTGGGATCAACTGCAGCTCGGTTACACGCAGACTTTTGGTGCTCCGGCGCTGCGGGCGGCTATTGCGGACACTTATGAGACTGTCGACGAGTCGAATGTACTGACCTTCGCCGGCGCGGAGGAAGGCATCTTCGCAGCAATGCAGGCGTTACTGGCACCAGGCGACCACGCCATTGTCGTAACGCCGAACTACCAGGCCGCTGAAACGATACCGGGTGCAATATGTGAAGTGACCGGCGTTGCACTCAATTCGGAACGCAACTGGGAGCTGGATCTCGACGAAATCAATGACGCTCTCCGTTCGAACACCCGGCTGATTTCGATAAACTTCCCGCACAACCCGACCGGAAAAGTCATCGATCACAAGACTTTTGACGGGCTTATTTCGCTCGCGCGCGAACGCGGCATTTACGTGTTCTCAGACGAAGTCTATCGTTTGCTTGAACGAGAAGATGAAAATCGCCTGCCTCAGGCCGCTGACGTATACGAGCGTGCCTTGTCCCTTAACGTCATGTCCAAAGCCTACGGCCTGCCGGGTCTGCGAATTGGCTGGATAGCAACTCAGGACAAGGAAATGCTCGGTCGGATGGAGCGCGTAAAACACTATTTGTCGATCTGCAACTCTGGGCCAAGTGAAATTCTCGCGCAAATTGCTTTGAAATCCAGTGACTCGATATTGCGTCGTAACCGGAAAATCATTCAGGAAAACCTGTCGCTCCTGGACTTCTTTTTTGCAGAACACCCGAACTTGTTCGAATGGATTATTCCCGACGGCGGATGCATCGGGTTCCCGCGCTACACCGGCAGCGACGGCGTTGAGGCGTTCTGCCACAACCTGGTCGAAAATGCCGGCGTGCTGTTATTGCCGGCGAGCGTCTACCGGTCTTCGCTGACCGTCGTTCCGAGCGATCGTTTCCGCATCGGTTATGGGCGCCTGAACACTGCGGAAGGCCTTGCGGCAATTCGTAATTTTATTGGTAATCAATGACATATTCGTGTGTGCTGATTTCTGTTTAACAAGTCCCGCGCGATGGGATACAGTCCGCACATGCCTGATGTTCGCCAAAAGACCCGCTTGATCCCAAACCTTCTGCTGGCTGCCTTCCTTGTCGCAGCACAGTGGGGAGCGCTGGTCCATGCGTCCGAACACGAAGCTGGTGTGCCGCAAAATCAGGTGTGTAAGACCTGTGTTGCTGCCAGCCAGCTCGGGACCGCCTGTGTTGACACGTCACCGTTCGTCGAACCAGGTCACAGTAGATCGGTGGTACACGCCGAATCGATACGAGAATTCAAATCACTCCATGCACTGACCGCCCGGCAGCGCGGCCCACCCTCTCCACTTCAGAGCTATTTCGCAATCGACGAATAAGAATGAATCGCGAGGGCACGAACGCCCCGTGATTCGTGGATGAGATGCCAGCGGATCGCACTACGCAGTATCCGACCGCATTGAACGAATGGGTGGTGATTCAGGTGAAGATTTCAAAAGTATCAATATTAGTGCTGGCATTGAGTGTGTCGTTTTTCTCAGCGGCAAATGCACAAGACGCCACCGACGATGTCGCAGAACTCAGGCAGTTGGTCGAGGAGCTGCGTCACGACTACGAAGCGCGTATCAGCGAACTTGAAGGCAGACTGGCGCGAACTGAACGAATGGCGCAAGGCGCGCGAAAGGACGCGGGCGACGCAGTAGCGCTCGTTGAACAAGCAACTATCGATCAGTCATCGGGGTCCTCCGCGGCCAACACTTTCAATCCAGGAATCGGCGCCGTACTAATCGGCCGATACGCTGACGTTGACCGCGGCTGGACCGATATTCCGGGATTTCAGCCCGGTGGGGAAATCGGTACAGGCGACTCCGGCTTTTCGCTTGGTGAAGCTGAAATCAATCTCAAGGCGAATGTCGACAACCGATATTTTGGCAATCTGACGTTCAGCATAAGTGAAGAGGATGGTGCCGCGGAAGTCGGACTGGAGGAGGCCTGGCTGCAAACAACGGATTTGCCCATGGGCCTCTCGGTTACCGGAGGCAGATTCTTTTCAGCCGCTGGCTATCTGAATGGTTTTCATATGCACGCTGACGATTTCGTCGATCGACCGTTGCCCTACCAGGCTTTTTTTGGCGGCCGGTACTCAGTGGATGGCATGCAGGTACGGTGGGTTGCACCGACATCACTGTTGATAGAAATTGGCAGCGAGATCAACTGGGGCGGCGGATTCCCGGCAAGCGCGAACGCCGAAAGTTCGCCGGGAGCCTGGACATTGTTCTCAAAAATCGGTGGCGACATGGGCGACAGTCATAGCTGGCAGGCCGGACTGTCTCACACCAGTGCCGATGCGGTGAACCGAAGCGGCACGACGAATGAGCTGTTTTCCGGCGACAGCGATCTTACGGTCGTCGATTTCGTATGGAAATGGTCGCCGCAGGGAAACTCAAACGAAAGGAGCCTGAAACTCCAGGGAGAATTTTTTCGCCGGTCCGAAGACGGCTTCTTCGAGGGCATTCCGTACAACGGCGACCAGAATGGCTGGTATTTACAAAGCGTTTTGCAGTTCGCCCGTCTTTGGCGCGTAGGGTTACGTCATGACATTGTCGATGCGAACAATGGCGTATTGCTTGCAGGAACAGTCATCGGGGACCCGGGTCGACAGTCATACCGTGACAGCCTGATGCTTGACTGGTCGCCCAGCGAATTCAGCCGGCTAAGGCTGCAGTACACGAACGACAACGTGCTCGATGTGTCAGACGATCAGTGGTATCTGCAGTACATCATGAGCATTGGCGCTCATGGTGGACATCAATTTTGAGGGAGCCTGCAATGAACCGAATCATTTCTTTAGCTTTGCTCCTGGTCGTCCCGCACGCGGCGAATGCACTCAACGTTTTCGCTTGCGAACCCGAATGGGGCGCATTGGTTACTGAACTCGGACCGCCGGACGTTGAACTGACGGTCGCGACAACCGCGTTCCAGGATCCACACAGTTTGCAAGCCAAGCCAAGTCTCATTGCCGCAGTACGAAGCGCTGACCTGGTCGTTTGCAGCGGCGCTGATCTCGAAATCGGCTGGTTACCGTTGCTACTACGAAGGGCGGGAAATCGGCAGATCCAGGTCGGTGCCCCGGGCCACTTTCTTGCGGCAGAGTACGTACGCCGTCTCGAAGTTCCGAAGGTGATAGATCGCTCGCAGGGAGACGTTCATCCGCAAGGCAATCCGCATATTCATTTGCACCCGCGAAACATTTCACGGGTTGCCGACGCGTTGACCGAAAGGTTGATCGAGATTGATCCGGACAATACCGCGTTGTATCGAACTCGCCTGGACGATTTTCAGCGCCGCTGGAATCAAGCTGCGGAAGAATGGGAAGAGCGGGTGCTCGCGCTGAATGGCCTGCGGTTCGCGTCTCATCACCGAAGTTTCAGCTACCTCGCGGACTGGCTGCGGCTGGACATCGTTGCCACACTGGAGTCGAAACCCGGAATTCCTCCAAGCGGCGCACAACTTGCGACGCTGCTTGAACAACTAACCCCTGATCCGCCGGTCGGCGTCATCCGTACGCCCTATGAAAATGAAAAGCCGTCACGGTGGCTTTCCGGGCGCCTCGATATACCGGAAATCATGCTGCCATTCACAGTTGGAGGAAGAGACGACGTGATCGATCTCTTTACGCTTTATGATGTAACGCTACACATGCTGGAGCAGCGCGCGCCTTGAACGCTTTCGAAATGAGTATCATCGGTCCCGCGCTGCTGGCCAGCTTGCTGGTCCTGAGCACGCATGTCCCGCTCGGCACAGAGGTATTGCGGCGCGGCATCATATTCATCGATCTTGCGATTGCACAGGTTGCCGGACTTGGCGTCATCGCCGCCGATTCCATGGGGTGGGAGGCGGAAGGACTCATGGTGCAGGTTGCCGCAGTTTCTGCCGCATTGATCGCGGCGTTCATACTTCATTTGACTGACAAACGCTGGCCTCAAATACAGGAAGCCCTGATTGGCGTCTCGTTCATACTCGCGGCGACCGCCGGTATCCTGTTGCTGGCGGGAAATCCGCACGGCGGCGAGCATCTGAAGGAGCTCCTGGTCGGACAAATTCTCTGGGTTAACTATGAACAACTGGCGCCAGTTGCCATTGTCAATACACTGGTGTTACTGGCGTGGTACTTCATGCGTGACCGACTGCGAGGGTTTGGCTTTTACGCGGTCTTCGCATTCGCGGTTACTGCGTCGGTACAACTCGTCGGCATATATCTCGTCTTCGCCTGCCTGATCATACCCGCACTGGCAACGCGTCATATCGATCGACGTGGATTGCGAATATTGTGCGGATACGGCGTTGGTGTTGCCGGCTGCCTGGCTGGGCTGGCGCTGTCTGTTAGTGCTGATTTACCAGCTGGTGCAGTGATAGTTTGGTGCCTTGCAGTTTTTGCGTTACTTTTCGCATGGCTTGCGTGGCCGATGATACGTCGGCCTGATGTCACCAATTCAGACACCTGACAGGGATATATACCCGTGATGCATAATCCAGAAACGCTCATCAGCGAGGAGGAGATCAGGCTGCGGGTCGATGAACTCGCGGCACGAATCTCTCTCGACTACGCTGACAAGGGCGAGCTTGTTCTCATCGGCATCCTGAAGGGGTCCTTTATTTTTCTCGCTGACCTGGCGCGCCGGCTGACCATCCCGAGACATATCGAATTCATTTCCGTTGCAAGCTACGAACACGGCAGTATTCGCAGTGGTGCTGTAAGGCTCGTCATGGACGTGCGTCGCAGTATCGAAGGCAGGCATGTACTCGTTGTCGAGGACATTGTGGATACGGGGCACACGCTGCACTACCTGATCGACATGCTAAAGACACGAGGCGCCGCGTCGGTACGTACGTGTACTTTGTTACACAAAGAACACAAAACCGAAGTTGATGTGAAAATTGACTATCTGGGCTTCAGTATCGGTGACGAATGGGTCGTCGGGTATGGGCTGGACTACGACGAAAAGGATCGCACTTTGCCCTATATCGGCGTTGTCCAGCCGACAGACTACTAGGAAGACTCTGATTAAGTTTCAATACATGGGATAATCACGCATCTTCTCAGCACGGTGCAAGCGCATGGATCAG